>NZ_JBICWR010000019.1:0-176415 GCF_043199855.1 Streptomyces sp. NPDC048521
GAACTGCTCGTTCGACATGATCTGCAGGCCCGGCCGGGCCAGCTCGGCGCGCATGAGCAGCGCCATCACGCCACCGATCAGGAAGAACGCGAACGACGTCGCCAGATACAGCGTGCCGATCGTCTTGTGGTCGGTGGTCGTCAGCCACTTCACCACGACATTGCCGGGCTGCTTGCGCCGGACCGGCAGCTCGTCCGCGTACGAGCCTTCAGCCGCCGCGGCACCCTGGGGTTCGTTGAGGATGCTCACAGGATGTTCGACTCCCGGTTCTTCTCGTGGGGCGTCTGCTCGATGCCCGCGGGAATGTAACCGGTCTGCCCCTTCTTGACGAGGTCCTTGAGGTGCTGCTCGTAGCGCTCCGGGGAGACGACCTTCACGTTGAACAGCATCCGGGCGTGGTCGACGCCGCAGAGCTCGGCGCACTTGCCGAGGAAGGTGCCCTCCTTGTTGGGGGTCACCTGGAAGGCGTTGGGGTGGCCCGGGATGACGTCCTGCTTCATGAGGAACGGCACCACCCAGAAGGAGTGGATGACGTCACGCGAGGTCAGGACGAAGCGGACCGTCTTGCCCTTGGGGAGCCAGAGCGTGGGACCGGGGTTGCCCGTCTGCGGGTTCCGCGTGCCGGGCGTACCGACGTCGTAGACACCGCCGGCGTTCGCCGGGAAGTTCTTCTTGTACCGGTCCGGGACACCGGCCAGGTTCTTGTCGGTCTTGGCATCGCCGGTGGAACCCGGGACGTTCTCGATGTAGTTGAAGCCCCAGCTCCACTGGAAGCCGACCACGTTGACCGTGACATCGGGCTTCTTGGACATGTCGAGGAGCTTCGACTCGTCCCGGGCGGTGAAGTAGAAGAGCACCGAGATGATGATGATCGGGACCACCGTGTACAGGGCCTCGATCGGCATGTTGTACCGAGTCTGCGGAGGAACCTCGACCTTGGTGCGGCTGCGCCGGTGGAACATGGCGCTCCACAGGATCAGGCCCCACACCAGCACGCCGACGGCGAGCGCGGCAGCCCAGGAGCCCTGCCACAGGGAGAGGATCCGCGGAGCCTCTTCCGTGGTCGGGGTGGGCATGCCAAGGCGGGGGAAGTCCTTGTATGTGCAACCGGTTGCGGTCGCCAGGACCAGGCCCGCGGTCAGTGCCTGCAGCAGCTTCCGCCGCATCGGGCGCCGCGGCGAGCGGTCGGAGCCGTTGGGACTCACGTAGCGCCTTCCCGAGAGTCTCGCCCGCGCGGTCGGCTGCGGCCTTCTCGCTGGTCGGTCGCCGCCCTGCGTCGGGCAGGGGTTTGGATGTTTATGCGGACCAAACCCTAGCCGACGCCTTTCGGGGGTTCGCGGGGAGGGGGGCATACGCGCCGCCTGTCACTCCGAAGGGGTGGGATTGGGTGCCTAAAATCTTGGGTTGTCGCGGTTTGGGTTGCGCCTGCGGGTGCGTTGTGGCTGGTCGCGCCGTTCCCCGCGCCCTTCTTTCCGCACCGGCGTTCTACCGTTGAGCTGTGTCCTACTTCGACTCCGCCTGTGCCGCACCCCTCCATCCCGTAGCACGCCAGGCGCTTTTGGCCTCCCTGGACGAAGGGTGGGCGGACCCCGCCCGGCTCTACCGGGAGGGGCGCAGGGCCCGCATGCTGCTCGACGCCGCTCGGGAGGCGGCGGCCGAGGCGGTCGGCTGCCGGGCCGACGAGGTGGTGTTCACGCCCTCCGGGACGCGGGCCGTACACACGGGTGTCGCGGGGGCGTTGGCCGGGCGGCGACGGGTCGGACGCCACCTGATCGTGTCAGCGGTCGAACATTCCTCGGTACTCCATTCGGCGGAGGCCTTCGAGGCCGACGGCGGAGAGGTCACGAGGGTGGCCGTGAACCGGGCCGGAGCCGTCGACCCCCGGGCCTACGCCGCCGCGCTCCGGGCGGACACCGCGCTGGCCTGTCTGCAGTCGGCCAACCACGAGGTGGGGACCGTGCAGCCGGTGGCCGAGGTGGCCGAGGTGTGCCGGGCGGCCGGGGTGCCGTTGCTGGTGGACGCGGCGCAGTCGCTGGGGTGGGGGCCGGTCGAGGGTGACTGGTCGCTGCTGGCGGCGAGTGCGCACAAGTGGGGCGGGCCGTCGGGGGTGGGGCTGCTCGTCGTACGCAAGGGTGTGCGGTTCGCCGCCCAAGGCCCGCTGGACGAGCGGGAGTCGGGGCGGGCACCCGGGTTCGAGAACATCCCGGCGATCGTGGCGGCCGTGGCCTCCCTGCGCGCCGTGCGGGCCGAGGCGGCCCAGGAGGCGGTACGGCTGCGCGCGCTGACGGAGCGGATCCGGACGCGGGTGCCGCAGCTGGTGCCGGACGTGGAGGTGGTCGGCGACGCCGAACGGCGGCTGCCGGGGATCGTCACCTTCTCCTGTCTCTATGTCGACGGAGAGGCGCTGCTGCACGAGCTGGACCGGGCGGGCTTCTCCGTCTCGTCCGGCTCCTCCTGCACGAGCAGCACGCTGACGCCCAGCCATGTGCTGAAGGCGATGGGGGTGCTGAGCGAGGGCAACGTGCGCGTCTCGCTGCCGGCGGGGGTGGCGGAGGCGGACGTGGAGCGATTCCTCGAGGTGCTGCCGGATTCGGTGGCGGGGGTGCGCGAGAAGCTGGGAGCGCCCGCACCGGCGACAGCGGTACGGGCGCGGGAGCTGGTCGTCGACTCCCTCGGCAAGCGCTGCCCGATCCCGGTCATCGAGCTGGCCAAGGTGATCGGGGACGTGCCCGTGGGCGGCACGGTCCGGGTGCTGTCGGACGACGAGGCCGCCCGCCTGGACATCCCGGCGTGGTGCGAGATGCGGGGCCAGGACTACGTCGGTGAGGAACCGGCGGACCGGGGTACCGCGTACGTGGTCCGCCGGGTGAGCTGAACGGGGGGCCGGGGGCGGAGCCCCCGAAGGGGCGCGGGGCCGTGTCGACCCGCGGCTTCGCCGCGTGGACGCGACCAGCCCCCGCGCACCGCACGAGAGGGAGGAACCTCAACCGAGGTGGGCCCGCACCTCCTCCGCGGCCGACTCCCCGTACGCCTTGGTGAACCGCTCCATGAAGTGCGCCCGCCGCAGCTGGTACTCCTGCGTGCCGACCGTCTCGATGACCAGCGTGGCGAGCATGCAGCCGACCTGCGCGGCGCGCTCCAGGGAGACGCCCCAGGCGAGGCCGGACAGGAAACCCGCCCGGAAGGCGTCGCCGACGCCCGTCGGGTCGGCCTTGCGCTCCTCATCCGGGCAGCCGACCTCGATCGGGTCCTCGCCGACGCGCTCGATGCGCACGCCGCGCGAGCCGAGCGTGGTGACGCGATGGCCGACCTTGGACAGGATCTCCGCGTCGGTCCAGCCGGTCTTGGACTCGATGAGCCCCTTCTCGTACTCGTTCGAGAAGAGGTACGTCGCGCCGTCCAGCAGTATCCGGATCTCCTCGCCCTCCATGCGGGCGATCTGCTGGGAGAAGTCGGCGGCGAAGGGGATGTTCCGGGAGCGGCACTCCTCCGTGTGGCGGAGCATGGCCTCCGGGTCGTCGGCGCCGATCAGGACCAGGTCGAGGCCGTCCACGCGGTCGGCGACGGTCTTCAGCTCGATCTGGCGGGCCTCGCTCATCGCGCCGGTGTAGAACGAGCCGATCTGGTTGTGGTCGGCGTCGGTGGTGCACACGAAGCGGGCGGTGTGCAGCGTCTCGGAGATGCGGACCGACTCGGTGTCCACGCCGTGCCGGTCGAGCCAGGCCCGGTACTCGTCGAAGTCGAAGCCGGCGGCACCGACCAGGATCGGCTTGGTGCCGAGCTGGCCCATGCCGAAGGCGATGTTCGCGCCGACGCCGCCCCGGCGCACGTCCAGGTTGTCGACCAGGAAGGAGAGCGAGACCGTGTGCAGCTGGTCCGCGACGAACTGGTCGGCGAAGCGGCCGGGGAAGGTCATGAGGTGGTCGGTGGCGATGGAGCCGGTGACTGCGATGCGCACGTCGGCATTCTCCTGCGGGAGGCTGGGTTGACAGTTCACGCTACCCGTTCGCGCCCCGCCACTGAAGCTGGCAAAACTACCCGATAGTAGATCTTTCTTCGCGGGCCGGAGCATGCCTACGGTGCGGTCATGACGAACCTCAAGGTCCACTCCAGCGCCCCGGCCGACCTAGAGGGCGACCTCGCCGGCCTGCGCGGCGACTGCGCCCGGATGGCTCCGCACTGGGCGGTTCCCGAGCGCCCCGAGTCGCGGCCGGTGCCGCCGTCCCGCATCCACGGGGTGACCGTGCCGGCGCGGTCCGCGCGGCTGCTGGACGCGATGTCGGACTACGGCGACTGACGCGCGGGGCGTACCCCGGGGAACCGGGCGCTCCCCTCCCGCGTCCCATCGCCGTCCCCCTTGACGGGGAGTGCGGGCTACGACGCGGCGAGGAGCGATGCGGTGAACACCGAGGGGCCTGAGAACTCCGGTGACGCGGAGGTTCCGGAGACTTCCGGGGAGCATGCGGCGCAGGAGCCGCGGGCCGGCGACGGGGACGCGGGTGAGCGGTCCGCCCGGCGCCGCTCCCCGCTGGTCGTCGCCTGTGTCGCGGCCGCGGTGCTGCTGGTCGGCGGCGGTGGCGCGTACCTCGCCGCGAGCGGTGGCCCGGACGGTTCCGCGAGTCCGGGTACGTCCGGCGGTGGCGGCACTCCGCCGCCGCTGGCCCTGGACGGCTGGACGGGCATGAACGGCACCGCGTCCGGGGAGCCCGACCCCTACGGCGCGAGGTACGCGGCGCGGGGCGAGCTGCCCGAGGGGCCCGGTTCGGCGCCGGTGTACGGGCCGCGGGGCGAGGTGGGCAAGGACGCGGTGGCCCGGCTGGCGAAGGCGCTCGGGATGGACGGGGCGCCGGTGGCCGAGGGACGGATCTGGCGGGTCGGCGGCAAGGACGGTTCCGGGCCGAGCCTGCACGTGAACCGGGACGCGCCGGGCAGCTGGACCTACAGCCGGTACGCGCCGGGCACCGACAACTGCACGAAGGGGACCCTCTGCGTGCACGACCCGATGGGCCCCGCCGGCACCCCGGTGAGCGCCCGGAAGGCGACCGGGGTGGCGGCGCCGGTGCTGAAGGCGGCCGGGCTGGACGACGCGAAGACCGACGCGAGCCGGGTGCTGGGCGCCCAGCGGGTGGTCAACGCCGATCCGGTGGTGGGCGGGCTGCCAACGTACGGCTGGACGACCGGCCTGACCGTGGGCGCGAAGGGCGAACTGGTCGGCGGCCACGGACTGCTGGGCACGCCGGCGAAGGGCGACACGTACCCCGTGCTGGGCGCGCAGAAGACGCTCGCGCTGATGAACGGGGCGGCCAGGAGCGGCCACCGGATGGGGATCGGCGGCTGCGCCACCCCGGTGCCGGCGAAGGACCGGCTGGAGCAGCCGTGCGGTGCGTCCACCGGGGTGCCCAAGCGGACGGCGGACACGGTCACGGTCGAGAAGGCGGTGTTCGGGCTGGCCGCGCACTCGGTCGGCGGGCGGCAGGCGCTGGTGCCGTCCTGGCTGTTCGAGGTGCGGGGGCCGGCGGCGCGGGACACGTTCACGGTGACGTATCCGGCGGTCGACCCGGAGTACCTGACCGCGGCCCGGTCGGCACCTTCGACGGGGCCGTCCGCCGCTCAGGGGACCCGGGACGTGAAGGTGACCGGGTACACGGCCGACGGCCGGGAGCTGAGCGTGAGCTTCTTCGGCGGGGTGTGCGCCGACTACACGGCGTCGGCCAGGGAGAGCGGCGGCCGGGTGACGGTCACGGTCACCGAGAGGCCCTGGCCGGACAAGGTGTGCGTGCTGATCGCCAAGGAGTACGTGAAGACCGTACGGCTGGACGCGCCGCTGGACGGGCGGACGGTGGTCGGCGCCGACGGTGAGCGGATCGCGAAGTCCGAGCCGGGAGCACTGCGGCCGCAGGCCCGCTGACCGCACGGGACGGACGAAGGCGGCGGCCCCCGTGCGGGGGCCGCCGCCTTCTCGCGTCAGACCGTGACGCTCAGTGCGTCATGACCCGTCGGCTCAGCTGAAGGAGTCGCCGCAGGCGCAGGAGCCGGTCGCGTTCGGGTTGTCGATCGTGAAGCCCTGCTTCTCGATCGTGTCCACGAAGTCGATGGTCGCGCCGCCCAGGTACGGAGCGCTCATGCGGTCGGTGACGACCTTGACCCCGCCGAAGTCCTTCTCCACGTCACCGTCGAGCGAGCGCTCGTCGAAGAAGAGCTGGTAACGCAGGCCGGAGCAGCCGCCGGGCTGGACGGCGACGCGCAGGGCGAGGTCGTCACGGCCTTCCTGGTCGAGCAGGGCCTTGACCTTGGACGCGGCGGCGTCGGTCAGGACGATGCCGTCGGTGACGGTGGTGGTCTCGTCCGATACGGACATCTACATCTCTCCCGGGTTGTACGGAGACTGCTTGCCGACGAGTGCAACCGGCGCTTCCGCGGATTCATTCCGGGCCGGGCATTCGCGTGGTCGCGTTTTCACTTCTTTCTTCATGCTCGCACACGCCCGGCGGCAGACACAGTGGCGCGGACGGGAGCCGGGCGGGATTCACGTCACATCGACGCTATGGCCATCGTCAAAGTGACGTGAAGCAGTTATGATAGATAGCGTCAGTTAGACGAAAAGTAGAAAGGGTGCGTGCCGTGACCACCGCCCAGACCCCGGAACTCGACGTACAGCCGACTCCGCTCGCCCTGCTCCTGCTCGGCCGCGAGGCCGACCCGAAGAGCGAGCGGGGCGTCGAGTGCCCCGGTGACCTGCCGTCGCCGTCCGACCCCGACCTGGTCGAGCGCGCCCGCGCGGCCAAGGAGAAGCTCGGCGACAAGGTCTTCGTGCTCGGCCACCACTACCAGCGTGACGAGGTCATCCAGTTCGCCGACGTCACCGGCGACTCCTTCAAGCTGGCCCGGGACGCGGCCGCGCGCCCGGACGCCGAGTACATCGTCTTCTGCGGTGTGCACTTCATGGCCGAGTCGGCGGACATCCTGACGTCCGACGACCAGAAGGTCGTCCTCCCCGACCTCGCCGCCGGCTGCTCCATGGCCGACATGGCGACGGCCGAGCAGGTCGCCGAGTGCTGGGACGTGCTGACCGAGGCCGGAATAGCCGAGCAGGTCGTGCCGGTCTCCTACATGAACTCCTCCGCCGACATCAAGGCCTTCACCGGCAAGCACGGCGGCACCATCTGCACCTCGTCGAACGCCGAGCGCGCCCTCGACTGGGCCTTCGAGCAGGGCGAGAAGGTCCTGTTCCTGCCGGACCAGCACCTGGGCCGCAACACCGCCGTCCGCGACATGGGCATGTCCCTGGACGACTGCGTGGTCTACAACCCGCACAAGCCGAACGGCGGGCTGACCGCCGAGCAGCTGCGCGCCGCGAAGATGATCCTCTGGCGCGGCCACTGCTCGGTCCACGGCCGCTTCGGCCTCGACTCGGTGAACGACGTGCGCGAGCGGATCCCCGGCGTGAACGTCCTCGTCCACCCCGAGTGCAAGCACGAGGTCGTCGCCGCGGCGGACTACGTCGGTTCGACCGAGTACATCATCAAGACCCTCGAGGCGGCCCCGGCCGGTTCCAAGTGGGCCATCGGCACCGAGCTGAACCTGGTCCGCCGGCTGGCGAACCGTTTCGCGCCCGAGGGCAAGGAGATCGTCTTCCTCGACAAGACGGTCTGCTTCTGCTCGACCATGAACCGCATCGACCTGCCCCACCTGGTCTGGGCCCTGGAGTCCCTGGCCGAGGGCAACCTGGTCAACCGCATCGAGGTCGACAAGGAGACGGAGGCCTTCGCCAAGCTGGCGCTGGAGCGGATGCTGGCACTGCCGTAGCCCGGCGGTGTGACGCGCGAAGGGGGCCGCACCCGGTGGTGCGGCCCCCTTCGCGTGCGGCTACACCTGAGCCGGCTCCGGGTCCTGCGAGACGTCCGTCGCCTTGGCCTCCCGCTTGGCCTCCCCCTTCGCCGCCCGCTTCTTCGCCCGGCGCTCCTTGCGCAGCTCCAGCATCGCGTACAGCGTCGGGACCAGCAGCAGCGTCAGCAGGGTGGACGTGATCAGACCGCCGATGACGACCACCGCCAGCGGCTGGGCGATGAAGCCGCCCTCGCCGGTGACGCCCAGGGCCATCGGGAGCAGGGCGAAGATCGTCGCCAGGGCCGTCATCAGGATCGGGCGCAGACGGTGTCGGCCGCCCTCGACCACGGCCTCCACGACGCCGTAGCCCTGCCTGCGGTACTGGTTGATCAGGTCGATCAGCACGATCGCGTTGGTCACCACGATGCCGATGAGCATCAGCATGCCGATCATCGCCGGGACGCCCATCGGGGTGCCGGTGGCGACCAGCAGGCCGATCGCGCCGGTCGCCGCGAACGGGACGGAGACCAGCAGGATCAGCGGCTGGGCGAGCGAGCGGAACGTCGCGACCAGGAGCATGAAGACGATCGCGATCGCCGCCAGCATCGCCAGGGCCAGGTTCTTGAACGCGTCGTCCTGGTCGGAGGAGACGCCGCCGATCTCGGCCTCGGCGCCCGCGGGCAGGTCGAGGGCCTTGATCCTCGACTGGAGCCTGGCGCTGACCGCGCCCGTGTCGTCGCCGGTCGGCTTGGCCGTGACGGTCGCGGCCCGCAGGCCGTCGATCCGGGTCAGCGACACCGGGCCGTCCACCAGCTTCACCGTGGCGATGTCACCCAGCTTCACCGGGCCGAGGCGCAGGTTCTTCAGCTGGGCCGACGTGGTCGCGGGCTTCGCCGACCGCACGACGACATCGCGCTCGGTGTCGTCGAGGATCGCCTTGGCCGCCGTCGTGCCGCGCACGGCCTGGGTGACCGCGGCGCCCAGCTTCTGGTCGTCGAACCCGGCCGCGGCGGCCTCGGCGTCGGCCCTGACCGAGATCCGGGGCACGCTCTGGGCCAGGTCGCTGGTGACGTCGGTGACGTGGTCGAGGCCGGCCACGGTCGAGCGGACCTGCTCGGCCGCCGTCCGCAGCACCTGCGGGTCGGAGGCCTTCACGACGACGCTCAGGTCCTGGCTGCCGAAGCCGTCACCGGCCGAGACGGTGGTCGTGCCGATGCCCTTCAGCTTCTTCAGGCCGTCCTCGAGGTGCGTCCGGACGTCGTCGTAGGACGCGGAGTCCTTCAGCATCACCTGGTACGACGCCTGGTTGGAGTCCGTGCCGCCGCCGAAGGCCGCCATGAAGCCGGAGGAGCCGACGGTGACCTGGTAGTCCTTGACGCCCTCGGTGGAGGCGAGCAGCTTCTCGACCCGCCGGGCCTGCGCGTCGGTGGCCGCGAGGCTGGTGCCGGGCTTCAGCTCCTGCTTGACGGTGAGGACTTCCTGCTCGCCCTGTTCGAAGAAGTTCGTCTTCAGCAGTCCGGACATGCCGAAGGTGAGGACGAGGACCACGACCGCGATCAGCACGCTGGTGAGCCGGCGGCGCGTCGCGAACCGCAGGACGGGGACGTAGGCGCGCTGCAGGCGGCTGCTGGCCTCCTTCTCCTCGGCCTTGCGGCGGGCCTGCTCGGCGTCCTCGGGCGTGTCCTTGGGGGCGCGCAGGAACCAGTACGACAGGACCGGGACGACCGTCAGCGAGACGAGCAGGGAGGCCAGCAGGGCGGCCGTCACCGTGATGCTGAACGAGCCGAACAGGGCGCCCACCATGCCGCCGACCAGGCCGATCGGCAGGAACACGGCGACCGTGGTGAGGGTGGAGGAGGTGACCGCGCCGGCCACCTCGCGCACGGCGCCCAGGATCGCCTCCTGGCGCTCCTCGCCGTAGCCGAGGTGCCGCTTGATGTTCTCCAGGACCACGATCGAGTCGTCGACGACCCGGCCGATGGCGATGGTCAGCGCGCCGAGCGTGAGCATGTTCAGCGACAGGCCGCGCGTCCACAGCACGATCAGCGCGAGGACGACGGACAGCGGGATGGACACCGCGGTGACCAGCGTGGAGCGGACCGACGCGAGGAAGACCAGGATGATCAGGACGGCGAAGAGCAGGCCGAGCGCGCCCTCCGTGGTCAGCCCCTTGATGGACTTGGACACCGCCGGGCCCTGGTCGCTGACGACCGTGAGCTTCGCCCCGGCGCCGAGGTCCCGCCGCAGGCCGGGCAGCTTGTCCTCGACCGCGTTCGAGATGGCGACCGCGCTGCCGTCGTGGTCCATCGTCACGTTGACCGCGAGGCTGGGGCGGCCGTCGGTGCGGGTGAGGGAGTCGGCCGGGGCCGGCTGCTCCTCGACGGTGGCCACGGCCCCGAGCCGTACGGGCTTCCTGGCGCCCTCGCCGGTGACCATCAGGTCCCGGATCTGCTTCAGCGAGGTGAAGCCGCCGCCGACCTGGACGGTGCGGTTGGCGCCGTCCTCGTCGAAGGAGCCGGCCGGGACGGTGGCGCCGCCGGCCTGGAGGGCCTGGCCGAGGGCCGCGGAGGTGAGACCGGCCCGCGCGAGCTTCGCGTCGTCCGGGGTGACGGTGACCTGGAGGTCACGGACGCCGGTGACCTGCACGCGGCCGACGCCGTCGATGTCCTTCAGGGCCGGGACGACCGTCTTGTCGAGCTGGTCGGCGAGGGCCTGCTGGTCCTTGTCGGAGGTGACGGCGAGCACCACGGTCGGCATGTCGTCGGTGGAGCCGGAGACGACCTGCGGGTCGACGTCGTCCGGGAGCTGGTTGCGGGCCCGGTTGACGGCCTGCTGGACGTCGGAGACGAGCCGCTCGGTGTCGTTGCCGTAGTCGAAGGACGCCATGATCACGGCGTTGCCCTCGCTCGCGGTGGAGGTGACACCGGTGACGCCGTCGACCGCCTGGAGGTTGTCCTCGATGGGCTCGACGACCTGCTTCTCCACCACGTCGGGGGAGGCGCCCTGGTACGGCGCGATCACCGACACCATGGGCAGTTCGATGGTGGGCAGCAGCTGCTGCTTGATCTGGGGTATCGCGATCAGCCCGAAGGCGAGCGCGACGAGCGACATGAGGCCGATGAGGGCCCGTTGCGCGAGGCTGAACCTGGACAGCCAGGACATGGGGCGGGATCTCTCTTCTGTGAGCGGCAGAAGCGCTTCCGGGAACGGGGGAAGCGACGACGGGACGCACAGGTGAGCGCCCACCCCCACACCCTGAGCCATCACGGAGGGCCGATCCGTAGGCCCCAGGTCCAGTTCCTTACCCGGCACCTACTCCGCGCGCAGTACGCGCGGGTGCAGATCAGTCCGTCCTCGGACGGACCAGCCCGGACTCGTACGCGATCACGACGAGCTGGGCCCGGTCGCGGGCGCCGAGCTTGGCCATGGCCCGGTTGACGTGCGTCTTCACGGTCAGCGGGCTGACCTCCAGGCGCTCGGCGATCTCGTCGTTGGAGTGGCCGCCGGCGACCTGCACGAGCACCTCCCGCTCCCGGCCGGTGAGCGTGTCCAGGCGCTCGGAGCGGGCGGGGTCGCGGCCGTCGTCGCCCTGGGCGAGGAAGCGGGCGATCAGTCCCTTGGTGGCCGTCGGGGAGAGCAGCGCCTCCCCGCCCGCGGCGACCCGGATGGCGTTGAGCAGTTCCTCCGGCTCACTGCCCTTGCCGAGGAAGCCGGAGGCGCCCGCGCGCAGGGACTGGACGACGTAGTCGTCCACCTCGAAGGTGGTCAGGATGACCACGCGCACGTGCGCGAGCGAGGGGTCGGCGCTGATCAGACGGGTGGCGGCGAGGCCGTCGGTGCCGGGCATCCGGATGTCCATGAGGACCACGTCGGCGGCCTGCTCCTTGGCCAGCCGGACCGCTTCGGCGCCGTCCGACGCCTCCCCCACCACCTCCATGTCGGGCTCGGAGTCGACCAGCACCCGGAACGCGCTGCGCAGCAGTGCCTGGTCGTCGGCGAGCAGGACACGGATCGTCATACGGGCTCCCCCGGGGCCGTCGTGCGGGCACCCGTACGGGTGCCGGTACGGGTCTCGACCGGCAGGATCGCATGGACGCGGAAGCCGCCGCCGTAGCGGGGTCCGGTGGTCAGGGTGCCGCCGAGGGCGGTGACCCGCTCGCGCATGCCGAGCAGCCCGTGCCCGCCGCCGGCCTCGGGCACCGCCGCCTCGCCGGCGCCGTCGTCGAGGACGGTGACCTCCACGTTCGGTCCGACGCGTACGACGCTGACCTCGGCCCTGGCCGTGGGGCCCGCGTGCTTCTGCACGTTCGTCAGGGCCTCCTGGGCGATCCGGTAGGCGGCCAGGTCGACGGCGGCCGGCAGTTCGGTGCCCTGGTCGGCACGGGCCACCTCCACCGGGAGGCCCGCGCTGCGGAAGGTGCTGGCCAGCTCCTCCAGGCGGCTGAGGCCGGGGGCGGGTTCCGTCGGCGCCTCGGGGTCCCCGGACTGACGGAGCAGCCCGACGGTGGCGCGCAGCTCGTTCAGGGCGCTGCGGCTGGCCTCACGGACGTGGGCGAGCGCCTCCTTGGCCTGGTCGGGCCGCCTGTCCATGACGTGCGCGGCGACCCCCGCCTGCACGTTGACCAGCGCGATGTGATGCGCCACGACGTCGTGCAGGTCACGGGCGATGCGCAGCCGCTCCTCGGCGACCCGGCGGCGGGCCTCCTCCTCGCGGGTGCGTTCGGCACGCTCGGCGCGTTCCCGGATGGCCTGCACGACCGCGCGGCGGCTGCGCACGGCGTCCCCGGCGGTGGCGCCGATGCCGGTCCAGGCGAGCACGCCGAGGTTCTCCTGCGCGTACCAGGGCAGGGGGCCGCCGAGCATGGCGGCCGCGGTCAGCACGGTCATGGTGAGCAGGCCGACCCGCCAGGTGGTGGTGCGGTCGGTTGTCGAGGCGACGGTGTAGAGCGCGATGACGGCGGACATCGCGACCGGGGCGCGCGGGTCGCCGGTGACGCACTCGATCAGGGAGAGCGTGCCGGCGACGGCGAGGACGGTCTTCGGGGCGCGGCGGCGGAAGACGAGCGCTGCCGCGCCGAGGAGCATGAGGAGGAGGCTGAGCGGGTCGGGGGTGTGGACGCCCCAGGTGACGCCGTGGCCGTCCTTCGGCACGACGAAGGAGCCGGCGACCATGCACACCAGGACGCCCGCCGCGACGGCCGCGTCCAGCGCGAGGGGGTGGGCCTTCAGGCTGCACCGGGCACGTTCGAGAGTGCTCACGGAAGGAACAGTACGGGGGGCGGCGGCACAGGTCCGCTGTCCGGCCGCCCGCAGTGGGGACGACGGCCTCAGCCGGGGAGCAACCCGTCGTCGCTCAGCAGCTCCCGGACCTCCTCGAGCGTCGCGTCGGGCGACGGGAGGATCAGCTCGGAGGGTTCCAGCGCGTCGTCCGGCAGCGGGGTGCCGAGCCGGCGGACCGCGTCCAGGAGGGCGGTGAGTGTGCGCCGGAAGCCGTCCCCGTCGCCGCTCTCCACCTCCGCCAGCAGCTCGTCGTCCAGCTTGTTCAGCTCAGGGAAGTGGGAGTCGTCCAGCCTCACCTGGCCCTCCCCCATGATCCGTACGATCACGTCGGCCCTCCTCGGCTCGGGCCCCGGCTCCGGGCTACTGCTTGTCGAAGCGCGGGGTGTCCTGCGGCTGCTGCTGGGACTGCCCCTGGCCGGTGCCGCCCTCGATCGCCTGCTGCGGGGAGCCTCCGGCCAGCTCGGCCTTCATGCGCTGCAGTTCCAGCTCTACATCCGTACCACCGGAGAGCCGGTCCAGCTCGGCCTGGATGTCGTCCTTCGCCATGCCGGACTGGTCGTCCAGGGCGCCGGAGGCGAGCAGTTCGTCGATGGCGCCCGCCCGGGCCTGGAGCTGGGCGGTCTTGTCCTCGGCGCGCTGGATGGCCATACCGACGTCGCCCATCTCCTCGGAGATGCCGGAGAAGGCCTCGCCGATGCGGGTCTGGGCCTGGGCGGCGGTGTACGTCGCCTTGATGGTCTCCTTCTTCGTACGGAAGGCGTCCACCTTGGCCTGCAGGCGCTGGGCCGCCAGGGTGAGCTTCTCCTCCTCGCCCTGGAGGGTCGCGTGCTGGGTCTCGAGGTCCGTCACCTGCTGCTGGAGGGCGGCGCGGCGGGACAGCGCCTCGCGGGCCAGGTCCTCACGGCCCAGCGCGAGCGCCTTGCGTCCCTGGTCCTCCAGCTTGGTGGACTGCTGCTGCAACTGGTTGAGCTGGAGTTCCAGGCGCTTGCGGGAGGTCGCCACGTCGGCGACGCCGCGACGCACCTTCTGCAGCAGCTCGAGCTGTTTCTGGTACGAGTAGTCGAGGGTCTCGCGCGGGTCCTCGGCCCGGTCAAGGGCCTTGTTCGCCTTCGCGCGGAAGATCATCCCCATACGCTTCATGACACCGCTCATGGGCTTCGCGCGCCCCCTTCTGACGGACTCCAGCTCACCGATCCTGCGACAGAACCCACAGTACGGGCCCTGCCTCCATTACCGCACTGTTCGGGGAGTGATGCGCTCATCCCCAAGGACGACTGCGGACCGCACCGCTCCGGCGTAGGGAGTAGGTGATCCCCACCGGGAAACCCGCCGGCAACCCCGCCGTGCCTCCGCGTGCCTCCCTCATGCCTCCCGGCGGAACTTCTCCGGATCGTCCCCTCTGTCCCCCTACAGACGTCCGGCGTTGCGGGATCGTTCCCCGCCGGGCTGGGGTCCATGCCGGTGCAGCCCTTACCCTTGGGTTTTGTGTTCCGTAGCCGTGCCAAGGAAGAGAAGGCCCCGACCGCCGACCAGGCGCCGGTGACCCTCTCCAAGCAGCCCCGTGACCCGCAGGCCCCCAAGGGTCGGCCCACGCCCAAGCGCAGTGAGGCCCAGTCCCAGCGCCGCAGCGTCGCCCGCACCCCGACCAACCGCAAGGAGGCCGCGAAGCGTCAGCGCGAGGAGCGGCGTCAGGCGCTGGAGCGCCAGCGCCAGGCGCTGGCCAGCGGTGACGAGCGCTATCTCCCGGTCCGGGACAAGGGGCCGGTCCGCAAGTTCGCCCGCAACTGGGTGGACTCACGGTTCAACGTGGCGGAGTTCTTCCTGCCGCTCGCCGTGGTGATCCTCGTGCTCAGCGTGGTGCGGGTGCCGGCGATCCAGAGCGTCGCGCTGCTGCTGTGGCTGGTCGTGATCGTGCTGATCGTGGTGGACGCGGCGTTCAGCGGCTTCCGCCTCAAGAAGCGGCTCAAGGAGCGCTTCCCGGACGAGAAGACGCGTGGCGCCGTGGCCTACGCCCTGATGCGCTCCCTGCAGATGCGCCGGCTCCGGCTGCCGAAGCCGCAGGTCAAGCGCGGAGAGCGGCCCTGAGCGCTGACGCTTTCACCGGGGGTGCGGCCGACGCCTGGCTGAACAAGCTGGGCGGGCTGCGCGATGTCGTACGGCAGGAGCTGGTGGCCCGGCAGCTGGACGAGCAGATAGCCGGGCGGTTCCCGGTCGGGCAGCGGCTGCGGGTACTCGACGTGGGGATGGGTCAGGGCACGCAGGCCCTGCGGCTGGCCCGGCTCGGCCACCAGGTGACCGGGGTCGAGCAGGACGCGAGGATGATCTCCGCCGCGCGTCAGGCCCTGGCCGGTGAGCCGGAGGGCATCCGCGCGCGGGTACGGCTGGTGCAGGGCGACGGGCGGGACACCGGGGTGCACTTCCTGCCGGGCAGCTTCGACGTGGTGCTGTGCCACGGGGTCCTGATGTACGTCGAGGAGCCCGACCCGCTGGTGGCCGGCCTGGCCCGGGTGCTCGCGCCCGGCGGGCTGCTGTCGCTCCTCGTGCGCAACGGCGACGCGCTCGCCATGCGGCCGGGCCTGTCCGGGGACTGGGCGGGCGCGCTGGCCGCGTTCGACACCACCGCCTACCGCAACCGCCTGGGCCTGGACGTACGGGCCGACCGGCTGGCCTCCCTCACCGCCACGCTCGCCGGCATCGCGGCCCCGCTGCACGCCTGGTACGGCGTCCGGGTCTTCACGGACACGGCGGCGGACGACACCGAGATACCCGAGGACCTGGAGACGCTGCTCGCGGCCGAGGAGCGGGCCGGGCGCACCGACCCCTACCGGGGGGTGGCGGCGCTGCTCCATCTTTGTGGCGTACGGGGCTGAGCCCGTTCGGGGCAACAACGCGGGCCGGGTGATCACCTCGCGGTGAGACTCGGGACATGGACGCTTGCCGTACCCGTGCCCTCAGGAAGGCCATCTCCCCCTCGGCGCTCAGGAAGGCCGTCGCCGCCGCCGCGCTGGTGTGCTGTGCGGCCCTCGCCGCCGGCTGCAGCGATCCCGGCACCCCGGCCGGGCAGGACACCGCGGCGGCCACCCGGGCGGCCGCGCCGCTGGCCGCGGGCGATCTGCAGAGCCGGTTCCAGAAGGTCATCAAGGACGTCCTGCCGTCGGTCGTGCAGATCCAGGCCAGCCAGGACCTGGGTTCCGGGGTGGTGTACGACGGCGCCGGGGACATCGTCACCAACGCGCACGTGGTCGGGTCGGAGAAGACCTTCAAGGTGACCACGGCCAGCAGCGAGGAGCCGCTCTCCGCGCACCTGGTGTACTCGTACCCCGAGCAGGACCTCGCCGTGATCAAGCTGGACCGGGTGCCGACCGGGCTGAAGCCCGCGGTGCTCGGGGACTCCGAGAAGGTGCAGGTGGGTCAGATCGTGCTGGCCATGGGCTCGCCGCTCGGGCTGTCGTCCAGCGTGACCCAGGGCATCGTCTCGGCGACCGGACGGACCGTCAGCGAGGGCCGCACCGATGGTGGTACGGGCGCCACCATCGCGAACATGGTGCAGACGTCGGCCGCCATCAACCCCGGCAACAGCGGCGGCGCCCTGGTCGACCTCGACGGTCAGGTCATCGGCATCCCGACGCTCGCGGCGGCCGACCCCGGCCTCGGCAGCGCGGTGCCCGGCATCGGCTTCGCCATCCCGGCATCGATGGTGCGGACGGTCGCCGAACAGATCGTCCAGCACGGCAAGGTCGTCGAATCCGGGCGGGCGGCGCTCGGCATCACCGCACGGACGGTCGTGGACGACAGCTACCAGCCGGCCGGGGTCGCGGTGGTCACCGTCCGGAGCGGCGACGCGGCCGACAAGGCGGGGCTGCGGCCCGGCGACATCATCACCAGGCTGGGCGACCGGCCCATCACCACCATCACCTCGCTGTCGGAGGCACTGGCGGTGGACAAGCCGGGCCGGCGCACCTCGGTGACGTACCTGCGGGACGGCACCGAGAAGACGGTCGAGGTGACGCTGGGCGAGCAGTGAGGAGGGGCCGCCCCCTCCTCACTGCCGACCGGGTCAGGCGTCGGCGTGAAGGCTCATCGGCCCGTAGATCTCGGCGCTCTCCTCGAACAGCCGCACCTGGTCGGCCCCGCCTTCCAGCAGCGCCTTCCAGTGCTCGCCGATCCAGGACTCGGCATCCCCCTGCGTCGTGAACTCCTCGGGCTGCACCGCGGGCTGGACCTCCGTCCCGTCGGCCTTCTCGAACCGCCACGTCCATGCCGTCATGTGGGCCTCCTTGTGATCCAACTCCCTCGCAGCGTATGCGCTCCGCCGGGTCGACCGTTAGACGTCGCGGATCATCCGCGGGCCGGTGGGCGGTCCGGCGCGCGCAGCGGCGGGGCCGCACGGGGTACCGCCGCGCGCCCCGCACGGGCGTCCCGTCGGGGCCGCCAGTGCGCGAGACCTGGGAGGACAGGCGAAAATCAGTCCGTGGAAATCACTCTGCTCGGTACCGGTGCCCCCGCGGGCCTGCCTCGCCCCGACTGTCCCTGCGCCGCCTGTGCGACCGCGGTCGGGCCGGACGCGCGGGCGGCGACCGCGTTGCTCGTCGACGGGGCGCTGCTGCTCGATCTGACCCCGGGCGCGGCGTTCGCGGCGGCACGGGCGGGGCATTCGCTGGGCGGGGTACGGCAGGTGCTGCTGTCGCATCCGCACAACGGTCCCGCGGTGGAGGTGCCGGCCGGGCTGCCGCAGCCCGGACGCGTTCCGGACGGGCGGGAGTTGGCGCTGCTGACGGGGCATCGGGTGCGGGCCGTGGCGATGGACGCGGGCGGCACCGGGTACGCGGTGACGGGTCCGGACGGGCAGCGGCTGCTGTATCTGCCGCCGGGCGGGGCCCCGGCCGGTCTGGAGGAGGCGACGGCGGAGTCGTACCAGATGGTCCTCGCCGACGTGGTGGGCCGCCCGGACGCGCTCGCCCGGCTGCGTGCGGTCGGCTCGGTCGGTCCGACGACGGACGTGATCGCCGTCCACCTCGACCATGACGTGCCGCCCGGACCGGAGTTGTGGCGGCGGCTCGCGGCGGCCGGGGCGCGGGCGGTGCCGGACGGTACGACGCTGGTGGTCGGGGTGTACGAGGACGTGCCGGACGTGCCGCGCCGGACACTGGTGCTCGGCGGGGCGCGCTCGGGGAAGTCGGTGGAGGCCGAGCGGCGGCTGGAGTCGTTCCCGGAGGTGCTGTACGTGGCGACCGGCGGGACGCGGGGCGGTGACACCGAGTGGGCGGCGCGGGTGGCCGCGCACCGGGAGCGGCGGCCGGGGTCGTGGCGTACGACCGAGACGACGGATCTGGTGCCGCTGCTGGCGCAGGACGGGCCGCCACTGCTGATCGACTGTCTGTCGCTGTGGCTGACGGACGTGATGGACGAGTCGGGGGCGTGGGACGACGCGGAGTGGGCGGACGGGGGTGAGAAGGCGTTGCGGGAGCGGGTGCGGGAGTTGACGGCGGCGGTGCGGGCGACTCGGCGGACCGTGGTGGCGGTGTCGAACGAGGTGGGCTCCGGAATCGTCCCCGCCACCGCGTCCGGGCGCCGGTACCGTGATGAACTCGGGCGGCTGAACGCGGCGTTCGGGGCGGAGTGCGAGCAGGTGGTGCTGGTGGTGGCCGGGCAGGCCCTGGTACTGCGCGGCTGAGGACCGCCGGTGCCGTCGCCGGCCGCGGGTCGCGGCTGCGGCGCGTGGCAGGTGCGGGCCGCCGCGGTTCCCCGGGGGGCGCGGGAGCCGCGCGACCGGCCGCGAGGCCCGCGGCCGGCGACGTCGCGCGGCTACCCCGGACCCTTCCGCGCAACGATCCGGTACGCGTTGGAGAACGGCGTTCGGCGCAGCAAGGGGGCCAGGGTGTGGTCCAGGATCGAGGCCGTGTCGAGCAGGGGTGCCGCCACCGCTCTCAGCAGGGGGTGGACGGGGGCCAGGAGCAGGGCGACGGCCGCTGACAGGTCGTAGGGGAGATGCGGGGCGCTGCGGTCCGTGACCAGGACCGTGCAGCCGAGGCTCTCCAGTTCCGCGCGCAGGTTGGCCGGCGGCAGCAGGTGCAGGTGGCGGGGCTGGCCGTACGGAAGCCACCACTTGCCGAGCAGGGTGGCGAACGCGGAGCGCGGGTCGGGTACCTCGACGACGAGGTGGCCGCCGGGGCGCAGTGCGGTGAGGGCGGCGCGGAGTTCGGCGCGCGGGTCGGGCGCGTGTTCCAGGTGGCGGAACATGCTGACCACGTCGTAGCGGGCGCGCAGCCGGGCCGCCATGCCGGGCGTCGTGAGGTAGCCGCGGTGGGCCTCCTCGACCCGGCCCTCCAGGAGCGCCTGCTCCACGCGCGCTGTGAGGTCCAGGCCGTCGAAGCTGGTGTACGGGAAGAACTCCTTCGCCGCCTCGGGGAAGTCGGCGTGGCCCGTGCCCACGTCCAGCCAGCTCTCCGGTTCGGGCAGTGACGACAGCTTGTACGCGGTGGCGCGGTGCCGGCGGCGGACCGCGCGGGCGGACAGGACGCGGTCGGTGAACTCCTCCAGCTGCCGTTCGTAGAAGTCCCGGTGGAAGAAGGCGAGTCCCTCGGCCGTGAGCCGGGGGTTCTGGAAGGCGTGGGCGCAGTCACGGCACTCGTCGAGGACGAAGCTGCCCGGCCGGTGCCGCAGCGGGTCGGTCGTGCGCACCCGGGTGCGCAGCCGCGAGGAGCCGCACCAGGGGCAGTCCTCGCGGCGCGGCTCCAGGAACGTGTCGGTGGTGCCCGGGGTGACGTACGGCGTGGAGGGCGTGGTCGGCATGGGCGACTCCCTGTGCGACATTCCGCTGCAAAGCGGAACGTATGGGATACCGATCTTGGGTGCAACGACGGCGTGCCGATGTGGTGGCCATGTGACGCCGACGCGTTCGTTCGCTGGCGGTACTGTTCGGCGAATGAGCAGGCTTAATCTGGACGACTTCACCGATCTGATCGAGCGCCCGGACGGGGGCGTGCGCCGTGACGCCGAGGCCCGGCGGGAGCGTCAGATCGTGCCGCCCGGGGCCCTGGGGCGCCTCGACGAACTGGGCGAGTGGCTGGCCGCCGCGCAGGGGACCGTACCGGTACGGCCGGTCGAACGGCCGCGGGTGGTCCTGTTCGCCGGTGACCACGGCATCGCCGAGCTGGGCGTCTCCGCGCGGCCCGCGGGCGGCGCCGAACAGCTGGTGCGGGCGGTGCTGGAGGGGGCGAGCCCGGTCGCGGTGCTCGCGCGGCGGCTCGACGTGCCCGTACGGGTGGTGGACCTGGCCCTGGACAGCGATCCGGACGCCTTCCCGGAGGACGTCGTACGGCACCGGGTGCGGCGGGGCAGCGGCCGTATCGACATCGAGGACGCGCTCACCCTGGACGAGGCCGAGGCGGCCCTGCGGGCGGGCATCGCGCTCGCCGACGAGGAGGCCGACTCGGGTACGGACCTGGTGGTGCTCGGCGACATCAGCGTGGGCGGGACCACGGCGGCGGCGGTGCTCGTCGCCGCGCTGTGCGGGACCGACGCGTCCGTGGTGACGGGGCGGGGCGGGCTCGCCATCGACGACCTGGCGTGGATGCGCAAGTGCGCGGCGGTCCGGGACGCGCTGCGGCGGGCGCGGCCGGTGCTCGGGGACCAGCTGCAGCTGCTGGCGGCCGTGGGCGGTGCCGACCTCGCGGCGATGACCGGGTTCCTGCTCCAGTGCGCGGTGCGGAAGCTGCCGGTGATCCTGGACGGCGTGGTGGCCGCCGCCTGCGCGCTGGTCGGGCAGCGGGTCGCCTTCCGGGCTCCGGACTGGTGGCTGGCCGGCCACGACAGCGGGGAGCCGGGGCAGGCCAAGGCGCTGGACCGGATGGCGTTGGAGCCGCTGCTGGAGCAGGGCGTGAAGGTCGGCGAGGGCGCGGGCGCGCTGCTCGCGCTGCCGCTGGTGCGGGCCGCCGCCGCCCTTGCCGCCGAGCTTCCCGAGCAGGAGCCGGGAGAAGCGGTGGAGACGGCAGGAGAGGCAGCGGAAGAGGAGGAGTAGGGGCTGCGTGGTCCGGCGCCGTCGGATCACCCCGTCCCGCTGAGCGCCGTCGCGGCGGACGAACTGAGCGCCGTCGCGGCGGAAAAGGGGCGTGTGCCGAGGACGCGTCGCGGCAGGAAGGGTGCGCCGAGCGCCTCGGCCGCGGCAGCGCAGGTACACCACGGCGGCCTGAATTGTGCGGTTCGCCAGGGCGGCGCCCATATGATCCTGGCTCATGGGAGATGCCCGAATTGCCGCGCAGCCGCAAGCCGAACCAGGGCGCCCGAGCGAGGCGGGGCGGCGGTCCACGGGGGCTTCCCGGCAAGCCGCCGCCCTCGCCGTCTGGTATCTGCGGACCGTCGCGTTCATCAACTTCCTCAGCGCCGTGTGGGTCTCGCTCGGCCAGGACG
The DNA here is from genome assembly GCF_043199855.1 of Streptomyces sp. NPDC048521. Classification (NCBI taxonomy): domain Bacteria; kingdom Bacillati; phylum Actinomycetota; class Actinomycetes; order Kitasatosporales; family Streptomycetaceae; genus Streptomyces; species Streptomyces sp. NPDC048521. Next base: position 21,517 of record NZ_JBICWR010000019.1, read on the forward strand.
TGCGCCGGCACAACCAGGACGACTTCTTCACCCCGTACCTGCTGACGGCCGGCTTCGCCTCCGGTGTGTTCACCGCGTTCCTGGCGATCACCATGCGGCGCAGGAAGCGGGCCGCGTGGATCCTGAACCTCGTGCTCAGCGGGGCCTTCCTCGCCCTGTTCGCGTTCGCCATGGCGTTCCCGGAGATCCGGGGGTACGCGCAGAACTGGATCTCCCTGGTGCTGACGGCCGCCTTCGTCGGGGCGCTGCTGGTGGGGCGCCGGGAGTTCTACGCCAAGGGCGACCGGTCCAACCCGCGGCTCGCGGCCACGGTCGCCGTCGGCGGCGGGCTGCTCGCCTCGCTGCTGGCCGGGCTGCTGGTGACGGTCACCGACCAGGCGCCGGACGCGGCCCGTGCGACCTTCCTGGAGCGCTGGCACTACGGCACCCTGCGGCTGGTGTCGGTGGCCGCCGAGGAGTCCCGCTTCCCCGGCATCGACCCGCCCAACTGGGCCAACGTGGTGATCAACGTGCTCAGCACGGCCCTGGTGCTCGCCGTGTTCTACGCCGCCTTCCGCTCCCGGCGGGCCGTCGACCCGCTCACCGAGGACGACGAGAAGCGGCTGCGGGCCCTGCTGGACCGGCACGGCGAGCGGGACTCGCTCGGCTACTTCGCGCTGCGCCGGGAGAAGAGCGTGGTGTGGTCGCCGACCGGGAAGGCGGCCGTCGCCTATCGCGTGGTCGGTGGGGTGAGCCTGGCCTCCGGGGATCCGATCGGGGACCCGGAGGCCTGGCCGGGGGCGATCGCGCCGTGGCTGGCGAAGGCGCGGGCGCACGGCTGGATCCCGGCGGTGATGGGGGCGAGCGAGGAGGCCGGCACCGTCTACGCCCGGCACGGTCTGGACGCGCTGGAACTCGGTGACGAGGCGATCGTGGAGGTCGCCGAGTTCACGCTGGAGGGCCGGGCGATGCGGACCGTCCGGCAGGCCTACAACCGGGTGAGACGGGCCGGGTACCAGGTGCGCATCCGGCGGCACGAGGACGTCCCGGCGGCCGGCATGGCGTATCTCGTGGAGCGCGCGGACGACTGGCGGGACGGGGCGACCGAGCGCGGTTTCAGCATGGCCCTCGGCCGGCTCGGGGACCCCGAGGACGGGCAGTGCGTGATGCTGGAGTGCACGGACGCCGACGGCCGGCTGCGGGCCCTGCTCTCCTTCGTGCCCTGGGGGCCGAACGGGCTGTCGCTGGACCTCATGCGACGCGACCGGGACTCCGACAACGGGCTGATGGAGTTCATGGTCATCGAGCTGCTGCGGCGGGCCGACGAGATCGGGATCACGCAGGTCTCGCTCAACTTCGCGATGTTCCGGTCGGTCTTCGAACGTGGTGCTCGCCTCGGCGCCGGACCGGTGCTGAGGCTGTGGCGGTCGCTGCTCAGCTTCTTCTCCCGCTGGTGGCAGATCGAGTCGCTGTACCGCGCCAACGCCAAGTACCGGCCCATCTGGGAGCCGCGGTTCCTGCTCTTCGAGAAGAGCGCGGACCTGCCGCGCATCGGCCTGGCCTCGGCCCGCGCCGAGGGCTTCCTGGAGGCGCCGGGACTGCCCAAGTGGCTGCACCGCAGGCACCTGGACACGCACCGATGACCGCACGGACCGCCGCACGGACGAGGAACGCTTGATGGGAACGGTCGCCCGCTGGGCCCGCGCCGAGTGGGGGCCGCTGTACGCCACCGTGCGCGAGCCCCTGCTGAACAGGCGCCTGCGGGCGCTGCCGATGACGCTCGCCGCGGTGTGCCTGACGGCCTGTCTGCAGTACGTGCAGAACCGGCCGTGGGGGTTCCAGCCGGTGCAGGACCTGGGTGCCGTACGGGCCGAGGACCCGCTGTGGCCGGCCCTGCTGCGCACTCCCCTGTCGCTGTTCGTGCCCGCGCTGGACCTGCCGGTGTGGGGTGCGCTGGCGCAGATCCTGCTCGTGTTCGGGATCGCCGAGCTGTGCCTGGGCTGGTGGCGGACGCTGGTCATCGCGTACGTCGCCACGCTCGCCGGGACGCTGTACGCGCGCGTGGGGATCACGCTCGGCCCGCACGCCCCGTTCGGGCTGCCCTGGGCCGACGCACAGGTGGTGGACACCGGCCCGTCGGCGGCCGTGGTGGGGCTCGCGGTGTTCGTGAGCTGGCGGTACGGCGCCCATCTCACGGCGGGTGCGGTGACCGTGGCGATGGTGGTGGAGGTGCTGGTCAAGGAGAACCTGGCCGGCAAGGAACATCTGGCCGCGCTGATGGCGGTGGGGGTGCTGTGCCTGGCGGTGGCGCTGCGGTACGGGCACGGGCCGCGGCGGTCCCTCCGGTGGCCGCGCCGTGCTCAGCGGCGGCCGGGCAGCCGGGCCGGCCGGGGGTCGGGTTTGCCGCCGATCCAGTCCTGAACGGCGCGGCGCGGCCGGGCCCAGCGGCGGTCGTGGCGGTAGGCGCGCAGGGCCGCCCTGGCGCGGGCGCGGGGACGGCGGCCGTAGAAGCGGCGGGCCCACGGTGAGCCGGGGCGGGCCAGCCGGACGGCGCCGACGAGCGCGAGCAGCGGCACGATCACCCCGAAGATCGCGATGCGGGTCTTGCCCTTGCCCAGGGCCATGAGCGCGAAGAGGAAGTTGGCGGCGACGGTGCCGATGACGCCGCCGCGGTCCTGCAGTTCGTCCTGGGTCAGGTCGTTGACGCCGAACGGGGCGAAGCCGGACAGCAGCAGGCCGACCAGGGCGGCGGTGAGCACGACGACCTCGACGCTCTTGCGGCCCTCCTCGCTCCAGTAGACGTCGTCCAGGTGCAGGATCAGCGCGAACTCGTCCAGGACCAGCCCGGCGCCCATGCCGAAGAGGACGGCGGCGACGGCCCCGCCGACGCCGTGCCGGTCGCTGGCGACCGCGCCGAAGCCGCCGGCGACGGTGAGGACGACGCCCGGGACGACGTGGTGGATGTGCAGCTCGCCCGCCTTGACGTTGCCGAACGGGCCCTTGCCTGCCCGGATCAGGCGGGTGACGACCCGGGTGATCGCGAAGGTCAGTACGAAGGCGGCGAGGGCGAGCAGCAGCGGGAGTTTGCCCGGCTCGACGATGTTCCGCACCCACCAGTGCCCCATATGCGCACCTTATCCCTGGGGGCGGGAGGCGGCCTCGCGACCGCCGGATAACCTGCGCCGGTGCGCAAGTCCTCCCCTCTCGACGGCCTCCGCTTCGCCTTCGGCACGCTCACCGTGCTGCCCGTCCGGGTGCACCGGTGGGATCGGGAGGCGGCACGCGGCGGGATGCTGACCGCCCCGGTGGCCGGTCTGGTCGTCGGCGGCTGCGCGGCCGGGCTGGGGTTGCTGCTGCTCGCGCTGGGCGCCGGTCCGCTGCTCGCCGCCGTCGCCTCCGCGGCCGTACCCGCCGCGCTGACCCGCGGGCTGCATCTCGACGGGCTCGCCGACACCGCCGACGGGCTCGGCAGCGGCAAGCCCGCCGAGGACGCGCTGCGGATCATGAAGCAGTCGGACATCGGGCCGTTCGGAGTGCTCACCCTCGTCCTGGTGCTGCTGGCCCAGGTCGCCGTGCTGGCCCAGCTCTACGCCGGCTCGTGGACGCGGGGCGCGCTGGCCGCCGTCGTCTCGGCGACCGCCGCCCGCCTCGCGCTCACCCTGGCCGCGCGCACCGGAGTGCCGGCCGCCCGCCCGGAGGGGCTGGGCGCGGCGGTGGCCGGGGTGGTCCCGAAGGGCGCGGCACTGACCGTGGCGAGCGGCGCGGCCGTCGCGGCCGGGGCGGCGGGCGCCTGCCTCGGCGGGTACGACGGCGTGCGCACCGCCCTCGCGGTCCTCGCCGGCGTCGCCGTCGCCGAACTCCTGCTGCGCCGCTGCACCCGCCGCTTCGGCGGCGTCACCGGGGACGTGTTCGGCGCCCTGGCGGAGACGGCGGCGACGACGACGCTCGTCGTGCTGTCCCTGGGCCGCTGAACGCCCGCGGGGGACGGCGCGACCGGCCACGCGCGGGAAGGCGTCCTGGGTGCCGTACCAGTCAGGGTCGGCACATCCGTGCCGCAACCGCAAAGAGTCGGAACTCATGCGGGCAGGCAGATGGCCCGCCGGAACCCGACGAGTGCGGCTCGGGGCACCGGCGTCCCGGAGGGAGAAGTGGCCACGGCGCCACGCACAGGTGGACACCCGCTGGAATGAGCGAACGCCCGCACGCGCGTAGTCTCGTCCCGGGTGTTCGCCGACAGGGTGAAGGCCCCGGTTGCCACCTTTCCCCGGGCCTGGGCCTAGGGTCGGCTCTCGGGCCCGGTCGACCCACCCCATATCGGCCACAGCAACTTCACATCGGAAGCGAGATCTCACCACCGTGACTGCTCTGACTCTCAGCACCGCCGCGGCGCCCGGCCTGCGGGCCGACGCGATCGTGATCGGTGTCGCCAAGGGCGCCCAGGGCCCCGTCGTAGCGCCGGGCGCCGAAGCCGTGGACAAGGCATACGACGGCAAGCTGGCCGGCGTCCTGGAGACCCTCGGCGCCTCGGGTGCCGAGGGCGAGCTGACGAAGCTGCCCGCACCGGCCGGCTTCAAGGCCCCGCTCGTGGTGGCGGTGGGCCTGGGCGCGGAGCCCGACGCCGAGAACGCCGGCGACAGCGACGCCGGCTACGACGCCGAGGCGCTGCGCAAGGCCGCCGGTGTGGCCGCCCGCGCGCTCGCCGGGTCCAGGAAGGCCGCGTTCGCGCTGCCCGTCGACAGCCCCGGCGCCGTCGAGGCGATCGGCGAGGGCGTGCTGCTCGGCGCGTACTCCTTCGACACGTACAAGGACAACAACCGTCAGGCGCAGGGCGCCAGGGCCAGGAACGGCAAGGCGCCGCTGGCCGAGGCCGCGCTGCTCGGCGGCAAGCCGCGCGACGCCGCCCACAAGGGTGCCGTCGCCCGCGCGATCGCCGTCTCCGAGGAGCTGAACCGCGCCCGCGATCTGGTCAACACCCCGCCGAACGACCTCACCCCCGCCGCGTTCGCCGGCATCGCGCAGGCAGCGGCCAAGGAGCACGGCATCAAGGTGCAGGTGCTCGACGAGAAGGCGCTGACCAAGGGCGGCTACGGCGGCATCCTCGGCGTCGGCGGCGGTTCGGCCGCGGCCCCGCGCCTGGTGAAGCTGTCGTACACGCACCCCAAGGCGGACAAGCACCTGGCCTTCGTCGGCAAGGGCATCACCTACGACTCGGGCGGCATCTCCCTGAAGCCGGCCGGCCACAACGAGACGATGAAGTGCGACATGAGCGGTGCCGCCGCCGTGTTCGCCGCCGTCGTCGTCGCCGCCCGGCTCGGCCTGGAGGTCAACGTCACCGGCTGGCTGGCGCTGGCCGAGAACATGCCGTCCGGCACCGCCGTGCGCCCGGGCGACGTGCTGCGCATGTACAGCGGCAAGACCGTCGAGGTCCTCAACACCGACGCGGAGGGCCGGCTGGTCCTCGCCGACGCGCTGTGGGCGGCCTCGCAGGAGAACCCGGACGCGATCGTGGACGTCGCCACGCTGACCGGCGCGATGATGCTGGCGCTGGGCAGCCGGACCTTCGGTGTCATGGCCAACGACGACGCGTTCCGCTCCACGGTGTACGAGGCGGCGGAGGAGGTCGGCGAGCCGGCGTGGCCGATGCCGCTGCCGGAGCACCTGCGCAAGGGCATGGAGTCCTCCGTCGCGGACATCGCGAACATGGGCGAGCGGATGGGCGGCGGTCTGGTCGCCGGTCTGTTCCTGCGCGAGTTCGTGGGCGAGGGGATCACCTGGGCGCACCTCGACATCGCCGGTCCGGCGTTCAACGAGGGGGGTCCGTTCGGGTACACGCCGAAGGGCGGCACCGGGTCCGCCGTGCGGACGCTGGTGCGGCTGGCGGAGCTCACGGCCGCGGGTGACCTGGGATGATGTTCGTCCACTAGCCCGGATCGCCTTGTTCCGCACGGCGACTGCAGGGGCGCGGGGGGCCGGTCACGCCGCTCCCCGCGCCCCTTCGGCTCGGCCGCGTCCCCGTTCGTCGGAAGTGAACGTGGGACGTCTCACACCCCGGCCCGGCGTCTCGATCCCTTCCGACAAGTGCAAAGATGGAGCCCGGCAGGACAGGGCCCCCACCGAAGGGCCGAAGCATCAAGCGGCCGGACACCAGCCGCCTGCCGGTCATCGGAGACCGGCGCACGGCGCACATGCATGGAGGACGTGACGTGGCGAACGACGCCAGCACCGTTTTCGACCTAGTGATCCTCGGCGGTGGTAGCGGTGGTTACGCCGCGGCCCTGCGCGGGGCGCAGCTGGGCCTGGACGTCGCCCTGATCGAGAAGGACAAGGTCGGCGGCACCTGCCTGCACCGGGGTTGCATCCCCACCAAGGCCCTGCTGCACGCGGGCGAGATCGCCGACCAGGCCCGCGAGAGCGAGCAGTTCGGCGTCAAGGCCACCCTCGAGGGCATCGACGTCCCGGCCGTCCACAAGTACAAGGACGGCGTCGTCGCCGGCCTGTACAAGGGTCTGCAGGGGCTCATCGCCTCCCGCAAGGTGACCTACATCGAGGGTGAGGGCCGGCTGTCCTCCGCGACCTCCGTGGACGTGAACGGCCAGCGCATCCAGGGCCGCCACATCCTGCTGGCGACCGGCTCCGTGCCCAAGTCGCTGCCCGGCCTGGAGATCGACGGCGACCGCATCATCTCCTCCGACCACGCCCTCGTCCTGGACCGCGTGCCGAAGTCCGCGATCATCCTGGGCGGCGGTGTCATCGGCGTCGAGTTCGCCTCGGTCTGGAAGTCCTTCGGCGCCGACGTCACGGTCATCGAGGGCCTGAAGCACCTCGTCCCGGTCGAGGACGAGAACAGCTCGAAGCTTCTTGAGCGCGCGTTCCGCAAGCGCGGCATCAAGTTCAACCTCGGCACCTTCTTCCAGAAGGCCGAGTACACCCAGGACGGCGTCAAGGTCACCCTCGCCGACGGCAAGGAGTTCGAGGCCGAGGTCCTGCTCGTCGCCGTCGGCCGTGGCCCGGTCTCGCAGGGCCTGGGCTACGAGGAGCAGGGTGTCGCCATGGACCGTGGCTACGTCCTGGTCGACGAGTACATGCGGACCAACGTCCCGACCATCTCCGCCGTCGGTGACCTCGTCCCGACGCTCCAGCTCGCGCACGTCGGCTTCGCCGAGGGCATCCTGGTGGCGGAGCGTCTGGCCGGTCTGAAGGTCGTTCCGATCGACTACGACGGTGTCCCGCGGGTGACGTACTGCCACCCGGAGGTCGCCTCCGTCGGTATCACCGAGGCCAAGGCCAAGGAGATCTACGGCGCGGACAAGGTCGTCGCTCTGAAGTACAACCTGGCGGGCAACGGCAAGAGCAAGATCCTCAACACCGCGGGCGAGATCAAGCTCGTCCAGGTGAAGGACGGTGCCGTGGTCGGCGTCCACATGGTCGGCGACCGCATGGGCGAGCAGGTCGGCGAGGCCCAGCTGATCTACAACTGGGAGGCGCTGCCGGCGGAGGTCGCCCAGCTCATCCACGCCCACCCGACGCAGAACGAGGCGCTCGGCGAGGCGCACCTCGCGCTGGCCGGCAAGCCCCTGCACTCCCACGACTGAGCCTTCGGTCAACGGGCGCGACGACACAGACTTCCGCAATTCGTTAGGAGCAACCGAAACCATGGCGGTTTCCGTAACCCTTCCGGCGCTCGGTGAGAGCGTCACCGAGGGCACTGTCACCCGCTGGCTGAAGGCCGAGGGCGAGCGCGTCGAGGCCGACGAGCCGCTGCTCGAGGTCTCGACCGACAAGGTCGACACCGAGATCCCCTCGCCCGCCGCCGGTGTGCTGGCCTCCATCAAGGTCGCCGAGGACGAGACCGTCGAGGTCGGCGCCGAGCTGGCCGTGATCGACGACGGCACGGGTGCGCCCGCTGCCGCTCCGGCCCCCGCGGCCGCCGAGGCTCCGGCCCCGGCCGCTCCGGTGGCCGAGGCCCCGGCCCCCGCCCAGGCCCCCGAGGCCCCGGCCCCCGCCCAGGCCCCCGAGGCCCCTGCCGCTCCGGCCGGTGGCGCCGAGGGCACCGACGTGGTCCTGCCCGCGCTCGGCGAGTCCGTCACCGAGGGCACCGTCACCCGCTGGCTGAAGTCGGTCGGCGACTCCGTCGAGGCCGACGAGCCGCTGCTCGAGGTCTCCACCGACAAGGTCGACACCGAGATCCCGGCGCCCACCTCCGGCGTGCTGCTCGAGATCGTGGTCGGCGAGGACGAGACCGCCGAGGTCGGCGCCAAGCTCGCCGTCATCGGCGCCCCCGGTGCCGCCCCGGCCGCCGCTCCGGCCCCGGCCGCCCCGGCACCCGCCGCCGCTGCCCCGGCCGCCCCCGCGGCTCCGGCCGCTCCGCCGGCCCCCGCGGCTCCGGCTGCCCCGGCCGCGCCCGCCGCCCCGGCCCCGGCCCCGCAGGCGCCGACGGCTCCGGCCCCGCAGCAGGTGACGACCCCGGCCCCCGAGCCGGTGCCGGCCGCTCCGGCGCCCGCCCCGGCCCCGGTGACCCCGGCCACCGCGCCCACCGCGCCGACCGCCACCCAGGCGACCGACGAGGGCGCCTACGTCACCCCGCTGGTGCGCAAGCTCGCCGCCGAGAACGGCGTCGACCTGGCCACCGTCAAGGGCACCGGCGTCGGCGGCCGCATCCGCAAGCAGGACGTCCTCGCCGCCGCCGAGGCCGCGAAGGCCGCCGCCGCTCCGGCTCCGGCCGCTGCCGCCGCTCCGGCCAGGAAGTCCCCGGCGCTCGAGGTCTCCCCGCTGCGCGGCCAGACCGTCAAGATGCCGCGGATCCGCAAGGTCATCGGCGACAACATGGTCAAGGCGCTGCACGAGCAGGCCCAGCTGTCGTCGGTCGTCGAGGTCGACGTCACCCGCCTGATGAAGCTGCGCGCCAAGGCGAAGGACTCCTTCGCGGCCCGCGAGGGCGTCAAGCTCTCCCCGATGCCGTTCTTCGTCAAGGCCGCCGCGCAGGCGCTGAAGGCCCACCCGGTCATCAACGCCAAGATCAACGAGGCCGAGGGGACCATCACCTACTTCGACACCGAGAACATCGGTATCGCGGTGGACTCCGAGAAGGGCCTGATGACCCCGGTCATCAAGAACGCCGGTGACCTCAACATCGCCGGCATCGCCAAGGCCACCGCCGACCTGGCGGGCAAGGTCCGGGCGAGCAAGATCACCCCGGACGAGCTGTCCGGTGCGACCTTCACCATCTCCAACACCGGTTCGCGTGGCGCGCTGTTCGACACGATCATCGTGCCGCCGGGCCAGGTCGCGATCCTCGGCATCGGTGCCACGGTCAAGCGTCCGGCCGTCATCGAGACCGAGGAGGGCACGGTCATCGGCGTCCGCGACATGACCTACCTGACCCTCTCCTACGACCACCGTCTGGTCGACGGCGCCGACGCGGCCCGTTACCTGACGGCGGTCAAGGCGATCCTGGAGGCGGGCGAGTTCGAGGTCGAGCTCGGCCTCTGATCTCCCCGATCAGGCAGTACGGCGCCCCGTCCGGAGCTTTCCGGGCGGGGCGCCGCCTTTTCGGCGGGTCGGCCGCACCTCCCCCGGGCGTGGGAAACCGCGCGACCGGTCACAAACCCGCCCGCACCCGACCGCCGGCGCCGCGCACCGAACCCCCAGGCGCCGGGAACACCGTGTGCGCCTCGTCTCACCTGCACCAAAGCACCACGACGCGCCCTACCCGCGGAGCGAACCCGCCGTATTGTCTTAGCGTCAGCCCTCCCTAAGGAGCCCCCATGACCACGCCCGTCGTCCACTCGCTGCGCGAACAGATCCGCGAGCACATCGTGGAGGGAATCGTCAGCGGGCGCTGGCAGCCGGGCGAGCGGATCGTGGAGCGCCGGATCGCCACGGAGCTGGAGGTCAGCCAGACGCCGGTCCGCGAGGCCCTGCGCGAGCTGGAGTCGCTGCGGCTGATCGAGTCCGCGCCGAACAAGGGCGTCCGCGTGCGGAACCTGACCGCGGCCGACCTGGAGGAGAGCTACCCCGTCCGGGCCGGCCTGGAGGCCATCGCGGCGGAGCTGGCCGCCGACCGCCTGGCGCAGGACTGCTCGGCACTGGAGCCGCACGTGCTGGCCCTGTACGAGGCGGACCGCGAGGCCGACGGCACGGCACAGGTCCGGCACACGGTCGGCTTCCACCGCGAACTGGTCCGCGCGGCGGACAACTCGGTGCTGCTGCACACGTGGGAGGGCCTGGGCATCGAGGTCTTCACGGCGCTGTCGATCCGCTGGCTGGGCACGGTCCAGCAGTCGTACGCGGAGGAGCACGAGGAACTGGTGCAGGCGTTCAAGCGCCGGGATCCGCGGATCGCCGAACTGGTGAAGGCGCACGTCCTGGGCTGTGCTCCGCGCGCTTGACGGCAGGCGAGCATACCTGTGCTCACCTGCGAAAACCTTGGTCATATACGGCACCGGGTGCCCGCTGAAAAGGCACCGCGTGCCTACTTTCTCGTAATCGAGAAGTTTTGCCCTCAACCCTTTGATCGATCATCGATCAGGGAGTTACAGTCGCCGACGGACTTCCACCGAAGTCCCTGCCCTGTCCTGCCAAAGACCAAGGGCACCCCCGAACCCTTACCGATGAGGGAACCCCCTTCGACTGAGGAAGGCGGCGACATGACCGACCCCAACGCCATCCAGCCGAGCGCGCTCGACCAGCTCCCGGACCGCGACCCCGAGGAGACCGCCGAGTGGCAGGCCTCGCTCGACGCCGTCGCCAGGGAGGCCGGGCCGCACCGCGCCGCATACCTGATGCGCCGCACGCTGGAGCGCGCCGAGGCGGGCGGCATCGCGCTGCCGAAGCTCCTCGAGACGGACTACGTCAACACCATCCCCACCTCCGCCGAGCCGGGCCTGCCCGGTGACCCGGAGATGGAGGCCCGGATCACCGCCTGGAACCGCTGGAACGCGGCCGCGATGGTGACCCGCGGCTCGAAGTACGGCGTCGGCGGCCACATCGCCACCTTCGCCTCCGCGGCCTGGCTGTACGAGACCGGCTTCAACCACTTCTTCAAGGGCAAGGAATCCCAGGAAGCGGCCGGCTCCGGCGACCAGCTGTACATCCAGGGCCACGCCTCCCCCGGTATCTACGCCCGCGCCTTCCTCGACGGCCGCTTGACCGAGGCGCACCTCGACAACTTCCGCCAGGAGGCCGGCGGCAACGGCCTGCCGTCGTACCCGCACCCGCGCCGCCTGCCCTGGCTCTGGGAGTTCCCGACGGTCTCCATGGGCCTCGGCCCCCTCTCGGCGATCTACCAGGCGCGCTTCAACCGCTACCTCACCAACCGCGGCATCAAGGACGTCTCCGCGTCCCACGTCTGGGCCTTCCTCGGCGACGGCGAGATGGACGAGCCCGAGTCGACCGCGGCCCTCGCGCTCGCCGCCCGTGAGGAGCTGGACAACCTCACCTTCGTCATCAACTGCAACCTGCAGCGCCTCGACGGCCCGGTCCGCGCCAACTTCAAGATCGTGCAGGAGCTGGAGGCCCAGTTCCGCGGCGCCGGCTGGAACGTCGTCAAGACGCTGTGGGGCTCGGCCTGGGACGAGCTGTTCGCCCTCGACACCACCGGCGCGCTCGTACGCCGCCTGCGCCAGGTACCGGACGCGCAGATCCAGACGTACCAGACCCGCGACGCCGCCTACATCCGCCAGGACTTCTTCGGTGCCGACCCGGCACTGGCGGAGATGGCGAAGCTGCTGAGCGACGACAAGATCCTCGAGTGCTTCCACCTCTCGCGCGGTGGACACGAGGCCCGCAAGGTCTACGCCGCCTACAAGGCCGCCGTCGAGCACAAGGGCGCGCCGACCGTGATCCTGGCCCAGACGGTCAAGGGCCACACCCTCGGCGAGGGCTTCGCGTCGAAGAACGCCAACCACCAGATGAAGAAGCTGACGGTGGACGAGTTCAAGGCGATGCGCGACCTGCTGGAGCTGCCGATCAAGGACAGCGACTTCGCCGACGGCGTGGTCCCCTACGGCCACCCGGGCGCCGACTCCCCCGAGGTCCGCTACCTCCAGGAGCGCCGCGCGGCCCTCGGCGGCCCGGCCCCGGCCCGCCGCACCCACGCCCTGGCCCCGCTGCCCGCCCCCGCCGAGAAGGCCTTCGCCTCCTTCGACAAGGGCTCCGGCTCCCAGAACGTGGCCACCACCATGGCCTTCGTCCGCCTGGTCAAGGACCTGGTCCGCGACAAGGAGACGGGCAAGCGCTGGGTGCCGATCGTCCCCGACGAGGCGCGCACCTTCGGCATGGAGAGCCTGTTCCCCTCCCTCGGTATCTACTCCCCCAAGGGCCAGACGTACGAGCCGGTCGACCGCGACCAGCTGATGTACTACAAGGAGGCCAAGAACGGCCAGATCCTCAACGAGGGGATCACCGAGGCCGGTTCGATGGCCGACTTCATCGCCGCGTCCACCGCGTACGCGACGCACGGCGAGGCGATGATCCCGTTCTACATCTTCTACTCGATGTTCGGCTGGCAGCGCACCGCCGACCAGATGTGGCAGCTCGGCGACCAGCTCGGCCGCGGCTTCCTCGTCGGCGCGACGGCGGGCCGGACGACCCTGACGGGCGAGGGCCTCCAGCACGCCGACGGCCACTCCCCGGTGATCGCCGCGACCAACCCGGCCGCGCTGACGTACGACCCCGCGTTCGCCTACGAGATCGCGGTGATCGTCCGTGAGGGCCTGCGCCGGATGTACGGCGAGGCCAAGCCGGGCGAGGACCAGAACGTCTTCTACTACCTGACGGTCTACAACGAGCCGCTGCCGCAGCCGGCCAAGCCGCAGGGCCTGGGCATCGACGAGGGCATCGTCAAGGGCCTGTACCGCTTCAACACGGCGGAGTCCGCGGGCGTGTCCGTGCCCGCCAACGCCCCGCGGATCCAGCTGCTGGGCTCGGGTACGGCGATCCACTGGGCCCTTCAGGCGCAGCGACTGCTGGCCGAGGAGTGGGGCGTGGCCGCGGACGTGTGGTCGGCGACCTCCTGGTCGGAGCTGCGCCGGGACGCCATGGAGGCCGACGCGGCCCTGCTGCGCGGTGAGGAGCGCGTGCCGTACGTCCGCCAGGCGCTGCAGGGTGCCGAGGGTCCGGTGCTGGCCGTCAGCGACTACATGCGCCAGGTCCCCGACCAGATCGCGCAGTGGGTCGAGCAGGACTGGTCCTCCCTGGGCGCCGACGGCTTCGGTCTCTCCGACACCCGTGAGGCGGCTCGCCGCCACTTCGGCGTCGACGCCCAGTCGATCGTCGTCGCGGCCCTGGCCCAGCTCGCCAGGCGCGGCGAGGTCAAGGCGACGGCGGTCAAGGAGGCCCGGGAGAAGTACGGCCTGTAGGACGGCCGACGGGGGTGACCGGCGGTTCGGTACCGCCGGTCACCGCACATCGGGGCCGAGCGCCGTCGCGGCGGACGAGAGGGTGCACGCAGCTTCGCGTCCGCCGCTTCCGCGTTCCCCGCCCTCGAAGGCGGCCCGGCATCATGAGAGGCATGCGTGCCGCCCGCCTCATCAAGATGGTGCTCCTCCTGCAGTCCCGGCCCGCCATGACCGCTGCCGAACTCGCGCGGGAGCTCGAGGTGTCGGAGCGGACGGTCACCCGGGACGCGCAGGCGCTGTCGGAGGCGGGGGTGCCGGTGTACGCCGACCGGGGGCGGGCCGGTGGGTACCGGCTGGTCGGGGGATACCGGACGCGGCTGACGGGGCTGGCCCGCAGCGAGGCCGAGGCGTTGTTCCTGAGCGGGGTGCCGGGGGCGCTCAGGGAGATGGGTCTTGAGGACGCCGCCTCGGCGGCCCGGCTGAAGGTGTCGGCCGCGCTGCTGCCCTCCCTGCGGGACGCCCCGGACAGTGCCGCCCAGCGCTTCCACCTGGACGCGCCCGCCTGGTTCCGGGAGCCGGAGACACCCGCGCTGCTGCCCGTGCTCGCCGAGGCGGTGTGGGCGGACCGGTGCGTCATCGCCCGGTACCGGCGCCCGGGCGCGAAGCCGGAGGGGCGCGCCGGCGCCTCGGCAGCGGCCGAGGCGCCCCGCGGGCGGAGCGGCCATGAGGCTTCCGGCGAGGTGGAGCGGACCCTGGAGCCGTACGGTCTCGTGCTGAAGGCGGGCGTCTGGTACCTGTGCGCGCGGGTGGCCGGCGGGGGCTCGTTCCGGACCTACCGGATCGACCGGTTCACCGGTCTGGACATCCTGGACGAGCGTTTCGGCCGCGATCCGGACTTCGACCTGCCCGGCCACTGGGCGGCGCAGGCCGAGCGGTTCGCGCGGTCGATCCTGCGCGCCGAGGTCGTCGTACGGCTGTCCCCGGAGGGTGTGCGCAGGCTGCCGTACGCCGTCGATCCGCTGTCCGCGCGGGAGGCGCTCGGCGGCCTGGGCGAGCCGGACGCCGAGGGCCGGGTGACGGTGACCCTGCCGGTGGAGTCGGAGGAGGTCGCGCACACCCAGCTGACCGCGCTCGGCCCGGAGGCGGAGGTGCTGGCACCGGCGGGCCTGCGGGAGCGGTTCGCCGCGGACGCGGCCCGGATCGCGGCGCTGTACCGGCGCGCGAACCCCGGCTGCCGAGATGCCGGGTAACGATCCGCGGTACTCCGCGTGCGGGCCACCGGCCGAGGCCCGATGCTGGTGCCGTGATGGACGAGACGGAGTTCTGGGAGCTGATCGACGCCACCCGCGCGGCCGCCGAGGGCGACCCGGAGGAGCAGGCCGACCTGCTGGTGGAGCGGCTGCTCCGGCTGGACCCCGACCTGGTCCTGGACTTCGCCCGTCACTTCGAGGCCCGCTACAACCGCGCCTACCGGTGGGACCTGTGGGGCGCCGCCTGGGTGCTGCTGGACGGGTGCAGCGACGACGCGTTCGACTTCTTCCGGTGCTGGCTGATCGGCCAGGGCCGGGAGGTGTACGAGGGCGCCCTGCACGACCCGGACTCCCTGGCCGAGTTGCTGGACGAGTTCGACGAGGAGATCGACGGCGACGGCGAGGAGCTGGGCTACGCGGCGGACGAGGCCTACGAGCAGCTGACCGGCACCGTCGCGCCCGACCTGGGCATCGCCCCGGCCCCCGCCGAGCCTGCGGGCAGGCCCCTGGACCTCGAGAACGAGCGGGCGCTGGCGGAGCGGTATCCGCGGCTGTGGGAGCGTTTCAAGGACTGACCGCCGGTCTCATGCCGTCGTGCGCCCGCGGCTGGTGTCCGTCGGCGGGCGGGCCTGGGGCCGGTCGGCCTTCACCGCGCGGTGCTGCGGGCGGCGTCGGCCTGGTCGAGGGCGGACGCGGTGACCGCCGCCGGGCCGAGGACGACGGTCACGACCGCGCAGACCACCGCCCAGGGGCCGCGCGCGGTCCGGGGCCGGTCGGCCCGTTCCCGCGCGGAGTGCGTACGGCTGCTGTCGATGGCTGGCTCCCCACCTCCGGTCGGCTTGTGTCGTCCTCGACCGTAGGGGGCGGTGCTCGCAGCGGGCTGCGTGGCTACGGCGTCCCTGTGGGCGTCCGGCCCTGCAGCCGGGCCGCGGTGGCCCGGATCTCGGGGAGGCGGGCGGTGAGGGCCGCGCCGGGGCAGCTGGTCATGAAGCCCTCGTTGTGGCCGGACACCGCGGGCAGGGTGGCGCTGCTGCCCGTCTTGTAGCGGCTGAGGCCGTTGCTGGAGACCAGGCGGACGCTGCTGCGCGGGTCGATGCCGGCGAGGCCGAGCTTCCAGGCGGCCAGGGCGGCGATGGCGTCGGTCATGGCCCGGGGCACGGGGACGCCGGCGGTGAAGGTGCCGAGGGCGGCGATGCCGGTGGTGCGGTGGTTGAAGCCCTGGGCGTGGGCGCCGGTGACGGGCCGGTCGGAGCCTCCGGCGCGGCCCTCGTAGATGGTGCCGCAGCGGTCGACGAGGAAGTGGTAGCCGATGTCGTCCCAGTGGCGGGTGCCGGTCTGGCCGGCGTACAGGTGGCGGATGATGCGGGGCGCGTCGGCGCAGTCGTAGCCGTTGGGCGAGTCGGTGTGGTGGAGGAAGACGGCGACCACCCGGTCGTCGTAGCGCGGGGGCGGCTGGGTGTGCCCGGTGGTGCGGTCCAGCCAGGCCGAGCGGGGCCGGATGGGCGGCCGGGCGGCGCGGTGGGCGGCCGGGGGCCGGGCACCGGCGGGGCGGGCCGCGGCGAGGCGGTCGGATCGGCTCGTGACGGAGTGCTCGACTTCGCGGGCGCACAGGGGCAGTGCGAGGCAGGCCAGCAGGCCGGGCAGGCAGCCGAGCAGCACCGGCAGGGCGCCCGGGACCCGTGCGCCGCGTCGTCTCGGTGGCCCCGGGGCTCTTCGGAGGACACGCATGATCCCACTCTCGGTGTGTCGGGCCGTGCCCGCGATGTGCGCTGTGCCACCCGGTGGAACCATCGTCCTGGTCCGGGACGTTTCTGTGGGTACCCGCGTACGTGGCCGGTTCGCCGCCCGGCGGCCGTCGCGTGCGCGTGACTGATCAGCGGACCCGCCCCGTCCGTACTGAGGGGTCCGAGAGAAAGGCGGCTCCGTGGACCTGCTCGACCTGGTGCTTGTGCTGGTGATCCTCGTCTACGCGGTGTCGGGTTACCGGCGTGGCCTGGTGGCCGGATGCGTGTCCCTGGCCGGGTTCGTCGGCGGCGCGGCCGTCGGTGTGTGGGTACTGCCGTGGGTGACGGGGCTGGTGGAGCGGGGCTCGGCGCAGGCGACGGTGCTCGCGGTGCTGACGGTGCTGGTGCCGGCGGTGGCGGGGCACGAGCTGGCGGGCAGGCTGGCGCTGCGGTTGCGCGGCGAGCTGGACCGGGGTCCGCTGCGCGTGGCGGACGGGGTGGGGGGCGCGGCGGCCAACTCGGTCGCGGTGCTGATCGTGGCCTGGGTGGCGGCGAGCGTGCTGGGCGCGGCCCCGTCGCAGACCCTGACGACGGCGATACGGAACTCGGCGCTGCTGGGCACGGTGCAGCAGGCGATGCCGCAGACCACGCCCGCGTGGTTCGCGCGGGCCACGTCCGCACTGACCGAGGCGGGTTTCCCGCAGGTCTTCAACCCGTTCGAGAACGAGTCGACGGCCCAGGTGGCCCGGCCCACCGGCGACAGCGTCACCCCGGCCGCGGCGAGCGCCGCCAAGCTGAGCACGGTGAAGATCGAGGGCGCCTCGGGCACCGAGGGCCGGGAGGGCAGCGGCTTCGTGTACGCCGCGCGGCACGTGATGACCAACGCGCACGTGGTGGCGGGCATCGACCGGCCGAGCGTGCGGGTGGGCGGGGTCGGGCGGTCGTACGAGGCCCGGGTGGTGCTCTTCGATCCCGACCGGGACGTGGCGGTGCTGTATGTGCCGCAGCTACGGGCGCCGGTGCTGCGGTTCGACACCGGTGCCGTGCGCGGGGACTCGGCGGTGGTGGCGGGCTATCCGGAGGACGGGAACCTGAATCTGCAGGCGGCGACGGTGGCGAACCGCGTGGAGGCGACCGGCCAGAACATCTACAACGACCGCGCGGTCACCCGGGAGATCTACTCGATCCGCTCCACGGTCCGGCCGGGCAACTCCGGCGGCCCGCTGCTGACCACGGACGGCAAGGTGTTCGGGGTGATCTTCGCCCGCTCCACCTCGGACGCCGAGACGGGGTATGCGCTGACGGCGTCCGAGGTGGCGGGCGACGCCCGGCGCGCGGCGGCGGCGACGACAGCGGTGGACACGGGCGACCTGGTCGACTCCTAGGGCCTGGGGTCGACGGGCAGCGGCCTGTGAACGGCATTCACAGCTGACGGCCCATGAGGATGTCGTCGACGTACCGGCCGTCCAGGTGGAACTCCTCCGGCAGCACGCCCTCGACGGTGAAGCCCTCGGACTCGTACAGGGTGCGGGCCGGGGCGTTGTGCCCGAGGACGCGCAGGGTCAGGCGCCGCGCCCCGCGCCCGCGCGCCTCCTCGACGGCGGCCCGGATCAGCGCGCGCCCCAGGCCCCGCCCGCGCGCCTCCTCGGCGACGGCGAAGCCCTGAATGGCGAGGACGTGCGCGTTCGAGGCGAGCGGGGTCGGGTGGGCGAGGCGGATGTAGCCGACGATGCGTCCCTCGGCTTCGGCGACCAGGTAGCCGTCCGGGCTGTGGCGCTCGTCGAAGAAGGGGTCGTACGGCGGCTGCGGCTCGGGCATCACCGCGTGCAGGGGGGACCAGGTGGCCCGGTCGAGGACGGACAGTTCCGCGTCGTCGTCGAGGCGGGCGGTGCGTATGTACGGATCCGGCATGACGATCACCTTAGGGCCGGCTCTCCTGGGGTCCCAGCGCGTTTCGTGCCGGCCGCCGTCATGCTGGGGCCATGGAACGTTCGCGAATCGCGGTGGCCGGCGCGTCCGGTCTGATCGGCAGCGCTCTGGTGCGGTCCCTGACCGCGGACGGGCACGAGGTGGTGCGTCTGGTGCGCCGGGCGCCCGGGGGCCCGGACGAGGTCCGCTGGGACCCCGCTCGGCAGTACGTGGACGCGGCCGGGCTGATCGGCTGTGACGTGGTGGTCAACCTGGCCGGGGCCGGGGTGGGCGACCGGCGCTGGACACCGGAGTACAAGCGGCTGATCCGGGACAGCCGGGTGCTGGGCACGGCCACGCTGGCCGAGGCCGCGGCCTCGCTGCCCCAGCCGCCGCGGGTGTTCCTGAACGGCAGCGCGATCGGCTACTACGGCGAGACCGGCGACCGGGTGGTGGACGAGAGCGCCCCGCCGGGCGACGGCTTCCTGCCCCGGCTGTGCGTGGAGTGGGAGGAGGCGGCGGCGCCGGTCGAGGAGGCGGGCGTACGGACGGTGTTCCTGCGCACGGGGCTGGTCGTGGCGCGCGGCGGTGGGGCCTGGGCGCGGCTGTTCCCGCTGTTCCGGGCGGGGCTCGGGGGGCGCCTGGGCGACGGGCGGCAGTACTGGTCGTACATCGCGCTGCACGACGAGGTGGCCGCGATCCGGCATCTCATCGACGGCGAGGCGCTGTCCGGCCCGTTCAATCTCACGGCGCCCCAGCCGCTGACGAACCGTGAGATCACCGAGGCGATGGCCCGGGTGCTGCGCCGGCCGGCGCTGTTCGCGGTGCCCGCGCCGGTGCTGCGTAGGGTGTTGGGCGAGATGGCCGGGGATGTGCTGGGCAGCCAACGGGTGGTGCCCCGGCGGTTGCTGGAGTCGGGGTTCCGGTTCGCGTTTCCGGGCATCGAGGATGCGGTACGGGCCGCCTGATGTACGCCAGGGATGTCCTGTGATCTCGTGAGATCTCTTGGGACCGTATGCGACCTCTATGCGACCGTGCCCTGTTGATGCGCGTCTGTCTATGACCGATCGCGGCCCTAACCTCGACCCGAACTCGGGTATTGCTGGAGCCCGTTGGGGGCATGACGTCTCCACCGGCCGCGCAACCACAGGAGGGGCCTCGTGCTTGAGCCCGCGTACCAGGTGGACGTCGTCATCGTGGGAGCAGGAATCGCCGGACTCTCGGCGGCCCACCGGCTGACCAGCGCAGGAATCACGACCGCGGTGCTGGAGGCCGCCCCCTATGTCGGCGGCCGCATGTCGACGGAGAAGGTCGACGGCTTCCGGCTCGACCGCATCGGACAGCTGCTGTCCACGTCGTATCCCGAACTGCGGCTGACACCGGGCCTGGGCGCTCTGACCGTGCGCCGCTTCGCGCCGGGCGTTCTGCTGCACCGCGACGGCCGCACCCAGCGCGCGGGCGCGCCGGCGGCCGGAGGGAGCGCAAGGGGCGCACGGGGCGCGCTCCATGTGGTGCGCGCCCTGGCAAGCTCCCCCAGGGCTACGGCGGCCACGCCCGGCCGGACCGGTGCGCCGGTCGGCGGCGCGGTGGACCAGGCCCGGCTGGGCGCCGCGCTGGGCCGGATCGCGGCCACCCCGGTCGAGCGCATCCTGAACCGCCCGGAGCTGCCCGCCGCCCAGGCCCTCGCCCGGCGCGGGGTGCCGGCCCGCACCATCGACGGCTTCCTGCGCCCGCTGCTCGCCGCGCTGCTGTGCGACCCGGAGCTGACCACCTCCAGCCGGTGTGCCGACCTGGCGCTGCGCGCCTTCGCGAGCGGGCGGCTGGGCGTGCCGGAGGGCGGCGCGGAGATGCTGCCGGAGCTGCTGGCCCGGACACTGCCGCCCGGCACCGTGCACACCGGGGTGCGGGTCACCTCCGTGTCCACGACGTCGGTGGCCACGGCCGAGCACGGCGAGGTCCGCTGCCGGGCGGTGCTGCTGGCGACGGACGCGCGCGCCGCGGCGGGGCTGCTGCCGGGGCTCAGGGTGCCGGACTTCCACCCGGTCACGGTGGTGCACCACACCACCGACGACCCGGCGGTGGCCCTCTCGACCGGTACCTCGCTGCTGCTGGACGCCGACCGGGGCGGACCCGTGGCGCACACGGCGGTACTCAGCAACGTGGACCCGAGCCGGGCGCCGGGCGGCCGGGTGCTGATCTCCTCGACCGTGCTGGGCACCCCGCCGGAAGGCGTGGACACGGCGGTCCGCATCCATCTCTCCCGGCTCTACGGCACCTCGACGCGCCGCTGGGAGACGCTCGCCGTGCACCACACGCCGGAGGCGGTCCCGGCGATGCGTCCGCCGCACGACCTGCGCCGGCCGGTACGGCTGCTGGCCGGGCTGTACGTCTGCGGCGACCACCGGGACACCAGCACGGTCCAGGGCGCGCTGCACTCGGCCCACCGGGCGGCGGCGGCGATCCTGTCCGACCTGGGCGCGGGTTCGATGCACAACGCCGACCCGGCCCCGACCCTGCCGCGGGCGGCCTGAAGCCACCGACACCGGCCGGCACCAGCCGGGTGGCCGCGAACGGCACACACCAGGCCGGCAGCGCCCCGAACGGCGCGCACCAGGCCGGCGGTGTGCAAGCCGAGGCACGTCGCCGGTTCACCACCGCCGGTCTCGCACGTCGTGGCTGACCACCGTCGCCACGGAACCTCCGCACCGGCAAGTCGATCACGACCGCCGCCACGGCGAACAACCACCGCGGCACGATCCGACGGCACCCGACCCCGCCCGGCGATCGCACCGCGACTCCGCGGCGGAACCTCCGCACCACCAGTCGATCGGGCCCGCCGCCACGGCGGACAACCAGGGCGGCGGTGCAACGAACCCGCTCGGTCATCGCAGCGCGGTTGCGGGTCTGGCCGGCCGTCAGCCGAGCGCGGCCACCTTTTCCCGGTAACCCCTGGCCGGTGCCGCGTCCCGGTAGGGCTCCAGGCGGCGTTCGAAGTCCCTTACGTACTCGATCGCGCGAGCGCTCCGCATCTCCACCGCCTGGCCGGCGGCTTCCGCGGCGAGCGCGCAGGCCTGGTCGAGTTCGCCGAGGCCGAGGCGGGCGGTGGCGAGGACGACCCGGCAGAACAGGCGGCTGCGGGCGTAGGAGGGGGCGCGGAGCTGGAGGGAACGCTCGGCGTGCTGGGCGGCGGCCCGGAACTGCTGAAGATCCCGGTGGCAGTGCCCCAGCTCGTCGGCGAGCTGGGCCTCGTCGAAGAACTTGGCCCAGTACGGCACCTCGTCCCCGGGCCGCGCCGCCTCCAGGGCGCGCTCGGCCCGGACCAGCGCCGCGGTGCACGCCCGCACCTCGCCCAGGACCCCGTGCGCCCGCGCCTCGGACGCGTGCAGCAGCGCCTGGACGACCGGCGGGGCACCGGTGCCGACCCCCTGCTGCGCGACCCGGGCCAGCTGCACGGCCTCCCTGCCGTGGCCCAGGTAGACGGCCTGGCGGCTCATGGTGACCAGGACGTAGGAGCCGTAGGCCCGGTCGCCGGCCGCCTGGGCGAGGCGGAGGGCCTGGACGAAGTAGCGCTGGGCGAGTCCGTGCGCGGCGATGTCGTACGAGGTCCAGCCCGCGAGCCGGGTCAGGTCGGCGGCGGCCGCGAACAGCCGGCGGCCGGTCTGCTCGTCGTAGCTGCCGCGGAGCATCGGCTCGCACTCGTGCTCCAGGTAGCGCACCAGGGCCTGTCGGGCGTGGCCGCCGCCGAAGCGGTCGTCGAGGGTGCGGAAGAGCTCACCGACCGAGCGCAGCGCGGCGATGTCGCCGCCGGTGACCTTGTGACCGGGACCGCGCTCGGCCTGCCCGCGGACCCGCGGCGGGCCGACCGGCTGGGGCCTGGCCGCACCGGGCCGTGCCTGCGGGGGCACCCGGGGGGCCGGTTCCCGGGCCACCTTGTCGTCCGACTTGCCGATCAGCCAGTCCCGGCTGGGCACGACGAGCCCCGCCGGGGTGAACGCGATCTTGCGCAGCTCGGCGTGGCTGCCGGAGTCCTTGCGCCACAGCCCGCTGACGATGTCGACGGCCTCCTCCGGGGTGGCCGCGAACTCCAGCCCGGCGTACACCGGTGCGCAGGCGTCCAGGCCGAGGTCCTGGGCGGTGAGCCGGCGCCCGAGCCGGCGGGTGAACACCTCGGCGATGAGGGCGGGGGTCGTACCGCGCGGCTGCTGTCCGCGCAGCCAGCGGGTGACCGATGTCTTGTCGTATCTGAGGTCCAGCCCGTGCTCGAGGCCGAGCTGGTCGACGCGACGGGCCAGACCCGCGTTGGAGAACCCCGCTTCTGCGATGAGCGCGGCGAGCTGGCGGTTGGGGGTGCGCTGCGCGGGTCGGTCCGTCATCTGCGGTGCGGTCTCCTGCCTTCCGGGCCTGTCGAAGTGCCCGGATTGCCTTTGAGCAGCCCTTATGGCCTCACGAACGGCGCGAATGTAGCGGAGAGTGAGCAGACGATCGCACACTTCGCCGTACATTCATCCGATCGTGTGAGGAACGCCCGCAGGGCTGACGTACGCCGGTCGGACGTACAGTGGCGTGGGCGCGTTACGCGCCTGGCACACCGGTCGCTGAGGGAGGCGCTTGCCGTGAGTGAGTTGCGGTTCGTCCGTATGGGGTTCGGTGCGGAAGCCGTCGAGTACCAGGAGGCCTGGGACGAGCAGCGCCGGGTGCACGCGGCCCGGTTCGCCGACGAGGTCCCGGACACCGTGCTGCTCCTGGAGCACCCTCCCGTGTACACGGCCGGCCGGCGCACCGAGGACAGCGAGCGCCCGCTGGACGGCACCCCGGTCATCGACGTGGACCGCGGCGGCAAGATCACCTGGCACGGCCCCGGCCAGCTCGTCGGCTACCCGATCCAGAAGCTGCCCCGTCCCGTGGACGTCGTCGCCCATGTACGACGCCTCGAGGAGGCCCTGATCCGCACCTGCGCCGAGTTCGGCCTGGAGACCACCCGCATCGAGGGCCGCAGCGGGGTGTGGGTGCTCGGCGACCCGGTCGAGCAGCGGCCCTCGCTCGGAGGGCTCTCCCTCGACTTCGACCCGCGGATCGCCGACGAGGAGTTCGACCCTCGCCTCAACGGCCCCGAGTACGCCCCCTCCAACGCCGGCCAGCGCCGCGAGGACCGCAAGATCGCCGCCATCGGCATCCGCGTCGCCAAGGGCGTCACGATGCACGGCTTCTCCTTCAACGTGAACCCCGACAACCGGTGGTTCGACCGGATCATCCCGTGCGGCATCCGGGACGCGGGGGTGGCCTCCCTCGCCGACGAGCTGGGCCGGGACATCACGGTCGAGGACGTCCTGCCGGTGGTGGAGCGGCACCTGAGGGACGTACTGGAGAACGCGGACCTGAAGCCGAGGGTGATCGAGAAGACGCCGGCATAAAAAGCGGCATAAAAAGCGGGCCGTCCGGCGTTTGACGACGAGGCCGCAGGCCGATGGCGGGCCCCGGGGGCGGCAGCTCCCTGAGGCCGCCACCCACGCCGGGCCACCAAATCAACGGGCGTACCCTGAAGAACGCCGAAGAATCAATCGCTAGGGAGCCGGTCGTGTCCGCAGTCGCACCCGACGGACGCAAGATGCTGCGCCTGGAGGTCCGCAACAGCCAGACCCCCATCGAGCGCAAGCCCGAGTGGATCAAGACCCGGGCGAAAATGGGTCCCGAGTACACGAAGATGCAGAATCTCGTGAAGAGCGAGGGCCTGCACACGGTCTGCCAGGAAGCCGGCTGCCCGAACATCTACGAGTGCTGGGAGGACCGCGAGGCGACCTTCCTCATCGGCGGCGACCAGTGCACCCGGCGCTGCGACTTCTGCCAGATCGACACCGGCAAGCCCGAGGCACTGGACCGTGACGAGCCGCGCCGCGTCGGCGAGTCCGTGGTCACCATGGATCTGAACTACGCCACCATCACCGGCGTCGCCCGCGACGACCTGGAGGACGGCGGCGCCTGGCTGTACGCCGAGACGGTGCGCCAGATCCACCAGCAGACGGCGGACCGCGAGGGCGGCCGGACGAAGGTGGAACTGCTGGCCCCCGACTTCAACGCGATCCCCGAGCAGCTCGCCGAGGTCTTCTCCTCCCGCCCCGAGGTCTTCGCGCACAACGTCGAG
This sequence comes from Streptomyces sp. NPDC048521, assembly GCF_043199855.1. Classification (NCBI taxonomy): domain Bacteria; kingdom Bacillati; phylum Actinomycetota; class Actinomycetes; order Kitasatosporales; family Streptomycetaceae; genus Streptomyces; species Streptomyces sp. NPDC048521. The sequence goes on from NZ_JBICWR010000019.1 coordinate 45,854, forward strand.
ACGGTCCCGCGGATCTTCAAGCGGATCCGCCCCGGCTTCCGCTACGAGCGCTCCCTGAAGGTCATCACCGAGGCCCGCGATTACGGCCTGGTCACCAAGTCCAACCTGATCCTCGGCATGGGCGAGACCCGTGAGGAGGTCAGCGAGGCGCTCAGGCAGCTGCACGACGCCGGCTGCGAGCTGGTCACCATCACCCAGTACCTGCGCCCCTCCGTCCGGCACCACCCGGTGGAGCGCTGGGTGAAGCCGCACGAGTTCGTGGAGCTGAAGGAGGAGGCCGAGCAGATCGGCTTCTCCGGCGTGATGTCCGGCCCGCTGGTCCGCTCCTCGTACCGCGCCGGGCGCCTGTACCAGATGGCGATCGAGAAGCGTGGCTCGTACATCGCCGCCCAGGCGGTGTGAGCCGAGCGTGTGAATTCGCGCACAAGTACCTACTGGCCAGTAATGGCCGAGACGACGCGGTCCTGACCGTCCTCGCTGATGAGGGCGACCCTCAGGGCCGCGTCGGCGTTCCGGCGCCCGGTTTTCAGGCTTCATGTGCGTTTGACCGGCCGGTCACGCCCTGGTAACACCAATCAGTGACTCTGTTATCACGCCCCGTACGTCCAGACCGAGGGGGGACCTCGCTCATGCAGGCCGCGCCGGTTCGCGCCACCGCCATCCCGTCCTTCACCGACGCCCTCCGGGCCGTCGAGTCCCTGCTCATGAGCGGCGGACAGCGCACCGCCCGCCGCAACGCCTGGACCTCCGTCCTGGAGGACCGCCGCCGTGCCAAGGACCGGGTCGAGGCGCAGCGTTTCCTGGAGCAGGCCGCGACCCGCTCCTGACCTCCTTCCCGCCGGGCACCGCCGTCGTCGGCACTCCTGGAGCCACGTAGACTTCGTGGCATGGCGAGGAAGGAAACCGCGGCGGACGCCGCGAACGCAGGGCGACTGAAGCAGATCGCCCTCACGTACAAGATGACCCGCAAGGCCGACAAGAAGATCGGTCTTGTACTCGCGGCCGTCGGCATCGGCACCCTCGGTGTCTTCCTCGCGATCGGCTTCTTGATCGGGCACCCGGTCTATCTGGGCATCTTCGGCCTGCTGATCGCCCTGCTGGCGACGGCGATCGTGTTCGGCCGCCGGGCCGAACGGGCCGCCTTCGGCCAGATGGAGGGCCAGCCGGGTGCCGCGGCAGCAGTGCTGGACAACATCGGCCGGGGCTGGACGACCACTCCGGCGGTGGCGATGAACCGCAGCCAGGACGTGGTGCACCGGGCGGTCGGGAAGGCCGGCATCGTGCTGGTCGCCGAGGGCAACCCGAACCGGGTGAAGAGCCTGCTGGCCGCCGAGAAGAAGAAGATGAACCGCATCGTCGCGGACGTACCGGTGCACGACCTGATCGTCGGCAACGGCGAGGGCCAGGTCGAACTGAAGAAGCTGCGCACGACCATGCTCAAGTTCCCGCGCGTGCTGACCGGCCCCCAGGTGACGGCCACCAACGACCGGCTGCGCGCCCTGGGCGACCTGATGAGCAACATGCCGCTGCCCAAGGGGCCCATGCCCAAGGGCATGCGGATGCCGAAGGGCCGCTGAGCCACGGTCGGCCGACGCGAGGATCCTACGAAGCGGCGCCGAACCGCGCCGGACAGCAGTCCGGGGCGGGTCGGCGCCGCTTCGTCGATCCGTGACACGCCGCCGAACGGAGCATCCGGCCGGTAATCGGCTCATGCGCTCCTAGCCTTCGGGATGTGACAAAACGCCATATCTCGTATCTCGCATGTGCGACGGCGCTCCTCGGCGCGCTCGTCGGTACCGCCCCGGCGTCGGCCGCCCACCGGCTCCACGTGGTGCATCCGGGTGAGTCGATCCAGAAGGCGGTGAACGCCGCCCGGCCTGGAGACACGGTGCTCGTCCTGGCCGGCACCTACCACGAGAGCGTCACGGTGAGGACGCCGGGACTGACCCTGCGCGGCGTGGGTCACCGCACGGTGATCGCGCCGGTCCGGAAGGCGGGCGCGAAGCCGGCCGCCAAGCCCGCGGCGGCCAAGGCCGCGCCGGGTGCCCGGAAGACCTCCGTCAGCTGTCGCGAGGCCGGCAACGGCATCTGCGTGGTCGGCGGCAAGGACAAGGCCCTCCCGGACGTCACCGTCGCCGACCTGAAGGTGACCGGTTTCTCCAAGACCGGCCTGTGGTCCATGGGGACCGACCGCCTGACCGTGCGGCGGGTGACCGCCGACGACAACGGGCAGTGGGGCATCGCCCAGGAGCACTCCACCCGCGGCGTCTTCCGGGAGAACACCGCCCGGCGCAACGGTGACGCGGGCCTGTTCCTCGCCAACAACGTGAAGGCCGAGCAGGGCGCCGCGAACAGCAAGGGCACGCTGGTCCAGGGGAACCATCTCGAGGGCAACCGGATCGGCATCACCGTTCGCCGGCTGCGGAACCTCTACGTCACGGGCAATCAGCTCACCGGCAACTGCGCGGGCGTGTTCCTCGTGGGCGACGAGAACAAGCCGAAGGCGGGCGCCCTGACCGTCAGCGGCAACCGCGTCGTGCGCAACAACAAGTACTGCGCGAAGACCGCCCGGCTGCCCTATCTGCAGGGCTCCGGCATCGTGCTGACCGGCACCGAGAAGACCCTGGTCACGCGGAACGTGGTCACCGGCCACTCGGGCAAGTCCCCCCTGTCGGGCGGCATCGTCCTGTTCAAGAGCTTCGTGGGCGTCACGAGCGAGCGGAACCGGATCACCGGCAACCAGCTGGAGAACAACTCCCCCGCGGACCTCGTCAACCAGGAAGCCACCAAGAGCGGCAACGCCTTCGACCGCAACTCCTGCCGGGCCTCCAAGCCCGCGGGACTGTGCTGAGCGGGCCGTACCCCACCCACGCAAGGAAGGAAGGCGGCACATGACCGCACCATCCCCCGAGCTCTCGGCTCCCCTCGAGCAGGGGGCACCCCCACCCCCTCCGCCGTCCATGCGGCTGAGAGAGCTCGTGTTCGGGGCGGCATGTGCCGCCGCCGTCCGCGCGGCCGCCCGGCTGGGCGTCGCCGACGCACTCGGGGACGCCCCGATGACCGTGCAGGAGCTCGCGGCCGCGGTGAAGACCGAGCCGAAGCCGCTGCACCGGCTGCTGCGCGCCCTGTCCTGCTACGGCGTCTTCGCCGAGCGGCCCGACGGGACGTTCGCCCACACCGAGATGTCCCGGCTGCTGCGCGAGGACGACCCGAACAGCCTGCGGTACATCTCCCTGTGGTGCACCGAGCCGTGGACCTGGGACGCCTGGCCGAAACTGGACGAGGCGGTGCGCACCGGCAGGAACGTGGTCGAGGACCTCTACGGCAAGGAGTTCTTCGTCTACCTGAACGAGGACGCCCCGGAGTCCGCCGACGTCTTCAACCGCGCGATGACGACCTCCAGCGAGCAGTCGGCGCGTGATGTCGCCGCGCTCCTGGACCTGTCCGGCGCCTCGTCCGTCGCGGACCTCGGCGGCGGGCAGGGGCACGTGGTGGCGAGCCTGCTGGACAAGTACCCGGCGATGCAGGGCTCGCTGCTCGATCTGCCGCGGGTCGTGGAGAACGCCCTGCCGAGGCTGCGCCAGGGTGGTGACCTGGCCGACCGGGCCCGGATCGTCCCCGGTGACGTCCGCGTGTCCGTCCCGGTCAAGGCCGACGTCTACATCATCAAGAACATCCTGGAGTGGGACGACGAGTCCACGGCCAGGCTGCTGCGCAACGTCGTCGAGACGGGCGGTCCCGGCACGCGGGTCGTCGTCATCGAGAACCTCGTCGACGACACCCCGTCGATGCGCTTCAGCACCGCGATGGACCTACTGCTGCTCCTGAACGTGGGCGGGGCCAAGCACACCACCGCCAGCATGGTGGGCCGGCTCGAGGCCGCGGGCCTGACGGTCGGCGACATCCGGCCGGTCAACCCCTACCTGCACGCGTTCGACTGCACGGTCCCCGCGTAGTTCGGACTCCCCCCGGAGAACACCGGTGCCGGGCCCGCGTCGGACGCGGGCCCGGCACCGGTGGCCGGACGGGGTTCAGGCGCCGGCCTCGCGCTCCCACAGGTAGAAGCGCTGTGCCATCGCGTCCTTCGGGGACCGCCAGGTCTCCGGGTCGTACGCGCTGACGTACGCCGAGAGGCGCTCGCTGACCTCCTTGAACTCCGGGTGCGACGTGACCTTGGCGATCGCCGGCCCCGGCTCGCGCTCGGACTCGATGAGGTGCATGTACACGTCGCCGAACTGGAAGAGGCTGCGCCGGACGACACCGACGAGGTGGGGCAGCTCTCCCCGGTCGGACTCCGCGAACACCTTCGCGATGTCGGGGGCGGAACCCGGGGCCATACGGGCGACGATCAGGGCCTGGTGCACGGTCTTCTCCTGTCGTCCGGCTCAGTCGGCCAGGGCCGGGGCGGGACGGTGACCGGCGGCCGCCTTCTCGATCTTGTCCCGGATCAGGGCCATCTGGACCTTGGAGTTCTTGTTGATGTTGTCGGTCATCCAGTCGTCGTCGACGGGCGCGTCCGGCTTCATCGCGAAGTCCTGCGTCCAGACCATCCGGGTGCCGGCGGGGACCTCCTCGTACCGCCAGTGGATGTCCATGTGGGCGAAGGGCCCGGTCTCGACCCGGCGCGCCTTGACGGTGAGGCTGTCGCGGTGCGGCTCACGCTCGGAGACCCAGCTCCAGACCGTGCCGTTGTCGTCCGGGTGCATGGTGAGCCGGAACGTCGTCTTGTCGCCCTCCTTCTTGAGGACCTCCACCGACGCGTACTCGCTGAACAGCTGCGGCCACCGCTCCAGGTCGTTGGTCATGTCCCAGACCAGGTCCAGCGGGGCGGCGATGGTGATCTCGTTCTGGGTGTGTCCTGCCATCTCAGGCTCCTGCCATCAGGGTGGTGTTGACGAGGTTGAGGAACTGCTGGGGCGTCTTGCAGCGCTCCGCGTCGACCGGCATCGGGGTGCCGTGCGCGTTCTCCAGTTCGCCGACGATGCCGAGCAGGCCCAGCGAGTCGACGCCGAGGACGTCGAAGCCCGTGTCCGGCTTCTCCTGGAGCTGCTGCGGGCTGACGGTGACCCCGGCGGCCTTCTTCATCAGCGCGGCGAGTTCTTCCACGGTGATCTGGGGCATGTGCTTCCTCCTTTGCTGTGCTCACAGCTCATTTCGGTCGCCGGCGCCGTGTCGCAGCACCAGCGCCGAGTTCGACCCCATGAGTCCACGGCTGAGGACCAGCGCCGTCCGCAGTTCGGCGACGCGGGCACGGCCGGTCACGAGGTCGAGGTCGTGGCAGACGTCGAAGACGTTCGGCGTCGGCGGGATCAGGCCGTGTTCCATCGCGAGCACGGCCGCGGCGGTGTCCAGCACGGGGGCCGCGCAGTACCCGCGGCCGATCCCCGTCTTGGGTGCCGTGACCGGCACCCGGGTGCCGTGGCCGCCGAGGGCGTCGGCGAGTGCCAGCGCCTCGGCCCGGTCCGCCTCCGGCACCCCGAGGGCGTCGGCGAAGACCACGTCGACCTCCTCGGGGGCGCAGTCGGCCTCCCGCAGGGCCTGCCGGATGGCCTGGGCGAGGCCCTCGCGGGTCTCGGCCCACCGGGAGGCGCCGGTGAAGGTGGCCGCGTGGCCCGCCACCACCGCCCGGACCTCGGCGCCGCGTTCGCGGGCTGCGCCCGCCGCCTCCACCACGAGCATCGCGCCGCCTTCGGCCGGTACGAACCCGCACGCCCCGTCCGTGAACGGGCGGTACGCCCGGGACGGGTCCGCCTCCCGGCTCAGTTCGTCGTAGCCGAGCTGGCAGACCATCGAGTACGGCGCGAGCGGCGCCTCGGTGGAGCCGGCCACGATCACGTCGGTGCCGCGCCGCACCGCCCGTGCCGCGTGCGCGAGGGCGTCCAGGCCGCCGGCCTCGTCGGAGGCGACGACGGAGCAGGGGCCCTTGAAGCCGCGGCGGATGGAGACCTGGCCGGTGCTCGCTGCGTAGAACCAGGCGATGGACTGGTAGGGGCCCACGAACCGGCTGCCCTTGCCCCACAGTCGCTGCAGTTCGCGCTGGCCGAACTCGCCGCCGCCGGACCCGGCCGCGGTGACCACGCCGATGGAGTACGGCGCGTCGGGGGTGTCGGCCTGCCTGAGCCGGGCGTCGTCCAGCGCGAAGTCGGCCGCGGCCATGGCGTAGTGCGTGAACCGGTCGGTCTGGACGAGGAAGCGCTCCTCGATCGTCGCGGCCGGGTCGAAGGCGCGGACCTCACCGGCCACCTTGAGGGGAAGGTGCTCGCACCCCTCGCGGGTGACCCGGTCGAGGACGCTGAGGCCTTCCTGGGTGGCCTTCCAGAAGGCGTCGGTGCTGGTGCCGTTGGGCGCTACCACGCCGATGCCGGTGACGGCCGCACGCCGGTCCTGTGGTTCGCTCATCGTGTCCTCACTCCCTCGGCCGGGTCAGGATCACCGCGGACTGGAAGCCGCCGAACCCGCTGCCCACGGACAGCACGCTGGTCAGGTTCCGTTCGCGGGCGACCCGTGGGACGTAGTCCAGGTCGCACTCGGGGTCGGGGATCTCGTAGTTCGCGGTCGGCGGTACGACCTGCTTGGCGAGGGCCAGCACGCAGGCGACCAGCTCGATGGCGCCGATCGCTCCGAGGGAGTGCCCCACCATGGACTTGATGGAGCTCATCGGGGTGTCGTAGGCGTGGTGTCCGAGCGCCCGCTTCACGGCCGCCGTCTCGTGGCGGTCGTTCTGCCGGGTGCCGGAGCCGTGCGCGTTGACGTAGTCGATCGCCGTCGGGTCGAGCCGTGCCTGGTCGAGGGCGGTCGATATGGCTCGCGCCATCTCCAGGCCCTCCTTGGTCAGACCGGTCATGTGGTAGGCGTTGCCGAAGGTCGCGTAGCCGCCGAACTCGCAGTACACATGGGCACCGCGGGCCCGGGCGTGCTCCAGTTCCTCCAGGACGAGCACCGCGCCGCCCTCACCCATGACGAAGCCGTCACGGTTGTTGTCGAAGGGCCGGGAGGCGTGCGCGGGGTCGTCGTTGTTCGGGGACGTGGCCTTGATCGCGTCGAAGCAGGCCATGGTGATCGGGGAGATCGGGGAGTCCGAGGCCCCGGCGATGCATATGTCGGCCCGGCCTTCCTGGACGGTGTGGAAGGCGTACCCGACGGCGTCCAGGCCGGAGGTGCAGCCGGTGGACACGGTCTGCACGGGACCATGAGCGCCGAAACGTTCCGCCACCGCGGAGGCCACGGTGCTCGGCGAGAACGCCCGGTGCAGCTGCGGCTCCGCCTCGGTGTGGTCGACGTCCCAGCGCTGCCCGCGATGGCTGACCAGGACGTAGTCGTGCTCCAGCCGGGTGGTGCCGCCGACGGCGGTGCCCAGGGAGACCCCGACCCGCCAGGGGTCCTCCCGGGCCAGGTCGAGACCGGAGTCCCGTACCGCCTCGTCGCCGGCGACCAGGGCGAACTGTATGTACCGGTCCGCCCGTTCGACCTGCTCGGCGTCCAGGCCGTGTGCGGCGGGATCGAAGTCGCACTCGGCGGCGATCCGTGACCGCAGTCCGGTCGGGTCGAAGAACGTGATGCCCCGCGTCGCGGTACGGCCTTCGGCCAGCAGATTCCAGAACGCCGGTACGCCGATCCCGCCCGGAGCCACGATGCCTATGCCGGTGACCGCCACGCGCCGGGTCATGAACGGACCTGCCCCCGGCCGGCCGGCTCGGCGGCGACGGCCTCCGTCTCCTCCGTGTCGACGTGGCCCAGGTTCGGGCGCGGGGCCAGCGGACCCAGGTGGAAGACGATGCGCGCCTCCACGTTGCCCACGTTGCGGAACCGGTGCCGCATGTTGATGGGGATCATCAGCCCCTGCTCCGGCCGGAGCGGGTGCGGCTGACCGTCCAGGTCCACCTCCAGCTGCCCGCAGGTGACGTACACGAACTCCTCGGAGTAGGGGTGGTAGTGCTCGCCGATGCGGTCACCGGGCTTGATGATGGCCACGCCCATGAAACCGCTGGTGGAGCCCACCGTGGCCGGGGTGAGCATGGCGCGCAGATCGCCGCCGCGCCGGGTGTTGGGCTCGACCTCGCTGAGGTCCACGATTTTCGGAAGGGGTTTGATCACGACGTTCCTCCGTGGGTGTGCTGTGCCTGAGGGATCAGGCGTCCGGCGAGCGGCGGTCGGTGATGAGCTCCATGCCGACGGCTTCGCCGTCCAGCAGGGCGTTCAGCGGGGCCTGGGCCGCGGACTTCGGCAGGGCGGGCTCGACGCCCAGACCGGGGCGCACGTCGACCAGCCGTACGACGACGTCGTCCCGCTGGAAGATCGTGCTGCCCAGGACCGGGCCGGCCGGGTCCTCCACCGCCGCCTCGTCCTGCCGGGCCAGCAGTTCGGCCAGCTCCATCCCGCGGCCCGGCCGGGCCGGGTAGTACAGCGCGTGCCGCTCGCCCTCGGGCAGGTCGTCCGCGGTGACGTGGTGCACGGCCGGCAGCGCCGCCCGGGTGAAGAACACGCGCGCGGACTCCTGGTCGTTCAGGTCCCGCTCCTGCTCCAGGTACGGGTTGATGGCCTCCTCGACGGCCCGTACCTCGGGCTGCCGGGCGACGTGGCGCAGCGCCGCGAGCAGGTCGCCACGCACCTCGATGGCCCGGACGACCCGGTTGCCGTGCATGAAGAGGGAGGTGCGGCACAGGCGGGTGGTGTCGTCGACCCGCGCCTCGGGCGAGGCGTAGTTCGCCAGGATCTCCGCGACCTTCTTCTCACTGCCCGGCTTGACGGTGAAGGTGAGCGCGTGCCGGATCACGCCGTCGCCGATGCGCGGGGACGCCTGCAGCCGGCGCTGCGCGCCCGCCGCCTCGCCACCGGTCTCCCGGACGACGTGGAAGCGCAGCGACCTGGTGTCGCGGATGCAGCTGTGCATCGGCTGCACCATCCGCACGTGCTCCTCGCTGTTCACCCAGGCGAGGAACGGCGGGGCGCTCTCCCACTCACTGGTGATGAGCCATTGGGAGGGATTCTCGATCGACTGGCACAGCTGGTCGCTGACGTGCCCGGGAACGGACGCGACCTGTTTGCCCATCTCTTCGTAGGCCTCGAGGAACTGCTGCTGGGCGCCGTCGTACACGTCCACCAACAGGACGACCCGGAGGCGGGAGCCGTCGAACACGGACTGCGAGACCCGCTTCGACACCTGACGCGTCAACTGCTGCGAAACCTTTTCCGACGTGGTGGTCATGCTGCGCACATCTCCTTCACGGGGGGCAGAGGCGAACGCCGGCCGCCGATGACGCGACGTCAGCGCCTTTTGATCCTGTGCCGGTCCGCCGATGCGCGCGACTCGCGTGAACCACGCGGGTGATTGAGCACGCGGAAGCCCTCCCAGAGGGCATGGAAACTCCAACACTCCCCGCACCCCACCCCCTGCTCAGGAGTCCTTGATGCAGCAGAAAGCCGATCACCAGGTTCCCGTCCTCGTCGTGGGCGGCTCTCTGGTGGGCCTGTCCCTCTCCCTGTTCCTGGGCCGTCTAGGCGTACGGCACATGCTCGTCGAGCGGCACTCCGGGACCTCGATCCATCCACGCGGCCGCGGCAACAACGTGCGGACGATGGAGCTGTTCCGGGTGGCCGGCGTCGAGCCGGACATCAAGACGGCGGCCTCGCTCCTCGCGGACAACCACGGGATCCTGCAGACCCCGACCCTGGCCGGCGACGCCGGCGAGTGGCTGTTCAAGGAGATCGACCCGGGTGGCGGCCTCGCCAGGTTCAGCCCCACCGGGTGGTGCCTGTGCAGCCAGAACGACCTGGAACCGGTGCTGGTGAAGGGGGCCCGCGCGCTCGGCGGCGACCTCAGGTACTTCCACGAGCTGGAGTCCTTCGCCCAGGACCCCGAAGGAGTGACGGGGTTCGTCCGGGACCGCGACAGCGACCGGCTCTACACGGTCCGCGCGGACTACCTGGTCGCGGCCGACGGACCGCGCAGCCCCGTCCGGGGACGGCTCGGCATCGGGCAGAGCGGACCGGGTGACCTCTTCGCCAACGTGAGCGTCACCTTCCGGTCCAAGCTGCTCGCCGACGTCGTCGGCGAGCGGCGTTTCATCTGCTGCTACCTCACCGACCCCGGAGCCGACGGCGCGCTGCTGCCCGTCGACAACAAGGAGAACTGGGTCTTCCACGCCCCCTGGCACCCGGAACACGGCGAAACGCTGGAGGAGTTCACCGAGGAACGGCTCCAGCGGCACATCCGCCACGCCGTCGGCGTCCCCGACCTCGATGTCGAGATCACCGGAAAGGCGTCCTGGCGCGCCGCCGAACGCGTCGCCGAACAGTACGCGGCCGGCCGGGTGTTCCTGGCCGGCGACTCCGCCCACGAAATGTCCCCGACCGGCGCGTTCGGCTCCAACACGGGCATCCAGGACGCCCACAACCTGGCCTGGAAGCTGGCCGCCGTCCTGGGCGGCTGGGCCGGACCCGGACTGCTGGAGACCTACGACGCCGAGCGCCGGCCCGTCGCCCTGGCCACCAGCGCCCGTGCCTCCGCCCGCTCGGTGGAGCACAGCCACCCCGGTTTCGCCCCGGCCCCGGGCATCGGCGGCGGCAAGCGCGGCGGCATCCTCAACGTCGTCCTCGGCTACCGCTACCCGGAGGGCGCCGTCGTGGGCGCCGACCCGTCCCAGCCGGTCGTACCCGACGGGATGCGCCTGACCGGGGAGCCGGGCAGCCGGGCCCCCCACATGTGGCTGCGCCGCACGGGCGAACGGCTCTCCACACTCGATCTCTACGAGCGGTCGCTGGTGCTGCTCAGCGACGCCGGGTCCGGCGCGGGCGCCGCCTGGCACGCCGCCGCCCGCCGCATCGCCGACACCGACGGGGTACGACTGGACGCGTACCGGATCGGTGCGGGAGCGGACGCCGAGCTGGCGTACGACGCGGAGGGCGACGACTGGGCGGCGGTCCACGGCACGACGGCCGACGGGGCGGTGCTGGTACGCCCGGACGGGTTCGTGGCCTGGCGCTCCCCCGGCGCCGTCCAGGATGCGGAGGCCGAGCTGCGGGAGGTGCTGGCGGCGGTCCTGCGGACGCGCTGAGCTGCGTTCACAGTCCTGCAACACGGCGAAGGCCACCCGCACCGGACGGTGGGGGTGGCCTTCGGGCCGTGCGTCAGATCCGTACTTCGACCGTCTTGGCGAGCCGGTCGTGCAGACCGCGGCCGTCCCGGTCCCAGATGAGGGCGGGGAGCGCGAGGCAGAGCAGGACCGTGCGCAGCAGGGAACGCAGCGGATTGACCGTGCCGGTCTCCAGGGCGACGACCCGGATGCCGAAGAGGCGCTTGCCCGGGGTGAAGCCGATCGTGCCGACGGTCAGGACGCTCATGACGAAGAAGACGCCGAGCGCCCAGTTACTCGTCGCGGGCACCTCGTCGCCGTTGGTGATCAGGCTGTATGCGATCAGCAGGCTCAGGGCCCAGTCCACGGCCAGTGCGCCGAGCCGCCGTCCGGGCCGTGCGATCGAGTTCGGGCCGTCCTCCGGGAGACCCAGCTGCTCGCCCCGGTACCCGAAGTCGGTACCCGCCTCTTCCAGGGCCGCACGCGGCCCGGAGAGCCACGATCCGATTGCCTGCCTGTTGTCCACCCGTCCACGGTACTGTGCCCGGTTCCGGGCAGTACACCGAGGGGTGCGTCGGGGCTACGGTGGACACGTGGCCGGTTAACTTCTGCGAAACAAACGGGTCACGCCCGAGAAATCACCCGTCCCTAGGGTCGAGACCAGCGTGTGCCACCGCACTGGCCGCACGAACGATCTACCACCCCGGTCAAGGAACGGTCGGGAGTAGGAGGAGCTGGATGTTCCAGAACGCCGACGAGGCCAAGAAGTTCATCGCGGACGAGGACGTCAAGTTCGTCGACGTCCGATTCTGCGACCTGCCGGGCGTCATGCAGCACTTCACGGTGCCCGTTGAGGCGTTCGACCCGGACGAGGAGCTGGCCTTCGACGGATCGTCGATCCGTGGTTTCCAGGCCATCCACGAGTCCGACATGGCTCTGCGTGCCGACCTGTCCACCGCCCGTGTCGACCCGTTCCGCCGGGACAAGACCCTCAACATCAACTTCTTCATCCACGACCCGATCACGGGCGAGCAGTACTCCCGTGACCCGCGCAACGTGGCCAAGAAGGCGGAGGCCTACCTCGCCTCGACCGGTATCGCGGACACCGCGTACTTCGGTCCCGAGGCCGAGTTCTACGTCTTCGACTCCGTGCGCTTCGCGACCAGCGCGAACGAGTCCTTCTACCACATCGACTCCGAGGCGGGCGCCTGGAACACCGGCGCCCTGGAGAACAACCGTGGGTACAAGGTCCGCTACAAGGGCGGCTACTTCCCGGTGGCCCCGGTCGACCACTTCGCCGACCTGCGCGCCGAGATCTCCCTGGAGCTGGAGCGGTCCGGCCTGAAGGTCGAGCGCCAGCACCACGAGGTGGGCACCGCCGGGCAGGCGGAGATCAACTACAAGTTCAACACGCTGCTCGCCGCCGCCGACGACCTGCAGCTCTTCAAGTACATCGTGAAGAACGTGGCCTGGCGCAACGGCAAGACCGCGACCTTCATGCCGAAGCCGATCTTCGGTGACAACGGCTCGGGCATGCACGTGCACCAGTCGCTGTGGAGCAACGGCGACCCGCTGTTCTACGACGAGGCCGGTTACGCGGGCCTGTCGGACACCGCCCGCTACTACATCGGCGGCATCCTCAAGCACGCCCCGTCGCTGCTGGCCTTCACCAACCCGACGGTGAACTCGTACCACCGCCTGGTGCCGGGCTTCGAGGCCCCGATCAACCTGGTGTACTCGCAGCGCAACCGCTCCGCGGCCATGCGTATCCCGATCACCGGCTCGAACCCGAAGGCCAAGCGCGTCGAGTTCCGCGCCCCGGACTCCTCCGGCAACCCGTACCTGGCCTTCTCCGCCCTGCTCCTCGCGGGTCTGGACGGCATCAAGAACAAGATCGAGCCGGCCGAGCCGATCGACAAGGACCTCTACGAGCTGGCTCCGGAGGAGCACGCGAACGTGGCCCAGGTCCCGACCTCGCTGAACGCCGTCCTCGACGCGCTCGAGGCCGACCACGAGTTCCTCCTCCAGGGCGACGTGTTCACGTCCGACCTGATCGAGACTTGGATCGACTTCAAGCGCACCAACGAGATCGCGCCGCTGCAGCTGCGTCCGCACCCGCACGAGTTCGAGCTGTACTTCGACGTGTGACAGACGGACCCTTCCGGGTCCCTCGGGTTCGGCAGGCCCCTCGGCGCTCTCCCTCTGCGGGGAGGGCGGCCGGGGGGCCTTCGTCGTGTCCGGGCGCCATCGTGCCTCGGGGGCTCGGGCGACCTGGCCGACCGGGTGGACGCCGCCGGACACCAGGACCGGGTGATCGGCGGCTTCATGACCCACGCCTCCACGGCGTCGTCGTACCGTCCGCCGCCGGCCATCGGCATCCCGCCGGGCTTCACCGTCCCCGCGTCGGCCGCCGTCCCGGATGCATCGTGCAACCTTTTCCGCTTCCCAGACTTCCTATTGTCGGAGGATCATTCCTCCTGACTCTGCCGGACGAGAGAGGTTGAACGGGGATGGCGGAACAGGACGACTGGCAGCACGAGTTCGATCATGCCTGGGCGAACTCGGCCGAGCACAAGGAGCCCTCGGCCCGGGCCCGGATGCTGGCCGCCCGCTGGCGGGAGAATCCACCGGCCCCGGCGCCGTTCCGCGCCGACCCGGACCCGGTGCCGCGGCGCCGGTCCTCGTGGGCCTCGACGGCCGTGGTGATCGGCTGCGTGGCCGCGGTGACGATCCTGATCGGGTATGTGCAGCTGCGCTCCTCTTATTAGGGGGCGGCCCCGTATGAGGGAGGCGGCCTTGGCAGGTCGGAGGCTTTGCTGCTCCTAGGGCCGATCGCGACCTTCTCATGGCGGTCGGCAGGTGCACACTGGACAGCGGGACGAGTGCCTGACTGCGGGGTGATGCAAGATGCAGAGCCGCTTCCGAAGCGATCGGCGACTGACCGTGCGTATGGGTCTCACGCTGTTCCTGCTCGGGCTGCTGTACGTGGGATTCGTCGCCGCGCTGATCGTGCTGCTGAGGTCCTGGCTGCTGGTCGTCGTCCTGATCGGGGCGATGTTCGTGGCGCAGTTCTGGTTCTCCGACCGGATCGCCATGTTCGCGATGCGCGGGCGGGTGGTGGAGCGGGAGGAGTATCCGGAGCTGCACGCGGTGGTGGACCGGCTGTGCGCGATCGCGGACATGCCGAAGCCGGTGGTCGCCGTGTCCGAGATGGACATGCCGAACGCGTTCGCGACCGGACGCAATCCCGACCATGCCGTGGTCTGTGTGACCACGGGCCTGCTGAGGCGGCTGGAGCCGGCCGAGCTGGAGGGCGTGCTCGCGCACGAGCTGTCGCACGTGGCGCACAAGGACGTCGCCGTCATCACGATCGCGTCCTTCCTCGGGGTGATCGCGGGGCTGCTCGTGCGGTTCGCCTTCTACTCGCAGATCTTCGGCGGGGGCCGCAGGGACCAGAACACCGCCGCGGTCTTCGCCGCCGTGCTGGGCGTCTCGGCCGCCGTGTACGCGATCAGCTTCCTGCTGATCCGGGTGCTGTCCCGGTACCGGGAGCTGGCGGCCGACCGGGCCGCCGCGCATCTGACCGGCCGGCCCTCGGCGCTGGCGTCGGCGCTCACCAAGGTCTCCGGGGACATCGCCCGGATCCCGACCAAGGACCTGCGCACGGCCCAGGCGTTCAACGCGTTCTACTTCACCCCGGCCAGCGGCAAGGAGCCCGGCATCGAGCGGTTCTTCTCCACGCACCCGACCCTGGAGCAGCGGCTGGACCAGCTGGGCCGGATCTCGGCGGAGCTGGGCGAGGCGGCCGCCGGCGGACGGCGGGCCCAGGAACGCTGAGGACGGTGGTCCGAGAAGTGCTGACGAGGGCGGGCCGGGGAACGCCGAAGAGGGACACGGCACTGCGGAAGGCGGGCTGAGCGTTGGGGCTGCTGGACATTCTGCTGGGGCGTACGAAACCGGTCGCGCCCGACCTCGACCAGCTGTTCGCGCTGCCCTCGGCGGCGATCACCCTGCAGGCGGCGGCCGGTTTCACGCCGACCGGATCCGGGGCGGTCTGCTTCGCCACGGTGGAGGGCGCGGCCTTCGAGCAGACGCACCGGGAGGTCCAGGCGCTGCTCGACGCGGACTCCGACCGCACCGGCCCACCGGTGGAGCTGCGGCAGGACGACTACGGCTACTCCTGGCTGGTGTCCCGGCGGGCCCCCGACGAGCTGGCGCAACTGGTCAACGACCTGCACGCGGTCAACAGCTCCATGGAGGTCAACGGGTTCGGCCCCCAGCTGCTGTGCTCGCTGGCCGGGTTCACGGACGACGCCGGCCGGCGGCTGGCGCTCGTCTACCTCTACAAGCGGGGCACCTTCTACCCGTTCGCTCCGGTGCCCGGTGCCGCCGAGCGGCGGGACAACGCGCTGGAGCTGCGGGTGAAGGCGGCGCTCGGGAACGATCTGCGGATCGAGCAGGACCTGAGCCGCTGGTTCCCGGTGTGGGGCGCCCCCGGCCTGTGACCGGGGACGCCGTGGCTCACCTGCTCTTGTCCTGCTGCTGGCGCCGGGCCTCGAAGGGACGCTCACGCCGGTAGCGACGCTCCCACTTCGCCTGCCGGTCCCGGCGCTCGCGGTAGGCCCGGTAGCTGTCGGGGACGGCACCCGCGCCGGCGGGCGGGGGTGGCGCGCCGGGCGAACCGCGCCCGTGCGTCGCGCACAGATAGAGCAGCGCGACGGCGGCGAGCCACCAGAGGTGGTTTCCGAATCCGAGAATCACCAGGACGACGGTCCCGGTAGCGACGATGGTGCGCATGTCGGACCTCCGTAGGGTGAGTGCGCAGGGGCAGTGGTGTGGTGTGGTGTGCGTGTGGCAGGGGGTGGAGGGTGTCGGCTTCGCGCCGTTTGTTCAGCGTAGGGAGGCCGCTACCGCGGCCGCATCCCGTTTTTCGGGGGGCCGGGCGGCCGTGAGTGCACCCACCGAAAGCCGGTCTGCTGGGCCGTCTTGCGGAGCCGGATGAGCCGGAGGCTGGTGGCCGGGCGAGAAGGCGGCGCTTCGGAACCGGGCGAGCCGGGGGCTGGGGGCCGGGCGAGAAGGCGGTGCTTCGGAGCCCGGCGAGCCGAGGGGCTGGGCCCGAAAGAGAGGGCCTTACTTACGGTGCCCGCCGAGCCGGGGGCTGGGCCCGGGCGGGAGGCGGCGCTTCGGAACCCGGCGAGCCGGGGGCTGGGGCCCGAAAGAGAGGGCCGTGCTTGCGGAGCCCGCCGAGCCGGGGGGTAGGGGCCGCGCCAGCGGGGCGTGCTTGCGGAGCCGGGTGGGCTGGGGGCCAGGTGGAAGCCGCGGTTCGTTCTAAGCCCGGTGAGCCGCGGGGTGAGGACCGGGCGAAAGGGCGCGCTTCGGAACCCGACGAAGCCAGGGGGCTGGGCCCGGGCGGGAAGGCCTGCTCCGGAGTCCGGTGAGCCGGGAGCGGGGCCCGGCTGGAGCGGCGTTGCTCGCGGAGTCCGGTGAGCCGGGAACGGGGCCCCGCTGGAGCGGCGTTGCTCGCGGAGTCCGGTGAGCCGGGAACGGGGCCCCGCTGGAGCGGCGTTGCTCGCGGGGTCCGGTGAGTGAGGGGTGCCGGGTGCCCTGGCGGTCGCAGGGCACCCGGCGCCGGTGTCACCGGCTGTAGCGCATGAACGCCCGCACCATGTGGCACGTCGTGTCGGACGGCGGACGCATCCCGATCTCCTCCGCCGTGCTGCGGATCGTCTCGTTCCGGGCCTGGCCCGGCAGGTGGATCCCGGAGTCGAGCAGGGCTATGGCGAGGCGCATGGCCTTCAGGCGCCGGTTGTGCGTGACGTACCACTCACGCGGCCGCCCGGCCGGCAGCGGCCGCTTCACCACGGGCTCGTAGGGCGAGTCGAACGGCACGGAACGCTTGGCGGTGGACTGGGTCGGCAACGGCTTCGTCAGGGCGGCAGCGGGCACAGGCATCCTCCTGTCGCGGTCAGGGCAGCCCTCCGGGGTTCCGGCGACTGTCTCGAACACTGCATCCAGTCTACCGGCGGGCACTGACAATCGGGGGTGCCGAGGCGCGGCCAAATGCCCAGGTGAGCAAGGACATTGCGGCCATGTGACAGCCGGTCGAGAAGGGACTGCCGAGACACCAGAAATTCGAACAACGCCGCTGCCGGGTACCGTGTGCCGCATGGAAATCTGGATCAATCCGGCCTGCTCCAAGTGCCGTAGCGCGATCAGCCTGCTCGATGCCGAGGGGGCCGAGTACACCGTCCGCCGGTATCTGGAGGACGTGCCGAGCGAGGACGAGATCAGGGCCGTGCTCGAGCGGCTGGGCCTCGAGCCGTGGGACATCACCCGCACCCAGGAGGCGGTCGCCAAGGAGCTGGGGCTCGGGGACTGGGCGCGGGACGAGAGCGCGCGGGACCGGTGGATCACCGCGCTCGCCGAGCACCCCAAGCTCATCCAGCGCCCGATCATCACCGCCGACGACGGAACGGCCCTGGTGGCCCGCTCCGAGGAGGCCGTGCGGGAGGCCCTCTCGCACAGCAAGGGCTGAGCGGACGCCAACTCCACTGTGACCGAGGTTACTTCGATGACTCCAAGAACCGCTGAGTAACCCCGTTCGGTATCTCGTACATAGCGGCGTACGCTCCCCTACCTCTTCAGGAGGCGCGCATGTCGCGTAGGCGAACGCTCAGCACGAAGAAGAAGCTCGCGCTGCTCGTCAGTGCCGCGGCGGTGGCGGGCGGCGGGGCCTTCGCGCTGGCCGCCACCTCGAACGCCGCGCAGAGTCCGCAGAACGCGAAGACGCTGTCCGCCGGTGACTCGACCGTCTGCCAGGGGCTGGCCACGGCCCTCGGCAACAACGAGAAGTTCATCGAGGGCCAGAAGGCGAACCCGGACGCGCAGTCGACGGCCCGGATCGCCAACCGCCAGGCGGTCATCGAGCAGATCAAGGTCCAGCAGAAGGCGTCCGGTTGCACCGTTGGGGAGTCGGCTCAGGGCTCCCAGGCGGCGCAGGGCGACGCGGGTCAGCAGGACGGGGCGCAGCAGGGCGGCCGGCAGGCCGGGGGCGCCCAGGAGACCGCCCAGCCCGCACAGACCGGTGCCGCGGGCGACAACGGCGGCGCCGCGGCCTCCGGCCAGCAGGTGTGCAACGGCTCCACGGTGACCCTCTCCGGCGAGGGCGGCGCCCCGGCCGCGTCCAGCAACCAGTTCCCGGCCGGGACGACCCTGAAGGTCACCAACCTGGACAACAACAAGTCGACGACCGTGAAGGTCACCTCGGTCTCCGGCAGTTGCGTCCTGCTCAACAACGCGGCCTTCGAACAGGTCAGGGAGCCCGGCAAGTTCCTCATCCGCCGTGCGGTGATCGAGAAGGTGGGGTGAGGCTCAGGAACCGGACAGGAAATCGATGAGGTGGCGGGTCAGCTCGGGCGGTGCCGCCTGCGGCAGCGCGTGATGGGAGACGCCCGGCAGTACGGCCGTCTCCACGCACGGCAGCGTCGCGCGGGCCCGGTTCGCCACCATGGTGGGGTCATGGGTCCTGCTGTTCGCGGCCACGAGCAGCAGGACCGGCACCCGCAGGGCGCGCAGTGCGTCCGGCGCCGGGCGCGGGCCGGTCACCGGCCGCGTGGCCGGGAAACCGGCGGCGGCCTCCTGGAGGTGCAGCCAGTCGGGGTCCAGGGCCTCCCCCACTCCCGGCTTCGCCGAACCGGCCCTCACCCCGGTCTCCCAGGCGAGGAACGCGCGGACGCGGCGGGGCGTGGGGCGCAGCAGCATCGGCAGGGCGTGGAGCAGGTACGCCGCTTGGAATCCGGCGAAGCACTGGGTCGGGTCCAGGAGGAACAGGCGGCGTACCCGGCCGGGGTTGCGCAGGGCGTGGTGCAGAGCGATCCAGCCGCCGTAGGAGTGGCCGCCCACGTCGGCCGTGGTGATCCCGAGACCGTCCAGGACGGCGTCCAGCCAGTCGGCCAGGTCGGCGACCGTACGGGGGTGGCGGTCGCCGGCCGGTGCGTTCAGGCCCGGGGCGCCGATCAGGTCGACGGCGTGGACGCGGCGGAGGCGGGAGAGGGCGGCGGCCTGGGCGTACCAGGAGGCGGAGGTGGCTCCGCCGCCGCCCGGGAGCAGGAGCAGCGGGGGCGCGTCGCGGGGACCGCAGGCGTGGACGCGGGTCTCGCCGAAGGGTGTGGGCACGGTGCGGGTCTCCCGGTCGCCCGGCCACTTCGCCATGACCTTGTCGTACGCAACCCGGAACGCGTCGCGGTCGTATCCGGTCATGGAACCGCCCCCTATTATCTCGTTCAGCAAGATATTCGCTGAGCGAGATAGTATCCCGGAGGGCCCTCATGTCCACCCCGCCCGACCCCGCCCCGGCGCCCGAGCTGGAGATCGTCCATCTGCTGCGGGCCGTCACCGTGGAACTCGGCCTGCACAGCGCCCGGTTCGCACAGCGCCACGGCATGCACCCGACGGACGTGCGCGCCCTGATCGCGCTGATGGACGCCCGGCGGGCGGGTGAGGAGATGAGCGCCGGGCGGCTCGGGGCCGTGCTCGGGCTGAATTCGGCGGGTACGACCGCGCTCGTCGACCGGCTGGAGCGGGCCGGGCAGGTGCGCCGGGTACGCGGCGCCCAGGACCGGCGGAAGGTCGTCGTGGAGGTTCAGGACCGCGCCGTGGAGCTCGGCTGGGCGTTCTTCGGCCCGCTGATCGAGCGCTCGGTGGAGCTGCTGCGCGGTTACGACGAGCACCAGCTGGCCGCTGTCCGGGGCTTCCTGCACGGGGTGCGGGAGGCCGCGGCAGGGGCGGAGTGAGCTGTCGTACTCCGCGCTCGGTGACCTCACAAGGTGAGCCCGGCCACAGAACGACCAGGTAACACGGGGTTCACATATGAGCAATGGACGGGAAACCGCCTGTTGACAAGCTGCCCGGCAGATCGAGCGGCGCCAAAGTGCCGCAGCGCCGCAGCACCCCGAGTGCGCCGAAACCACCCCCGAAGGATGTGGCCCCGTGACCTTCAAGGCTGAGTACATCTGGATCGACGGCACCGCGCCGACGGCCAAGCTGCGTTCCAAGACGAAGATCATCACGGGTGCCCCGGCCGGTCTCGACGCGCTGCCGATCTGGGGCTTCGACGGCTCCTCCACCAACCAGGCCGAGGGGCACTCCTCGGACTGCGTGCTCAAGCCGGTCTTCACCTGCCCGGACCCGATCCGCGGCGGCGACGACGTCCTGGTGCTGTGCGAGGTCCTGGACACGGACATGACCCCTCACCCGTCCAACACGCGGGCAGCGCTGGCCGAGGTCGCCGAGAAGTTCGCCGCGCAGGAGCCGATCTTCGGCATCGAGCAGGAGTACACCTTCTTCGACGGCTCCCGCCCGCTGGGCTTCCCCGAGGGCGGCTTCCCGGCCCCGCAGGGCGGCTACTACTGCGGTGTCGGCGCCGACGAGATCTTCGGCCGCGAGATCGTCGAGGCGCACCTGGAGAACTGCCTGAAGGCGGGACTCGGGATCTCCGGCATCAACGCCGAGGTCATGCCGGGCCAGTGGGAGTTCCAGGTCGGCCCGCTGGCCCCGCTGGAGGTCTCCGACCAGCTGTGGGTGGCCCGCTGGCTGCTGTACCGCACCGCCGAGGACTTCGGCATCTCCGCGACCCTCGACCCGAAGCCGGTCAAGGGCGACTGGAACGGCGCGGGCGCGCACACCAACTTCTCCACCAAGGCCATGCGTGAGGGCTACGACGCGATCATCACCGCGTGCGAGTCGCTCGGCGAGGGCTCCAAGCCGCTGGACCACGTCAAGAACTACGGCGCCGGCATCGACGAGCGTCTGACGGGCCTGCACGAGACCGCCCCGTGGGACAAGTTCTCCTACGGCGTGTCCGACCGCGGCGCCTCCGTCCGCATCCCGTGGCAGGTCGAGAAGGACGGCAAGGGCTACATCGAGGACCGCCGCCCGAACGCCAACGTCGACCCGTACCTGGTGACCCGCCTGCTGGTGGACACCTGCTGCACCGCCCTGGAGAAGGCCGGCCAGGTCTGACCCGACTCCGCGAAGGGGGCGCCCGCCACATCGGCGGGCGCCCCCCTTCCGTATGCCGAGACGGCGTTTCGGACACGTGAGCCGTGCGGAACCCGCTGGTCGGCGGCCGTACGGTCGCCCCGCGGCCACACGCAGCGTCAACTTCACGCCAAGGAAGCGTCCAAGCAGTGAGAGGAGGGTCCTGTCCGGTGGACTCGTCTGCTTCAATGGGCGCATGGCCAGTTTCCAGAAGTGCACCGCGACGGGTCGCCATGACCTCGAGCCCTTCTGGCCTTCCCGTCAGCACCACGACTTCGACCGGGTGTGTTGCCGCGCGATGAACGCGCGGGCCCTCTAAAGCCGTGACCCCCGGCCTTCGGCCAGCGCGAAACGACGTACGTCCCCTCGGCGCGCCCGACCACGAATCGCGGCCGTCGCTCCTCCCGACGAACTCCTCGCGCGAAAGAGCTGACCTCTCATGGCGACCACTCGTTCCGTCTCCACCGCCACCCTGACCGCCCCCGCCGCGAACGGCACCCGGCACCGGCTGCGCGCCGTCGACCGGGACGAGGTGGTCGACGTCGCGGACTTCCTGCCCCCGGGCGCCACCTGGCTGCCCGCGCCGCAGCACGCCCTGCCCACCCTGCCCGGTCAGCCGCCGATGGTCGGCTACCTGGTGCTGGTCCCGGCCGACCAGCGGCCGCCGTTCCTGCCGGTCGCGGTGCCGGAGCAGCCCCACCTGGCCGAGGCCGCGCAGGCCGAGCCGGAGGCGGGCACCGAGCCGCTGGTGCGGATCGACCCCGTGCGGCGCACCGCCGGTGTCGACGGCCGTGAACTCGACCTGACCTACCTGGAGTTCGAGCTGCTCGCGCACCTGGTGGCGCACCCGCACCGGGTGCACACCCGCGACCAGCTGGTCACCACGGTGTGGGGCTACGGCCACGTCGGCGACGGCCGCACCGTCGACGTGCACATCGCCCGGCTGCGCCGCAAGCTGGGCGCACAGCACCGCCAGGCGATCCAGACGGTGCGCCGGGTCGGCTACAAGTACGCGCCGCCGACCGGCCGCTGACCGGCTCTGCCCTCGGCAGATTCCCGCACCGGTCCGCGCCGCGAGCGGGCACGATCACCGGCATGAGACTTCTTGTGCTGGGTGGTACGGAGTTCGTGGGGCGGGCCGTCGTGGAGGCCGCGCTGCGGCGCGGCTGGGAGGTGACCGTCTTCCACCGGGGACGGCACCGACCTCCCTCCGGCGTACGGTCCCTGCACGGTGACCGGACCGATCCCGACGGCCTCGCCGCCCTCGCCGCCGACGACGGCACCTGGGACGCCGTCGTCGACACCTGGTCGGCGGCGCCGCGCGCGGTGCTGGACGCGGCCCGGCTGCTGCGGGGCCGTGCCGGGCGGTACGTGTACGTCTCCAGCCGGTCCGTGTACGCCTGGCCCTGGCCTCCCGGGGCCGGCGAGGACGCTCCGCCGGTCGAGGGTGCCGCGGCCGGCGCCGGGGCGACCGACTACCCGCGGGACAAGCGGGGTGGCGAGCTGGCCGCCCTGGAGGTCTTCGGCGCGGCGGCCTCGCTGCTGGTCCGGGCCGGGCTGATCCTCGGCCCGTACGAGAACGTCGGCCGGCTGCCCTGGTGGCTGACCCGGATCGCCGGGGGCGGCCCGGTCCTCGCCCCCGGACCCCAGGATCTGCCGCTCCAGTACATCGACGTGCGCGACCTCGCCGACTGGGTCGCCGGCGCGGTGGAGAAGGAGCTGAGCGGGCCCTACAACCTGGTGAGCCCGCCCGGCCACACCACCATGGGCGAACTGCTGCGCGCCTGTGTCCGGGCCACCGGCGCGCGGGCCGAGCTGCGCTGGACCGACCCGGCGGTGATCCTGGACGCCGGGATCGAGCCGTGGACCCAGCTGCCGGTGTGGGTTCCGCCGGGCGGCGAGATGTACGACGCCGTGCACCGGGCGGACGTGTCCCGGGCGGTGGCCACCGGGCTGGTGTGCCGGCCGGCCGGTGAGACCGTCGCCGACACCTGGCGGTGGCTGACGGAGATCGGCGGCGTCGCGCCGCAGCGGCCCGACCGCACGGTGAAGGGCGTCGACCCCGAGGTGGAGGCGAAGGTGCTGGCCGGAGCAGGGGGTGTACCTGGCACCACCCCCGAAGAGGGGGCCCCGGACGACTGACCCGCGCGCGGGGGTCGGTGAGACTGACACCATGAACACCGACACCAGCAGCGACAGCGTCCGGGCCCGCGTACGGGAGGTCGTACTCGCCGCCGTACGGGGGCTCGTGCTGGCGCTGGCGATGCTGCCCATCGCCGTACTGTGCTTCACGCTGACCCTCGTGTCCGTCGCGCTCATCCCGCTCGGCCTCGGCATCCTCACGACCCCCGGGATCCTGGGCGGGGTACGGGACTTCGCGGACACGCGGCGGCGGCTCGCGGCCGAGTGGTGCGGGGTCCCGATCCGATCGGCCTACCGGCCGGTCCCGGAGGGCGCCAACCCCTGGACCCGCACCGTCCTGATGCTGGGCGACCCCGCGACCTGGCGGGACGTGCGGTGGCTGCTGGTCGACATGACGGCCGGGTTCGTCACCGCACTGCTCCCGGCCGTGCTGCTGCTCTACCCTTTCGAGGGCTTCGCGCTGGCGGCCGGGCTGTGGCGGACCATGACCGGTGGCCCGTACGGGACGTACGGGCCGTACTGGTACGGCTTCGTCCCGGTCAGCGGACAGGCGACGGCCTTCGCGGCCGCCGTTCTCGCAGCCGTGCTCCTCGTCGTCGCCTACCGCTTCACCCCACGGCTGCTCACCGCGCACTTCCAGCTCACCCGGGCCGTGCTCGGCGGCGAGCACGGTGAACTCGCCGAGCGGGTACGGGTGCTGACCGAGACCCGGCGGGACGCGGTGGACACCTCGGCAGCCGAACTGCGCCGAATCGAGCGGGACCTGCACGACGGCGCCCAGGCCCGGCTCGTCGCCATGGGCATGGACCTCGGCACCATCGAGATGCTGGTCGAACGGGACCCGGCCCAGGCGAAGAGGCTGCTCGCCCAGGCCCGCCGGAACTCCGCCGAGGCCCTGGAGGAACTGCGCGACCTGGTGCGCGGCATCCATCCGCCGGTCCTCGCCGAACGCGGACTGGGCGATGCGGTACGGGCGCTGGCGCTGCGGCTGCCGCTGCCCACGGAGGTGACCGTGGAGCTGCCCGGGCGGGCGGACGCGCCGGTGGAGTCGGCCGCCTACTTCGCGGTCAGCGAGCTGCTCACCAACGCCGTCAAGCACTCCGGCGCCGACCGGGTCTGGGTCGACGTGCACCACACCGACGGCACGCTGCGGATCACGGTCACCGACAACGGCAGGGGCGGCGCGGCGATCACGGCCGGCTCGGGCCTCGCCGGGGTCGAGCGGCGGCTCGCTACATTCGACGGCGTCCTGGCCGTCAGCAGTCCCGCCGGCGGCCCCACCATGGTGACCCTGGAGATGCCGTGCGTGTTGTCCTAGCCGAAGACCTCTTCCTGCTGCGGGACGGTCTGGTCCGGATGCTGGAGGCCTACGGCTTCGAGATCGCGGCCGCCGTCGAGTCCGGGCCCGAACTCACCCGCGCGCTGGCCGAGGAGCGGCCGGACGTCGCCGTGGTCGACGTCCGCCTGCCGCCCACGCACACCGACGAGGGCTTGCAGTGCGCGCTCGCGGCCCGCCGGGAGCGGCCCGGGCTGCCGGTGCTGGTCCTGTCCCAGCACGTGGAGCAGCTGTACGCGCGCGAGCTGCTCGCCGACGGCAACGGCGGGATCGGCTATCTGCTGAAGGACCGGGTCTTCGACGCCGAACAGTTCGTGGACGCCGTACGACGGGTGGCCGCGGGCGGTACGGCGATGGACCCGCAGGTGATCCAGCAGCTGCTGTCCCGGCGGGCGGGCGAGGACCGGCCGCTCGGCCGTCTCACCCCGCGCGAGCGGGAGGTGCTGGAACTGATGGCGCAGGGCCGGTCGAACGCCGGCATCGCGGCGCAGCTCGTGGTGACGGAACGGGCCATCGCCAAGCACACCTCCAACATCTTCACCAAACTGGGTCTTGAGGTGTCGGACGACGACAACCGGCGCGTTCTGGCCGTGCTCGCCCACCTCGACCACGATCGCTGAGTTCCGCCGAACTTCCGCTGCTCAAGCGGCTGTTGGGGCTGACGTGACGCGGTGGGCCCGGGACGAATTCGTGAGACCGCTGAACACCTCCGGGGCGGCGTCCGTATGGAAGGACGCCGCTTCACTCCTGTCGGGCGCCTCGATGCTGCCCCGCAAGGAAGTCAGAGGAGTTCCATGGGACGCAACACACGAAAACGCCGTACGCCGCTGGCCACCAAGGCCATAGCCGCATCGGCGGCCCTAGCGCTCGGTGGGGGCGGGCTGATCTGGGCGAACTTCTACGCCTCGGCGCACGAGTCGAACCACCAGACGTGGGGAGGCAACCAGACGAAGGCCGCGACGGCTCAGGTCGCGACGATCTCCTGCCCGGACGTCGGCCAGAAGCTGACGAACGTGCCGAACGCGGCCCGTCAGGGCGTGGCGACGGAGCTGGCGAACCTCGACAAGCAGATCACCGAGGCCTACGCCCGGCTCGCTTCCACCCGGCAGTCGCAGACGAACGACGCGAGCTTCGTGCAGAACGCGATCGTCGGTCCCCTCAAGGAGAAGCGTGCCGCGACGATCGACCGGATCCGCATCGACATCCAGCGCGTCGGCGGCACCTTCGACAACGCGTTGAAGCAGCTCGCCGCCTGCACGACGCAGACCGCCAACCAGACCACCGCCGGCGGACAGCAACAGGACGGCGGACAGCAACAGAACGGCGGTCAGCAGCAGAACGGCGGTCAGCAGCAGGGCGGCGGTCAGCAGCAGGGCGGCAACGGCCAGCAGGGCGGCGCCGGTCAGCAGCAGAACATCGGCGGGCAGGCCGGCAACGGTCCGGTCGCGGCGGACTTCGTCGACATCACGAAGGTCGCACCGAACGTCCAGGGCAAGCCGGCCAGGACCGGCAACGCCTCGAAGGGCACGTTCACCACGCGCTGCGGGGTGAACGCGAACAAGAACTTCAACACCGACAACGTGATCGTGGCACCCGGTGTGACCAACGGCGCCCACCACCTGCACGACTACGTCGGCAACCAGAAGGTCAACGCGTTCTCCAGCAACAACACGTTCCTGCAGGGCGGCACCAGCTGCCAGAACCGGAACGACCTGTCGTCGTACTACTGGCCGGTGGTCCGTGTCCAGGACGGTACCCAGGACTTCGACCAGAACAAGGACGGCGGCGGCAAGGAAGGCAACGTCGGCAAGATCCTGACCCCGGTGCAGGCCCAGATCAAGTACGTGGGCAACCCGGCGAGCAAGGTCGTCGCCATGCCGCAGTTCCTGCGCATCATCACCGGTGACGCCAAGACCACCACCAACGGTCTGGCGAACGCCAACGCGCACTGGAGCTGCACCGGCTTCGAGAACAAGGTCCAGCTGACGACGCAGTACCCGATCTGCCCGCAGGGCAGCAAGGTGGTGCGCACGTTCGCCTTCCAGAACTGCTGGGACGGGCAGAACGCCGACAGCGCCAACCACCGCACGCACGTCGCGTTCGCCGACCCCGCGAGCGGCGTCTGCGGGAACGGCTTCAAGGCGA
The DNA here is from genome assembly GCF_043199855.1 of Streptomyces sp. NPDC048521. NCBI lineage: Bacteria > Bacillati > Actinomycetota > Actinomycetes > Kitasatosporales > Streptomycetaceae > Streptomyces > Streptomyces sp. NPDC048521. The sequence continues at coordinate 72,587 of NZ_JBICWR010000019.1, forward strand.
TCCCGCAGCTGACGATGCGCCTGGTGTACGACATCACCCCGCCGACCATCGAGAACGGCCAGGTGAAGAACGCCTACGCGGTGGACGGCTTCCCCGAGCAGCTGCACAAGGCGGCCACGGACCACGACGACTTCATCAGCGTCACGCGCAACGGCCTGGCCAACAAGATCGCCAACTGCATCAACCGAGGTCAGAACTGCTCCTGACCCCCGCAGTGGGCGCATGACAGAAGGCCGGTGACGGACCCCCCTCCCGTCACCGGCCTTCGCCGTGGGTACGAGCGCGTCAGCCGCTGTGCGCGTGATGGTCGACGCCGGTCTCCACATCGCCGCCGAGTGTGCCGCGCAGCGCCTCGACCACACCGTCGTCGCCGACGGCCACCCACTTGCGGCCGACGAGGTAGTGACCGCCGTAGTCCTTCGCGTCGTTGATCCACTCGCGCTGGCCGCGGTCGGTGGCGAAGGTGGCGAGGATGAACCTGCCGTCGCCGTTCTTGCAGATGGCCTGGCGGATCTCGTCGGCGTCGGTCTGCATGTTCGGCTTGCACTTCACCTCGGCCGCAAGGCTCTCCAGGCTGCCCGTCGCGGTGGGCGGCACCGCCTCGGTGTGCCCGCCCGAGCTGCAGCCCGCCAGCGCCAGTACGGCCGCGGCGCCGAGCAGCGGTCCTGTCAACCTCATCTGTTCCTCCGGTCCTGGTGGGCCAAGCATGCCGCGTGGAGCCCCGGCACGGGACCCCGTCCAACGGATACGGCTCCCGTGCGCGCCGCGCTCAAATCCGCTGACCGGACACGCACACGCGTGCGAAGCTGACCTGGTGAACCAGAACTGGGAAGACCGCGTGGCCGCCGCCTGGGCCTCCTTCGACGACTATCCGGAAGAGCGCGCGCACGAGTTCCGCGCGGTGATCGACGCGCTCGTCGCCGAGCTGCCGGACGACAGCCCGCTGGGTCCCTTCGAGCGGGCCTGCGCCTGGGACTCGACCGGGCACTCGGACCGGGCGGTGCCGCTCTACCGGGAGGCGCTCGCGCGGGGACTCGGTGGTTACCGGGGGCGGCGGGCCAGGATCCAGTTGTCGAGTTCGCTCCGCAACATCGGGCAGGCCGAGGAGGGCGTGAAGCTGCTCACGCCCGAACTGGACGCCCCCTCCGACGAGTTGGACGACGCCGTCCGGGCGACCCTCGCGCTGTGCCTGTCCAGCCTCGGCCGCGACCGCGAGGGCCTGTCCCTCGTCCTCGGCGCCCTGGCTCCCCATCTGCCGCGTTACCAGCGGTCGATGGCCAACTACGCGCGCGCACTGGTCGAACCGGAGGCCAATCCGGATGCGGAGCCGAAGGCGTAACCACCCATCCGGTGGTGACCTCCCACCGGTTCGCTCGTTCTCCCGGACGTGCAGTCACAGGATGTAGCCCAGCGTCACGCACCCGCCCCCGCCGGACCGGTCGACGTCGAGCAGGCCGAGGCCGCGCTCGTCGAGCACTATCCCCGACTGGTCCGGATCGCCTACCTGGTACTGCCGCCGGGCCTCGGCCGCAGCCGCCGGGTGCTGACCGCACACGCCCTCACCCAGCGCGCCCTGCCGCGGGGCCGCAAGCAGCCCTCCGTGCTCCCGGCCCAGCCCTCGGGCCGGGAGGGCGACCCCGGGTACGCCTACCTCCGCGAGCGCGTCCTCGGTGCGGCCCTGGAGGCGGCCCGCCCCCGCACGGGCCTGCCCCGGCTCTCCCAGCTGCCGCCGCTGCTGCCCCAGGTGTGGGGGCTGCGGCTGTTCCCCCGCTCGGGCGGCGCCGACGAACTCGCCCTGGACCAGCGGCTGTCGGCCCTGTCCGGCCCGGCCCGTGCCGCGTATGTGCTGCGTGGTCTGGAGGGGCTGCCCGACGCCGACGTCCGCACGATCCTGGAGGCCGCCGGCGTCGACGACCCGGGCGGTGCGCTGGCCGCCGCGAACGGGGTGCCCGCGCAGCCCGCGCTGCTCTCCTCCCCGGAGTTCGATCCCTGCTCGCTGCAGGCCCGGCCCACCGACCTGATGCGGCGCCGCCGGCACACCAAGGCCGTCCTCGCCGCGGCCGCCGCGCTCGCGGTGTGCGGGGCGCTGGTCACCCTGCCGGGCGGCGGCTGGGGGCCCGACGGCGCCGCCGCGCCCGCCTACGCCGAGAACCCGGCCGCCGAGGCCGCCCTCGACCCCGGCAAGCTGACCCGCGTCCCCGCCACCGCCTGGAAGTCCGCGGCGCGCACCGACTTCTCGGTCTGGCCCGCGCGCGGCTCGCTCACCGGCGACCGGGCCCTGCTGCGCCGCGCCCTGGCCGTCTGGGCCCGCCCCGGCGGGACGGTCCGCGTCTCGGCGACCCCCGGCACCCAGACCGGCGGCCCGGCCGGACCGCCCCAGCTGCTGTACGCGGGCGTGGTCGACAACGCCCGCGTGGTGATCCTCTACGACGGCCTGCGCATCGCCCGTTACGCCGAGGCGAAGAACGGCACCCAGGGCGCGGCCCTCGACTTCGCCCGCGTCGACGGCGCGACCGGCGCCGAGGCGAGCGCGCTGGTGCTGGGCCGCACCGACGGCAACGTCCGCTATCTGGTCGCCCCTTGGGTGAAGAAGGCGGCCGCGCGTGATGTGCTGAAGCCGGACGCGGCGGCGACGCCGCTGGCCCTCGCCGACGGCGTCACCGCACCGCTGGCCGGCCCCGCGCCGCGGCCCGGCGCCTGCACCTCGTGGACCGTGCTCCAGCTGACCGACGCCTCCCGCAGCCGGCTCGCCACCGACCTGGGCGAGCTGGTCCCGGCCCATCTCACCGTCGGCCGTCCCGGCTCGACCGGAGAGGCGTCCGATGCGGAGGGGCTGCGGGCGTGGGCGCCGTTCGCCTGCTCGCTGGCGGCCGAGCGGTCGGCGGGCGTCCGCAGCGTCAACGCCTGGGCCTACGCCCGGCAGCCGCTGCCCGACGGCAGCGGGTCGGGCGACTGGGTGTGCACCCGGGCCGAGACCTGGCGCGGTGACGGTACGGCCACGCTGGCCCAGTTCCGTACTCCGGGCGGCGCGGCCGGGGCGGTCGTCGCCAAGGGCACGGACGTGCCGGCGTGCGGGCCGCGCGATCCCCATGTGCTGGCCGGGGTGCTGTGGAAGTCCGGCGCCGGCAACTGGTACCTGCTGGCGGCCGGCAGCGAGGGGACCTCGTCGATCCGGGCGACGGGTGGGGTGAGCGCGTCCGGGCAGGGCCGGTTGCTGGCTGCCCGGGCCGGGCAAGGGGCTCGGGCCGACTTGTCGGGGACCTTGGCGGACGGACGGGAGATCGGCGGCTTGCGGTAGGGACGGCACCGGCGGGCCCGGACCGGCTTGCTGACACTGACGTAAACAAGCTTCACCCGGTCCTGCCGATGCTGCGGGCCCTGCCGGACGGCACCGCGTGGCGGCTGCTGTACGGCGGGCGGACGCGGGCGTCGATGCCGTTCTTGGAGGAGGTCCACGAGCTCGCCGGGGACCGGCTGACGCTGGTCGCCGAGGACGAGGACGGACGGCCGGACCTGGAGGCGCTGTTCGCGGACGCGCCGGCGGGGACGGCCGTCTACTGCTGCGGACCCGAGGGCCTGACGGCGGCGGTCGAGGCACGCCTGCCCGAGGGCGCCACGCTGCACCTCGAGCGGTTCGCGCCCCGTACGGCGGCCGACGGGAACGCGGAGTTCGAGGTGGAGCTGCGGCGCAGCGGACGGACGTTCACGGTGCCTGCCGACTCCACCCTGCTGGCCGCCGTGCGGCGCGAGCTGCCGAACACCGCCTACTCCTGCGCGCAGGGCTTCTGCGGGACCTGCCAACAGCACGTGCTGGAGGGCGAGATCGACCACCGGGACGAGCTGCTGACGGACGCGGAACGAGTCGACTCCCTGCTGATCTGCGTGTCGCGGCCAGGAGTGATCGCTTGGTGCTCGACATGTGAACCCGGGCGGCCGGATCCGATCGGTAAGGTGTTCGCATGAGTACCGGGGTTCGCCGCAGGATGGGCGTCGAGGAGCGGCGGCAGCAGCTCATCGGCGTCGCCCTCGACCTGTTCAGCAGGCGCTCGCCCGACGAGGTCTCCATCGACGAGATAGCGTCGGCGGCGGGCATCTCGCGCCCCCTGGTCTACCACTACTTCCCCGGCAAACTCAGCTTGTACGAAGCCGCGTTGAAGCGTGCCGCTGAGGACCTCGCGGGGCGCTTCGCCGAACCGCGCGAGGGCCCGCTCGGCGCCCGGCTGCTGCGCGTGATGCGCCGCTTCTTCGACTTCGTGGACGAGCACGGCCCCGGTTTCTCGGCGCTGATGCGCGGCGGCCCGGCGGTCTCCGCGGACGGCGTCCACGCCAAGGACCACGTCTCGGCCACCAACGCGCTCATCGACTCCGTACGGCAGGCCGCGTACGACCAGATCCTGTCGCACCTGGGCGTGACCGACGCCTCCGCCCGTCTGGAGCTGGTCGTCCGCTCGTGGATCTCGCTCGCCGAGTCCACGGCGCTGCTCTGGCTGGACGGCCGGCGCGTCCCGCGCGCCGAGCTGGAGGTCCAGCTCGTGCACGACTTCGCCGCGCTGGCCGCCGTCAGCGCCGCCCACGACGAGGACATGGCGGCCCTGCTGCGCACGATGGTCGAGGACGAGCCGGCCGACGGCCCCTTCGCGGAGCTGGTCGGCCGGCTCATGTCCCTGGCGCCCTGAAGCCCGCCTACCGCTCGAACTTCCGGTACGACGGGTCGAGTTCGCGGATCTCGGCGGAGGCGTGCAGGGTGAACGCCACGTCCGCCACGTGCGCGCGCAGCAGCTCCAGCGCCCTCTCCGTCAGCCTCGCCTTCGTCTCGTCGCCGCGTCCGGCGAGGAGCCCGATCGTCACGTGCACGACGGCGTGCCCGCGCGCCTCGGGGTCCTCGTACCCGAACACCGTGTACGCGCTCGGCCGGAACTGCGTCTTGCAGGCCTCCGGCTTCGCCGCCGCGATCTCCACGGTCGCCTCGTGCAGCGCCCGGGCGAAGCCCTCCCGGTCGAAGGCGCTCTCCATGGTGTCGGAGTAGTCGATGGTGATCTGCGGCATGCGCACTCCTGTTCTACGGCAACGGCCTCACCCTAGTTCCCCGCTCGGCTGAACACCGCCACGGTCCGCGCCGGCACCGTGAACGTGCCCGAGTCCGCCGCGTAGGAGGAGGTCTTCACCACCGCGTCGGCGCCCGCGGCCTGGACCGGGTGCAGCCGGTAGTGCGCCCCGGCGAGGGTGCCGATCCGCTGCTCCTGCTTCTCGGGCGTGGCGTTGAACACGACGACCAGGTCACCGAGGGTCATGGTGATCACCCCCGGCGTCTCGTCCTTCCCCGACAGCGGGAAGGCCAGCCGGTCCTGCACCCGCGCGGCCGTGCCCAGCGAGAACGCCTGCTCGCCGGTACGGATCCGCAGCAGGTCCCGGTACGCGGCCGAGGCCCCGGTGATCTGCGGGCAGCCCACCTCGACCGTGCTCAGCAGCGGCTTGGCGTAGTCCCACTTGGACCGGTTGTCGGCCGCCGGGGGCAGCCCGCGCCCGAAGCCGTTGCCGTCGGCGCAGTTCCAGTGGATGGCGTTGAACCAGTCCCCGCTGTCGAAGGAGTTGCGGTCCAGCGACTTCGAGCGCAGCAGGTCGGTGCCCGCCTGGGACAGGGACGGCCCCTGCGAGAGCGCGGCCGTTGCCATCGCGAGCACCTGCATCCGGGCCCGGTCGGACGCGGACGTACCCGCCGGGAGCTTGTAGGCCAGCGCGTCGAACAGCGCCTCGTTGTCGTGCGCGTCCACGTAGGCGAGGGCGTCGCCGGGGACGTCCGCGTATCCGGCGGGCGAGCCGTTGTAGTCCACCTGCGCGCCGGTGACCTCCTTGCCGCCGGTGTCCGTGAAGCGGTACCGGGCGAGGTTGCCGGTCAGCCCGACCTTGATCAGGTCCTGGTAGTGCAGCAGCCGGGCCTTCTGCTCCTCCTTCGTGCCGTTGGCCGGAGACGTGTTGGGGTCGGTGTACAAGCCGGACGCGAAGCCCTGGACGCCCGGGTCCGCGTCGAAGGGGCTGCCGCCGCGCACGGCGTCACGGGCGCGGTCGGAGAAGGTGGCGATCCCGGTGCCGGCCATGTTCTGCTGCGTCGCCTGCACGAAGCGGGCGTCGTTCGCGACCTCGCCGAAGTTCCAGCCCTCGCCGTAGAGGATGATCTTCTTGCCGTCGACGCCGTCCTCGGCGAGGGTCAGCGCGTCCAGGGCCTTGCGGACGGCCAGGATGTTGGCCTTCGGGTGGTGGCCCATGAGGTCGAAGCGGAACCCGTCGACCTTGTACTGCTTCGCCCAGGTGACGATCGAGTCCACCACCAGCTTGCCCATCATCGCGTTCTCGGGCGCGGTGTTGGCGCAGCAGGTGCTGTTGGCCACCGAACCGTCGGCGAGGAGCCGCTGGTAGTAACCGGGCACGATCCGGTCGAGAACGGAGGTGTCCGCCTGGCCGGCGGCCGCCGTGTGGTTGTAGACGACGTCCATGACGACCCGCAGACCGTCCTGGTTGAGGGCCTGCACCATCGTGCGGAACTGGACCGTTCGGGCCGTGCCGTCGGGGTCGGTGGCGTACGAACCCTCCGGGACCGTGTAGTGGTACGGGTCGTAGCCCCAGTTGTAGGCGTCCTTCGCGGCGATCTTCGCCACGCACTCCTGCTGCTTGTCGGAGTCGGCGGGGTAGGAGGCCAGGTCGCAGTCCGTGGTCGCCTGGTCGGCCTTCTTCTCGGGGATCGTGGCGATGTCGAAGGCGGGCAGGAGGTGGACGTACGACGTCCCGGCCCCGGCCAGCGCCCGCAGGTGCTTGGAGCCGTCGCTGTTCTTGTCGGTGAAGGCCAGATAGGTGCCCGGGTGCTTCGCGGTGCGGTCCTCGACGGAGAAGTCGCGGATGTGCAGCTCCTGGATCTGCGCGTCCTTCAGCGGTACGGCCCTGGGCTTGCGCAGCGTCGACCAGCCGGCCGGGGCGAGGGACGGGTCGTCCAGGTCCACGACCAGGCTGCGCTCGGAGTTCGCGGTGAGCGCCACCGAGTACGGGTCGGTGACCTTGTTGGTGACCAGCTTGCGGACGCTGGGCGCCCACACCGTGACGACGTACCGGTAGGGCTTGCCCTTCCAGGACGCGGGGCCGGTGACGGACCAGACGCCGGTGGCGGCGTTCCGGTGCATCTTCACGGCCTTGCCGTCGAGGTCGAGGTGCACCGACTGGGCCGTCGGCGCCCAGACGGAGAGCGTGGGCCTGCCGTCGTGGAAGACCGGGCCGAGCTTCGCCCCGGTGGCGCCGGGGTAGAGGTCGTCCAGCACACCGGCGATCTGCACGCCGGTCGCCGCGAGCACGGCGCCGTCGGCGGCGCGCTGCGAGGCCACGAGCTGGCCCTCCACCGCCTCACGGACCCGGTCGCGGTCGCGCGGGTCGACGGACCAGGCGGTGTAGTCCTTCAGATGCGGGAACCTCGCCTTCTGCGCGTCGGTCAGCGCGGTCTTCTCCAGCCGGATCCAGCGTTCGTCGTCGCTGGTCAGCGTCCCGCCCTTGACGGTGATCGAGCCGTCGCGGGAGTACAGCAGCTGGGTGGAGGCGGCGCCGTCGACGCCGTTCCAGGCGAGGGTGTTCCGGTCGATCCAGACCGCCTTGGAGGTGGTCAGGTCCAGTGCGGCGGCACTGCCGGCCGGCTGGGGCAGCAGGTACTGCTCCTGGCCGTTCAACAGCCAGACCTCGTTGCCACTGGCCTTGAGGTCCAGGGACTGGTCGGCCGCAAGATCCTTCTCGTCGCCCTTGTGGAGGATGTAGCTGAGGCTGGTGGCACCCTCGGAGAGCGGCACCTCGAAGACCGCGCCATAGGCATCAGTCTTCACCGGCCTCAGCGGGTTCGACCAGTCGGTGGGGTTCGCCGCACCCGTCCAGACGTGCAGGCCCCAGCCGTCGTAGTTCCCGTCGGCGCGGTGGTAGTGCAGGACCGCCTTGGTCCTGTCCTGGGCGGGATGGTCGGGCCGTTCCGTCCGTACGTCGGCCTTGCCCTGCTCGATCCAGACCTCACCCGTCCTGGTGACGTCGATGGACCGGTCGGCCGAGACGTCCTTGGTGCCGTCCTTGTCGATGACCAGGAAGCCGACGCTGGAGGCGCCGGGCTTGAGCTTGACGTAGGCGAAGGCGCCGTAGGCGTCCCGGCCGGTGAAGGGGTGGCCGGCGGGCCAGTTCGTGGCCTCGCCGTCGGCGAGGTCGCCCCAGGCGTACAGCCCCCAGTCGGCGTAGTCGCCGTCCGCGCGCTTGTAGTGGACGATCGCGTAGTCCCGGGAGGAGGCCGTGGGGACCTCGGGCGCGGGCGGGGTGCCGGTGGTGCTGCTCGCCGTGGCGCTCGCGGTGCGTCCGGCCGAGTCGATCACGACGGCCTTGTAGCGCAGGGCGGTGCCGGCGGGCACGTCCTTGCCGAGGGTCTGGGTGACCTGGTAGGGGGCGTGGTCGGCGGAGCCGAGCGTCTTCCACGTGCCGTTGCCGACCTGGGCGGCGAAGACGACCCGGTTCAGCTGACCGCCGTCGACGTCGGCTTCCAGACCGACCGTCCCGGTGGCTCCGGCGGCGGGCGCCTTCAGGGTGAGGGTCGGCGTGGTGGCGGGCTTCTCGAGGGCGCCGGCGGCCTGGTAGACGACGGCGGAGCCGGCCGGGACGGTGACGGTGAGCTTCTTGTCCCCGTCCGTCCTCGCGGAGTCGGTGGTGCCGTAGATCCCCCGGTACGGCATGCCCGCCGAGCCGGTCGCGAAGGTCGCCGTCTTCGCCTCGTCGGCGTTGTTGAACGCGACGACGTACTCCTGGCCGGTCGAGGCGTCCGTACGGGTGAACGCGTACACGCCCGCGCCGTCGGCCGCGTACCGCTCGATCTGCACTCCGTCGGTCAGGGCCGGGTTGGCCTTGCGGAGCTTCGCGAGCGCGGCGATCTGCCGGTACAGCGGGGCCTTCGTGTCGTAGGCGGCGCTCGCGTGGGTGCGGTCGGTTCCGATCTCGTCGTCGTCGAGGTAGTCGGCGACCTTGGAGGCGAACATGGTCTGGCGGGCGTCCTTGTCGCCGCCGGAGCCGGTGAAGCCCTGCTCGTCGCCGTAGTAGACGACCGGGTTGCCGCGGCTGAGGAACATCAGCTCGTTGGCGAGCCTGTCCTTGGCGAGGATCTCGGCGTCGGTCGCCCCGGGGTTGTCCTGCTTGAGGAAGTACCCGATGCGGCCCATGTCGTGGTTGCCGAGGAAGGTGACCTGCTCGTACGCGTTGGCCTTGTCGGTCGTGTACCGGTAGTCGTCACCGAAGACGCTCGCCAGCTTCCGCGCGCTGCCGCCCTGGGAGGCGTAGGCGCGGGCCGCGTCCTGGAAGGGGAAGTCGAGGGTGGCGTCCAGGCGGCCCTGGGTGACGTACGGGGCGGTGACGGAGGTGTCGGCGGAGTAGACCTCGCCGAACATGAAGAAGTTCTTCCGCCCGTGCGCCCCCGCGTACGCGTCCAGCGCGGTCGCCCACTGGGTCCAGAACTCCATGTTCACGTGCTTGACGGTGTCGATGCGGAACCCGTCGATACGGAAGTCCTTCACCCAGCGCTGGTAGATCTTCTCCATGCCGTGCACGACCTCGGGACGCTCGGTCCACAGGTCGTCGAGGCCGGAGAAGTCTCCGTACGTGGTGGACTCGCCGGCGTACGTCGAGTCGCCGCGGTTGTGGTACATCGCCGGGTCGTTGAGCCAGGCCGGGACCTTGCTCCCGCTCGTGACCTTCGGGGTGTAAGGGAAGGAACCGGCGTCGACGGTCGGGAACGTGCGGCTGCCGTCGGCGTGATCGGCGTCGTCGAACGGCTTGCCGTCCTTCGTCAGGTAGGGGAAGGCCCCCTTGGACAGGTAGCCGTAGGACTTCTCGTTGTAGTCCACGACGTCGGCGGTGTGGTTGGTGATGACGTCGAAGAAGACCTTCATGCCCTTGGCGTGCGCCTTGGAGATGAGGGACTTGAGGTCGTCGTTGGTGCCCAAGTGCGGGTCGACCCGGGTGAAGTCGGTGATCCAGTACCCGTGGTAGCCGGCGGAGGCGTTGGCTCCGGTGCCCTGCACCGGGCGGTTCTCGAAGATCGGGGCCAGCCAGATGGCGGTGGTGCCGAGCCCCTTGATGTAGTCCAGCCGCTTCGTCAGGCCCTTGAGGTCACCGCCCTGGTAGAAGCCCTTGTCGGCGGGGTCGTAGCCGGTGCTGAGGCGTGAGCCCGTGAGTCCGCCCTTGTCGTTGGTGGTGTCCCCGTTGGCGAAACGGTCCGGCATGACGAAGTAGAACTGCTCGCGGGTGTCGTCGTGCCGGGCGGGTGCGGCGGCGAGTTTCGCGTCGGACGGGGGCGCGGGCGGGGCGGCGGCATGCGCCGCGAGGGGCTGCACGAGGGCGGCCGTGAGGGCGGCGACCGTGACGGCCGCGGCCCTTCTGCGATGCGGGGTACGGCGCGTGCGGGGCGCCGTCCATCTCGGTATCACAGGCGGTAACTCCTTGCGATCTACGGCTCTTTCGGGTCCGACCCCATCGCCGCGGCACGGCTGCGCTGCCGGGCGCCCGCGCGACCGTACCGCCGACGAAAGGATTTCAGCAAGAGGCTTGAAACCATCGGAAAGAGGTTTCACGCCCGTCCAGCGGGCCGCTCAGCAGCTCGACTTGCCGGCGTAGACCGCCAGAGCCGTGTCGGCGCCCAGGGTGGCGGTGAACTGTCCGCTGGAGTTCACGGTCACCGTCGTGTTGTTCTGGACGTTGCAGTACGTGCCCGCGGGCAGGGACGTCTGGTACGTCCTGGTCAGGCTGCCGTTCTCGTGGTTGATCGCCACGAAGCCCTTGCCGCCCCGGCCGAACGCGATCGCGTTGTTGCCGTTGTCCCACCAGTTCGAGACCGCCTGGCCGCGGGTCGCGTTGCGGAAGGCGACCATGGACCTGATCTCCGGCCAGGCGTGCTGGCACTTCCAGCCGTCCTGCCAGCAGGCGTTGACCTTGCCGCCGTTGGGCGGGCCCGCGTCGGCGTCCGACCACTCGTAGCCGGAGTTGATGTCGGGAGCGCCGTAGGGCCAGGCCAGCATGAAGACGTTGGCGAGGGTGTAGTCGGCGCCGGACTTGTAGTTCAGGGTGCTGCCGTTGCGCTCGGTGTCGTGGTTGTCCACGAAGACCCCGGCCGCCGCGCTGCTCAGGTAGCCCCAGCCCTCGCCGTAGTTGCTCAGGTACGCCAGCTTCTCGCTGGTGAGGACCCGCTTGAGGTCGTAGGCGTAGCGGAACTCCTGGACGTCTCCGTTGCCGGTGTACTCGGACGGCTGGACGGCCTCGTTCGCGCCGTAGATGACCTCCTGCTTCCAGTAGGCGGCGGGGTTCGACAGGCGGCTCTTGATGTTGGCGAGGTCGGCGGCCGGGATGTGCTTGGCCGCGTCGATGCGGAAGCCGTCCACGCCCAGCGTCAGCAGGTCGTTCATATAGCCGGCGATGGTCTTGCGGACGTACTCCTCGCCCGTGTCCAGGTCGGCCAGGCCGACGAGTTCGCAGTGCTGGACGTTCCAGCGGTCGGCGTAGTTCGTCACCTGGGAGGTGCAGTCGTCGAAGTCGTAGCCGGAGTACAGGCCCGGGTAGTCGTACTTCGTGTACGACGAGCCGCCGGTGCCCGTGCCGCTGCCCGCCGACATGTGGTTGACGACCGTGTCGACCACGACCTTCACCCCGGCCGCGTGGCAGGTGTTCACCATGTTCCGGAACGCCGCGCGGTCGCCGAGGCGGCCCGCGATCTTGTAGGAGACCGGCTGGTACGACGTCCACCACTGCGCGCCCTGTATGTGCTCGGCGGGCGGGGAGACCTGGACGTATCCGTAGCCGGCCGGGCCGAGGGTGCTGGTGCACTCCTTGGCGACCGAGGCGTAGTTCCACTCGAAGAGGACGGCGGTGACGTCCTTGGTGCCGGGCGGTGAGGCCTCGGCGGCAGTCGGGTTCATGCCAACCAGGGCGACGGCCGTGAGGGCGACCGCCGTGGGGAGGATGCTGCGCGCCATGTGGGGTCCTTCGACGTTGAAGGCGCTTGCTGCAATGTTTCAGCAAGCTTGCGGTGACGCAGATGTTAAAGGCCCGCCGCCTGAAAGGCAGCGGGCCGGTGTGAAGTTGATGCAAGAAGTTTCAGCGGGACGGTCAGCCCGCGGTCGACCACCAGACAGTGGTGTCCGCGGGGACCTTCGCCTCGCCGTCGGCTTCCGTCACCTCACCGCTGGTGAGCAGGACGCGGCCGTACGCCGGGGTCGTCACCGACTCGCCCGTGGTGTTCGCGACGCACACGAACTCCCCGCGCCGGAAGGCCAGGACGCCCCCCGGCGCCCGCAGCCACTCCACCGCGTCGCCCGCACCCAGGTCGGGCTGCGACCGGCGCACGCTCAGCGCGGCGCGGTACAGCTCCAGGGTCGAGCCGGGCGCTCCCGTCTGTGCCTCGACGCTCAGCTCGGCCCAGGCCGACGGCTGGGGCAGCCAGCTTCCGCCGCTGCCGAAGCCGTACGACGAGCCCGTACGGGTCCACGGGATCGGCACCCGGCAGCCGTCGCGGAAGCCGTCCTGGCCCGCGCCGCGGAAGTAGGCCGGGTCCTGGCGCACCTCGTCGGGCAGGTCCACGACGTCCGGGAGGCCGAGTTCCTCGCCCTGGTAGATGTACGCCGAGCCGGGCAGCGCCAGCATCAGCAGCGTGGCGGCCCTGGCCCTGCGCAGGCCCAGTGCGCGGTCCCCCGCGGTGCGGATCTGGGTGCCCAGGCCCGGGGGGTTGGCGAAGCGGGTGGCGTGGCGGGTGACGTCGTGGTTGGAGAGCACCCAGGTGGCGGGGGCGCCGACCGGGCGCATGGCCTCCAGGGTGCGGTCGATGACCGTGCGGAGTTCGTCCGCGTCCCACTCCGTCGACAGGTACTGGAAGTTGAAGGCCTGGTGGAGTTCGTCGGGGCGCACGTAGTGTGCGGTGCGCTCGACCGTCGGGGTCCAGGCCTCGGCGACGAAGATGCGCTCGCCCGAGTACTCGTCCAGGATCCGGCGCCACTGGCGGTAGATCGCGTGCACGCCGTCCTGGTCGAAGAACGGCATGACATCGTTGCCCAGCAGCTTGAGCTGGTCGTGGCTGCCGAGGTCGGGCAGGCCGTCGGCCTTCACCAGGCCGTGGGCCACGTCGATGCGGAAGCCGTCCACGCCGATGTCCAGCCAGAAGCGCAGGATGGAGCGGAACTCGTCGCCGACGGCCGGGTGGTCCCAGTTGAAGTCGGGCTGCTCGGGGGCGAAGAGGTGGAGGTACCACTCGCCGGGCCTGCCGTCGGGTTCCGTGACCCGGGTCCAGGCCGGGCCGCCGAAGATGGACTCCCAGTCGTTGGGCGGAAGTTCACCCTTCTTCCCCTTGCCGGGGCGGAAGTGGTAGCGCTCGCGCAACGGGGAGCCGGGGCCCTCGGCGAGGGCGCGTTTGAACCACTCGTGCTGGTCGGAGGAGTGGTTGGGGACCAGGTCGACGATGATGCGCAGGCCCAGCTGGTGGGCGTCGCGGATCAGCGCGTCGGCGTCGAGCAGGTTGCCGAACATGGGGTCGACGGCGCGGTAGTCGGCGACGTCGTAGCCCGCGTCGGCCTGCGGGGAGGCGTAGAAGGGGCTGAGCCACACGGCGTCGACGCCGAGGTCGCGCAGGTAGGGCAGGCGGGAGCGTACGCCCTCCAGGTCGCCCATGCCGTCGCCGTTGCTGTCGGCGAAGCTGCGCGGATAGACCTGGTAGATGACCGCGTCCCGCCACCAGTCGCGGTGCGAGGCGACGGTGGCGACGGCGGAGTCGGTGGCCGGGGCTGCAGGGTGCTGCTGGCTCATGGCGTCCTTGGTGCGTAAAGAGGTTCGGGTCATGGTGGACATGGGTACGGCGGCGGATGCGGGGACCGGGGTGTGCGAGGCGGCCGCGGTGTCGGCGGGGTCGGATGGGCACCGCGGCCGCCTACCCGCGCGGTCGGGCGCGCGGGAGCCTCTTTCCTCGGGAGGGCGTCAGCCCTTCGTGCCGCCGGCGGTGAGACCGGTGACGAGGTTCTTCTGGACGAGGTAGAAGAACACGGACACGGGTATCGCGATCAGCACCGCGGTGGCGGCCATGTAGTTCCACTGGGCGTCGTGCTCGCTGACGAAGCTCTGCAGACCGACGGCGAAGGTGTACTTCGAGTCGTCCAGCAGGAAGGTGGTCGCGAAGGCCACCTCGCCGACGGCGGTGATGAAGTTGTAGAAGGCGGCCACGGCCAGCCCCGGGCGGGCCAGCGGGAGGACCAGCCGGAAGAAGGTGCCGAAGGGGCTGAGCCCGTCCACGCGTCCCGCTTCGTCGATCTCGAAGGGGATGGTGTCGAAGTACCCCTTGAGCAGCCAGGCGCTGTAGGGCACGGCCGTGGTGCAGTTGATGACGATCAGCGACCAGTAGGTGTCGATGAGGCCGAGTTCGCTGAAGATCTCGTACATCGGCACGATCAGGATGGCGATCGGGAAGGCCTGGGTGAGCAGCAGTACCCACATCAGCGACTTGTAGCCCGGGAAGCGCATGCGCGAGACCGCGTAGCCGGTGGTGGCGGCGACGAGGACACCGATCAGGGTGGTGCCGAGGGCCACGATCATCGTCGACTTGAACCAGTCGAAGAAGGCGGTGTGCTGCAGCACGAAGCTGTAGTTCGAGAAGGTCAGCTTGCCCGCGATCTTGCCGGGGTGCAGGTAGTCGTCCTTGTCCGGGCCGAGGGACAGGAAGAACAGCCAGGCCACCGGGGCCAGCGCGATCAGGCTCGCCACGGCGAGGCCGCCGTGCAGGAGGGCGGCGCCGAGCGGGCCGCGCTCGCCCCGCCGGCGGGTGCGGCGCCGGGGCTGCGGGACGGGGGCCGGCTCCGTCCGTGTCTTGTCGAGGGTCGTGGTGCTCATGGCGGCGGCTCCTGCGGCGTCAGACGGCGAGCTGGTCATTGCGCTTCAGCCAGCGGAAGTAGAAGGAGGTGAACACGGTCAGGATCGACAGCAGCAGCACGCCGTACGCGGCGGACTGGGCGAAATCACGCGGTTGCTGTCCGAAGCCCAGGTAGTAGGCCCAGGTGACGAGGATCTGGGCGTCGGGCGCGCTGGTGGGGCCGAACAGCAGGAAGATGATCGCGAACTGGTTGAAGGTCCAGATGATGCCCAGCAGGACGACGGTGGAGCTGACCGAGCGCAGACCCGGCAGGGTCACGTGCCGAAAGCGCTGCCAGGCGCTCGCGCCGTCCATCTCGGCGGCCTCGTACAGCGAGGAGTCGATGGACTGCAGTCCGCCGAGCAGCGAGAGCATCATGAAGGGGACACCGCACCAGGTGTTGACCATGATCGCGGCGAACCGCTGCCAGAAGGTGTCCTCCAGCCACTGCGGCTGGGGCAGGTGGAGGGCGTCGAGGAGCTGGTTGATCACGCCGGAGTCGGCGAGCATGATCCGCCAGGAGAAGACGGTGACGAAGGTCGGCACGGCCCAGGGCAGGACGAGGATCAGCCGGTAGAAGGTGCGGCCGCGCAGCTTCTGGTTGAGCATGAGCGCGAGGCCGAGGCCGATCGCGTAGTGCAGGACCACACAGGCGGCCGTCCAGAAGACGGTCCACAGAAAGTGCGACCAGAACCGGTCGTACGCCGTCGGGCCGAACAGGATGTCCTGGTAGTTGTCCAGGCCGATGAACTTGTAGGTGGCGTCGATGTGGTTGACGCCGATCGTGCGCGCCGAGTTGAGGCTGTTGGCGTCGGTGAGGGTGAGGTAGAAGCCGCGCAGCAGCGGATAGCCCACGAGCCCGCCGAGCACGACGACCACCGGGGCGATCATCGCGTAGGCGTACCAGTGCTTGTGGAAGCCGTTCTTCAGGCGCTGCCCCAGCCCGGGCCGAGGCGCGCGGTCACCGCGGCGCTTGCCGGTCGCGCGGTCGATGGCGACTGTCATGGTTCGACACCTTCATTGGATCAAGGAGTTGGGCTGGGCGCAGGGCGGTGGCCGTCGGATCCTTCCCCCCCTTCTTCTACAGGGAGGATCCGACGGCCACCCGGGCTCACTTGCTGAAGCCGGACACCAGCTTGGCGATGGCCAGCTCGGCGTTGCTCAGGCCCTTGTCGAGCGACTCCTTGCCGCCGGCGATCTTCGGCAGCTCGGTGTCGAGCGGACCCCACAGGGAGCTGTACTCGGGCAGCGCCGGGCGGGGCTGGGCGGCGGCGAGGACGCCCTGGTAGCCGGCGATGCCGGGGTCGGCCTTGACCTGGGCGGTGTAGGCGTCGTCACGGGTGGGCAGCGTGGAGTTCTTCAGGGCGATGGTCTCCTGGGACTTCGCCGAGGTCATGAACTTCAGGAACTTCAGCGCCGCGGCCTGGTGGGCCTGGTCGGAGCCGGCGTAGACCGAGAGGTTGTGGCCGCCGGTCGGGGCGCCCGCCTTGCCGGTGGAACCGGCCGGGACGGTGGCGATGCCGAGGTTGGACTTGTCCTTGAAGGCGCTGCCCTTGTAGAAGTTCGTGATCTCCCAGGGGCCCTGGATGATCGCGGCGACCTTGCCGTTGACGAACGCGTCCTGGATGTGGGCGTAGGCGTCGGCGGTGGTGTCGGCCTTGTGCAGGCCCTTGCCGGAGAACGTGCTCAGCCAGGTGCCGTACGCCTTCTTGGCGGCCGGCGAGTCGACGGTGATCTTCTTGGCGGAGACGTCGACGGTGTCGGTGCCCTCGCCGTAGAGGAAGGTCTGGGCGTAGTAGGCCTGGGTGGAGCCCCAGTAGCCGTCGACCTTGGCCTTGGCGGCGATCTTCGCGGCGTCGGACTTCAGCTCGTCCCAGGTCTTGGGGGCCTCGGCGATGCCGGCCTTCTTGAACAGGGCCTTGTTGTACACGAGGGCCAGGGTGTCGGTGACCAGCGGCACGCCGTAGGTCTTGCCCTCGTACTGGGCCTGCTTGATCAGGTTCGGCTGGAACTTGGCCTGGTCGGCGAGGGCCTCGGTGCCGTCCAGCGGCAGGAAGTAGCCCTTCTTGGCGAAGGCGGGGGTCCAGCCGACCTCGGAGCGCAGCACGTCCGGGGCGCCCTTGGCACCGGCGGCCGTGTCGAACTTGTTCTGCGCCTGGTCGAAGGGGACGTTGACGTACTTGACCTTGATGTCCTTGTTGGCAGCCTCGAACTGCTTGACCAGGGCCTGGTACGTCGGTGCCTCATTGGTGGCGTTGGAGGTGTCCCACCAGGTGATGGTGACCGGGCCGTCCGACTTTCCGCTGTCGCTGTCGCTCCCGCCGCACGCCGTCGCCGTGAGGGCGAGGGACGCCACCAGCGCGGAGGCCGCTATGCCACGCCGCATGAGTTCTCCTTGAGGGTTAAGCCCGAGTGATGCCGACTGCGCCTTTGCGGCCGCCGGGCGAGTGGGAACGTAACAGCCATGTAAGCGTTGCGAAAGACCTTGCAGAAAAAAAGCGCAAGGGAACACGATGGTTACCCGCCCGTGATCGGTCGGCGACCGTGACGAAACCGCTCAGTGACGGTGTTGAGCGGTGAGTGCGGCAGTTGTGCAAGACTCTGCAAGCTCTTGCCACCATGAATCCGAGGGAGCGCGATGAGGCAGCAACCCACGGCAGGCCGTTCGGCCGCCCGCGCACGGCGTCCGGTCGGTGTGCAAGGAGGCAGGCGACCGGTACAGTCCAGTGCCGTGACCACACGGCTTGCGGACATCGCTGCGCAGGCGGGGGTGAGCGAAGCGACCGTCAGCCGCGTCCTCAACGGGAAGCCGGGCGTCGCCGCCACCACCCGCCAGTCCGTGCTCGCCGCGCTGGACGTGCTCGGCTACGAGCGCCCGGTACGGCTGCGGCAGCGCAGCGAGGGCCTGGTGGGCCTGATCACACCGGAGCTGGAGAACCCCATATTCCCGGCCCTGGCCCAGGTCATCGGCCAGGCGCTGACCCGCCAGGGCTACACACCGGTGCTCGCCACGCAGACCCCGGGCGGGTCGACCGAGGACGAGCTGACCGAGATGCTCGTGGACCGCGGGGTCGCGGGGATCATCTACGTCTCCGGACTGCACGCGGACACCACCGCCGACATGCAGCGCTACGACCGGCTGCGCGCGCAGGGCGTGCCCTACGTGCTGGTGGACGGGTTCTCGCCGAAGGTGCAGGCGCCGTTCATCTCCCCCGACGACCGGGCGGCGATGACGCTCGCGGTGACCCACCTGGTGTCCCTGGGGCACACCCGGATCGGGCTCGCCCTCGGGCCGAAGCGGTTCGTGCCGGTGCAGCGCAAGATCGAGGGCTTCGTGCGCGCGATGCAGGACCAGCTGGGGCTGGCCGCGCAGACGGTGGAGACCGAGCTGGTCCAGCACTCGCTGTACACGCTGGAGGGCGGTCAGGCGGCCGCGACCGCGCTGATCGAGCGGGACTGCACGGCGGTGGTCTGCGCCAGCGACATGATGGCCCTGGGGGCGATACGGGCGGCCCGGCAGCGGGGCCTGGAGGTGCCGCGGGACGTGTCGGTGGTCGGGTTCGACGACTCCCCGCTCATCGCCTTCACCGACCCGCCGCTGACCACGGTGCGCAAGCCGGTCCCGGCGATGGGGCAGGCGGCGGTGCGCACGCTGCTGGAGGAGATCGGCGGGACGCCCGCGCCGCACAGCGAGTTCGTGTTCATGCCGGAACTGGTGGTGCGCGGTTCGACCGCTTCGGCGCCGCATGTCGTCCGTACGTCGTAGAAGGTGCACGGCGGACCCGACCTTGGGATGATCGGGCCAGGAAGCCTTGTCTGGCAGACTTGATGCCTATGAGTGACTCGACCGTGACAGAGCCGGAAGGTCGCGAGGAGGTGGCCGATCCGCGGGCCGTCACGGGCGAGGTCGGACAGGGCGTGCTGGTCCGGATGCGCCGTCCGCGGCGGCCCAGGTTGTGGTTCGAGATCCTTCTGATCGCGGTGAGTTACTGGACGTACTCACTGATCCGCAACGCCGTCCCGGAGCAGCGGGGCGCCGCGCTGCGCAACGCGGACTGGATCTGGCGCGTCGAGCACGATCTGGGCATCGCCGTCGAACGATCGGTGAACCACAGCCTCAACTCGGTGAGTTGGCTGATCGTGGGCATGAACTACTACTACGCCACCTTGCACTTCGTCATCACGCTGGGCGTGCTGGTGTGGCTGTACCGGTGGCATCCCGGCCGGTACGCGGCGGCCCGACTGGTCCTGTTCGCGACCACGGGTGTGGCCCTGGTCGGTTACTATCTGTTCCCACTCGCGCCGCCCCGGTTGATGCGCGGCGGGCACTTCGTGGACACCGTGATGGTGCACCACACCTGGGGCTCGATGGCCTCCGGCGACCTCAAGCACATGTCCAACCAGTACGCGGCGATGCCGTCGATGCACATCGGCTGGTCACTGTGGTGCGGGCTGACGATCTTCGCGCTGGCGTCGGTGCCGTGGGCGCGGGTGCTGGGCCTGCTGTATCCGGCGGTCACCCTGCTGGTGATCGTCGCCACGGCCAACCACTTCTGGCTGGACGCGGTGGGCGGCGTCCTCTGCCTGACCTTCGGCTTCGCGGTCGCCCGGCTCTGGTACGGCGCGCTGCCCCACGCCCTGCCGAGGCCGGCGCCGGCCCGGACGCCGCGGCCGGCTCAGGCCCCGTCGCCGGCTCAGGCCCCGTTGCCGTAGAACAGCTCCTCCACCACCGTCCGCGCCCGGCGCGTGGTACGGCGGTAGGCGTCCAGCATGTCGCCGGCGTGCCCGGCGCCGTAGCCCAGGTAGCGGCCCACCGCGGCCAGCTCGCGGGGCTCGGTGGGGAACGTGTCCCCGGCCCGGCCGCGGACCAGCATGACCGCGTTGCGCACCCGGGTGGCCAGCACCCACGCCTCGTCCAGGATCTCCGTCTCCTCGGTGCTCAGCAGCCCGGCCGCCCGCACCGCGGACAGGGCCTGTCGGGTGCGGGCGGTGCGCAGGCCGGGCACCTGGTGGCCGTGCCGGAGCTGGAACAGCTGCACGGTCCACTCGACGTCCGACAGGCCGCCGGGGCCCAGCTTGGTGTGCAGCTTGGGGTCGGCGCCGCGCGGCAGGCGCTCGGACTCCATACGGGCCTTCAGCCGGCGGATCTCGCGGACGGCGTCCTCGTCGAGCCCCTGCGCCGGATAGCGCAGCGGGTCGATCAGCTCGGTAAAGCGGCGGCCGAGGTCCTCGTCACCGGCGACCGGCTCGGCCCGTAGCAGCGCCTGCGACTCCCAGACCAGGGACCAGCGGCGGTAGTAGGCCTCGTACGACTTCAGGGTGCGTACCAGCGGACCCGACTTGCCCTCCGGGCGCAGGTCGGCGTCGATGAGCAACGGCGGGTCGGCGCTGGGCAGTTGCAGCAGGCGGCGCATCTCGGCGACGACCTTGTGGGCGGCGGCGGACGCCTCCTGCTCGTCCACGCCGTCCTGCGGCTCGTGCACGAACAGCACGTCCGCGTCGGAGCCGTAGCCCAGCTCGTGGCCGCCGAAGCGGCCCACCCCGATGATCGCGAACCGGGTGGGCAGGGTGTCGCCCCAGCCTTCGCGTACGACCGCGCGCAGCGTGCCGGCGAGGGTGGCCGCGGTGAGGTCGGAGACGGCCGCGCCGACCCGGTCCACCAGGGCGCCCTGGTCGGCCTCGACCGGGCTCGCCTCGGTGCCGTAGGAGCCGACGATGTCGGCGGCGGCGGTGCGGAACAGCTCGCGGCGGCGCACGCCACGGGCCGCGGTGACGCCCTGCTCGGCATTCTCCGCGCGGCCGACGGCGGCGAGGATCTCCTGCTCGAGCTGGGCGCGGCCGCGGGGCTCCAGTCCACCGCCGTCGCCCTCGCCGAGCAGCGCCACCGCCTCGGGGGCGCGCATCAGCAGGTCGGGGGCGAGGCGGCCCGCCGACAGCACCCGGGCCAGGTTCTCGGCCGCCGCGCCCTCGTCCCTGAGGAGCCGGAGGTACCAGGGGGTCTTGCCGAGGGCGTCGGAGACCTTGCGGAAGTTCAGCAGGCCCGCGTCGGGCTCCGCCGAGTCGGCGAACCAGCCCAGCAGCACCGGCAGCAGGGTGCGCTGGATCGCCGCCTTGCGGGTCACTCCGGAGGCCAGCGCTTCGAGGTGGCGCAGGGCCGCGGCCGGGTCGGCGTAACCGAGGGCGACCAGGCGTTCGCGGGCCGCCTCGGGGCGCAGGCGGGCCTCGCCGGGCGCCAGCTGGGCCACCGCGTCGAGCAGCGGGCGGTAGAAGAGCTTCTCGTGCAGCCGCCGTACGACACCCGTGTGCCGCTTCCACTCGCGGTGCAGGCCGGCCACCGGGTCGGTGCGCAGGCCGAGGGAGCGGCCGAGGCGGCGCAGGTCCGGTTCCGCCTCGGGGACGAGGTGGGTGCGGCGCAGCCGGTAGAGCTGGATGCGGTGCTCCATGGAGCGCAGGAAGCGGTACGCCTCGTCGAGGCGGGCGGCGTCCTCGCGGCCGACGTAGCCGCCGGCGGCCAGGGCCTGGAGGGCGTCCAGGGTGGTGCCGCTGCGGAGGGAGGGGTCGGTGCGGCCGTGCACCAGCTGGAGGAGCTGGACGGCGAATTCGACGTCGCGCAGGCCGCCCGGGCCCAGTTTGAGTTCTCTTTCGATCTCGGCCGCGGGGATGTTCTCCACCACCCGGCGGCGCATCTTCTGGACGTCCGCGACGAAGTTCTCGCGCTCCGCCGCCTTCCACACGAGGGGTTCCAGCGCGTCGATGTACGCCTGGCCGAGGTCCGGGTCGCCGGCCACCGGGCGGGCCTTGAGCTGGGCCTGGAACTCCCACGTCTTGGCCCAGCGCTGGTAGTAGGCGAGGTGGCTGCTGAGGGTGCGGACGAGGGGGCCGTTGCGGCCCTCGGGGCGGAGGTTGGCGTCCACCGGCCAGATGGAACCCTCGACGGTCGTCTCGGAGCAGATCCGCATGAGGTGCGAGGCGAGCTTCGTGGCGGATCCGAGCGCCTTGGCCTCGGCGGTGCCGTCGGCTGCCTCGGCCACGAAGATCACGTCCACGTCGGAGACGTAGTTCAGCTCGTGGCCGCCGCACTTGCCCATCGCGATCACCGCGAGGCGGCAGGCCGCGGCGTCCTCCGGGGCCGCGGCCGTCGCGATGGCCAGGGCGGCGCGGAGGGTGGCGGTGGCGAGGTCCGCGAGTTCGGCCGCCGTCTCGGCGACGTCCGTGGTGCCGCAGACGTCCCGGGCCGCGATGGACAGCAGGCAGCGGCGGTAGGCGACGCGGAGGGAGACGGGGTCGGTGGCCTCGGCGAGGCCGCGCTCGAACTCCAGCACGCCGGGGTGGAGGTCGCGGGGCTCGTAGGTGACCAGGGCCTGCCAGTCCGTGGGGTGGCGGGTGAGGTGGTCGGCGAGCGCGGCGGAGGCGCCGAGAACGCCCAGGAGGCGGTCGCGGAGGGGCTTGGCCGCTATCAGGGTGTCGAGCAGTTCGCGGTGGGCGGTGGGGCCGTTCTGGGCCTCCAGGAGGCGGACCAGGCCGTGCAGGGCGAGGTCGGGATCGGCGGTGGCGCCGAGGGCCTCCAGGAGGACCGGGTCGTCGCGGACGGGGGCCAGCTCGGGGCTGTCCAGGAGGCGCTCGGCGGCGGAGGGGTCGGTGAAGCCGTGCCGGAGCAGACGGGTGAAGGTGCTGCTTCGGCGCCCCGGCGTCATGCTCGGCCTCCCCTTGTACGTCGGATCAAGGTCGTCCTGGCCAGAGCCTAACCGCAGTGGGGGCGGGGAGCTGGGGGTGGCTCCGGGTGACTTCCGGTGGCGCCCCCGGTTCCGGGCCGCCGCGGGTCACTCCGTGGCGGCTCCGGGGCGTGCCGGGGGTTCCTGCGTGGTTCCGGGGCGTGTCGGGCTCCGGCCGCTGCGGGCGGACACCACCCGGCACGCCCCTTCCCGCCGTACGCGACCGCACCGTGCCCGAGGCGGAGGGCCGTTCGGGTGACGCACCCGCCGTTGCCTCAGGTGCCGGCCGAACTGGCCCGCGCGGCGTCGTGGTTGCGCTGGTGGGGCAGCGTGGCCAGGAGGTGGTGCATGGTCTGCGCCGCCTTCGGTGCCGCGTCGGCGCAGCAGTTGTTGAACAGGATGTGGATCTCTTCGGTCGCCTCCGCCAGGGCGCGGACGCGGGGCAGCCAGGCCCTGAGTTCCTCAGGGGCGTAGGTGTGGCGGAAGCGGTCCTCCTTGGTGCCCGTGCCCCAGTGGGGGCTGCGGCCGTGGAAGCGGATCAGGGACAGGTGGGGGGTGGTCACGGGGGTGACCGGGGGGAGGGAGGTGGGCAGGCCCTGGGGGGTGTCCACGGCTACGGCGGTGGCGTTCAGGTCCCTGAGGAACGCGGTCGTGCGGTCGGTGCG
Source organism: Streptomyces sp. NPDC048521 (assembly GCF_043199855.1). NCBI lineage: Bacteria > Bacillati > Actinomycetota > Actinomycetes > Kitasatosporales > Streptomycetaceae > Streptomyces > Streptomyces sp. NPDC048521. Next base: position 95,893 of record NZ_JBICWR010000019.1, read on the forward strand.
CCACCAGGCGGGGTTGCGGAACTCCACGGCGAACGGCCAGTCGCGGGCGCGTTCCCGGGCGGCACGGATGAAGGTCTCCGCCGCGGGGCCGGGGGTCAGGGAGGGCGGGTACTGGAAGAGGAGGGTGCCCAGGCGGCCGGACCGGCGGAGGGGGGTGAGCGCTTCGGCGTAGCGGGTCCAGGTCTCCGTGAGCAGGCCCTCGTCGCGGGGGTGGCCGCGGAGGTCCGCGGGGAGGGCGGACGGGCGGGTGGGGTGGCCGGTGAGGAGGGAGAACGCCTTGACGTCGAAGCGGAAGCCTGGGGGCGTGCGGTCCGCCCAGAGCTGGGTGGTGCGGGCTGTCGGGAGGGCGTAGTAGGGGGAGTCCGCTTCGACCGCGGGGAAGCGGGTCGCGTAGTGGCGCAGGCGTCCCTCGGGGGTGCGGTGGCCGGGTGGGTACCAGCCGCTCCGGAGCAGTGCCGGGTCGGTCCAGCCGCATGTGCCCACGAGAATCCGCGTCATGCGGGCGTGAGTACCCGCCGTTCATCGGGTCTTCACCCACGGGGTCGGCTCACGTCGGCCACCGGAATGTTGGCGTGCGCATGCTCTGTCCGCACCGCCCGCCCCGTATCTCCCCCACCCCGGAGGTTGATGTGTCCGGCAGTTCCGTGTACCGCCGTGCCCGTACCGTCGTGGCGTCCGCAACGGCCCTCGCCGCAACCGCAATCGGGCTGTGGGCCGGGCTCGGCGGCGAGTCCGCGCACGCCGCGGGCTCCGTGCCCAGTCCTGATCACGTCGTCGTGGTGGTGTTCGAGAACCACGCCTACAGCCAGGTCATCGGCTCCTCCAGCGCGCCGTACATCAACTCGTTGAAGTCCGGCGGCGCCAATCTCACCCAGTCGTACGCCCAGACCCACCCGAGCCAGCCGAACTACTTCGCCCTGTTCTCCGGTTCGACGCAGGGCGTCACGGACGACAGCTGCTACACCCCGGGCTTCTCGTCCGCGCCCAATCTCGCGTCCGAGGTGATCGCCGCCGGGCGCAGCTGGGCCAGCTACAACGAGACCCTGCCGAGTCAGGGCTCCACCACGTGCAGCAGCGGCACGTACGCGCGCAAGCACAACCCCTGGTTCGGGTTCGGCAACGTACCGACGTCGAGCGCGAAGACGTTCGCCCAGTTCCCGACGGACTACTCGACCCTGCCCCAGATGTCGTTCGTGGTCCCGAACCTGTGCAGCGACATGCACGACTGCTCGGTGTCCACCGGTGACACCTGGCTGAAGAACAACCTGGGCGCGTACGCGACCTGGGCCAAGACCCACAACAGCCTGCTCGTCGTCACCTTCGACGAGGACAACCGGCTCAGCGGCAACCGGATCCCGACGGTCCTGTACGGCCGGCCGGTCACGCCGGGGTCGTCCGGCTCCACCACGTACAACCACTACGACCTGCTGCGCACCCTGGAGGACACCCAGGGTCTGACCACGCACGCGGGCAACGCGGCCAGCGCCAAGGACATCACCGGCATCTGGGCGTCCTGACGTGTACGTAGCGGACAGCCGCGCGCGTACGTCCGCTGACGGTGCCGTCCGGCCTCCCGCCGGGCGGCGCCGTGCCGCGGTCGCGCCCACCGTCCTCGCCCTCGGGACGGTCAGCCTGGTCACCGACGTCTCGTCCGAGATGGTCACGGCCGTACTGCCGTTGTACCTGGTGACCGGGCTCGGCCTCTCCCCGCTGGGCTTCGGGCTGCTGGACGGCGTCTACAACGGGTTCTCGGCACTCGTCCGGCTCGTGGGCGGGCATCTCGCCGACCGGGGCGGCGGACGGCACAAGTGGGTCGCGGGATTCGGGTACGCCGTGTCCGCGGTGTGCAAGCCGCTGCTGCTGGTCGCTCATTCGCTCACCCCGATCGGCCTGGTCCTCGCCGCCGACCGGACGGGGAAGGGGCTGCGGACGGCTCCACGGGACGCGCTGATCTCGCTGGCGAGCACGCCCGAGTCCCGTGGCCGGGCCTTCGGGGTGCATCGCGCGATGGACACCGCGGGCGCCCTGTTCGGCCCGCTGGTGGCGTTCCTGATCCTGCGGGCCACCGTGGACGGCTACGACGCGGTGTTCACCGTCAGCTTCTGTGTGGCCGTGCTGGGAGTTCTGGTGCTGGTGCTGTTCGTCCCGGGAGGCAGGGGCGGGCCGGCTCCGGCCGAACGGCCCACCCTGCGGGCCGCCGTGGGGCTGCTGCGCCGCCGTGAGCTGCGCCGGATCACCGTCTGCGCGCTGCTGCTGGGCCTCGCCACGGTCAGCGACTCCTTCGTCTACCTGCTGCTCCAGCGCCGGCTCGGCGTTCCCGACCGCTGGTTCACGCTGCTGCCGCTCGGCACGGCGGGCGCGTTCCTGCTGCTCGCGGTACCGCTCGGCCGGCTCGCGGACCGGGTGGGCAGGTGGACCGTCTTCCTGTCCGGGCACGGCGGTCTGCTGCTCGCGTACGGGCTCCTGCTCACCTCCTGGCACGGCACCGCCCTGCCGTACGTCGTCCTCGCCCTGCACGGGGGCTTCTACGCGGCCACCGACGGGGTGCTCATGGCGGCGGCCTCGGACGGGGTCCCGGAAGCCCTGCGCTCCTCGGGTCTCGCCCTGGTGCAGACCGGGCAGGCGCTGGCGCGGTTCGCCTGCTCGCTGCTGTTCGGCGCGGCCTGGACGGCGTGGGGCGACCGGGCGGCACTGGCCGGGGCGGCGGTGGCACTGACCACGGGTGCCGCGTACTCCCTCACCCTGCGTCCGAAGGAGACGGTGACCGCATGACCGTACGCAGCCGCATCCTGATCCTGGTCTCGGCCGTCGCCGTGCTGGCGGCGGTCGGGCTGGCCGCCGTGCTGCACGCCTCGGCCCGGGCCGACCGCCGCGACCACGCCCGGGCGGGCGGCCCGCAGGTCACGCCGGGGACGGTGACGCTGAGCGGGCAGGGGCGCATGCTGTTCCGCTCCATGGCGTGGGGTCCGCACCGGGACGAGGTGACGAGCGTCCCGGCGGCCGACCCGGCCGGCCCGCGCACCGCCTCGGGCGTAACGTGCCTGCGCTTCCACGCCGCTTCGGGCACCGGAGTGTGCCTGCAGGCGGTGCACGGGCCGGTCTCGGACACCTACCGCGCGCTCGTCCTCGACGCGCGCCTGCGGACCGTGGCCCGCTACGACGTCCCGGGCATCCCGTCCCGCGCCCGGGTCTCCCCCACCGGGCACTTCGCCACCTGGACGGCGTTCGTGGGCGGTGACTCGTACGCCGGTACGCACTTCTCCACGCGCGCGGCGATCGTGGACGTTCGCAGCGGTGCGCTGATCCCGTCCCTGGAGGCCTTCCGGATCGTCAAGGACGGACGCCCCTACCGGGCGGCGGACGTGAACTTCTGGGGGGTGACGTTCGCGTCGGACGACCGCACGTTCTACGCGACGCTGGCGACGAAGGGGCGGACGTATCTGGTCCGCGGGGACCTGCGCGGCCGTACGGTCACCACGCTGCACGTGAACGTGGAGTGCCCGTCCCTGTCCCCGGACGGCACCCGGGTCGCGTACAAGAAGCGGGTCGAGGGGCTGCCGGCGGACGCCCCCTGGCATCTGTACGTGCTCGACCTGCGGACGATGCGCGAGACTCCGCTCGCCGAGCCGAGGAGCGTGGACGACCAGGTGGTGTGGCGGGACGCCCGTACGCTCGTGTACGCCCTGCCGGGCGACTACGGCGCCGACCTGTACGAGGTTCCGGCGGACGGGTCGGGGGCGGCTCGGCGGATCACCACGGCGGCCGTGTCGCCCGTGTATCTGGGGTAGCCGCGCCGCGGGTCAACGCCCGGACGGGGGTTTCCGTCATCACGGTGGTTTCGGCCGAAGGCCGCCGCCCGCCTGGGTGGGCCGCCCGGACACTTGCCGGGAGGTGGCCGGGTGGCCGCCGGGAAGGGCGAGGGTGCGCGATGGCCGACAGCAAGATCCTGGTAGCGGTACCGGAGCATCCGCGCGCCGAGGGCGCAGGGGCCGAGCAGCTGCAAAAGATCCGGGACGCCGTGGAGGCGGGCGGTTTCGGGGTGCGCTGGGCGGTCACCGCCGAGGACGCGGACGCGGTGCTGCGTACCGAGGCGGGGCTGGCGGCGGCGCTGGTCGCCTGGGAGCTGCCCGGCTCCGGTGCGGCGCGCACCGCCGGTGACGGGCCGGGGGCCGCGCTCGCCGCGCCCGGGGGCGCGCCGACCCCGGGCACCGGGGCCGAAGGGTTGCCCGGCGGGGCCGCCGTACTGCGGCGGATCGGGCGCCGTTTCCGGGACCTGCCGGTCTTCCTGGTCATGGCCGGCGAGGGCGTGCGGGATCTGCCGCTGTGGGTGTCGGAGACGGTCGTCGGGTACGTGTGGCCGCTGGAGGACACGCCGGGGTTCATCGCGGGCCGGATCACCAGTGCCGCCCGCGCGTACCGGGAGGACGTCCTGCCGCCCTTCTTCCGGGCGTTGCGCCGCTTCGACGACGCCCACGAGTACTCCTGGCACACCCCGGCCCACTCCGGTGGCGTCGCCTTCCTCAAGTCGCCGGCGGGGCGCGCCTTCCACGACTACTTCGGCGAACGGCTGCTGCGCAGCGACCTGTCGATCTCGGTGGAGGAACTGGGCTCGCTGTTCGAGCACACCGGCCCGATCGGTGAGGCGGAGCGCAACGCGGCCCGGGTCTTCGGGGCCGATCTCACCTACTTCGTGCTGCACGGCGACTCCACCTGCAACCGCCTGGTCGGCCACTTCAGCGTCACCCGGGACGAACTGGCGCTGGTGGACCGCAACTGCCACAAGTCGGTGCTGCACGGGCTGGTGGTCTCCGGGGCCCGGCCCGTCTATCTGGTGCCCACCCGCAACGGGTACGGCCTCGCCGGACCGCTGCCCCCGGCCGAGCTGGCGGCGGACGCCATCGCGGCCCGGATCGCCGCGCACCCGCTGGCCGAGGCGGCAGTGTCCCGGCAGGCGCAGTACGCGGTGTTCACCAACTCCACCTACGACGGCCTCAGTTACGCCGCCGTGCCGGCCGCGCGGGCGCTCGCGGCGAGCACCCCCCGGGTGCACTTCGACGAGGCGTGGTTCGCGTACGCCCGTTTCCACCCGCTGTACGCCGGCCGGTACGGCATGTCGGTGGACGCGGAGGCCTTCCCCGGCCCGGACCGGCCGACGGTGTTCGCGACCCAGTCGACGCACAAGCTGCTGGCCGCGCTGTCGCAGACGGCGATGGTGCACGTGCGGCCCGCGCCCCGGGCGCCGGTGGAGCACGACCGCTTCAACGAGGCGCTGATGATGCACGGCACCACCTCGCCGCTGTATCCGATGATCGCCTCGCTGGACGTGGCCACGGCGATGATGGACGGCCCGCAGGGCGAGTGGCTGGTGGACGAGGCGGTGACGGAGGCGATCCGCTTCCGGCAGGAGATGGTGCGGCTGCGCCGTCGAACGGAGAGCGCCGGGGACCGTCCGCCGTGGTTCTTCGGTGTCTGGCAGCCGGAGGAGGTCACCGATCCGGCGACCGGCGAGCGCCTGCCCTTCGACGAGGCCCCGCCGGAGCTGCTGCGCACCGCGCAGTCCTGCTGGCTGCTGGAGCCGGGCGCCGCCTGGCACGGCTTCCCCGGGCTGACCGAGGGCCACTGCATGCTCGACCCGATCAAGGTCACCGTGACCTGCCCCGGCATCACGGCAACCGGCGAAATGGCCGAGGAGGGCATCCCGGCGCGTGTCCTGACGGCGTACCTGGCCACCCGGAACATCGTCGTGGAGAAGACCGACAGCTACACCACGCTGATCCTGTTCTCCATGGGCATCACGAAGGGCAAATGGGGCACGCTGCTGGACGCCCTGATGGACTTCAAGGCCCTCTACGACGCCGACGCCCCGCTGGACCGCGTCCTGCCGGAAGCCGTCGCCGCGCACCCCCGCCGCTACTCGGGCCTGACGCTGCGCGAACTGTGCCGGCAGATGCACGACCAGTTGCGCTCGGCGCGCCTGGTGGAGCTGCTGGACACCGCGTTCCAGCAGTTGCCGGAGCCGGTGTTCCCGCCGCAGCACTGCTACCAGCGGCTGGTGCGGGGCGGCACGGAGCGGATCAGGATCGCCGACGCGGCGAACCGGGTGGCGGCCGCCATGGTCACCGTCACCCCGCCCGGCATCCCGGTCCTGATGCCGGGCGAGTCCACCGGTACCGCCGACGGCCCCCTCCTGCGCTACCTCACCGCCCTGGAGACCTTCGACCGCCGCTTCCCGGGCTTCCGCAGCGAGACCCATGGCGTGACGCTCGACGAGGACACCGGGGACTACGAGATCGAGTGCCTGCGCCGGGACTGACGCGGTGTTCCGGCAGGCGTCCCCTCAGGTCGAGAACGCGCCACCTAATATCCCAACACACGTGTTAAATACGGACAAATGGCCACTCGAGGCGGGACGGACGGTCCCGTGCGGTGCCCGGCGCGGGCTCGCGGCCCACGCCCGGGCGGCGCACGCACGAGACCGCACGCGAACCATCCGATGAGGAGAAGTCGCCGATGAGTGAGTCCATACAGACCGGCACCGGGGCCACCGGGGCCACCGGGGAGAAGGTCATAACGGAGGCCGGCGCGACCGCCGGCCAGGCCAAGCAGGCGGCGACCGACGTCGCCGGGACCGCGGCGGAACAGACCAGGGCGGTCGCGGGAGAGGCGCGGCAGCAGGTGGGAACCGCCATCGACCAGGTGTTCAGCCGGGTGGTGGACGAGGCCGAGGATCAGACCAGGCGTGCGGCCGACGCGCTGCGGCAGTGGGCGCACGACCTGTCCGGGCTCGCCGAGAACGCCCGGCAGGACTCCCCGGCCCGCAGCCTCACGGCCCAGGCAGCCGACAAGGGACACCGGGCGGCCGACTATCTGGAGAAGCAGGGGGCCCAGGGCGTCGTCTCCGACCTCCAGCGATTCGCGCGTCGGCGCCCCGGCACCTTTCTGGGCGGCGCGCTGCTGGCCGGACTCGCGGTGGGACGCCTGGCGAAGGCGGCGGGAACCGCCTCCCGGTCCGATGGATCCGGGCGGGAGCAGGCCGCAGCCCGGCCGGACCGACCGGTGACGGACGCGGCAACTCCCCAGCCGCTGCCGCCCGCCGCCGCGGAGCCCGCGCCCGGGACCTCCCCGCAGCCGTTCCCCGCGTCCACCGCGGAGCCCGCCTCGGCCCCGGCGGCGCCAGCACCCGGAACCTCCCCGCAGACACCGCCGGGGCCCCCCGCCGAGCCCGGCACGGGAGCGGCGGTGCCACCACCGCCGCAGGTCCCGCCGGTGGTCGGTGTGCCGCCGGAGGACACGCCGGGCCGGACCTTCCCGGAGGTGTGAGATGTCCGCCGCCTCGCCCACGCCCGGCGTACCCCGGCCGCCGGAGCGGGATGTCTCCGTGGGACAGCTCCTGTCCGAGGTGACCTCGGATCTGCAGACGCTCTTCCGTCAGGAGGTGAAGCTGGCCAAGGCCGAGATCAGGGAGGAGGGGACCCGAGCGGGCAAGGCCGCGGGCATGTACGGCGGAGCCGGGTTCGCCGGCTACCTGGTCCTGCTGTTCCTGTCGCTGGCCGCCATGCTCGGCCTGTCCAACGTGCTGGACGGGGGATGGGCCGCCCTCATCGTCGCCGCGGTGTGGGCGGTCGTCGCGGCCGTGCTCTACCAGCGGGGCCGGAACCGGATGCGCGCCGTCTCCCCGAAACCCGAGCGAACCGTCGAGACCTTGAAGGAGAACGCGGAATGGGCACGTCACCCGACCAAGTGAGGACTGAGATCGAGGCCACGCGTGACCGGCTGTCCTCGGACGTGGACCGGCTCGCCGACCGGACCAGTCCCCGGCGAGTGGTCCGCCGTCGCACTCAGCGCATGCGTGGCGCGGTGTCCGGCATCCGTGAGCGGGTCATGGGCAGCGCGTCCCAGACCGCGCAGAGCATGACGGACACCGCGCAGTCGGCGGCCGGCTCGTTGCAGGAGGGCACGGGACGGGCGGTCGACGCGGCACGCGACGCGGCCGGCGAGGCGGGACAGGCCGTCCAGCGGGCACCCGAGCTGGCCCGGAGCCAGACGCGGGGCAACCCGCTGGCCGCCGGGCTGATCGCCTTCGGCGTCGGCGTCCTGGCGTCCTCGCTGCTGCCTGCGACGCAAGCCGAGCAGCAGGCGGCGTCCGATCTCATGCAGAGCGAGGCCCTGGAACCGGTCAAGCAGGCCGCCGTCGAGTCCGCGCACAACCTGAAGGAAGGCGCCCGGGAGGTGGCGCAGAGCGCGGCCACGGAGGTGCAGGAGAGCGCGGCCCAGGCGGTCCGCGTCACACAGGAGGAGGCGCGCGACCGGACCGGCGAGGTCGCCGAGCAGGCACGTGAGTCCGGCCGGCATCTGACGGACGAGACGCCCTGAGGACGGATCACGGCGCTGTCCGGTACGGCAACGCCCCGCGACCCCGTGGTCGCGGGGCGTTGCCGTACCGGACATCCGGGCGGACGGTCAGCGACGGAAGATCATGATCAGGACGACGGTCGCCACCACGCTGATGAGCAGCGAGCCGAGGCATCCGATCCGGTTGCTGAAGAAAAACATGCTTCCCCGGTACCCCGATCCGCCCGGACCGCCGCCTACAGCACCGGCAGATTCTTCCGCAGCTCGAACGCCGTCACCTCGGACCGGTACTCCTCCCACTCCTGCCGCTTGTTGCGCAGGAAGAAGTCGAAGACGTGTTCGCCGAGGGTCTCGGCGACGAGGTCGCTGCCTTCCATGAGGGTCAGGGCCTCGCCGAGGTTCTGCGGGAGGGGCTCGATGCCCATCGCCCGGCGCTCGGCGTTGGACAGCGCCCAGACGTCGTCCTCGGCGCCCGGCGGCAGCTCGTAACCCTCCTCGATGCCCTTCAGGCCGGCGGCCAGCAGGACGGCGTACGTCAGGTACGGGTTGGCGCCGGAGTCGATGGAGCGGACCTCTACGCGGGCCGAGCCCGTCTTGCCGGGCTTGTACATCGGGACGCGGACCAGGGCGCTGCGGTTGTTGTGGCCCCAGCAGATGTAGGAGGGGGCCTCGCCGCCGGCACCCGCCGTTCGCTCGGAGCCGCCCCAGATGCGCTTGTAGGAGTTCACCCACTGGTTGGTGACCGCCGAGATCTCCGCCGCGTGCTTGAGCAGGCCGGCGATGAAGGAACGGCCGACCTTGGAGAGCTGGTACTCCGCGCCGGACTCGTAGAAGGCGTTGCGGTCGCCCTCGAAGAGGGAGAGGTGGGTGTGCATGCCGCTGCCGGGGTGCTCGGAGAAAGGCTTCGGCATGAAGGTCGCCTGCACCCCCTGCTCCAGCGCCACCTGCTTCATGACCAGGCGGAACGTCATGATGTTGTCGGCCGTGGAGAGCGCGTCGGCGTAGCGCAGGTCGATCTCCTGCTGGCCGGGGGCGCCCTCGTGGTGGGAGAACTCCACCGAGATGCCCATCGACTCCAGCATGGTGATCGCCTGGCGGCGGAAGTCCATGCCGACGTTGGTCGGGGTGTGGTCGAAGTACCCGGAGTTGTCGGCGGGGGTCGGGCGGGAACCGTCGAGGGGGCGGTCCTTCAGGAGGAAGAACTCGATCTCCGGGTGGGTGTAGAAGGTGAAGCCCAGGTCGGAGGTGCGGGCCAGGGCGCGCTTGAGGACGTAGCGCGGGTCGGCGAAGGACGGGGAGCCGTCCGGCATCAGGATGTCGCAGAACATGCGGGCGGTGCCGGGCGTCTCCGCGCGCCACGGCAGGACCTGGAAGGTGGACGGATCCGGCTTGGCGATCATGTCGGACTCGTAGACCCGGGCGAAGCCCTCGATGGCGGAGCCGTCGAAGCCGATGCCCTCGTCGAAGGCCTGCTCCAGCTCTGCGGGAGCCACGGCCACGGACTTGAGGAAGCCCAGCACGTCCGTGAACCACAGGCGTACGAACCGGATGTCGCGCTCCTCCAACGTCCGGAGCACGAACTCCTGCTGCTTGTCCATCTTCCGCTTCCCCATCCTTGCTGGTCAGGCCGCCTGTCCCCCGTACCACTGAAGGCGGTCGGGCACCTGAGCATCCCACCACAACACCATTTCATGCGCGTTGCGGGCCCCGATCGCCCGAGCGTCCTCGGCCTGAACGCCTCTCGTACGGCAGGTGTACCGCGCTCTTGTCCATCTTGCCTGCTCGGGCCGACATCCGTAATGGCCGGTCCGGTTCGCCGAGTGAGCGACACCACGTTCTTTTAATTTGCATCTCAGATGCAAGTTTTCATAGCGTGCGATCAGTCGAGTCGTGAGGAGTCCCGATGCTCTCCGAGCAGTCCGCCGCCACCGTCCGCGCCACCCTCCCCGCCGTCGGAGCCGCCATCGGCGAGATCACCGAGCGCTTCTACGCCCGGCTCTTCGCCGCCCACCCCGAGCTGCTCCGAGACCTGTTCAACCGCGGCAACCAGGCCGCCGGCACCCAGAAGCAGGCCCTCGCGGGCTCCATCGCCGCCTTCGCCACACACCTGGTGAACCACCCGGACCAGCGGCCCGACGCCCTGCTCGGCCGCATCGCGCACAAGCACGCCTCCCTCGGCGTCGCCCCCGCGCAGTACGCGGTGGTCCACGAGCACCTCTTCGCCGCCATCGCCGAGGTCCTCGGCGAGGCCGTCACGCCCGAGGTGGCGGCCGCCTGGGACGAGGTCTACTGGCTGATGGCGAACGCGCTCGTCGCCATCGAGAAGCGGCTGTACGAGGAGAGCGGCGGCCGCGGCCCGCGGGAGTGGGAGGTCGTCGAGCGGATCGAGGAGACCGCGGACGTCGCCACCTTCCGGCTGCGGCCGGTGGACGGGGGCCCGGTGGCCGGCTTCCGTGCCGGGCAGTACGTCTCCGTCCGCGTCACCCTGCCCGACGGGGCCCGGCAGATACGGCAGTACAGCCTGTCCGGAGCACCGGACGAGACGGTCCGCCAGATCAGCGTCAAGCGCGTGCACGGCGGTACGACGCCCGAAGGCGAGGTCTCGAACCACCTGCACACGCGCGTGCGGGCCGGTGACGTCCTGGAACTGTCCGAGCCGTACGGCGACCTCGTCCTGGACGCCGGCCCGGACGCCCCCCTGCTGCTCGCCTCGGCGGGCATCGGCGTGACCCCCCTGGTCGCGATGCTGGCCGATCTCGCCGGCACCGGCCACCAGGGCCCGGTCACCGTCGTCCACGGCGACCGCTCCCCCGCCGACCACGCCCTGCGCGGCGACCACGAGACGTACACCGGAAAGCTCCCCGACGCGACCGCGCACTTCTTCTACGAGCGGGACGCCGAGCCGGGCCACCGCACCGGCCTGGTCGACCTGACCGGCATCACGGTGCAGCCCGGCACGCGCGCGTACCTGTGCGGGCCGCTGCCCTTCATGCGCGCGGTCCGCGCCCAGCTGATCGAGAAGGGCGTGGCACCGGCGGACGTGCACTACGAGGTGTTCGGCCCGGACCTGTGGCTGGCACACGGCTAGAAGCGGCCGGCGCGCGGCCGGGAAGAAAGCCCCAGGCGCCGAGGCGGAGGATGCCCGCGCGGCGGGCCCCGGGGCTCTCGGCCCCGTAGGGACACGCTCCGTGCCGGTGCTCGAGGGCGGCGCGGTGACCTGCGCCGCCCTCGAGCACTCCCCGGACCTGGCAGGCCGGGGAGAACGGAGACGTCGGTCGCGGCGCCCCCGTCCTGCGGCGGGCGGGGCACGATCCAGCGGGCGCCGGCCGTCCGCCCGCGGGAACCACTGGTGCTCGACGGCGGTTTCCGGTCGGCGGTTCAGCCGTCCCCGGCCGGGCCCCGGGAGATGCCCAGCAGCAGCGGGCCGGTCGGGTCGGTGACGATGTCGGACACCGTGACCGGGTCCAGTGCCGCGAAGAACGCCTCCTGGGCCCGGCGCAGGGCACCGCGCAGCCGGCAGCCGGAGTTCAGCGGGCAAGGGGTCGCACCCTCGCAGTCCACGACGTCGCCTTCGCCCTCGAAGGTGCGGACCACCGCGCCGACCGACGCCGTACGGCCCCGTTCGGTGAGGGTCAGTCCGCCGCCCCTGCCGCGGCGGGCGTCCACCAGGCCCAGATGCCGGAGTTCGGCGACGACCTTGGCGGCGTGCGTGTAGGGCACGTCCATGTCCGCCGCGACCTGGCGGGTCGTGGGGGTGGCGGCGGCGGACACGGCGAGCCGCATCAGGACGCGCAGGGCGAGGTCGGTGGAGCGCAGCAGCCGCATACCGCGAGCGTAGGTAATACGCATCCCAGGTTCAACTTATCCAGGTCGCCGACGCTTCCCCCGTGCCACGCCGAGCGGCCCGTTTTCTGTGCCCTGTCTACGGAAGGGCCCCCTTCCCCATTACGATCAGCGAGCCCCACCCCTCCCGCCCGTCCCCTTTCCCCAGAAGGACACGCCTCATGGGTTCCGCCAAGAACAGCAGCACCGCGGCGCGCAAGGCGCGCATAGAGGAGATGCGACGCGCCGAGCATGCCCGTGAGCGCCGCAACCGGGTGCTCACCATCGCCGCGAGTGTGGTGGTCGTCGCGGGTCTCGTCGTCGGCGGTGTGGTCCTGGTGAACTCGCAGTCGGACAAGAAGGACTCGACCGCGAGCGGTGACGCCAAGAACTCCGGGGACTCCGGGCACTTCACCACCGGCAAGGACGGGGTGCGGACCTGGTCCGGCAAGCTGGCGCGCACGCACGTGACGAGCAAGGTGTCGTACCCGATGCACCCGCCGGTCGGCGGCAACCACAACCCGGTCTGGCTGAACTGCAACGGCGACGTCTACACCAAGGCGGTGCCGGACGAGAACGCGGTGCACGCGCTGGAGCACGGCGCGGTCTGGGTGACGTACACCGCCAAGGCGAAGAAGGCCGACGTCGACGCGCTCGCGGCGAAGGTGAAGAAGACGCCGTACTCGCTGATGAGCCCGTACGAGAACCAGGCCGCACCGCTGATCCTGTCCGCGTGGGGCCACCAGCTGACCGTGAAGGGCGCGAGCGACCCCGCGGTGGACAAGTTCTTCGCCACCTACGTGCAGGGCAAGCAGACGCCCGAGCCGGGCGCCTCGTGCACCGGCGGGGTCATGAAGTGAGGCGGCGGCACATCGGCTGGGCCGCGGGGGCCGCGGCGGCGGTGCTCGTCGCGGCCGGCGCGATCACGTACGCGGTCGCCGAGGACGGCGGCGGAACGGACGCGAGGACGCCGGGGGCGGAGTCCGCGGACGCCGGGTTCGCGCGGGACATGGCCGTGCACCACCAGCAGGCCGTCGAGATGTCGTACATCGTCCGGGACCGCACGAAGAACGAGGAAGTGCGGCGGCTCGCCTACGACATCGCGCAGACCCAGGCCAACCAGCGCGGCATGCTGCTGGGCTGGCTGGACCTGTGGGAGCTGCCGAAGGTGTCCGCCGAGCCGCCGATGACCTGGATGGGCATGGGCGACATGGCCGCCGGCAAGGACGGTGCGCTGATGCCGGGCATGGCGACCAATACCGAGCTGAAGAAGCTCCAGTCGCTGAGCGGGAAGCAGGCGGAGATCCTCTACCTCCAGCTGATGACGGACCATCACAAGGGCGGCGTGCACATGGCCGAGGGATGTGTCGCCAGGTGCACCGTCGGCGTGGAGAAGCGGCTCGCGCAGGGCATGGTCGAGTCACAGCAGTCGGAGATCGAGTTGATGGCCGACATGCTCGAGGAGCGCGGCGCACAACCCCGTCCGTAACACCGCCGTAAGACGGAAAGCCGCAAATCGCCCCACTCGGCGGTTACTTGAGCTTCTCTTGACTTTCACCTTCCCCTGGCATGAACGGTTCATCGAGAGAGTGGCCCCCGTCGTGTGATCCATTCGCCGGCCGACACCGCCGCGAGCCGGCGCGCACGTCCACGACGCGCCAACCACTACATGCATGCGAACCGCATCGCAGGGGGTTCTATGAGATCCAACCGCGCCACGATGCGTGCCGGTGTGAGCATGGCAGCGACACTGCCCATGATCGCCGGCGCGCTGGCGCTCGGCATACCCACGGCGCACGCCGCGGACTCCCCGGCCCGTGACGCGCTGACGGGCACCAAGCCCGCCTGGGCCACGGCCACGGCGGACAGGGGCGCGACCTCGAACAGCGCCCAGGTCAAGGCCCGCGTCTACCTGGCCGGCCGGGACCGGGCCGGACTCGCCGCCTACGCCAAGGCGGTGTCCGACCCCAGCTCGCCGCTGTACGGCAAGTACCTGAGCGCCAAGAAGGCGCAGGCCCGCTTCGGGGCCACCAAGGCCCAGGTGGCCGCCGTCACGTCCTGGCTGCGGTCGGCCGGTCTGACGGTCACCCAGGTCACCACGCACTACGTCGCCGTCTCCGGTGACGTGGCCGCCGCCGAGAAGGCCTTCGGCACCCAGCTGCACAACTTCGCGAAGGGGTCGAGGACTTACCGCGCCCCCGCGCGGACCGCGTCCGTGCCGGCCGGCCTGAAGGGCGCCGTCCTGACCGTCACCGGCCTGGACAACGCGCCGCACAAGGCGAGCCACAAGGACCAGCTGCCGCCCCCGGACGCCGTGTTCAAGAACGCCGGGCCGTTCTCCTCGTACTTCGGCTCGAACATCGCGACCACCCTGCCGGACGCGTACGGCACCAAGATCCCGTACGCGATCAAGGGCTACACCGGCAAGCAGCTGCGCGCCGCGTACGGCGCGGGCACGTACACCGGCCGCGGCGTCCGCATCGCCATCACCGACGCGTACGCCTCCCCGACCATCGCCTACGACGCGGACAAGTACGCGCTGAAGAACGGCGACGCGGCCTGGAAGAGCGGCCAGCTGCACCAGGTGCTGCCGAAGAACTACACGAAGACCGAGGAGTGCGGCGCGGCCGGCTGGTACGGCGAGGAGACCCTCGACGTCGAGGCCGTGCACGCGGTCGCGCCCGCCGCCGACGTCACCTACGTGGGCGCCTCGTCCTGCTACGACGACGACCTGCTGGACTCGCTCGGCAAGATCGTCGACAACCACCTGGCCGACATCGTCTCCAACTCCTGGGGCGACATCGAGGCCAACCAGACGCCGGACCTCGCGGCCGCCTACGACCAGGTCTTCCAGCTGGGCGCGGTGCAGGGCATCGGCTTCTACTTCTCCTCCGGCGACAACGGCGACGAGGTCGCCAACACCGGTACGAAGCAGGTCGACACCCCGGCCAACTCGGCGTGGGTGACCGCGGTCGGCGGTACCTCGCTGGCCGTCGGCAAGGGCGGCACGTACCAGTGGGAGACCGGCTGGGGCACCGAGAAGGCGACCCTGTCGGCCGACGGCAAGAGCTGGGCGGGCTTCCCCGGCGCGTTCACCTCGGGCGCGGGCGGCGGCACCAGCAGGACGGTCGCCGCGCCGTACTACCAGAAGGGCGTCGTCCCGGACTCGCTCGCCAAGGCCAACAGCGCCACCGGCAACCGCGTCGTCCCGGACATCGCGGCCATCGCCGACCCCAACACCGGCTTCCTGGTCGGCCAGACCCAGACCTTCCCGGACGGCACCGAGCAGTACAGCGAGTACCGCATCGGCGGCACCTCGCTGGCCGCACCGGTGATCGCGGCGGTCCAGGCCCTCGCCCAGGAGGCACGCGGCGGCAAGGCGCTCGGCTTCGCCAACCCGGCGATCTACGCCAAGTACGGCAAGAAGGGCGTCTTCCACGACGTCACGGACAACCCGACGGGCTCCGGCCTGGCGGTCGCCCGCGTGGACTTCGCCAACGGCTACGACGCCGCCGACGGCCTGCTGACCTCGGTCCGCAGCCTCGGCAAGGACAGCTCGCTGTCCGCGGTGAAGGGCTACGACGACGTGACGGGGGTCGGCTCGCCGGCCAACGGGTACGTGCAGTCCTTCCGGCGGTAAGCAAGCGCTGTCGTCGCTCCGCTGACGGGGCGTGGGGTGGTGGACACCTCACGCCCCGTTCGCGTCGGGGGGCCTCGAGCGCGTCACCGAAGTCGATCCGGTCGGTCGCCACGGCATGACCCTCCCCTCCCTCCGCGTCGACCTGCCGGGCTTCGCGGGTACGTACGCCCCGCCGCCGGACCCGTCACGCTCGGGAACCGCGGCGCGGCCACGGCGCGGGCCCTTGACTCACCTCGCGGAAGCACGACACTGGCCGGGAAACGAGCGGACCGACGGTTGCCTTGGCGGCTCGGGCAGGTGGACCAAGCCGTACGGGGGTGCCGTGGGTATCGAGCTGGAGCTGCGGGTCAGGCAGGCCTCTCGGAACAAGGGGCGCCGGGACACCGTCGTCCGCCGTTCCCATGCGCACGGTGACGCCCTCGCCCGGGCCCTGGACGGGGTGAGCCACGGGCGGCTCGCGCAGGTCGATCCCTACCGGGACACCCGGTTCACCGAGCAGGACGCCCAGGCCGCCCTTCCCGAGGTGGCCGCCCTCCTGCGGGAGCGCACGCTCCCGTCCGAGCAGGCCGCCCTCCTCGACCTCGCCGCGATGCTGGAGGTCTGCGTGACCACGCCGGGGAGTTCTCTGTGGTTCATCGGTGACTGAAGAACCGTCCGGCACATGGTGCCTGGGCTACCTCGGACGTGGTGGGCCGCCTGGATCCGGGCCTGACCAGCGGGGCGGGCCGACCCCCCGGCCAGACCTGGGCCGGCCCGCTGACCAGCCCCCCGGACCAGCCCGCCGCCGCCCCTCAGTGGTGCAGCGCGCCCGATCCCTCCGCCTCCGGCTCCGGGACGTGGGAGGTGATCACTCGGCCCGCTGACGGCGTCTCCCGGCGGCGGTCCACCGCGTACGCCACGGCTGCCACACCCAGGCCCAGGACGGCCAGGGCCGCGCCCGCGAGTGCGGGGGACGTCACGCCGAAGCCCGCCGCGAGGGCCAGGCCGCCGATCCAGGCGCCGCCGGCGTTCGCCAGGTTGAAGGCCGCCTGGTTGGCGGAGGAGGCGAGGGAGGGGGCCGTCGCGGCCTTCTCCATGACCATCAGCTGGAGCGGGGAGCCGGTGATGAAGGCCGCCGTGCCGAGGAGGGTCACGGCGACGGCCGAGCTCCACTCGGCGCGCATCAGCAGCGGGAAGAGCAGGAGTACCGCCGCCAAGGAGACCAGGCCGCCGAAGAGCGTGCCGCGCAGGGAGTGGTCCGCGAGGCGGCCGCCCAGCAGGTTACCGGCGGTGGCGCCGACGCCGAAGAGCGCGAGGAGCAGCGTCACGTCGGTCTCGGCGAAGCCGGCGGAGTCCGTCAGCATCGGGGTGACGTAGCTGTAGGCCGCGAAGAGCGCGCCGAAGCCCGCCACCGTCGTACCGAGGGCCAGCCAGACCGGCAGGGACTTCAGGGCGGCGAGTTCGCCGCGCAGGCCGGTCGCGGAGGCGTGGGTGTGGTCGTGCGGGATCAGCAGGGCCAGCGCGGCTATCGCCGCCAGGCCGATCACGCTCACGCCGAGGAAGGTGGCCCGCCAGCCGAGGTGCTGGCCCATCAGCGTGGCGGCGGGGACGCCCGCGATGTTGGCGACCGTCAGGCCGAGGAACATCAGGGACACCGAGCGGGCCTTGCGCTCCGGCGGGACCATGTTCGTGGCGACGACCGCGCCGACGCCGAAGAAGGCGCCGTGCGGCAGGCCGCTGACGAAGCGGGCGGCCAGGAGGGAGCCGTTGCCGGGGGCGAGCGCGGAGAGCGCGTTGCCCGCGACGAACAGGGCCATCAGGGCGATGAGGACCGTGCGGCGGGACATGCGGGCCGTCACGGCGGCCAGCAGCGGGGCGCCGATGACGACGCCCAGCGCGTACGCCGAGACCAGGTGCCCGGCGGCGGGGATGGAGATGTGCAGATCGTCCGCGACGTCGGGCAGCAGGCCCATCATCACGAACTCGGTGGTACCGATGCCGAAGGCACCCACGGCAAGGGCGAGCAGGGCCAGGGGCATGAAGGGACCTTTCAGAGCGGAGTGCCGTACAGGTGCGAGTCTCGCAGTATGTTCCCGGACGGAACAAACGCTCTCAGGTCCAGTATTCCAGCGGGTTAAGAGCCTGTGTCGAGCTTCACACGGGCCGCCACCGGCAGATGGTCGCTGTCGGTGCGCGGAAGCGTCCAGGAACTCTGCGGCTCGACGCCCTTGACCATGATCTGGTCGATCCGCGCCATCGGGAACGACGCCGGCCAGCTGAACCCGAAGCCGCTGCCCGCCGCGCCCTGTGTGGAGCGCATCTGGGCGGTGACGGCGTTGAGCGAGCGGTCGTTCATCGTGCCGTTGAGGTCGCCGAGGAGAATCACCCGCTGGACGGTCTCGTCGGCGATCGCCTCACCGAGCGCGTCGGCGCTCTTGTCACGCTGCCGGGCCGTGAACCCGGCCTCCATCTTCACCCGCACCGAGGGCAGGTGCGCCACGTAGACCGCGACCGGGCCCCGCGGGGTGGCCACGGTGGCACGCATCGCGCGCTTCCAGCCGAGCTTGATGTCGACGGCCCTGACACCGCTCATCGGGTACGTGCTCCACAGGCCGACCGTGCCGACGACCGCGTGGTACTTGTACGTCCGCGAAAGCGCCTTCTCGTAGACGGGGACGGCGGAGGCGGGCAGTTCCTCGAGGGCCAGTACGTCGGCGCCGGACGCGGCCACGTCGGTGGCGGTCGCGGCCGGGTCGGGGTTGTCGGCGTTGACGTTGTGGGTGGCCACCACCAGGTCGCCGCCGCTGCCCGACTTGTCGGTGAGCAGCCCGCCGAAGAGGTTCAGCCAGACGATCGCCGGGAGCAGGAGCGTGATCAGGGCGGTCGCCGACTTCCGGATCAGGGCGAGGACCATCAGCACCGGGATGGCCACGCCCAGCCAGGGCAGGAAGGTCTCGGTGAGACTGCCGAGGTTGCCCACCCGGTTGGGGATGCGGGAGTGCACCAGCATCACCAGGGCGAGCAGCAGGCCCAGGGCGGCGAGGACCATGCCGCGGCGCCAGACCCGCCCGTCGCCGCGCCAGCCGTCGAGGAGGCGGTGCGCCAGGCGCCGAAGCCGGGAAGCCGGTCGCTCGGGCTCCGAGCCGCCGTTGTCCGTCTCCGTCATGTACGCCTGCTGCGCCATACCGTCTGCCTCACTGCCTGCCGTGCACACCGTTCGTCCCCCTGCTCTTCCGACCCTAGGGGATGATCGGCTCCGATCCGCCGTCCCATGACGGCCGTACGGAAGACGAGGACGAACGGAGCGGGACCGGGGTTCCTGTTACCCCCGGGAGCAGCGAGGTCTGTGACGAAACGCGCACATTGGTGCTATGCGGCCGTCGAGCTGACGGGTCGTAGGCCTTCGAGGACCGTGTCGACGATCTGCTCCGCCAGATCCTCGGGCAGATCGGCGTCGGGGCGCATGATGGTGCGGACGAGGATCGGCCCGACGAACAGGTCGTTGGCCAGTTCAACGTCGATGTCCGGCCGGAGTTCGCCGTTGCGCTGCCCGCGGCGCAGCACTTCGAGTCCGAGGTTGCGCCGGGGCATTATGACGTTTTCGTGGTAGGCCGCCCAGATCTTGGGACTGCTCTTCATCTGGGCGTGGGCGCTGTGCAGCAGCGCCGAGGAGCGGTTGGCCAGCCCTCGTTGCCGCAGGGACTCCAGGAGGGCGACGAGGTCGTCGCGCACGGAGGTGCCGGGGAGTACGGGGTCGGGGGGTTCGGCGGCGCGTACGACGTCGACGAACAGTTCCTCCTTGCCGCTCCAGCGGCGGTAGATGGTGGCCTTGCCGACCCCGGCCGTGCGCGCGACCCGCTCGATGGACAGCTCGGCAAGGGGCACGCCCTCCTCCAGGAGCTTCATCACGCCTTCCAGGATGGCGCGTTCCACGGCTTCACTGCGCGGCCGGCCCCGCGCGGGCCCGTCCGGTCGCGGCCGGCTGTCGGCAAGGCTCACGGCACTCCGTCCTCTCACTGTGCTGCGGGGATTGTCCCGCAGCGGCCTCCTTCCCCCGTGGAGTTCCGGTCGAATCTCAGTCCGTGGCGCCGACCAACTCGTGTTCCTCCCTGCCCTTCTGACCGGCCGGCGGCTTGCCCGGCAGGAAGACGGCGACCACCACGGCGCCGATCAGCGCGACGCCCGTACCGCACAGGGCGGTGACGTGCATGGCGTGCAGGAACGCGTCGTGGGCGGGGGTGACCAGGGCCTTGCCCTGCGGGCCGAGCTTGTCGGCGATGCCGAGGGTGGCCTCGATGGACTCGGCGGCGGTGTCGCGCAGGCCGGGCGGCAGCGAGCCGAGCTCGCCCTCGATGCCGTTGCGGTACGCGGTGGAGAGCACCGAGCCGAGGACGGCGATGCCGAGGGCGCCACCGACCTGGCGGAAGGTGTTGCTGAGCGCCGAGGCGGAGCCGGCCTTCTCGCGCGGCAGGGCCTGCATGATGACGACGGAGGTCGGCGTCATGATGTGCGCCATGCCGGTGCCCATGAGGAAGAAGACCACCTCCAGCAGCCAGATCGGCGTGTCGGCCTCGAAGCCGGCGAACGCGGCCAGCGTCGCCGCGATCAGCACCAGGCCCCCGGTGGTCGTGGCCTTGTTGCCGAACCGATCGACGACGAGCCGGGCGCGCGGCGCGAAGATCAGCTGGGCGACGGCGAGCGGCAGCATCAGCACACCGGACTCCAGCGGGGAGTAGCCCCGCACGCTCTGGGTGTAGAAGACGCCGAAGAAGGTGACGCCCATCAGCGCGAAGAAGACCAGCGCGATGGCTCCCATGGCGGCCGAGAAGACCTTGTTCCTGAAGTAGGTGACGTCCAGCGACGGGTGGTCGCTGCGCTTTTCGAAGACGATGAAGACGGCCAGCACGACGAGACCGGCGATGACGGTCGCCAGCACCTTGGCGTCGGTGAAGTCGGCCAGCTCGCCGCCCTTGATGATGCCGTAGACCAGCAGCACCAGGCCGACGACGGACAGGACCACGCCGATGGGGTCCAGCCGGCCGGGGTTCGGGTCGCGGGAGTCGGGCACCAGCCAGACCATCAGGGCGAGCGCGACGATCACGATCGGCACGTTGATGAGGAAGACCGAGCCCCACCAGAAGTGGTCGAGGAGCGCGCCGCCGGTGATCGGGCCGATGGCGATGGCGAGGCCGACGCCGCCGGCCCAGATGCCGATGGCCTTGGGCTGCTCCTCGCGCTCGAAGACGTTCATCAGCACGGCCAGGGTGGCGGGCATGACGAAGGCGGCACCGAGGGCCATCAGAGCGCGGTAGGCGATCAGCTGGCCCGGGGAGCCGGACTCGGCGGCGAGCGCGGAGCCGATGCCGAACACGGCGATGCCGCCGAGCAGCACCTTCTTGCGGCCGAGGCGGTCGCCGACCAGGCCGGCGGTGAACAGCAGGCCGGCGAAGACGAGGGTGTAGGCGTTGATCGCCCACTCGATCTCGCTCTGGGTGGCGCCGAGGCCGGTCGGCGCCGGGGTGGAGATGGTCTTGATGGCGACGTTCAGGATCGAGTTGTCGAGCACCACGATCAGCAGGCTCAGCATCAACACGCCGAGGATCGCCCAGCGGCGCCGGTGCACGGCTTCCGGTATCCGGGGGGCAGGGGCGGGACTTGTCATGTGTTCGAGCCTAAGGTCATTTCGATACGGAACCGTCTCGTATCGAATTTCTTTACCAAGGCCTTACACGTGTTCGAGTCAGGGCCGTGGGCGGCATTCGGCCACGGATGGGGATCACAGGGGGTCCCCCTGGCCGTGACTGGCACGAGGTGCCACCATGGAGACGATCCGGGGACGCCGTGAGGGCGCCTCGAGATGACTGAAGGAGCCGTTGCCATGACGCAGCTTTCGGCTGCCCAGAACAAGCCTTCCGACGGCAGCAAGGCGCTGTACGGGGGGAAGGGCACCCGCCGCATCACCGTCCGCGACATCGCCCTCGCCAAGGAGCGGGGCGAGAAGTGGCCCATGCTCACCGCCTACGACGCGATGACCGCGTCCGTCTTCGACGAGTCCGGCATCCCGGTGATCCTCGTCGGCGACTCGGCGGGCAACTGTCACCTCGGGTACGAGACCACCGTGCCCGTCACCCTCGACGAGATGACGATGCTGTCGGCGGCCGTCGTCCGCGGTACGAACCGCGCCCTCATCGTCGGCGACCTGCCCTTCGGCTCCTACCAGGAGGGTCCGGTGCAGGCGCTGCGCTCGGCGACCCGGCTGGTGAAGGAGGCCGGGGTCGGCGCGGTCAAGCTGGAGGGCGGCGAGCGCTCGCACGAGCAGATCCGGCTGCTGGTCGAGTCCGGCATCCCGGTGATGGCCCACATCGGCCTGACCCCGCAGTCCGTCAACGCGATGGGCTACCGCGTGCAGGGGCGGGGCGAGGAGGCGGCGCAGCAGCTGCTGCGCGACGCGAAGGCCGTGCAGGACGCGGGTGCGTTCGCGGTCGTGCTGGAGCTGGTCCCGGCGGAGCTGGCGGCCGAGGTGACGCGAGTGCTGCACATCCCGACCGTCGGCATCGGTGCCGGGCCCGAGACGGACGCGCAGGTGCTGGTGTGGACCGACATGCTGGGGCTGACGTCCGGGCGGGTGCCGAAGTTCGTCAAGAAGTACGCCGACCTGCGTGAGGTCATGGGCAACGCGGTGAAGGAGTTCGCGGAGGACGTCGTCGGCGGGACCTTCCCGCTGGAGGAGCACTCCGTCCACTAGACCAATCCGGAAACACCGGGCAGCCCGCCGATCATCCCCCGTCGGCGGGCTGCCGCCTTTTGCGCCTGGGCCGGCGCCGCTCTCGCGAAGGTGGTGCGCGCCGCTCGTGGTTCCTCGATCGATGGTTGCGGTGCTCGTCGGGGACGTGTCGGTGGTGTCGGCGGTACGTCGGCCGGTGTCGGTCGGCTGTCGGTGGTTTGTCGGTGGGCCCTGGCACTGTCCTCCTCATGACACGCATCGACGACAACCCCGCCGGCGGAGGCCACGCCGTGACCGTACGGGGGCTGGTCAAGCACTACGGCGAGACCAAGGCGCTGGACGGTGTCGACCTGGATGTGCGCGAGGGCACCGTGATGGGTGTGCTCGGGCCGAACGGCGCCGGCAAGACCACCCTCGTACGGATCCTGTCCACCCTGATCACCCCGGACGCCGGGCAGGCCGTCGTGGCCGGCTACGACGTCGTACGGCAGCCCCGCCAGCTGCGCCGGGCCATAGGGCTCACCGGCCAGTACGCCTCGGTGGACGAGAAGCTGCCGGGCTGGGAGAACCTGTACATGATCGGGCGGCTGCTGGACCTGTCCCGCAAGGACGCCCGCGCCCGGGCCGACGAGCTGCTGGAGCGGTTCTCCCTCACCGAGGCGGCGAGGCGCCCGGCGGGCACCTACTCCGGCGGTATGCGGCGGCGGCTGGACCTCGCCGCCTCGATGATCGGCCGGCCTGCCGTCCTCTACCTGGACGAGCCGACGACCGGTCTTGACCCCCGTACCCGCAACGAGGTGTGGGACGAGGTGAAGGCGATGGTCGGGGAGGGCGTCACCGTGCTGCTCACCACCCAGTACATGGAGGAGGCCGAGCAGCTCGCCTCCGAGCTGACCGTCGTGGACCGCGGCAAGGTCATCGCGAACGGCGGCATCGAGGAGCTGAAGGCCCGCGTCGGCGGACGCGCGCTGCGGGTGCGGCCGGTGGATCCGCTGCAACTGCGGCCGCTCGCCGACATGCTGGACGAGCTGGGCATCACCGGGCTCGCGGCCACCACCGTGGACACCGAGACGGGGACGCTGCTGGTACCGATCCTCAGCGACGAGCAGCTGACCGCCGTGGTCGGCGCGGTCACCGCGCGCGGCATCACCATCTCCTCCATCACCACCGAACTGCCCAGCCTGGACGAGGTGTTCCTGTCCCTCACCGGCCACCGTGCCAGTGCCCCGCAGGACACCACGGCCGCCGACACCCGCGAGGAGGTCGCCGTATGAGCGCCACGACCGTGACTTCGACCGACGTCCGCATCCCGCTGCGCGGGCATCTGCGGCACACCGGGGCGCTCATCCGGCGCAATCTGCTGTGGATCCGCCAGGACCCCGAGTCGATGTTCGACGCGATCCTGTTCCCGGTGATCTTCACTCTGCTGTTCGTGTACGTCTTCGGCGGCTCGATCGGCAAGGCCATGGGCGGCGGCCAGGACGAGTACGTGCAGTACATCGTGCCCGGCCTGATGGCCATGATGGGCATGAACATGGCCCAGGGGGTGGGCACCGGCTTCAACCAGGACTTCAACTCCGGTGTCATGGACCGCTTCCGCTCCCTGCCCATCGGCCGGGGCTCCGTGCTCTTCGCGAAGATCGCGGTGGAGCTGATGCGGATGCTGTTCGCGACCGTGGTGCTGATGGTGGTCGCCGTCCTCGTGGGGTACGACATCAAGCACTGGAGCGGTCTGCTGGTCTCCGTGGGGCTGTCGGCGGTGTTCGGCTCGGCGCTGATGTGGGTGTTCCTCACGCTCGGCGTGATGATGAAGAGCGCGCAGTCCGTGCAGGCCATGGGCTTCCTGGTGCTGATGCCGCTGCAGTTCGGCTCGTCGATCTTCGCGCCGACCGCCTCGATGCCGGGCTGGCTGCAGAGCTTCACCGACTACAACCCGCTCTCCGCGCTGGCCGACACCGCCCGCGGCCTGATGGAGGGCGGCCCGGTCGCGCACGACCTGTGGGTGACGCTGATCTGGTCGGTGGGGCTCACCGCGGTGATGGCACCGGTGGCGATCCACAAGTTCCGTACCAAGTCCTGACGTTCACCGAGGGTCAGACCAGGGCGGTGGCCTCCGCGAGGGAGAGGCCACCGCCCTCCGCGTACGCGGCCTCGTACCCGGGGCCGTCGAGCGTCTCCCGGATCCGGGCCTCGGCCATGTCGTACGTCCGGCGCTCGATGCCGGAGGGGACATGGCCGGGCGGCAGCAGGGCGACGGAGGCGGCCAGGCAGCGGGCGGCGTCGGCGACGCGGCCGTCGGCGCGGGCGAGGGCCGTCGCGGCGACGGTGAGGCAGATCGAGTTCAGGTGTGGGGTGATGGCCTCGGTCAGCGGGTCGGTGGCGAGCCGCAGCGCCTTGCGCACCCGGGCCAGCGCTTCCTCGGTCCGGTCGTCGAGAGCGTCCACCCAGGCCTCCTGGCAGAGGATCACGGCGTCGAAGACGACGAAGTGGGCGATCTGGAACTCCTCGCGGAGCAGCCCGAGTTGCCGGCGCGCCTCGGCGGTGCGGCCGGTCAGTCCCAGCAAGCCGGCAAGGAAGAGCCGGGCGGCGGGCATCGCCTCGTTGAGGGTGCCGTCCTGGCTGGCGATGACGTCACGGAGCAGCCGCTCGCCACGTTCGGTCTCACCCGCCTCGATGTACACGCTGCCGAGGCGGGCGCGGAGCACGGCCACCTGGGCGCGGGCGCCGAGGCGTTCGGCGTGCTCGATGGCGTCCCGGTAGTCGGCGGCGGCCGCACGGTAGGCGCCCTTGCGTTCGCGGGCCTCACCGCGGGCGGACAGGGCCTCGGCGGTGCCCCAGTCGTCGCCGAGGCTGCGGTAGATCTCCAGCGACTCGTCCGCGTCACGGCCGGCGTCGCCGGCCCAGGCGGTGCGGTTGGAGAGGAGGTTGGCGCGCAGCCGCAGGGCGCCGGCCAGCTCCCACGCGTAGCCGGGGGTGTCCCGGCACGTCTGCACGGTGGCGTCGATGATGGTGTGCAGCCGGTCCACACCGGTGGTCAGCATCTCGGCGAAGAACCACAGCATGCCCGGGGCGCGGCAGGTCTGCGGCATGCCGGGCTCGTAGACCTGGGTGATGGCCCGGAGCTTGGCCTGTGCCTGGGGCGTCTGCCAGGCCTCCAGCTCGGTCTCCATGACGGCGAGATGGCCCAGGTGGACGCCGCGCCGGGCCTCGAGCAGCACCTCGCCGGTGTACGGGGGCGGGGTGTCGGTCACGCGCTGCCACACCGGTTGGGCGCGGCGGACCGGTTCGGTGAACGGGTCGGGGCCGAGCGCCATGACCTCCTGGCACCAGGTGCGGATCTCGATGCGCTGGTCGCGCATCTGCCAGTACCACTGCAGGGACAGCACCAGGCACAGCGCCTCCTGTTCGTCGCGCAGGGCGACGGCGTGCCGGAGGGCGGTGCGCAGGTTCTCGTACTCCAGCTGGATCCGGTCGATGGCGGTGCGCTGTTCGGGGCCGCGCAGCAGTGGGTCGCTGGTGCGGGCGAGTTCGCGGTAGTAGGCGAGGTGGGCGCGTTCGGCCTCGGTGCGGCATCCGGCCTCGCCGAGCCGTTCGGCGGCGTACTCGGCGACGGTCTCCAGCAGCCGGTAGCGCATCCCGCCCTCGGCCGCGGGCGCGGCCACCACCAGGGACTTGTCGACCAGGGAGCCGAGCGCCTCCAGGGCGACCGGGCCGCACACGGCCTCGGCGGCGGCCAGGTCGCAGCCGCCGGCGAAGACCGACAGACGGGTCAGGACGTCGCGTTCGTCCTCGTCCAGCAGGTCCCAGGACCAGTCCACGACGGCTCTGAGGGTCTGCTGGCGGGGCAGCAGGGTGCGGCTGCCGGAGGTGAGCAGCCGGAAGCGGTCGTCGAGCCGGTCCGCTATCTGGCGCGGGGTCAGCATGCGGAAGCGGGCCGCCGCGAGTTCGATGGCGAGGGGCAGTCCGTCGAGCCGCCGGCAGATCTCGGCGCAGGCCTCGGGATCGTCCTCGACCCGGAACCCGGGCCGGGCCGCCGCGCCCCGCTCGGCGAGCAGCCGCAGCGCGACGGGTTCGGGCAGCGGCTCCACCGGCCGTACCAGCTCGCCGGGGACCCCGAGGGGTTCCCGGCTGGTGGCGAGGACGGTCAGCTCCGGGCAGCGGGCCAGCAGCCGCTCGGCCAGCCGGGCGGCGGCCTCGACGACATGTTCGCAGTTGTCGAGGATGATCAGCATCCGGCGCCTAGCGCAGTGCTCCACGAGCCGTTCGAGGGGGTCGTCGTGCCGGTCCGCGACCGCGCGCATGCCGTCGACCCCGGCGCCGTGCAGGACGGTCTCGCGGGCGCCGATGGCGGTGAGCACGGCCTGCGGTACGGCGTCCGGGTCGTCCACGGGAGCCAGTTCGGCCAGCCACACCCCGTCCCGGACGGTGTGCCGTACCGCCTCGGCGGCCTCCTGGGACAGCCGGGTCTTCCCGGCGCCGCCGGGCCCGAGCAGGGTGACGAGACGGGCGGCCGCGAGATCGGCGCCGATGGCCTCGATGTCGGCTTCCCGGCCGATGAAGGAGGTGAGCCGGGCGGGCAGGTTGCCGGGCCGTGCGGCGGGCTGTACGTCCGGGGGCGCTTCGCTCAGCAACTCGGTGTGCAGGGCGCGCAGTTCGGGGCCGGGGTCGGAGCCGAGCCGGTCGGCGAGCAGCCGGCGCACGTCCTCGTAGCCGGCGAGCGCCTGGGCCGGGCGGCCGGCGTCGCGCAGGGCGCGCAGCCGCAGTGCCTGCAGCGGCTCGTCGAGCGGGTGGGTGTCGCACAGGGCGGTCAGCTCGGGCAGCGACTGCTCGGCCTGCCCGAGGGCGAGGGCGGCGGTGTGCCGGGCGCGCAGGGCGTCTAGGCGGCGGGTCTCCAGACGGGCCGCCTCGGCGGTGTGGCCGGGCAGGTCGGCGAGGGCGGGGCCGTGCCACAGGGCGAGGGCGTCGTCGAGGACGGCGGCGGCCTTGGCCGGGTCTGCGTCGGCGAGGGCGCGCAGTCCGTCGCCGGTGAGCCGGTCGAAGCGGGTCAGGTCGACGTCGTCGGGTGCCGCGGTGAGCCGGTAGCCGCCCTCGGCGGAGGCGACGGCGTCCGCGCCGAGGGCCCGCCGCAGCCGGCCGACGAGCGCCTGGAGCGCACCACCGGCGTCGGCGGGCGGGTCGGCGTCCCACACCTCGTCGACCAGCACGCCGACGGGGACGGTCCGGCCGGCCCGGAGCGCGAGCACGCTCAGCAGGGCACGCAGCCGCGCCCCGCCGACCGGGACGGGCGTACCGTCGGGGCGGATTGCCTGGGTGGTGCCGAGCAGCCGATAACGCACGGGGTCCATTCTCTCCGGAGCGGTCAGCGGCGGTCACCGGGTTGCGGCGGCGTGCCGTCCGGAACCTCCAGGGTGACGAGGACGCCGACGGCACGGCGGACACGGTACGGGACCCGCCGCGGGGGCTGTTCCTCGTCCTCGAACTCGTCGAACCATTTCGGGCAGCTGTCGACGGGCTCCAGGGTCCGTGCGCCGGGGACGGCCTCCAGTGCGCGCCCGGTCCCGCGGAAGACCACCGTCCCCGGTTCGGGGGCGGGGGGTTCGACGGGGCGCGGGTCGTGGTGGGCCAGGAACTCCTGGTGCACCAGGTCGATGGAGCGGACACGGCCGACCGTCTCCCGGTCGGGGCCTCCGTGGTTCTCCACCCGGGCCACGGCTCCGGGGCAGCCGTCCTCGCCGGCGGTGTCGCAATCCACGGGGACCAGCCGCCGGCCGACCTCGTCGCCCACCGCGAAGGGCGTGCCGCAGCACCCCATCTGCCAGTCCTGGTAGAACACCCTCATCCGTGCCATTCCTTCACCTTCCAGGAACCGGACGGCCACCGCGAGACGTTTTCCCCAGGCGTGCGCGGCCGGTACGGTCGCAGTCCCCGACCGTTGCCTGCCGTACAGGAGTCCGCCCATGGCCACCGCCACCACCCAGCACGGCGATCGCCGGGTCAGTCCCGTGTTCGTCGGAATCCTGGCCGTGACGGCGGTGGCCGGCTGGGCCACCTGGACGGGGTTCGCGGCCCAGCCGGGCGTCGCGGTGTTCCTGTTCGTGACCGCGGCCTGGATCGTCTCCCTGTGTCTGCACGAGTACGCGCACGCGCGCACCGCCCTGCACAGCGGGGACATAACGGTCGGCGCGAAGGGCTATCTCACGCTGAACCCGCTGAAGTACACGCACGCGCTGCTGAGCATCGTGCTCCCGGTGGTGTTCCTGCTGCTGAACGGGATCGGTCTGCCGGGCGGCGCGGTGTTCATCGAGCGCGACCGCATCCGGGGCCGCTGGCGGCACAGCCTCATCTCGGCGGCGGGCCCGCTGACGAACGTGCTGTTCGCGGCGGTGTGCACGGCCCCGTTCTGGCTGCACGCCCTGGACGGGGTCCCCCGCGACTTCCGGTACGCGCTGGCGTTCCTCGCCCTGCTCCAGGTGACGGCGGCGATCCTGAACTTCCTGCCGGTGCCGGGCCTGGACGGCTACGGGGTGCTCGAGCCGTGGCTGTCGTACCAGGTCAAGCGGCAGGTGGAGCCGTTCGCGCCGTTCGGTCTGCTGTTCGTGTTCGCGCTGCTGTGGGTGCCGTCCGTCAACCAGGTGTTCTTCGACGTGGTCTACGCGATCCTCGACGGCCTGGGTGTCGAGCCCGTGCCGCGCTACTGCGGCGAGGCGCTGTACCGCTTCTGGCAGGACACCCCCGAGGGCTGCCTGATCAGCCCGTGACGGACTTGCCCGGTCCGGCACCGGTCCGGGCGCGCTTCACGTAGTACCAGGTCATGTTGGACGACAGGCCCGCCAGCAGCACCCAGACGATGCCCAGCCAGCTGCCCTGGACGAAGGAGACGACCGCGGCGGCCACGGCCAGGAGGCAGACGGTCAGGGTGTAGAGGGCGATGCGGGGCATGACGGGTGGCTCCTGTCGGGGACACTGCTCGGGACTGCTTCGCCGACCAGTGTCCCCCATCGCCCCGCCCGGCTCACACGTCGGTGACGCGGAGCCCGGCGTGTGCCTTGTACCGGCGGTTGACGGAGATCAGGTTCGCGACCAGGGACTCGACCTGGTGGGCGTTGCGCAGCCGGCCCGCGAAGACGCCGCGCATGCCGGGGATGCGCCCGGCCAGCGCCTGCACGATCTCCACGTCGGCCCGCTCCTCGCCGAGCACCATCACGTCGGTGTCGATCTGCTCGATCTCCGGGTCCTGGAGCAGGACGGCCGACAGGTGGTGGAAGGCGGCGGTGACCCGCGAGTCCGGCAGCAGGGCGGCGGCCTGTTCGGCGGCGCTGCCCTCCTCGGGCTTGAGGGCGTAGGCGCCCTTCTTGTCGAAGCCGAGCGGGTTGACGCAGTCCACGACGAGCTTGCCGGCGAGTTCCTCGCGCAGCGACTTCAGCGTGTCGCCGTGGCCGTCCCACGGTACGGCGACGATCACGATGTCGCTGCGGCGCGCGGTCTCGGCGTTGTCGGCGCCCTCGACACCGTGGCCCAGTTCCCCGGCGGCGGCCCGGGCGCGCTCGGCGGCCCGGGAGCCGATGATCACCTTCTGGCCGGCCCGGGCGAGCCGGTAGGCGAGACCCTTGCCCTGCGGCCCGGTGCCGCCGAGGACGCCGATGACGTACCCGGAGACGTCGGGCAGGTCCCAGGGGTCCTTGGCGGGGGCCTTCGCGGGGGTCTGTGCGCTGTCGGTAGAGGTCATGGGCCGACTCTACGTCCGTGGCGCGGGCGGCACCGGGTCAGGGCGCCGCGTCGCGGGTACCCGGCGCAAGGTGATCGTCTCGTACGGCGCGTCACGTCGGGCATGGGGCGGGCTCCTCGTACATGCGCGGACGTGGATGGGCGGTCACCGTCCCCGGGTTGGGCGAATTGGGGCTGAACTCCGCGTCCCGCGGGCCCGGTTAGGGCAGGATGCGGGCCCATGGACGCCGTACGGGTCGCGTTGCTGCGGGAAGTGCTCACCGGGACCGAGTGGCTGGGGGCCACCCGGAGGTTCGCGGGGGTGCTGCGCGGGTCGGTGGTGGCGCACGGGGGCGGGCTGCTGCTGGTGGGCACGCCCGCGTACGAGCCCTGGCACCTGGCCGCGCATCTGGTGGACGAGGCCGCCTGGTCGGGCACGCCCGAGCTGGCGCCCACCCTGGTGCGGCATCACGCACGCCCTTCCGACCCCGCGCACCTGGCGGTCGGGCCGGGCCGGATCGCGGCGGCGCGGCGCGGTGAGACCCTGCTGGTCGTGGCTCCCGAGGAGCCCGCGCCGCTGCTGGACCATGTGCATGCGGCCCGGCGGGCCGGGGTGACGGTGCTGGCGCTGGGGGCCGGCGGGGGCGAGCTGGCCGCGATGGCCCATGACACGCTGGCCGTGCCGGAGGGGGCGGAACTGGACCTGGACAGCGTGCAGCACCTGGTCAGCGCGGCGGCCGGGGAGAACGCGGGCTCTCCGAGGGCCCGCCGGGGTTTCCGTGACCGCCTGTCCAGGCTGGCGGAGATCCTGACGGCACCGCCCCCTGCTCCCTGGTGACCGGCCGCCGGCCCGACGCCCGCACGGGAAGCCGGCAGGCCGGCGGCGGTGAAAAGCAGTTGCCCCGCCCCTGCCACGAGCCGAGCATGGCACGTTGTGCTGCGCGATCTCCTGCCCGACCTGGCCCCCTGGAAGGCCTCCGTGGACTTCCGGCGTCTGTGGAAGTCCGGGCTGATCAGTAACTTCGGCAGTTTCCTGACCTTCGTCGCCCTCCCCGTCCAGCTGAAGGACCTCACCGGCTCGGCGGCGGCCGTCGGCGCGATCGGTGCCGTGGAACTGCTGCCGCTCATCGTGTGCGGCCTCTACGGCGGCGCGCTCGCCGACGCCCTCGACAAGCGGAGGCTCATCGTCTGGACCGAGGCCGGCCAGGGCCTGCTCAGCGCCGCCCTGCTGTGCAACGCCGTGCTGCCGCGCCCCGCGGTGTGGCCGCTGTACGCCGTCGCCGCCCTCTCCTCCGCCCTGGTCTCCGTCCAGCGCCCGGCCCTCGACTCCCTGTGGCCCCGGATCGTCGCCCACGACGACATGCCCGCCGCGGCCTCCCTGAACTCGCTGCGCTGGACCGTCGGCGGTGTCGCGGGCCCGGCGCTCGCGGGCGTGGTCGTCGCCTACGCGGGCCTGGGCTGGGCGTACGCCGTCGACCTGCTGACGTTCGCGGTCTCGGTGGCGTACATCGTGCGGATCGCTCCCTCCCCGGCCTCCGAGGCGGCCGTCAAGCCGTCCTTCCAGGCGATCGCGGAGGGTGCCCGGTACGCGTGGAGCCGCAAGGAACTCCTCGGCACCTACGTCGTCGACCTGGCGGCGATGTTCCTGGCGATGCCGCTCGCCGTACTGCCGTTCCTCGCCGACGAGCTGGGCGCCGACTGGTCGCTCGGCCTGATGTACGCCGCCGTCCCGGCCGGGGCCCTGCTGGTGAGCCTGACCAGCGGCTGGACCTCCCGGATCCACCGGCACGGGCTGCTGGTGGTGCTGTCGGCCGCGGGCTGGGGCCTGGCGGTCGCGGCGGCCGGGGTCTGCGGGAACGTGTGGCTGGTCCTCGTCTTCCTGACCGTGGGCGGTGGCTTCGACATGGTCAGCGGCATTTTCCGGGCCGCCATGTGGAACCAGACGATCCCGGACGAGCTGCGCGGCCGGCTCGCCGGGATCGAGCTGCTGTCGTACTCGGTCGGGCCGCAGCTGGGGCAGGTCCGAGCGGGCGGTCTGGCGGCCTGGGCGGGCGTGCGGACCTCCGTGGTCTCCGGCGGGCTCGCCTGCGCGGGCGCCATGGGGCTGCTGGCGCTGTGCCTGCCGGGGCTGATGACGTACGACGCCCGGACCAACGAGCACGCCCTGCGGGTCCGCGAGCGCCGCACGACCACCGCACAGGCCTGACCTTCACTCCCCGACCGCCCAGAACGGCCCGGCGCTTCCCGACCGCCCGAAACATCCCGGCGCTTCCCGACCGACCGAGGCGGAACGCTGCCTCCCGACCGACCGGGACGGACCGATGCTTACCGACCGCCCGACACGGACCGGGCCGACCGACACGGGCCGGCGCTTACCGACCGACCGACCGAGACGGACCGATGCCTCCGACCAACCGACACGGACCGGCGCCTCCCGACCGCCCGAGACGGACCGGAGCTCACCGGCCGACCGGGACGGACCGATGCTTACCGGCCGACCGACACGGACCGGGCCGACCGACCGACACGGGCCGGCGCTTACCGACCGCCCGAGACGGACCGGCGCTCACCGGCCGCCCGGACGGACCGGCGCTCACCGGCCGGCCGGGGCGTATCGGTGCCCAGTCGGCAGGGCGGATCGGTGTTTCCCAGTCGGCCGGGACGGGCGGGTGGGGAAGGAAGAGGGGAAAGGACAGTCAGTCCTCGTCGGTCTTCCCGCCGGCAGGCGCGTCGTGCCAGCGGGGGTCGTTCTCCCACTGGAGGTTGCGCTCGGCGGCCGTCTCCATGGCGTGCCGGGCCTCCTCCGGGGAGGCGTACGGCCCGAAGCGGTCCTTGCCCGGGCAGTCCGGGCCCTCCTCGACCTTCTTGTGCTCCAGGCAGTAGTACCACTCGCCCGGCTTGCCGGCGGTGCGCTTCTTGAACAGGGCCATGGACAGCTCCTCTCGCCACCGACATGTTCCCCCATGTCCGCTGGATAGACTCGCTGGCATGTCTGGCCAGTCGCTGCTCGTACCGGGGGAGCTGTCCCCCACCCGTTCCGTGCCCGGAAACGTCCGCCGCCCCGAGTACGTCGGCAAGCCCGCGCCGGCGCCGTACACCGGGCCGGAGGTGCAGACCCCGGAGACCATCGAGGCCATGCGGACCGCCGGCCGTATCGCCGCGCAGGCGATGGAGGAGGCCGCGAAGATCATCGCGCCCGGGGTCACCACGGACCAGCTGGACAAGGTCGCCCACGACTACATGTGCGACCACGGCGCCTATCCGTCCACGCTCGGCTACCGCGGTTTCCCGAAGTCCCTGTGCACCTCGGTCAACGAGGTCATCTGCCACGGCATCCCGGACTCGACGGTCCTCAGGGACGGCGACATCGTCAACCTGGACGTGACCGCGTACATCGGCGGGGTGCACGGCGACAACAACGCCACCTACCTGGTCGGGGACGTGGACGAGGAGTCCCGGCTGCTGGTGGAGCGCACCCGCGAGGCCCTGAACCGCGCGATCAAGGCCGTCAAGCCCGGCCGGCAGATCAACATCATCGGCCGGGTCATCGAGTCTTACGCCAAGCGGTTCGGCTACGGGGTCGTCCGTGACTTCACCGGTCACGGCATCAACTCGTCCTTCCACTCCGGGCTGATCATCCCGCACTACGACAGCCCGCACGCGACGACGGTCATGCAGCCGGGCATGACCTTCACGATCGAGCCGATGCTGACGCTGGGCACGCACGAGTACGACATGTGGGACGACGGCTGGACGGTCGTGACGAAGGACCGCAAGCGGACCGCCCAGTTCGAGCACACGCTGGTGGTGACGGACACCGGCGCGGAGATCCTGACCCTGCCCTAGGTGTATTGACCCGCAGGGTTGTTCACACGGCTGATGGGTGGCCGGCCGCCGAGTGCGGTGTGGCAGCGGTGGTGGTTGTAGGGGAGGTCCGGCGGTCGCCCGGGGGCCGGTGTCCGTCAGCGCTCGAGGTGGACGCGTCCGCCGACCTCGATCCACCCGTGCGGTTGGGGGGCGGTGAGGATCTGTGAGCCCGCGCCCTGGGTGATGTTCAGCGCCCGGCCGAGCCGGTCGGTCAGCAGCAGGGCGGCCGCGCCGGTGACCTCGTCCTCCTCGATGCCGTCGTCCCGGCCGGGGAAGGCGCGGGCGCGGATTCGGCCGGCCGCCTCGTCCTCCCAGGCCCAGGCGTAGACCCTCCCCCGTACTCCGTCCTCGCCCGGCGGCGGCACCTCGAGGGCGTCGACCTCGGCGGCGCTCCGGTACTGACGCAGGGTGCGCGGCGGGGCCCACTCCGCGCGGGCCTCGATCCAGCTGAACTCGCCGTCCAGCCGGCCCCCGACGACTCCGGCGGGGGTGACGAGTTCGGGGACGTCGAGCAGCCAGGCGGTGCCGACGCAGGGGTGGACGGCGAAGGGCAGACGCACCGTGGGCGTGTAGATGTCGATCACCCCGCGCTCGGGGTCGTCCACGAACACGGTCTCGCCGAAGCCGAGCTTGCCCGCGAGCGCCTGCCGGTCCTCCCGCTCGGGCAGCACCGACCCGTCACGGACGACCCCGAGTTCATGGCCGTAGCCGCCGCGCGGTCCGCAGAAGACGCGGAGTACGTCGTAGTCAGTCACCCGGGCATTGAAGCATCGCGGCCTGCGCGAGCGCGTCCCAGGCGGGGGCGCCGCCGGGGAGCGGCCAGGAGCACATACCCGATGGCTCGTAGGGAAGGTCGGCGAGGGCATCGCCGTAACCCCGTTCCAGGGCCGCCCGCCGGCGCTCGGTCGCCGGGGTGGCGGGGCGGGTCGCCAGGTGCTCCATGTGCTGCCGGTGGCCTTCGGTCACGGCCTCTGCGTCCCGGCGCCACAGCTCCTCGTCCCGTAGCCGGGTGAGCACCACGCACTCCGGGGTCCGCCCCTCCGCCAGCGCGGCCACCGCGCGGTCATGGCCGTCCAGGATCACCCAGCCGTCCAGGAACGGCACCCACCACAGCAGGACGGGCGCGAGGCTGCCCTCGCGGACGTGCTTGCGATACGCCTTGACGCGGGCGGTGTCCGGCGGGGAGAGCCGGCGCAGGGGCAGGATGCCGTGCCAGCCGCCGCCGCAGTACAGCTCGAGGCTGCCGCCGGGCCAGTCGCGGACGAAGTCGCAGGTCCAGATCGGCAGGGCCAAGGCAGGGCGCAGGGAGACCTCCCAGCGGCCGCCGTACAGCGGCGCACCGTCGGCCTCCTCCAGCCACCGCGCGTACCGGTGGGGCCAGTTGACGGCCGAGTCCCGCTGCGCCGAACGGATGGGCGGCAGTGGTGAGCGGTAGGAGTCGAAGCGATGCAGATGGAGGTCGTGGCAGCAGCCGTCGCCGGTGAGGCGGCCGAGCAGCACGGCCCGTTCCCCCTGCCGCAGCACCGTCAGCCGCCCCTCGTCGGCGTCCTCGAAACGGAGGGGTGGCGGGCCGGGGCGGCCGCGGATGTCCAGCACCAGCCGCCTCGGCCCCAGAAACTCCCTGCGCGCGCCCATACCGTCCACCCTCCCACCCCTTGACCTGCCCTATGCGATCTATTGGCGCGCCTTTTGAGGCAGTGAGATCAAGCTGTGTCTGTGATCTCTGTTGAGAGCTGAATCACGGCTCCCATGGGTATGGGTGAGGCAAGCCTCATGTAAGTTAGGGCAGCCTCACCACACCAGACTTGGAGCCTGCATGCGAGCCGTCCGACTGACCGTCACCGCCGCCGCCACCGCGGCCGCTCTGACCGCCCTCTCGGCCTGCACCGCGAAGAGCGACGCGAAGGACGGCGACGCCATCCAGGTCACCGCGGCGGATTCGACGTGCGACACCTCCGCCAAGTCCGTGCCGGCCGGCCAGGTCACCCTGAAGATAGCGAACAAGGGCTCGAAGGCCACCGAGGTCGAGATCCTGTTCCCGGACGACCGGATCGTCTCCGAGAAGGAGAACATCGGCCCGGGCACCAAGTACACGCTGACCGCCGAGGTGAAGGCCGGGTCGTACGAGATCGCCTGCCGCCCCGGCATGAAGGGCCACGGCGTCCGGCAGAAGCTCACCGTGACCGGTGGCGGCACGACCGCCCAGCGCGACCCCGCCCTGGACAAGGCCGTCGCCGAGTACCGGCAGTACGCGCAGGAGCAGGCCGACGAGACGCTGCCGCGCGTCGAGACCTTCGTGAAGGCCGTCAAGGACGGCGACCTGGACGCCGCGAAGAAGGCGTACGGCCTCTCCCGCCTCGGCTGGGAGCGCACCGAGCCGGTCGCCGAGTCCTTCGGTGACATCGACCCGAAGGTCGACGTCCGCGAGGACGGCCTGGAGGACGGCCAGAAGTGGACCGGCTGGCACCGGCTGGAGAAGGCCCTCTGGCAGGACAAGAAGATCGGCGCCGAGGAGAAGACCCTCGCCGACCAGCTGGTGACGGACCTCAAGGACTGGCAGAAGCGGGTCGGCACCGCCGAGATCACCCCGACCTCCATGGCCAACGGCGCCAAGGAGCTGCTGGACGAGGTCGCCACCGGCAAGGTCACCGGCGAGGAGGACCGCTACGCGCACACCGACCTGGTCGACTTCAAGGGCAACGTCGAGGGCGCGCAGAAGGCGTACGAGCTGCTGAAGCCGGTCGCCGTGAAGAACGACCCGGCGCTGACCAAGGAGCTGGACACGCAGTTCACGGCGCTGAACAAGCTGCTCGACAAGTACCGCTCGGGCACGACGGGAGCGGCGCAGTACGACTTCGTCTCCTACGACAAGGTCACCAAGGACCAGCGCAAGGAGCTGTCGGACGCGGTGAACGCGCTCGCGGAGCCGCTGTCCAAGCTCGCCGCCGCGGTCGTGAAGTAAGCAAGGGGCAGGGCGATGACCGAGAACCAGGGGAGCACCCCGTCGCGTCGTGCGCTGATCGGCTGGGGCGGGGCCGGGCTCGCGCTCGGGGCCGCCGCGGCCGGCGGCGCGGTGGCGATGACCAAGGCGGGCAACGACGTGGACCCGGTGGCCGCCGAGACCGGCGGCGCGGTGGAGTTCCACGGCGCCCACCAGGCCGGCATCGCCACCCCGGTGCAGGACCGCCTGCACTTCGCCGCGTTCGACGTGAAGACCGAGGACCGCGCCGCGTTCGTCCAGATGCTCAAGGACTGGACGGAGGCGGCCCGCCGGATGACCGCCGGGAAGGCGGTCGGCGAGGGCGCCTACGGCGGGCTCGCCGAGGCCCCGCCGGACGACACCGGCGAGGCTCTCGGGCTCAAGCCGTCCCGGCTGACGCTGACGATCGGGTTCGGGCCGTCGCTCTTCGACAAGTTCGGGCTGGGGGACAGGCGGCCCGAGGCGCTGGTCGACCTGCCCAAGTTCCCCGGCGACAACCTGGACAAGTCCCGCACCGGCGGCGACCTGTGCATCCAGGCCTGCGCCGACGACCCGCAGGTCGCCGTGCACGCCATCCGCAACCTGGCCCGCATCGGCTTCGGCAAGGTCGCCGTGCGCTGGTCCCAGCTCGGCTTCGGCAAGACCTCCTCGACCACCCCGCACGCGCAGACCCCGCGCAACCTCTTCGGCTTCAAGGACGGCACCCGCAACATCGCGGGCACCGAGACCGACCGGCTGAAGAAGTTCGTGTGGGTCGGGGACGGGGACGTCAACGGGAGGTCGGACTGGATGACCGGCGGGTCGTACCTGGTGGCCCGGCGCATCCGCATGAACATCGAGACCTGGGACCGGACCCCGCTGCAGGAGCAGGAGGACATCTTCGGCCGGGACAAGGGCGAGGGCGCACCGGTCGGCAAGGCCAAGGAGCACGACGCGCCGTTCCTGAAGGCGATGAAGCCGGACGCGCACGTGCGGCTCGCACACCCCGACTCCAACGACGGGATCACCATCCTGCGCCGGGGCTACTCCTTCACGGACGGCACCGACGGCCTCGGCCGTCTGGAAGCGGGCCTGTTCTTCCTGGCCTACCAGCGGGACGTGCGCAAGGGGTTCATCCCGCTGCAGCGCCGGCTGGCCGCGCACGACGCGCTCAACGAGTACATCCAGCACGTGGGTTCGGCGGTCTTCGCGATTCCCCCCGGCGTCCGGGATTCCGGCGACTGGTGGGGACGCACGCTGTTCTCGAAGGAGGCGTAGCCCGTGTTCTCCAACTACCTGATCGGCCTGCGCGAGGGTCTGGAGGCGTCGCTCGTCGTCTGCATCCTGATCGCCTACCTGGTCAAGACCGGCCGCAGGGACGCCCTGAAGCCGATCTGGGCGGGCATCGGGATCGCGGTCGCCATCGCGATGGGCTTCGGCTGCGCCCTCGAATTCGGCTCGCAGGAGATGACGTTCCAGGCCCAGGAGGCGCTCGGCGGCTCGCTGTCCATCATCGCCGTCGGCCTGGTCACCTGGATGGTGTTCTGGATGCGGCGCACCGCCCGGCACCTGAGGTCGGAGCTGCACGGCAAGCTGGACGCGGCCCTCGCCATGGGCACGGGCGCGCTGGTCGCCACCGCGTTCCTCGCGGTGGGCCGGGAGGGCCTGGAGACCGCGCTGTTCGTGTGGGCGTCGGTGCACGCGGCCTCCGACGGCACCCCGCGCCCGCTGATCGGTGTCGCGCTCGGTCTCGCCACCGCGGTCCTCCTCGGCTGGCTGTTCTACCGGGGCGCCCTGAAGATCAACCTGGCCAAGTTCTTCACCTGGACCGGCGGCATGCTGGTCGTGGTCGCGGCGGGTGTGCTGGCCTACGGCTTCCACGACCTGCAGGAGGCCGACTGGGTCCCGGGCATCACCGATCTCGCCTTCGACATCAGCGGCGCCATTCCGCCGGACAGCTGGTACGGCACCCTGCTCAAGGGCGTGTTCAACTTCCAGCCGGACCCGACGGTCGTCCAGGTCACGGTGTGGCTGCTGTACCTGGTCCCGACGCTCGCGGTCTTCTTCGCCCCGGTAGGGTTCGCCTCCGGGAAGGGGAAGGTGAAGGAGCCCGATGACCAGGGAACGCAGCCGTCGACGACTTCGCAGGCGTGACCGTAACGCACTCATAGCGGCCTCGCTGACCGCTTTGTCGCTGACGGCCAGTGGATGCGTGGTGGTGCACGGGGAGCGCGTGCTGCTCCCCGCCGCCACCCGCGCCGAGGCCGCCAAGGCGCTCACCGCCTTCACGGACGCGTACAACAAGGCCGACAAGGCCTACGACAGCTCTCTCGACGCGCCCTATGTCACCGGCGCCCTCTCCGACATCGACTCGGCGCGGTTGAAGGCGGGCCAGGTCAACAGCCCTTCGGGCAACGCGAACCACACTCCGCTGAAGCTGACGGACCCGACGTTCACGATCCCCAAGAAGGCCGGCTGGCCCCGCTGGTTCGTCGCCGACGCCAAGGGCAACAAGGGCGGCGACTTCCGCTGGCTGCTGGTGTTCACCCGCAACGGGCTCGGCGAGCGCTGGCAGGTGACGTATCTGACGCTGGTGGCGCCCGGTGCCGTACCGCGGTTCAAGACGGACAAGGACGGCTGGGCCGAGGCCGTACCGGCGAACGCCGCGCAACTGGCCGTGCGGCCACAGGAGTTGAGCGAGAAGTACACGGCCTACCTCAAGAGCGGCGGGACAGACTTCGCGGACGGCCGGAACACCAGCGACCTGCGCACCCTCCGCGAGAAGGCGTCCAAGAAGCCGGGACTGGTCCGGCAGTTCATCGACGAGCCGCTCACCCACGGCGCCTACGCGCCGCTCGCGCTGCGCACGACGGACGGCGGGGCGCTGGTGTTCTTCACCACGCACCACTACGAGAAGCAGACCGCCGCCGCGGGCACCTCGGTGCCGGTCCCGAACAAGGACGTGCAGGCCCTGACCAAGGGCGAGGTGAAGCAGTCCCTGACGCTGGAGTCCATCGCCAACGAGGTCGCGCTGGACCCGGCCGGCAGCGGTCCGGTACGGGTGCTGGGGCGGGTTCAGGGACTGACGTCCGCACAGGGCGATTAACCCGCCGGCCCGGCGAGTGAGCCGCCGGTCCTGCTCTCAGTGGCGCAGGGGCCAGGTGGCACCCGCCTGATCGGCGTCCGTGCCGGCGTGCCGGGCGCAGGCGTCGGTCAGCAGCTCCAGCAGGCTCAGCGGGTCCGGCAGCGGGTGCTCCGGGCCGCGGACCCAGCGCACCGACTGCTCGTCGCCGGGCAGCCGGGCGGGCGGTACGAGGACGTAGGAGCCGCGGCAGTGCCAGCGCAGGCCGGGGTGCTCGTCCATGGTCTCGGGGTGGCAGTCCAGCTCGCAGGGCCACCACTCGTCCTCGTCCTCGGGGGTGCCGCGGGTGAGGGTGAAGAACAGCATGCGGCCGTCGTCGCTCTCGGCGACCGGGCCGACCTCGACACCGGCGCCGAGCAGTCGCTCCAGGGCCTCGCGGCCGGCCTCCAGGGGGACGTCCAGGACGTCGTGGACCATGCCGGTGGCGGTGATGAAGTTGGCCTGCGGCTGGTGCCGGGCCCAGCGCCCGATCTGGTCGAGGTCGGTCGTGGACTGCGTCTGCCAGGCGAACGACACCGGGTGCCGGGCCGGGGTGGGGCAGCCGACGCGGTCGCAGGAACAGCGGTAGTCGGGAGCGGGGTGCGCGGCGGGGGCCAGCGGCAGGCCCGCGCCGGCGGCGGCGAGCAGCAGGGCCTCACGGCCGCCGTCGTCGGCGGCCTCCTTCGGGCGGCGTCCGAGCAGCCACTGGGAGAGTTTGCCCTGCCGGCCGGTCCGGCCGCCGAACGTCGCGCTCATCTATCCCCTCGGTTTGGTGGTCGCCTCGCTGGTGTGCGGACAGCATGCCCCATCGTCCCATCTTCTTCGGCTTCGGGGGGCCCGGGAGCGGATGCGGAGGAAGCGGACGAGACGTGCCTCACACGCCGGCGATCCGACCGAGGCGGGTGGGAGATCAGCGCGGTGCGATGCCGTGCAGGGCGTAGTCGACCAACGTGTCCGTGTACGCGTACGAGATCGGCCCGGTGCGTTGCAGCCAGCGCTGCGCGAGGGGCGAGACGAACAGCTCCAGCGCGATACGCGGGTCGACGTCGGCCCGCACGTCCCCGGTGTCCTGCGCGGAACGCAACCGGTCGACGTACAGCTGGAGCTGGGGTTCGAGGAGCTTCGTGACGAACACCCGCCCGAGCTGATCGTTGACCAGCCCCTCGGCGGCCAGCGCGCGCGAGGGCGCCTCGAAGCGGGGGTCGAGGAGTTCGTCCACCGTGGCCCGCAGCACCGCCTTGAGGTCGGCGGCGAGATCGCCCGTGTCGGGGAGGGCGTGGGTGTCCTGCCCGGCCGCCTGTGCCGCCTGCTCGGCCAGGTCCAGGAAGGCCTCCAGCAACACGTCCGCCTTGGAGGACCACCACCGGTAGATGGTCTGCTTGCCGACCCCGGCCCGGGCGGCGATGCCCTCGACGGTGGTCTTCGGGTAGCCGACCTCACCGACCAGGGCGAGGGCGGCGGCGTAGATGGCCCGGCGGGACTTCTCGCTGCGGCGGGTGGCGTCGGGAGCGGGCTTGTTGACCATGGGGTCGAAAGTAACAAGCGGCGGCAGCGAGCTACGACACGGCGTCGTGCGGCGGCCAGGCATCGCCCCAGTCGGCGTCCCGGGCCGCCTTGTACAGGTCGCCGTGGCGCTTGGTGACCGTCGTACGGCGCAGCCGCTCGTCGGCCTCGCACAGGTCGAGCAGCACCTGTCCCTTGCGGATCTGCGGGCGCCGCACCACCCGGGCGGGGGCCGGTTCGACGGGCAGCCGGGTCGCGGCGACGTAGCTGAACTTCTCGTCCTCGTACGCCAGCGAGCCGCCCTTGACCTGGCGGTGCAGGGAGGAGCGGCCGACCCGGGCGGAGAAGTGGCACCAGTCCTGGCCGGGCACGATCGGGCAGGCGGCGCTGTGCGGACAGGGGGCGGCGACGCGGAATCCGGCCCGGACCAGGCGGTCGCGGGCCTCGATGACGCGGGCGTAGCCGGCGGGGGTGCCGGCCTCCACGATCACGACGGTCCGCGCGGCGGTGGCGGCGGCGTCGACGAGGGCGGTGCGGTCGGGCTCGGCCAGTTCGTTGAGGACGTACGACACCGTGACCAGATCGGTGGTGTCGAGGGTCAGGCCGGAACCGATCCGGGCGCGCTGCCAGCGGGTCCGCGTCAGGGCCGGGTTGGCGGCGGCGATCTGGCGGCCGAGGTCGAGCGCGGGCTCCGCCCAGTCCAGCACGGTGACGCCGCGCTCGCCGGGCCAGGTCGCCGTGACGGCCCAGGTGGCGGCGCCGGTGCCACCGCCGACGTCCACATGGCTGCCGGGCGCCCAGCCGGGTACGGCGTCCGCGAACGCGGCGAGCGCCGAGCGGACCGCCTCGAAGGTGGCGGGCATGCGGTAGGCGGCATAGGCGGCCACGTCGGCGCGGTTGCGGAGGATCGGCGCGTCGGTGGGGGTGGCTCCGCGGTAGTTGGCGATCAGCCGGTCCACGGCGGCGGCCACCTCCGTGGGGGGCAGACCGTCGAGCAGCTCGGCCAGTGCGGTGCGGAGTTGCTCCGCCGGGCGTACGAGGTCGTTCACCCGGTGATTCTATGGCGCCCCGTGCCGGTGCCGGCCTCGCTGCGGCCTCCGCCTGCGGACCCCCGGCCTGTGCCCCGCACCCACCCGTCCCGGTCGGCGGGAGAGGCACCGCGACGGGTCCGGCTCGGCCCGCTGAGTGGGGGCCTCTGATCACCGCCTGTCCT
The DNA here is from genome assembly GCF_043199855.1 of Streptomyces sp. NPDC048521. Classification (NCBI taxonomy): domain Bacteria; kingdom Bacillati; phylum Actinomycetota; class Actinomycetes; order Kitasatosporales; family Streptomycetaceae; genus Streptomyces; species Streptomyces sp. NPDC048521. Next base: position 138,777 of record NZ_JBICWR010000019.1, read on the forward strand.
CAGATCACCGCCCGCGCCAGATGTGTCGCCAGTGCGGCCCGCGGCCCGCTGTCCGCCGGGCGGCGTCTGGGGTGGACCGTGTTGGCCAGCAGGACCAGGAACGTGTCCGTCGCCGGGTCCAGGACCAGGGAGGTGCCGGTGAAGCCGGTGTGGCCCGCCGCGCCCCGGCCCGCCAGCTCGCCCATGAACCAGGGCTGGTCCAGGACGAAGCCGAGCCCCGGCGGGGTGAACAGCAGCTCCACGAAGTCGGGGCCGAGGATGCGCGCGGGGCCGTAGGAGCCGCCCGCGAGCAGGGCCCGGCAGAAGACCGCCAGGTCGTGCGCGGTGGAGAACAGCCCCGCGTGCCCGGCGACCCCGCCGAGCGCCCAGGCGTTCTCGTCGTGGACCACGCCCCGCAGCAGGCCCCGGTCGGCCTTGGCCCACGGCCGCCGCTGGTCCTCGGTGGCCGCCGCGCCCGGGCAGGGTCCGAAGGCGGTGGCGGTCATGCCGAGCGGCCGGGTGATGCCGTCCTCGACGAGGACGTCGAGGGTGCGTCCGGTGACGCGCTCCAGCACGTACTGCAGCAGGAGCATGTTCAGGTCCGAGTACAGGTACGTGCCCGGTTCCGCGGTCGGTTCCTCCGCCTGCAGCATGGCCAGCCTGGTCTCGTCGTCCCGGCAGTCGTACAGGGGCAGTTCCGGGCACAGCCCGGAGGTGTGGGTGAACAGTTGCCGTACGGTGATGCCATGGGTGGCGGCGCCGCGGAAGTCGGGCAGGTAGTCGCCGATCCGGGCGTCCATGCCGAGGGTGCCGCGTTCGATCTGCTGCACGGCGGCGACGGACGTGAACAGCTTGGTCAGGGAGGCCAGGTCGAAGCGCGTGCCGACGGTGGCCGGGACCCGGGCGGCGGGCGGCAGTTCGACGCCGGTGTCGGTCTCGGCGTCGTAGGAGGCGTAGCGCACCGCCCAGCCCGCGGCCTCGGCCACGGCGATCACGGGTCCGCGGCCGGCCAGCACGACGGCGCCGGCCGCCCAGGGGCGTGCTCCGGCGGTCAGGGCGTGCACCTCGCCGACCATGTGCCCGAGTTCCACGGGGTCGAGCCCGGCCCGTTCCGGTGTGCCGGCGCGCAGTCTGGGTGCGCTCAGTTCTCGTCTCCCTCCGGCCCCGCGTGTGCGATCCCGCGTGTGTTCCAGGGACGGCACATTCCCACGAAGCAGGCCGCCGCGACCAGTGATCCGGAAAGTTGGACGACGGCCATGGGTACGGCGGTGTGCTCTCCGGCGATCCCGACCAGGGGGGAGGCGAGCGCGCCGACGAGGAAGGAGGAGGTGCCGAGCAGCGCGGAGGCGGAGCCGGCGCCGTGCCGGACGCGCAGCAGGGCGAGGGACTGGGCGTTGGGCAGGGTGACGCCCATCGCGGACATCAGCACGAAGAGCGCGGCGGCCACGGGGGCGAGGCCGGTCTCGCCGAAGACGCCGGCGGACATCAGCAGCAGGGCGGCCGAGGCGAGCACGATCACCGCCAGGCCGGCCGCGAGCACCTTGTCGAGGCTGACCCGGCCGACCAGCATCTTGCCGTTGACCTGCCCGGCGGCCACCAGTCCGACGGAGTTCAGGCCGAACAGCAGGCTGAAGGTCTGCGGGGAGGCGCCGTAGATCTCCTGGATCACGAAGGGGGAGGCGCTCACGTAGGCGAACAGCGCGGCGAAGGCGAAGCCGCCCGCGAGCATGTAGCCGGTGAAGGGCAGGTCGGCGAGGAGGCCGCGCATGGCGCGCAGGGCCTCCCCCACTCCCCCGCTGTGCCGTTCGGCGGGCGGCAGGGTCTCCGGCAGCCGTACCCAGACCAGCGCGGCGAGCACGGCGCCGACCACCGTGAGCACCACGAACACGCCCCGCCAGTCCGTCACCCTCAGGATCTGCCCGCCGATGAGCGGCGCCACGATGGGGGCGGCCCCGGAGATGAGCATCAGGGTGGAGAAGAAGCGGGCCATGGCGACCCCGTCGTACAGGTCGCGTACGACGGCCCGCACGATGACGACTCCGGCCGCGCCGGCGAGGCCCTGCACCAGCCGGAAGGCGATCAGTGTCTCGGCGGTGGGCGCGAGGGCGCACAGGGCGGTGGCGGCGAGGTAGACGAGGAGGCCGGCGAGCAGCGGGCGGCGGCGGCCCCAGCGGTCGCTCATGGGGCCCACGACCAGTTGTCCGAGCCCCAGTCCGGCCATGCAGGCGGTGAGGGTGAGCTGGACGGTGACGGCGGGGGCGTGCAGGGAGCGGGTGACCTCCGGCAGGGACGGGAGGTACATGTCCATCGCGAGCGGGGTCGTCGCGGTGAGGCTGCCGAGCAGGAGGGTGACGAGCGGGCCGGTGCGGTGCGGGGCGCGGGCCGGCGGCGGTGCGGAGGTGGTGCCGTGTTCCCTTTCCGGTGTCGGTGCCGTCGCGTGCTCGGGCATGTGCCCCTCCCTCTCCCGCTGAACCGGCACCTATGCTCTCAGCTCGTACAGGCCGGCGAGGCACATATGAGCGAGGGTGGGGCGGGATGACGGAGCAGAGCGTGCGGTGGGGGATCCTGGCGACGGGTGGGATCGCGGCGGCGTTCGCGGCGGATCTGGTGGATCTTCCGGATGCGGAGATCGTGGCCGTGGCCTCGCGCAGGCCGGAGTCGGCGCGGGCGTTCGCCGAGCGGTTCGGGGTGGAGCGGGCCTACGGCGACTGGGAGTCCCTGGCCGCGGACGCGGACGTCGACGTGGTCTACGTGGCCACCCCGCACGCGGCGCACCGGGCGGCGGCCGGGCTGTGCCTGGAGGCGGGCCGGCATGTGCTGTGCGAGAAGCCGTTCACGCTGAACCTGCGCGAGGCGGAGGAACTCGTCGCGGTGGCGCGGGAGCACGACCGCTTCCTGATGGAGGCGATGTGGATGTACTGCAACCCGCTGGTCCGGCGGCTGAAGGCGCTGGTCGACGACGGGGCGATCGGCCAGGTGCGGACCGTGCAGGCCGACTTCGGGCTGGCCGGGCCCTTCCCGTCGGCGCACCGGCTGCGGGACCCGGCGCTGGGCGGCGGGGCGTTGCTGGACCTGGGTGTGTACCCGGTGTCGTTCGCGCAGCTGCTGCTGGGCGAGCCGGACGAGATCGCCGCGCGGGCGGTGCTGTCGCCGGAGGGCGTCGATCTCCAGACGGGCGCGCTGCTGTCCTGGGAGAGCGGCGCCCTGGCCTCGGTGCACTGCTCGATCGTCGGGGGTACGGGCGGCACCGCCTCGGTGACCGGTTCGCTGGGCCGGATCGACGTGCCGTCGGGCTTCTTCCACCCGGAGCGGTTCGTGCTGCACCGCGACGGCAAGGACCCGGAGGAGTTCACCGCCGACCCCGCCGACGGGCCGCGCACCAGCCTCCGGCACGAGGCCGAGGAGGTCATGCGGGCGCTGCGGGCCGGCGAGAAGGAGTCTCCTGTGGTGCCGCTGGACGGCACGCTCGCCGTGATGCGGACGCTCGACGCGATCCGCGACCGCGTCGGCGTCCGCTACCCGAGCGAGGCGGCCGAGGCCGAGCCGCTGCCGGCCTAGGGCCTGTCTGACCCTAGGGCCGCCCGCTCTCCCCGGGGTTCAGGCCGGTGTGAGCCCCGGGTTGCCGGCCTCCGTGACGAAGGAGGCGGCGGTCGTGACGGGCGCGCCCGGCCTGGTCACGTAGGGCACGGTCCGGAAGTCGGCGCGGGCCTGCTGCCGGTCGAGCGCGACGGTCGCGTAGCCGCGCCGCCCGTTGTAGAACTTCAGGTGCGGGTTGGCGGTCAGGTACGTGTTCCAGTTGGCGGGTTTGTCGGAGCCGTCCTTGCCGCTGGTGATCGACGTGGCCACGATCTCCGTGCCGAGGGTGCGGGAGGCCGGGTCGTCGAAGTCGTCCTTGATGTCGAAGGCGTACCCGACGTGCACGTCGCCGGTGAGCACCATGAGGTTGTCGATGCCGGTGGACTTCACTCCGTCGAGGATGCGGCGGCGGGAGGCGCGGTAGCCGTCCCAGGCGTCCATGGACAGCTTGGCGACCGGGTTCAGGTCGAGCTTGCGCTGCGAGAAGGTGACCTGCTGCGGGACGACGTTCCACAGCGCCCGCGAGCTGCGCCAGCCGTCGATGAGCCAGCGCTCCTGGGTGGCGCCGGTCATGGTGCGGGACGGGTCGTCGATGTCGGGCCCGGGCGGCTGGGCGCCGTCGCCGTAGGCCTGGTCGGAGCGGTACTGGCGGGTGTCCAGGACGTCGAACTGGGCGAGCCGGCCCCAGTGCAGGCGGCGGTAGAGCCGCATGTCGGAGCCGGAGGGCAGCTGGGGGCGGCGCAGCGGCTGGTTCTCCCAGTAGGCGCGGTAGGCGGAGGCGCGGCGCAGCAGGAAGTCCTCTGCGGGCCCGTTGTCCTCGGGGGTGTCGTCGGCGTAGTTGTTCTCGGTCTCGTGGTCGTCCCAGGTGACGACGAAGGGGTGCGCGGCGTGCGCGGCCATCAGGTCCGGGTCGGACTTGAACAGGGCGTAGCGCAGCCGGTAGTCCTCCAGCGTCACGGTCTCGCGGTTGTAGAGGGCCGGGAGGGTGCGGTCGGTGTAGTTGCGGGCGTTGCCGGTGGCGTTGACCGCGTACTCGTACAGGTAGTCGCCGAGGTGGAAGACGACGTCCACGTCCTCCTCGGCGAGGTGGCGGTAGGCGGTGTAGTAGCCGTCGGCATAGGCCTGGCAGGAGACGGCGGCCAGGGTGAGCGCGGCGGGGCGGCTGCCGGGCAGCGGGGCGGTGCGGGTGCGGCCGGTGGGGCTGACCCAGGTGCCGGCCCGGAACCGGTAGAAGAAGACGCGGTCCGCTTCCAGGTGGGGGACCTCGACGTGGACGGTGTGGCTGAACTCGGGGTGGGCGGGGGCGGTGCCGCGTCTGACGATCCGGCGGAAGTGCTCGTCGTGGGCCAGCTCCCAGTGCACGGTGACGCGCTGCGCGGGCAGTCCGCCGTCGGGCTGGTACGGCTTGGGGGCCAGTCGCGTCCAGAGCAGGACCGAGCCGGGCTGCGGGTCGCCGGAGGCGACTCCCAGCGTGAAGGGGTTGTCGGTGATCTTGCGGGCGTCGAACTCGGCGGCGGCCGCGGTGCCGGCGGCGGGCAGGTTCACGGCGAAGGCGAGCGCGGCGGCGGCGCCGGTGACGGTGAGGAAGCGGCGCCGGCCGATGTGGCGGGCGGCGGCGCGGAGTTCGGGAGCGTGCTGGGACGGGTGTGCTGGGGGTGTCATCCGGTCCTCCCCTGTCGCGGTGGATGCAGGGGAAGTTGACAGGCCCGGAACAACCTCGACGGGGCAGGCGCCTGGCAGGCTTATGACGTTCGCATGGCGGAATGATGAGTTCCGGATTCTGGACCCTCCCCTACGCTACGGATCATGACTACCGAGCGAACTGCCCCGCCCTCCCGTGTCGCCGTCGTCACCGGCGCCGGATCCGGCATCGGCCGCGCGGTCGCCGTCGAGCTGCTGCGCGCGGGCTGGTCGGTGGCGCTGGCCGGCCGGCGCACCGAGACCCTGGAGGAGACGGCGGCGCTGGTACCGGAAGGTGCCGCACTGGCCGTACGCACCGACGTGTCCCGGCCGGAGGAGGTGGAGGCGCTGTTCGCGGCGGCCGAGGAGCGGTTCGGGCGGGTGGACCTGCTGTTCAACAACGCCGGCACGTTCGGTCCGGGCGGGGTCCCCGTCGAGGAACTGCCCTACGACGCCTGGCGGCACGTGGTGGACACCAACCTCAACGGGGCGTTCCTGTGCGCGCAGGCGGCGTACCGGCGGATGAAGGAGCAGGACCCGCAGGGCGGCCGGATCATCAACAACGGCTCCGTCTCGGCCCACACACCCCGCCCGCACTCGGTGGCCTACACCGCGACCAAGCACGCGCTGACCGGCCTGACCAAGTCGCTGTCACTGGACGGGCGGCCGTACCGGATCGCGGTCGGGCAGATCGACATCGGCAACGCGGCCACGGACATGACGGCGCGGATGCGGACCGGTGCGCTCCAGGCGAACGGGGAGGTGGCCCCGGAACCGGTGATGGACGTGGCGGACGTGGCGCGCACCGTGCGGCACATGGCCGAGCTGCCGCTGGAGGCGAACGTCCAGTTCGCGACGGTGCTGGCGACGGCGATGCCGTACATCGGGCGGGGCTGAGGGCGGGCCCGGCGGCGGGGTCGGGGGCGTGAACGGGTCCGACTCCCCGGCTCTCACAAGCGGAATTTGAACATCCGGGCCATTGCGGCCGGTCGAGGGCGTATGCTCAACTTTCCTCCACAAGAGCTTCACAGTTGGAGCGCTTGGGTTCCGCAGCCACACCGAGGGGGGAAGGCGGCGGCCGTTCCACCGGACCGGAGTTGGGGGTGGACCTCGCGGGACGCGGGGTACACGCCGGTGGGTGGAACGGCCGCCGCACACATGGCCCGGCCGGGCTCAGCGCCGGTGCCTGCCGCCGGGCCCCGGGACGTCCTCCACCGCGTCCGCCGCCGTCCGTGCGCGCCGCCTGCGCAGCCTCCAGACCCCCGCCCCCAGCAGCGCGAACGTGCCGGCCGCGCCCGCCGCGAGGTGCCACGGCGAATCGCCCCCGGACATCGCACCGGGGGTGCCGGCCGCCGCCCGGACCGTCTTCCGCGCGGGCGACGGACTCGCGCTCGCGCCGCCCTCGCTGAGCGGATCGACGAGCAGCCCCACGGCCTGTGCCGAACGCCCGTGGCCGAAGCCCCAGTCGAGCAGCGCCGCGGCCTGCTCGTAGACGGCGTTGCCGCCGGTGGCCGGGTGCATGACCGTGACCAGCAGGGTGCGCCCGCCGCGGACGGCAGCGCCGGTGTAGGTGTTGCCGGCGTGGCTGGTGTAGCCGTTCTTGACGCCGATGAGGCCGTCGTACGTCTTCAGGCCCCACGCCCCGGTCAGCAGGCGGTCGGTGTTCTGGATCTGGAAGGTCTTCTTGGCGCCCGCCGGGAAGTCGGCGGTCCTCGTGCCGCAGTAGCCGCGGAAGTCGCCGTCCTTCAGGCCGTGGCGGGCGAAGAGCGTGAGGTCGTACGCCGAGGACAGCTGGCCCTTGTGGTCGAAGCCGTCCGGGCTGACCACGTGGGTGTCCAGGGCCTGCAGGTCCGCGGCCCTGGCCTGCATCTGCGCGACCGTCCTGGCGATGCCGCCGTTCATGCGGGCGAGCACGTGCACGGCGTCGTTGCCGGAGCGCAGGAACACGCCCTGCCACAACTGCTCGACGGTGTACGTGATGCCGGGCCTGATACCGACGAGGCTGGAGCCGGCCGGGATGTCGGCGAGGTCGGCGTCGGTGACCTTGTACCGCTCGGTGCGGTCGAACTTCTTCAGCACGGTGTCCGCGAACAGCATCTTCAGCGTGGACGCGGGCGCGAGCCGCCGGTGCGCGTTGAACGAGGCGATGACCTCTCCGCTTCCGCAGTCGGCGACGAGCCACGAGCGGGCGTCGAGCTTCTCGGGCAGTCCGGTGGCGCCGCGCACCTGGACGCCGCTGCGGGCCAGACGCTCGCCCCCGATGACGGTCGTCGCAAAGGCCTCGGTGGCCGTGGACAGGGGAAGGGCGGCGGCCGTCAGCCCGAGGGCGGCACGCCGGCTGAGCCGGGAACATTCACGCACCCGGGGACGGTACACCGCTTCGAGCAGGGACTTCCCGGCCGGGGAGCGGGTACCGCCCGGAATTTACTGGGTCATGAAAATCCCTTACGCCCGTCGGCGCGGCTCACCTGCCGAGCACCCGGTCGATCTCGGCCAGCCGGCCGGGACTGAGCGGCCCCTTCGCCATCGCCCCCGCGTTCTCCTCGGCCTGCGCGACGGTCCGGAAGCCGGGGATGGGAACGGTGCGCGGGCTACGGGCCCACAGCCAGGCGAGGGCGCCCTGGGCGAGGGTACGGCCGTCGCTGGTGAGGAGGGAGCGCAGCGCGTCGATCCGGGCCAGCCACGCCGGATCGGCTCCGGAGCCGTCGCCCTCGTAGCCCTGGAGCCAGGCGGGCGGCCGGCTCCGGATGTCCCCGGCCGGAAGCGTCCCGCTCCGCCGGCCGGCCAGCAGGCCCATGGCCAGCGGACTGCGGTTGACGCTCGCCAGCTCCGACCGCTCGCACAGCTCCAGGAGTCGCGGCGCGTCGTTCAGCACGTTGAGCGCGTGCTGAACGGCCGTGCAGTGCGGGCCCGCGGCGAAGACGGCGGCGCGCTCGGGGTCGTCGGTGCTCCAGGCGTAGGCGCGGACCAGCCCTTCCCGGACGAACTCCTCGCACAGATCGCGCAGTTCGGCCGCCCGCACCGGATCGGCGTCGGCGAGGTGGAACTGGTACAGGTCGATGTGGTCGGTGCCCAGGCGGCGCAGGGATGCGGTCAGGGCATGTCGGGCGTACTCCGGGGTGTCGTCGGTACCGATGAGGGTGCGCGTGTCGGGGTCGAAGACGTTGCCCCATTTGGTGGCGAGGACGACCTCGTCCCGTCGCTTGCCGAGCGCGCGGCGCAGGATCTCCTCGCTGTGCCCGGTGCCGTAGCTGTCGGCGGTGTCGAAGAAGGTGACACCGAGGTCGAGGGCACGGCGGATCGCCCGTACGGACTCGTCGTCGTCCACCTTCCCCCAGCCGACGGGCTGCCCGTCGGCGGTCTGGTGCTCACCCCCGATGGCCCAGCATCCGAAGCCGAGCGCGCTCACATCGATCCCACTGCGTCCCAACGTCCTGGTGTTCTCCATGCCTCGGGACGCTAGGAGTTGAAGCGCACGCGAGGGCAAGTCCCGTGGTGCCGCCTCGTCACGCCTGCCCGGTCTCGAACCGGGAGATCCGGCCGTCCTCCTCGACGGTGAAGGTCCACTTGGTGCGCATCTCGCCCCAGGTGTCGTTGCTGTAGCGGGCGAGGAGGGTGTGGCCGCCGTCGGACTCGTTGTCGACCTCCATGTGACCGTGGGACTGGAAGATCTCCTCGTCGATCCATGCGGCGAGGTCGCGGTCCGAGCCGTCGTCGGCCATGGTCGCGCCGGGGGCCAGAAGGGCCATGAAGGCCTCGCGGTCGTGGGAGTTGACGGCGGTGACGAAGGCCCGGACGGCCGGATCGCTGAGTTTGGCTGGCTGAATCGTCATGGCGTCAGGCTCACACCGCTCCCCCGGCCCCGCCACCCGAACGCCATCCAGGACGGGCCCGCCGGTGTGCGGGGTGCCACGGTGGAGACGCGGGAGGGACCTGTCCGCCTGGCTGCATGGGAGTCACCGTGACCTGTTACGACCGACGTGATCTGGGCCTGCTGCTGCTCCGGCTGAGTACCGGCGGGGTGCTGGCCGCGCACGGCACGCAGAAGCTGTTCGGCTGGTTCGGCGGGCACGGTCTGGAAGGGACCGGCCAGTTCATGGAGTCCGTCGGCTACACGCCCGGCAAGGCGAACGCCGCGGCGGCGGGCCTGGCGGAGACGGGCGGCGGCCTCCTGCTGGCCCTGGGCCTCGCGACCCCGGCGGCGGGCGCGGCGGCGGCCGGCGCGATGGCGGGGGCCTCGGCGGTCCACGCGCCCAACGGCTTCTTCGCCCAGGAGGGCGGCTACGAGCACGCGGCGAGCCTCGGCCTGGCCGCGGCCGGCCTCGCGGTGACCGGCCCCGGCCGCCTCTCCCTCGACCACGCGCTCGGCCATGTGGTCAACCGCGGCTGGATGGTGCCGGTGGCGCTGGGCGTCACGGCGGCGGCAACGGCCTTGGTCGTGGGCGCGCGCAACCGGCGACTGCGGGGGCGGACGGAGGGGGAACAGGGGGCGCTGTTCGAGGAGTTCGAGGAGTAGGCCGGGGTACGCCGCCGGGCGATGTCCGGCGCGAGGCCGTGCGGGATGGCGTTCGCCGGGTGCGGGACGGTATGCCGCGCCGAGTGCCGGACGGACGCCGAGTGCCCGGACGGTCTCGGCGAGCGCGGGACAGTATGCGGCGAGTGCCCAGACGGTATGCGGCGAGCACGGGACGGTATGCGGCCGCCGACGGCATGGCGGGCTGCGGGCGGGCGGTATGGCGGCCGTCGGGTCGGCGGCGTGACAGGCCCCCGGCGGGCGGTACGACGGCCGTCGGCGGCAGGCAGGTTAGGGACGGGGGTACTGCGGCCGTCGGCGGCAGGCAGGCTGCGGACGGACGGTACAGCGGCCGTCGGCGTCGGCGGCAGGCAGGCTGCGGACGGGCGATACAGCGGCCGTCGGCTTCCCCGGCATGGCAGGCTGCGGGCATGACCGATCAGGACACCGCCGTCCCTGCCCCTGACCCTGCCCCCGTCCCCGCGGCCGACGCCGCCCTCTGGCCGACCATCGACGACCTCTGGTCCCGCCTGGAGTCGGCCCGCACCCGCACCGGCACCGAAGGGGTGCTTTTGCGCGTCCTCAAGCTGTCGGAGGAGGTCGGTGAGGTCGCCGAGGCGATCATCGGCACGACCGGCCAGAACCCCCGCAAAGGCATCACCCACACCTGGGAGGACGTCCAGTCCGAACTGTGCGACGTGGCCATCACGGCGCTGGTGGCCCTGCGCACCCTGACACCGCAGGCGCGAGAGGTGTTCGAAGGACACCTGAAGGGGGTCAGGGACCGCCCGCTCGGTCCCTCGTCGTGAACAGGGTGTCCTCGCGGCGAACGGGGACCCCGGTGGGTCAGGAGGCGAGGTGTCCTCACGGGCGTTGGCCACGGCGTCGGCGAGGGCGCGCAGGGCGGCCAGGGTCGGCTCGTCCGTGATCCGGCCGTCCGCGATCTTCCCCGCGGCCCGCGGTATGCGCAGGTCCCGCGGGATCACCTGAGCCCCCATCACGGTGAGGGTCTCGGCCAGCCAGTCCGGGGTCCGGTCGCCGCCGGAGTACGCGGGGGACGGGCTCGCCAGGGCTACCGGTCTGCCGACGATCTCGCCGCCGCCCACCAGCTACTCCAGGGCGTTCTTCAGCACGCCCGAGGTGCCGTGGGCGTACTCGGGGATCACGATCAGCAGACCGTCCGACGCGCCCACCGCGGACCGCAGTTCCGCCACGACCGCAGGCAGCGCGCTCTGCCCGACATCGGCGCTGAAGAAGGGCGACCCGGCCCAGGTCGGGACCACATACTCGGCGCCCCGGGCATCGGTTTCCGTGAGCCCACCGGAGAATTCGATCTCGAAGTCGCCGACATCGACACCTTCCTTGACATCTTGCCAGTCTTGGCATGCCTTGCGCCCAGGCTAGACGCGCGTTTCGTGACCCACAGTTACGTTGCGCAAGCTTTGAGAGGGCAAATGTCACACATTGCGAACGGAGGGATGTCTGCGGCGAGGACGGGCCACATTGGGTGACGCAGTAACGGTGGCTGAGAACGGTTCCGTGGCGGGACGCGCTCTTGTGGCCGTCGTTCCACGGCTCTGACAGTGAGGACCAGCTGGGCGGCCTGGTGACCGTGAGGGGGACGATCTCGTGGGAGCAGGGACGGGAGACGGGATCGAGGGCATCGACGAACTGTTGCGGGACCGTTTGCTCATCATGGTCAATGATCGGTCGGCGATCGACGTGCTGCCGTATGTTCCACCCCGCACGGGTGGGCTGGTACTGACGGGCGCCGCCGCACCGGTCAGGTGTAGGGAGATCCGCAATGCCCTAGCGGAGACGGTCGTGGTAATGGACTACGGAAGCCATACACAGCGGATAGCCACCCCCGATGCAGCTTTCGGGTTGGGCTCCGGGCAAGGCTGGCGCAACCTGGACGTCACTGGGCTCGATGAGATTCTGGACGGTCAGCGCGACAACAAGGCGTCGTACGCCGTGACACCGACGTGCTTCATCCCTGCTGATGAAGCGGGAGGCGCGTCGGTGCTCAGTGCTGTGATCGGTCAAGCGAACCAACTACGCCGCGAGGACACGGTGGTATTGCTACCGTGCAGTTGGCGATGGTTGCGGCGTTCCTCCGTGCCGCTCCTCGCCCAGCAGATCCGGGCCTGTCGGCATCCTGTGGCTCTCATCATGCAAGCGTACGGTGACCCGCTCGAACGCGCTCAGGCCGCGGAAGGGCTGCGTCAGTTATGCCGTTCCTGCCCCCGACTCGTACTGTGGCGGACCGACCTGGCTGCCTTCGACGCGATGGCGCACGGGGCACTGGGTGCGGCGGTCGGAGTTTCGGCCGTGCTCCGGCACGGTGTGGCTCCGCAGCCGGGGAACGGAGGAGGCGGCCATAAGCCGCATCCGGTAGTCCTGATACGGCGCCTTCTGCGCTACCACCGTGTGGCGACGCTCCAGGACTGGTTCGCCCACGTCGATCCGTGGACGTGCGACTGCGCGGTGTGCAAAGGAGCGCCGCTCACTCGCTTCACGGACCGCAACGCCGATGTGGTCGCCGCCCTGCAGCACAGCGTCTGCGAACTGTATGCGCTTCACGAGGAGTTGGACGCGACACTGGCCGGCGACGAGCGCATCGGCTGGTGGCGTCAGCAACTCGCGGACGCCTGGGAGTACCACCGCCTGCTGGCCACCCAAACGGGGACGGAGGTTCCGTTCCCGAAGGTCCTTCAGGCGTGGCGGCACCAGAGTCCGGTGGCACTCACCACGTCTGAGGAACAGCAGGATCAGGAACGGTCCGGGCCGAGCTGACGCCAGGCCTGCTCGTGGAAGAGCCACTGAGCGGCTGAGTGCCGTTCGGGCCGGTAGGGAGCGGGTTCGAGTAGCCAGCGCAGCGGCCCCGTTGGCTGGTGCACGGCGACGCCGACGCCGTAAAAGCGAGCCTTGAGGAGGAGTAAGTCCATGTCGGGGAGCAATCCCCGCTCCGGCGCTGGGGGCGATACAACGACCCCGCGGGCGCAGAACGGCGCGAACTGCGAGGCGTCCCGGACGGCAGCGTCCCAGTCGCGGGAGGAGATGCCGTGCGGCCCGTGCACGAGGACCAGCTCGACACGCACAGCGGGCACGAGGCACCGCACGACGACGCTCTGTTCGTCCTCCCGCAGGTCCACGACGCCGGGCGGCGCGGTGTGCAGTGTCCGCAGGGCGTGGGCGTCGAGCGTGGACCTCGGTACCGGCAGGTCTACGGGCAGGTCATGGAGGACGGTGAGCAGCGTCCGGCTGTCGACGGCGCCGAGGCCGGCTGAGGAGCGGCGACGGACCTCATCGGCGAAGACGGTAACGGCGGTCTGCACCTGCTGTCCGCGCAGTCTAAGCCCGACGAGCGCCTGCTCGGCCAGCAGCATGTCTCGTGTCCTCGTTCTGGTCGATCGGGCGGGTGCGGTCGGTGTTGCGTGCTTCTGTTGTCTATCAGCCCCGCCCGTTGCGAGCACATCCGCCGGCGTAATCCGACCGCCCGGCCGTCGGCTGCTCTAGGATGCGCTCTCGTCCAGCGGTCCTGCAAACGACCTCCGGCGTAGGCTCGGACTCATCGTCCTCCGGGAGTCGGTGGCGGGGTCAAAGGCTCCGCGAAGGAGTCGAGCACGGTCACGCCGAACCGGCGCGCGAGGGGTGCGGCGGCCATGGCCAGCGCAACGACAATCGGTGCGGTGAACTCGCCTGCGACGCCGGTGAATCCGAGTCCGATGGTGATGGCCACAAGGGCGCCCAGGAAAAGCAGCGGGGCGAGGACGCGGGCCTTCGGGGAGGGCACCGCGGTCACGTCGGGGACCGTCTCCGGCACGTCGGCGAGCCGGTCCGCGTTGACCACGCGGAAGTCCACGACGTCGGCGCGCGGGCGGCTGCTGTACGTGAGTAGGTCGCAGACAAGCGACAACAGTTCGCGCTCGTGAGTCGTCCGTTCCTCTTTGGTGACGTTGCTGTGGACGAGTGCGGTGCGGTGACGCAGAGCACGGACGGTGGTTGCGGTGCTCTGCGCCATGGTCAGGCGGCTTCCCGGTACGGCTCCGCCGGACTCCCGGTGAGCACGTCGCACCAGAGCCCTGCACAGCTGTTCGACCATCTGGCTCTGCCAGGCTGCCGGCGTCGACTTGGGGGGAGCCTGGTCGGCACGGGTGGTGAAGCTTTCCAGGAGGCCCACGGCCACCGCTGTAACCGTGCCTGCCGAGTCGGCGTTGCGCACGGCCCAGATGTCGGGAATGGAGTAGGCAGTCTGGGCAGACTCCGTGCGGACCTCGTTGGAGACCATGGACACCACCAGCCCGATCCTGACGGCGATGGCTCCCAGGAGCCCGCTGCCGGCGGTCCCCCCGTCGGCTTCCAGCATGCGGTGGCGACCAGTCATTGGTCGTCGACCTTGATCGCGATCTCGGCCCACACCCGCTTACCCCAGGGAAGGAGATCGGTTCCCCAGCGGCCGGAGAGGGCGTCGACCAGGAGGAGGCCACGGCCACCGATGGCGTCCTGTCCAGCGATGTGCAGCTCGGGCATGCGGCGGGACTTGTCGACCACGGCGACACGGAGCCGGTCAGGGCACGGCCGCTCGGCGATCACCCGGACGCTGTGAGAGTGACCGTGGCGGACTGCGTTGGTGACTATTTCGGAGATCAGGAGCGTGCTGGTCTCTACGGCGTCCTGGTCCTTGCCCCACTCCGCGCACGCCTCGCGCACTATCTGACGCGCCACCGGAACGGTGGCGGCCTCGCTCGTGAGGGTGGCGCTCTGGCGCGGGTATTGCCCTGGTCTCACTCGCTCGTTGGTCATGGTCGTCGTCACGCCTTGGTCTGGGCGGCTGGGGAGGCCCCCGTCCGCGTGCCTCGGGGGGAGGGACCTGCGGGCGGGGCGACGCCGAGGTGCGCTCACGGGTGCGCTTCCCGGCGGCTGACAGCCAGTCAACGGCTCGCGTTCATATTCGACGGCGGCACCCTGGAAGAGGACCAAGCCGACCGGCTACGGCCACGAGACGACGAGCTGTCCGAAGCCGCCTTCGTCACGGCCGCCGAAGCCGCCGGTCGCCTCCGGGACCGCATCCGGCGCCGGTTCGAACACGCCCTGAAGGCACTGGACGCGGGACGGCCGCTGTACCTCCGCGACGGCGCACCCGTCATGTGATCAACACCCGTCAAGCGCTCAACGCGGTTTTCCACAGAGCCGGAGGTTGGCGACTGGCGCGGGCACAAGCGGGCCGCTGCGGCCGCCTCCGTGCGGCGTACATGGCCACGCGCTTCCGTTCGGACCGGGGTCCAGCGCGGCCCGCCGATAGGCGAGAGGGCGGCAGACGAGTCGGGCTGTACGCCGGGTTCTGTTCCCCGGTGTCCTCGCGGACGCCGGGGCGACGGCCATCCATCTAGGGCCGGCGTTGCCGCCGGCCTCGTGCGGTCTACCCGCGGACTCGGGCGGGCAGCCCTCGATCGTCCGCGCAGAGCGCTTTTCACGGCGCTCCTCTTGACCTTGCTCCGGGTGGGGTTTACCTAGCTGCCCAGGTCACCCTGGGCACTGGTGGTCTCTTACACCACCGTTTCACCCTTACCGAGACCGCTCTCTCGAAGAGAGCGCAGCCTCGGCGGTCTGCTTTCTGTGGCACTGTCCCGCGGGTCACCCCGGGTGGCCGTTAGCCACCACCCTGCCCTGTGGAGCCCGGACGTTCCTCGGGAAGCCCCTCAAGGGGACTCCACGCGGCCGCCCGCCCGGCTCGTCTGCCGTGCCGACCATGGTACCGGGCGTGCGCCGCGTCGCGGACCGGCGGCCGTCGCCAGCACCGAGCCGGCCAGGATCAGGGCGAAGGCCACCAGGATCGTCGGGGTCAGCGGCTCGTGCAGGAACAGCGCCCCGGCCGCCACCGCCACCGCCGGGTTGACGTACGTGATCACGGTCGCCCGTGTCGGGCCCGCCTCCTTGATCAGCTCCAGGAAGGCGACGAAGGCCACCGCCGTGCAGATCACGCCCAGGCCGGCCAGCGCGGCCAGCACCGGCGTGGAGGGTACGGCGGACGGGTGGGTGAGGGCGGCGACGGGGGCGTAGACCAGGGCGGCCAGGGACAGGCAGGCCGCCGTCAGGTGCAGGGACGGTACGTCCTTGAGGTGGCGCGCGGCTATCAGGGGCGCCGTCGCATAGCCCAGGACGGTCAGCAGGACCTCGGCCAGGGAGCGGGCGTCGCCGCCGGTCAGGTGCGGGAGGGTCAGGACCGAGACGCCGGCCAGGCCCAGGGCGAGGCCCGTGACGCGACGGGCTCCCAGGTGTTCCGTGTCGCCCAGGAGGCGGGCCCCGATGACGCCCACGATCGGCACGCCCGCGATCAGCAGGCCCGCCGTCGAGCTGGACAGGTGCCGTTCGGCGTCGGTGAGCGTGAACCAGGGGACGACGATCTCCAGGCAGGCGAAGGCCAGCAGGGGGCGCCAGTGGGTGCGTACCGTCCCGGGCAGGCCGCCCTGGCGGAGGGCGAACGGGAGCAGCAGGGCCGCGCCGAGCGCGCAGCGCGTGAACACCACCACCGGCGGGGAGACCTCGTCCACCGCCACCTTGATCATCAGGTAGGGGATGCCCCAGACCACTCCCATCAGGGAGAACAGGAACCAGCCGCGTGCAGTCATGCGGTGAGTCTCCGCCGCCTCACGCTCGGCTGTCTTGAACGCTGTTGCGGTACGCCGCCGGGGTCACTCCGAGCACCCTGCGGAACCAGCGGGTCAGGTGCGCCTGGTCGGCGAAGCCGACGAGGGGGGCCACCTCGGCGGGGCGCAGGCCGGAGTCGAGCAGCGCGCGGGCCCGGGTCACCCGGTACTGGGCGAGCCACGCGTAGGGCGGTATGCCCATCGTCGTACGGAAGGCTCGCAGCAGCTGGTAGCGGGACAGGCCCAGGTCGGCGGCGAGGGAGGACAGCGTGGGCGGGGCGGTGAGTTCGTCGGCCAGGCGGTCGCGGACCGTCAGGGCGATCATGCCCGCGCCGGGGATCAGGTCGGACACGGGCCGCGCAGTCGAGTGGCGGCGGGCGAGGGCCGTCAGCAGCCAGGGCAACCGGGACTCGGCCTCCAGGGGGTCGGGGCAGGCGCTGAGGTCGGTGTGGGCGAGGCGGAGCGCGGCGGCGAGTTCGGGGTCGTCGAGGAGCGGTTCGCGGAAGTACGGCAGGTCGCCGAGGGTGCCGTCGGCGAGCAGGGACGGTTCGGCGTACAGGGCGCGGTAGGCGTAGCCGCCGCTGGTGTCGCCCGGGCCGCCGGTGTGCATCTCGCCGGGGTCGAGCACGACGATGGTGCCCGGTCCCGTGCGGATGTGGCCGCCCCGGTAGTCGATCACCTCGGAGCCGCCGACGCAGACGCCGACGGTGTACTCCTCGTGGGCGTGCGGGGCGTAGACATGCCGCCGGAAGCTCGCGGTCAGGAGGTCGAGCGGAGGGCCGCACCGGCCCAGTCTCGCCCTGGTCCACAGCGCCTGTTCGACCACCTGTTCCCCCATCGGACTCCCCCTTGCCGTGTGCTGCCCGACGGGTGCAACGCCCGCAGACCCCGCTTCCATGCCGCGGCCGGGGCGGCGTAGCCGGGGCGGCGGCTGCACGCCGACGGCGCCGGCATCCTCGTCGAGGCCCTCACGCCGCGGTGAACAGGATCTTCGCCGTCGCCGGGTCGGCCCGGACGAGCCGTACCCGCAGGTGTGCGCCGAGCGGCAGCCGCTCGCCCTCGACGCGGCCGATGACCGCCGGGGACAGCACCTGTACGGTCCCCACGGTCGGCCGGCGCTCGTCGACGTCGACCACACAGCCGTCGAAGACCTCCCCGACCCGGTCCTTCAGCAGGGCGGCCTCCACGAGGTCGACGCACTCCCGCTCGACGGTCCCCGCGCGCCGGGACCCTTCGGCCATCCGGTGCGGCAGCGCGTCGAGGGCGGCGAGGACCCAGTCGGGTGGGGACTGGGCGGCGACGGCCGCGAGACAGATCTCTGAGGCGTACCGGTCGGCCAGGCGGCGCAGCGGGGCAGTGCAGTGGGCGTAGGGCGCGGCGACGGCGGCGTGGGTGGTGATCGCGGGCAGGTCGCCGTCGCGGAAGACCGTGTATCCGGCGCCGCGCAGCAAGGTCGTGCACTCCTGGAGGAAGGCCGCGTGGCGCGGGTCGTGCGGGTCGAGGTCGCGGATCAGGGCCGCGTACGACACATGGTGCGGCCAGTCGATGTGCAGGGCGGTCGCGGTACGGCGGAGCCGGGCGACGGCGCCGTCCGGGGCGGCCGGGAGGGTGCGCAGGATGCCGGTGCCGTGGGCGAGCATCAGATCGGCGGCGGCCATGCCGGTGAGCAGGGAGAGCTGGGCGTTCCAGCCGTCGGCGGGCAGCGGGGCGCGATAGCTCAGCTCATAGGTGTGGTCGTGCTCGGTGATCTCCTGTTCGGGGACGTGCAGGGAGATGCCGCCGCGCTCGGTCTCCAGCCGCTCCCGCGCCTCGCCGATCTCCTGGAGCAGGGCGACGGGTTCCTCGGCCGTCCCGGCGTCGATGTCCTTCTGCACGCCCGCGTAGTCGAGCTTGGCACGGCTGCGGACCAGGGCCCGGCGTACGTCGACGGCGGCGGTCCGGCCGTCCGCGTCCAGGTCTATGGTCCACAGCACGGCCGGCCGGGTCCGGCCGGGCAGCAGGCTCGCGGTGCCCTCGCTGAGCACGGTGGGGTGCAGGGGCACCTTCTCGTCCGGGAAGTAGAGGGTGTTCACCCGCCGGTGCGCCTCCGCGTCCAGCGCGCCGCCGGGGGCGACGAAGGCGGCGACGTCGGCGATGGCGTACCGGACCCGGTAGCCGGTGCCCCGCCGGGACAGGTGGGTCGCCTGGTCGAGGTCGGTGGAGGTGGGCGGGTCCAGGGTGAAGAAGGGGACGTCCGTGGCGTCGTACGCCGGCGGCGTGGGCGCCTTCGCCGCGCGCTCGGCCTCCTGCAGGACCTCCGGCGGGAAGGTCTCGGGGATGCCGAGTGCGCTGCGCAGGGCGGCGAGCGCGGCCCGGAGGGGGGCTTCGGGGGCGCCGGTCACACGGATCTTGCGGCGGGGCATACAGCGAGCGTAGGTCGAGGCCGCACCGGGGGCACGCCGTACCCTGGCGCGGAGGTCTACGTGAGGAGTACGTGTTGCTGGTCCTGCTGCCGCCCTCGGAAGGCAAGGCGAACGCGGGCGGGGGCGCCCCGCTGGAGCTGGGGTCGCTGTCGTTGCCGGGGCTCACCGCCGCGCGGGAGGCCGTGCTCACCGAGTTGGTCGAGCTGTGCGCGGGCGACGAGCAGAAGGCGCGTGAGGTGCTCGGGCTGAGCGAGGGGCTGCGCGGCGAGGTCGCGAAGAACGCCGGGCTGCCGACGGCCGGCGCCCGCCCGGCCGGGGAGATCTACACCGGTGTCCTGTACGACGCCCTCGGCCTGGCCACGCTGGACGCGGCGGCGAGGCGACGCGCGGCGGACTCGCTGCTGGTCTTCTCGGGGCTGTGGGGCGCGGTGCGGGTGACGGACCGGATCCCCTCCTACCGCTGCTCGATGGGCGTGAGGCTGCCGGGGCTCGGTGCGCTGGCCGGACACTGGCGCGGGTCGATGGCGGAGGTGCTGCCCGCGGCGGCCGGGGACGGCCTGGTGCTGGATCTGCGCTCCTCCGCGTACGCGGCGGCCTGGAAGCCCAAGGGTGAGGTGGCGGGGCGGACGGCGACCGTACGGGTGCTGCACGCGCCGACGCGGAAGGTCGTCAGCCACTTCAACAAGGCGACCAAGGGGCGGATGGTACGGAGCCTGCTGTCGGCCGGGGCCGCGCCGAAGGACCCCGCCGAGCTGGTGGAGGCGCTGCGCGAGCTGGGGTACGTCGTGGAGGCCGAGGCGCCGGGCAGGGCGGGCAGGGCGTGGTCGCTGGACGTGCTGGTGGAGGAGATCCACTGAGGCCGCCACGCGGCACCCATTGCAGCATGCGCAACGCGCATTGCACGTAACACACTCGCTGGGCACGATGAGGGCATGACCTCGCCGCTGCCCTCCTCCCCCGCTGCCTCCGTACTGGATCTCGCGCCCGTCGTGCCCGTGGTGGTGCTCTCCGACGCCGCCGACGCCGTACCGCTGGCGCGGGCACTGGCGGCGGGCGGGCTGCCCGCGATCGAGGTGACGCTCCGGACCCCGGCGGCGCTGGAGGCGATCCGCGCCATCGCCGGTGAGGTGCCGGATGCGGTGGTCGGGGCGGGCACGGTGATCACGCCGGAGCAGGTGGACGCGTGCGTGGCGGCCGGCGCGCGGTTCCTGGTCAGCCCGGGGTGGACCGACGCGCTGCTGCGGGCGATGCGCGGGTCCGGGGTGCCGTTCCTGCCCGGGGTGTCGACCACCTCGGAGGTCGTCGCGCTGCTGGAGCGCGGGGTGCGGGAGATGAAGTTCTTCCCCGCGCAGGCGGCGGGCGGCACGGCCTATCTGAAGTCCCTGGCCGGACCGCTGCCACAGGCCCGCTTCTGCCCCACGGGCGGCATCGGCCCGGAGACCGCCCCCGAGTATCTGGCGCTGCCCAACGTGGGCTGCGTGGGCGGCAGTTGGATGGTCCCGGCGGACGCGGTGGCCGCCGGGGACTGGGCCCGCGTCGAGGAGCTGGCGCGGGCCGCCGCCGGGCTCAGGGACGCAGGTGCGAGGTGTCGTTGAACAGGCGGACGCTCGCGTTGCCGTCCGCGTAGTACGCCACCGCCGACAGGGACGCCGCCGAAAGCTCCATGCGGAACAGGGACTCGGGCGGGGCCCCGAGCGCCAGCCGGACGAAGGTCTTGATCGGCGTGACGTGGGTGACCAGGAGGACCGTGCGGCCCGCGTAGGCCGCGGTCAGCTTGTCGCGGGTCGCGGCGATCCGGGTGGCTGTCTCGGCGAAGCTCTCGCCGCCGCCGGTGGGGTGGGCCTCCGGGTCGGCGAGCCAGGTGTTCAGGTCGTCCGGGTAGCGCTCGCGGACCTCGCCGAAGGTCAGGCCCTCCCAGGCGCCGAAGTCCGTCTCCCGCAGGCCCTCCTCGATCGCCACCTCCAGGCCGAGACGGGCGGCGACGATGCCGGCGGTCTGCCGGGTACGGGTGAGCGGGGAGGCGACGACGGCCTGGATCGTGCCGCGCCGGGCGAGTGCCTCGGCCACGCGGTGGGCCTGCTCCTGGCCGGCGTCGGAGAGGGAGGGGTCGGTGCCGCCGCTGCCGGAGAAGCGTTTCTGGGGTGTCAGCGGGGTCTCACCGTGGCGGAGGAGGACGAACGTGGCGGGGGCGCCGAGGTCGGGCCCGGCGCTCCAGCCCGGCGTCGACAGGCGCGACTCTCCGGGGGCGGGCGCAGTCTCCCCGCCGGCGCCCGAAGAGCGCCGCTCGCTGGGGGTGGGCGCAGTCTCCCCGCCGGTCGGGCGCTGCGCGCCGGAAGGTGCCGCTTTCTGTGGGACGGGCGCCGCACCAGCGGCACGGCTGCCCGCGGCTGCGGCGGCTGCGTCACCCGCGGCGGTATGGCGGTCCGCAGCCGCGGCGGTACCCCTGTCCCCTGCCGCGGCGGCTGCGTCACCAGCGGCGACACGGCTGCCCTCGGACGCGACGGCTGCGTCACCCGCGGCGGCACGGCTGTCCGTTGCCGCGACGGCCGCGTCACCCGCCGCTGCCGTCGGATCGGCGGCTCGGCCCTGCGCCAGCGCCGCACGGGCCTTTGCCGCGCCCGCTGCCGCGTCCCCGGGCGGGCCGGACGGCTCGGGCACGGCCGGCGGGGTGTCCAGGGCCGCCCGGGACGTCGACGGCGACCACTGCTCCCCCTTCGCGCCCGCGTCCATCGCCTCGTTGGCCAGGCGGTCGGCGTGCTTGTTGCGGTCGCGGGGGATCCACTCGTAGGTGACCTGGTCGGGCGGGAAGATTGTCCTCGCCTCGGTCGCCAGCGGCTTCATGGCGGGGTGCTTGATCTTCCAGCGGCCCGACATCTGCTCGATGACCAGTTTGGAGTCCATCCGGACGTGGACCGTCGCGGTGGCGTCCAGTGCATGCGCGGCGCGCAGGCCGGCGAGGAGGCCGCGGTACTCGGCCACGTTGTTCGTGGCGATGCCGATGTACTCGGCCGCCTCCGCCAGCGTCTCCCCCGTCGCCGCGTCGCTCACCACGGCGCCGTAGCCGGCCGGCCCCGGATTGCCCCGCGAGCCGCCGTCGGCCTCGACGATGAACTCCCTCACCCCTTGACCCCCCTGCCCCTTACAGACCCGACTCGGCGGTACGTACCAGGATCCGGCGGCAGTTCTCGCAGCGGACCACCGTGTCCGGTGCCGCCGCGCGGATCTCGTTCAGCTCGGTGATGGCCAGTTCCTGGCGGCAGCCCTGGCAGGTGCGGGCGTACAGCTTGGCCGCGCCGATCCCGCCCTGCTGCTCGCGCAGCTTGTCGTACAGCTTGAGCAGGTCCGCGGGGACGGAGCCGGCGACGACCTCGCGCTCCTTGGTCACCGAGGCGGCCTCGCCGTCGATCTCCTCGAACGCGGCGTTCCGGCGGCCGGTCGCGTCGTCGATCTTCGCCTGGACGGAGCCGACCCGCTCGGTCAGTTCGGTCACCCGCTCCTGCGCGGCCTCGCGGCGCTCCATGACCTCCAGGACCACGTCCTCCAGGTCGCCCTGCCGCTTGGCGAGGGAGGCGATCTCGTGCTGGAGGTTGGACAGGTCCTTCGGCGAGGTGACCGCGCCGGAGTCCAGGCGCTGCTGGTCGCGGGCGGCACGCTGGCGCACCTGGTCCACGTCCTGCTCGGCCTTGGTCTGCTCGCGGGCGCAGTCGCTCTCCTCGGTCTGCGCGGCCACCAGCAGGTCGCGCAGCTGCGTGAGGTCCTTGTTCAGCGACTCGATCTCGGCGTGCTCCGGCAGGGACCTCCGCTTGTGCGCGAGCTGCTGCAGGCGGACGTCGAGGGCCTGGACGTCGAGGAGTCGGATCTGGTCGGCGGGCGCGGCGTTCAGTTGGGGGCTCCAAGGGAAGGGGAGTGGCTGGTCCATGGGTCGGTGACCGTCTTCGAGACGTGGACGCGCAGGTCCCAGCCGTGGCGGTCGGAGATCTCGTCGAGCTGGGCTGCGGCCAGCTCGCACCAGGGCCACTCGGTGGCCCAGTGCGCCGCGTCGAGCAGCGCGAGGGGACTGTGGGCGACGGCCTCGCTCGCCGGGTGGTGGCGAAGGTCGGCGGTGAGGAAGGCGTCGACGCCGGCCGCGCGGACCTGGTCGAAGAGGCTGTCGCCGGAGCCGCCGCTGACGGCGATCGTGCGGACGACGGCCTCGGGGTCGCCGGCCACCCGGATGCCCTGCGCGGTGGCGGGCAGCCGCTCGGCGGCGCGGGCGGCCAGCTCCCCCAGGGTGAGCGGATGGTCGAGTTCGCAGACGCGGCCCAGGCCCCGGCGGCCCTCCGGGTCGGTGGGGTCCGGCACGAGGGGTCGTACGACGCGGAGGTCGAGGGCGCCGGCGAGGGCGTCCGAGACACCCGGGTCGGCGGTGTCGGCGTTGGTGTGGGCGACGTGCAGCGCGATGTCGTTCTTGATCAGCGTGTGCACGACCCGGCCCTTGAAGGTGGACGCCGCGACCGTGGTCGTCCCGCGCAGGTAGAGCGGGTGGTGGGTGACCAGCAGGTCGGCGCCGAGCCGCACGGCCTCGTCGACGATCTCCCGCACGGGGTCGACGGCGAACAGGACACGGGTGACCTCATGGTCGGGGTCTCCCACGACCGTGCCGACCGCGTCCCAGGACTCGGCACGCTCGGTGGGCCACAGGGTCTCCAGCGCGGCGATGACTTCAGACAGACGGGGCACGGGGAAAGGCTACCTGGCTGTTCGGCGGGGCTGTACCGCATCCGCCTGCCCTGGTCCCCGTCAGCACAGACGTCCCGGTTTCCTCAGGGGAATCGCTTCTGCGCCACCCGTATGTGTGAAGCCGTGGAAGGGCGGTCCCACGCCTGTGCGTGCGAAAACTAGCTTCGTCGCCGGAGGTGACCGAATCATGACGGCCTGTGCGATCGAACCCCCGTCGGCGGGTGGCTCCGACCGTGCGCCGACGACGGGGTGCGCGCTCACGGCGGACGGCGCGTACGCCGCCCGGCTCGCGTCGGACGGTGAGTCCTGGTTCCCCGAGCGCTGGACGCTGGACGGCCCGGAGCCGTACGCGGTGCCGCTGCCCGGCAACCAGCCGGAGGAGCCCGGCACCGAGGTGCAGCCCATGGGCGACGGCCGGGTGCTGATCCACCGGCTGGTGGAGCGGCGGCACGTCTTCGCGCTGCTGTACCCGACCGGTCCCGGCACCGGCGAGTTGCCGCTGGGCGCGGTGGAGTGTCCCGAGCCCGGTACGCGGCTGACCCTGCTGCCGTCGGCGCCGGGGGGCGCGCGGGCGTACGCCCTCGCCGTCGGCCCGCGCTCCAGCGTGGTGTGGCTGGTGGCGGGCGGGGCCTTCGGCCCGGAGCGGCTCGCCGAGGTGCCGGGGCGCTGCGCGGGCGGGGTGTGGCTGGACGGCACGGGGCGGATGCTGGCGCTGGACCGGGAGCTGGGCGGGCGCACCAAGACCGTCGTGGTGGACCTGGAGCGCGGCGCGGTCTCGCCCCTGCTGCAGATCACGGAGCGCAGCGACGACCGGCTGCTGCTCGCCGATCCCGGCAGCGGGCTGCTGCTGATCTCCTCCGACGCGCCCTCGCCGGGGCAGGAACGATTGGGCTGGGGCGTGCTCGGCAGCACGCTGCCGGTGCGCTTCCCGGAGTGCCTGCGCGTGCCGGAGTGCGCGGTGACGCCGTTCGCGATCCAGCCGGGGCAGGTGCTGATGCCGGAGACCTGCGCGGTGGCGCTGCGCATCGACGGCGCGTTCGGCACCTGGGTGGGCACCTGGCGGCCGACCGAGCGGCAGCTGACGCATCTTCCCGCGCCCGAGGGGTGGTTGGCGGGAACCGGGCTGTGGACGCGGTGCGGGGTGCTGCGGCTGCCGTACGCCACGGCGGTCGTCCCGTGCGGCGTGGCGGAGCTGGCGGCGCCCGGGGGCAGCGGGGACACGGGGGGCGAGGTGACCGCGACCGGTGCCGGGGGTCCGACGGTCGCGGGGGCGGGGGGACCGGGGGAGGCGGGTCTGGAGGGTCCGGTCCGCGACGGCACGTCCGCCGGGGCGCCCGAGGCGTCCCGGCAGGCGGCGGAACCGGGCCCTCCGGGCCCTGTGGCGGCCCGTCCGGTGCCGTTGCAACAGGCGCCCCTGGGGCGTCTTGTAACGAAGTAGTGCCGGTCGGCGTGTGCGCCTGGATTCGGCCCGTGGTGTGCCGGTTAGACTCGCCCGGCTGTACGAAAGATCATGTTGACGGGGTGAATTCTTCCGATGAGCGACACCAGCACCATGGAGCAGCTGTCTGCCGACTCGCAGGAGGCTGCCGGCCACGGCCGGCACCGGGGTCCGGTCGCGGCCCAGGAGAGCGAGACGGCTCCGCACGGCCGGCACCGCAAGCCTGCCGAGGAGACCGCCGAGGCGGCCGCCTGGCGGCGGTGACGGCGGAGGCGGCCTGACGGCTGCAGTGGACGAGGGGGTGCCCGACGGGCACCCCCTCTTCTCGTGCTCGCCCCGACCCGCTCTCGTGCTCGCCCCGACCCGCGCCGGCTCGGCCGCGCTCGAGCCCCGGCACCACCGCCGCCGCGAAGGCCTCCCCCGGCGGCCGGTCCGCGTAGTGCGGGGTGAGCAGCGCGTCGAGTGCTCGGCCACTTCCCGGGCCTGCTGGAAGTCGGCGACGTCCCCGGTGTGCGCGACGGCCTGGCCGCCCTGGTCGCGCTCGGCGGCGACCTGCGCTCTGCGGTGCGCCGAGGCCCCGCCGGTGCCGTCACGGCCGGGCTGCCCGTGGTCGTCGACGACGACGGCCGCACCGAGCCGGGCGAGTTCCAGCGGCGCGGCCCGGCCGAGCCCGCGCCCGGCGCCGGTGGCTCGGCTGCGCCGCCCCCGTCCCGGACGACGTGCACGGCGGCTGCGCGCGTGGTGCGGGTCCCCCTGGGAAACTGTGTGCGGCGTGTGGTCAGGAGTGCTCCACGACGGTGTCGGCGAGCACCGGCGCGTCGTCGCGTTCGAGGGCGCCCACCGCGACGCGCACCCGGCCCTGCCCGCGCCACATGCGGATGCGCAGGGTCTCCCCGGGACGGACGATTCCGGCGAACCGGGCGCGGTAGGCGCGGACCCGGGTCACATCGCCGCCGAGCAACGTGTCGACGACCGCCTTGAGGGTGCAGCCGTAGGTGCACAGCCCGTGCAGGATCGGCCGGTCGAAGCCGGCGAGCTCGGCGAACTCGGGGTCGGCGTGCAGGGGGTTGTAGTCGCCGGAGAGGCGGTAGAGGAGGGCCTGGTCCTCGCGGATCGGCCGGTCGACGGTCCGGTCGGGCTCACCGGCGGGCGGTTCGAGGCGTGCGGAAGGGCCGCGGTCGCCGCCCCAGCCGCCCTCGCCGCGCACGAAGATCTGGGCGTCGCTGGTCCACAACGGACCGTCGGGGTCGGCGACTTCGGTGCGCATGACGAGGACGGCGGCCGTGCCCTTGTCGTAGACGGCGGCGATGCGTCCGGTGGCGGTGGCGGTGCCCGCGGCGGGGATCGGACGGTGGATCGCGAGGCTCTGGCCGCCGTGCAGGACCTTGGCCAGGTCGACGTCGACGCCGGGCATGGACAGCCCGCTGATCACTCCGGGCGAGCCGGCGCCGGCGACGGTGGCGAAGCTCGGCAGGACGTGCAGCCGGGACTCCAGGGTGTAGCGCAGCTCGTCCGGATCGGTGGCGGGGATTCCCGCACCGATGCCGAGGTGGTAGAGCTGGACGTCCTTGGGGGTCCAGCTGATCTCGCCGGAGCGGGGTTCGGCGGCGAGGGCCAAGGCTGCGTCGATGGGCATGAGGCTCCTGACGTGGCGGCAAGGGGGCTTCCGGATCGCCGGAGACCCCGGCACGGCCGTCCGCACCGTCGGCCGCACCGAGGTCGCTACGAGCTGGCCTAGAACGTGTTCCAGTCCGGCGCCCCCTGTATAGCCCAGCGCCCCCACGTTGTGAAGGCCCCTGACACTGTGTCAGGTTCCGGGCTGGGTCGGGACATTTGTACTGTCCGGCTCGGTACACGTGCATCTGCCGCGACGGGGGCCGGTTTCGTACGTTCGATTCGTACGCTGTGCTGTCGCACCGCCGTGGTGCGCGGACCGACCGACCGGGGGACACAGAGATGACGTGGTGGCGGCAACCGAGGTGCCGGACGGCGGCCCGGCAGGCGGAACGGCTGCGGTGGCGGGCGGAGCACCGCCGCTGCAAGGCCGCGCGCCGGACCGCCCGGAAGGACGGCGGGGCGCCCCGCACCGACCATCCGGGGCCGCCGCCCACCGGCTTCGCCCTGCTGCCCTGGCTGCTGATGGGCCTGGGGTCCTTCTCCAACCTGCTCCAGGGCCGGACCCCCAACCCCTGGATCGGCGGCCTGGGCCTGCTGGCCTTCAACTCCCTCTACGTCTACGTCACCTTCCGCTCCTTCGACCGCGACAAGCGCGAGTCGCCGTCCACCCGGGTGGCGCTCGGCCTGATGGCGCTGCTGACCACGGGGCTCGCCCTCGGCTACGGCGGCAACTGGCTGATGTTCTTCCCGCTGCTGGGGCTCGCGACGGGCGCCACCCTGCGCGGCCCGTGGCTGGGCCGCGCAGGACTGCTGCTCTCGGTGTACGCGGCCGCCGTCTCCGGGATGCGGGGCGACTGGGGGGACGCGACGAACATCGGCTACGCCACCTTCCTCTCCAGCATGGTGACCGCCGCGATCCTCAGCCTGTCCGAGGCGGTGCGGGAGCTGCGCGCCGCTCGGGAGGAACTGGCCCGGCGGGCGGTGGAGAAGGAGCGGCTGCGCTTCTCCCGGGACCTGCACGACCTGCTCGGGCACACCCTGTCGGTGATCGTGGTGAAGTCGGAGGCGGCCCGGCGACTCGCCCCGCGCGACATGGACGCGGCACTGGCCGAGATCACGGACATCGAGTCGGTGGGCCGGCAGGCGCTCACCGAGATCCGCGAGGCCGTGACCGGCTACCGGGAAGGCAGCCTGGCCACCGAGCTGACCCGGGCCCGGTCGGCGCTGTCCGCGGCGAGCGTGGAGCCGGTGGTCCGCCAGACCGGGACGCCGCTGAGCCCGCAGGCCGAGGTGCTGCTCGGCTGGGTGGTGCGCGAGGCGGTCACCAACGTGGTCCGGCACAGCGATGCCGGCCGCTGCGAGATCACCGTCGACGGCTCCGCCGAGCGGGTCCGGCTCACGGTCACCGACGACGGCACCGGCAAGGTCGTCAGCCGGCCGTGGGAGGGCATCGGCGGCACGGGCCTGACGGGGCTGACCGAGCGCCTCGCGGCGGCGGGCGGCTCCCTCACGGCCGGCCCGTCACCGCACGGCGGTTTCACGGTCACCGCGGAACTCCCCACGAACACGGAGGAGTTGACGGCAGCCGCAGCCGCAGCCGCAGCCGCGTCCACGGGTACGGCCACGGCGCCCGCCCAGTGAGCACGGCCGCGCTCGCCCCACCGGAAGGCCGGCCCCCACGGACGGCGCCCGACGCTGGGCGGTCCGCGATCCGCGGTCCGCGGGCGGGCGGTCTGCGGTCTGCGGTCTGCGGTCTGCGGTCTGCGGTCTGCGGTCTGCGGTCTGCGGTCTGCGGTCTGCGGTCTGCGGTCTGCGGTCTGCGGCAGGATGGAGCCGTGCCAACCGAATCGGAGCAGATCGAACTGAGCGAACACGAACGTCGTGAGATCGCGGGCTACGCGGCGCAGTGCGCGCGCAGGGTGCTGGTGATCTTCGAACGGAGTCTCCCCGCCGACCAGCGCCCGCGCGACGCCATCGATGCCGCGGACGCCTTCGCCCGGGGCGGCCGGCGCACGGCGGCTCTGCGGCAGAGCGCGTGGGCGGCGTACAAAGCGGCACAGGAAGCCGTCGCGCCCGCCGCGGCCGACGCGGCGCGGGCGGCGAGCCATGCGGCCGCCGCCGCGTACCTGCATCCCAAGGCGAGCGCGCATCAGGTGAAACACATCCTCGGTGCGGCAGCGCACGCGGCACGAGCGGAAGAGCTTGCGTCCGGTGAGGACGGGCGGGGCACCCCGGGAACCGCCGAAGCGGAAACCCTTCGATGGGCGCGCCGTCAGGCACCGGCAGCGGTCACCGCGGTGCTCGGCCGCCTGCCCGCCGCGCCTGCCGGGGGCGGGCGCGTGGGAGAACTCATCCGCGGCCTGGACACCGCGCTCCGGACGGCTTGAGGGCTTCCCCTCCTTGCGTCGACCTCGGTGAGCGGCCGTCCTGGCCGATGCGGCGTGGGCTTCGGCGGTATAGGACGAGACGTGACGTATCGCTTTCTTATCGCTCGCTCGCGCATCGCTCGCGGAAACCGCCGGTTTCCGGCCCGGCGGCGGGTTCGCGGGTCGGCCGTAATCTGAGCGCATGAACGAGTCGCCCCGGGAGCGCCGGCCCGCCAAGTCCGTCCGGGTTCTGCTCGCCGAGGACCAGGGCATGATGCGCGGCGCGCTCGCCCTGCTGCTCGGCATGGAGGAGGACATCGAGGTCGTGGCCCAGCTGTCCTCCGGTGACGCCATCGTGGACGCCGTGCTCACCCACCGTCCGGACGTCGCCCTGCTGGACATCGAACTGCCGGGCACCAGCGGGCTGGACGCGGCGGCCGAGCTGCGGGAGCAGGCGCCCGACTGCCGGGTGCTGATCCTCACCACGTTCGGCCGGCCCGGCTATCTGCGCCGGGCCATGGAGGCCGGGGCGGCCGGGTTCCTCGTCAAGGACGGGCCGGTGGAGGAGTTGGCCACGGCGATCCGGCGCGTGCTCACCGGGGAGACCGTGGTCGATCCGGCGCTGGCCGCCGCCGCGCTCAGCGCCGGCCCGAATCCGCTGACGGCTCGCGAGTGCGAGGTGCTGCAGGCGTCGGTGGACGGGGCGACCGTCGCCGACATCGCCGGGCGGCTCCATCTGTCCGAGTCGACCGTGCGCAACTACCTGTCCTCGGCGATCGGCAAGACCGGAACCCGGAACCGGGCGGAGGCGGTACGGGAGGCCCGGCAGCAGGGCTGGTTGTGACCAGGGCGACTCCGCTCCGGGTCACCTGGCCGCCTGGGCCGACTTCCGGGGCAGCCACAGCCGAATGAGGACCGCACCGGCCAGCAGCACCGCCGTGCTCGTGCGGAAGGCCAGCGCGTAGCCGTCCGTCAGCGCCTCGGGGCCGTTCCCGCTGCCCGTCCCGGCGGCGGCCACGGTCGACATCACGGCGAGCCCCAGCGAACCGCCCATCGTGCGTGAGGTGTTGACGAGCCCCGACACCACGCCGGCCTCCTGCGGCGCCGCCCCGGACGTGGCCAGCGCGGCGAGCGGGGTCGTGGCCAGGCCCGCGCCGAGCATCATCAGGACGCCGGGGATCATGATCGCGGTGAGGTAGGCCTCGTGCGCGCTCATCGTGGACTGCCAGCCGAAGCCGGCCGCGGCCGTCAGCGTGCCCAGCACCGCCACGTTCCGTGCGCCCGCCCTCCGCATCAGACGCGGCGCCACCTTGGAGCCGGCGATCACGGCCAGCGAGCTGGGCACGAGGGCGAACCCGGCCTCCAACGGTGAGTAGCCGAGTACGTTCTGGGCGTACAGGGTCATGAAGTACCACATGCAGAACATCGCCGAGCCGGACACGAACATCGCCGTGTTCGCCGACGCCACCGAGCGCAGCCGCAGCAGGCCGAGCGGCATCAGCGGGGCCGCCGTACGCGCCTCGACCAGCAGGAACAGGCCGATCAGCAGCAGGCCGGCGAGCAGTGGCAGCAGCGTGGCCGGTGCCGTCCAGCCCTCCGCCTCCGTCCGCGAGATGCCGTAGGCCAGGGTGGCGAGGCCCGCCGTCACCAGCAGTGCGCCCGGCAGGTCCAGCCTCCGCCCGGCGCCGGCCCGGCTCTCCGCGAGCCACAGCACCGAGCCGGCCAGCACCACGGCGCCCACCGGCACGTTGATCAGCAGCACCCACCGCCAGGACAGCAGATCCACCAGCACCCCGCCGACCAGTCCGCCCGCGGCCCCGCCGCCGGCGCCCACCGCGGTCCAGGTGGCGATCGCCCGCGCCCGCGCCGCCCCCTCCGGCACCGCCGAGGTCAGCAGGGTCAGCGTGGAGGGGGCGAGGACCGCCGCGCCCAGCCCTTGCAGGGCCCGCGCCAGCAGGAGTTGCCCGCCCTCCTGGGCCAGGCCCCCGCCCAGCGAGGCCAGCGTGAACAGGCCGAGCCCGACCAGGAACATCCGCTTGCGGCCGTACAGGTCACCGGCCCGGCCGCCCAGCAGCATGAACCCGGCGAAGGCGATGGCGTACGCGTTCACCACCCACTGCAGTCCGGACGGGCTCAGTGCGAGATCGGCCCGCATCGAGGGCAGGGCCACGTTCACGACGGACACGTCGAGCACGACGAGGAACTGTCCGGCGCAGGCCAGCGCCACCACCAGCCAGGTCGGGGGTGCGGGGCGGCGGGACACGGGTGGCGAGGTGCAGGCGGATTCGAGCATGGGTGTCATGCTCTCAACCAAGCAGCGGTCCTTGCATCGGCATATCGGCGGGGAGCGGTCCGACCTATGACCTACGCCGCCCGCAGCACGTCCACGGACGCCCCAGGCCCCTGACGGCGGATCAGAATCCCATGAGTTGGTCAAGGATTCATTAGGGGCCCGAAGCAACGGAATAGTTGCCTGTGCATACGAGGTTTACCCGGCACTTATCCACGCGGGAGGCCCCACTCAATGACGCACACGACGACCGACCAGCCCCACCGGAGGGCGAGCGGAGCCGTGGTCCCGGTGCTCGCCTTCGCGGGCATCGTGGTGGCGGTGATGCAGACCCTGCTCGTGCCGGTCATCAAGGACCTGCCGCAGCTGCTGGACACCGCCCCGAGCAACGCCACCTGGGTCCTGACCTCGACGCTGCTGTCCGGCGCCGTCGCCACCCCGATCATGGGCCGGCTCGGCGACCTGTACGGCAAGCGTCGGATGCTGATCCTCAGCCTCGCCGTGATGGTGGTCGGCGCCCTGGTCAGCGCGGTCACCAGCCAGCTGCTCACCATGATCGTGGGCCGTACGCTGCAGGGCTTCGCCATGGGCGCGATCCCGCTCGGCATCGGCCTGATGCGAGACATGCTGTCCCGGGAGAAGCTCGGCTCGGCCATGGCCCTGATGAGTTCCTCGATCGGCGTCGGCGGCGGCCTCGCACTGCCCGCCGCGGCGCTGGTGGCGCAGCACACCGACTGGCACGCACTGTTCTACGGCGCCGCCGGTCTCGGCGCGCTCGCGATCGCCCTCACCCTCTTTGCCGTGCCCGAGTCCCCGATGCGTGCCGAGGGCTCCTTCGACCTGCTCGGCGCGATAGGTCTGTCGACCGGCCTGGTGCTGCTCCTGCTGCCCATCACCAAGGGCAGCGACTGGGGCTGGTCCTCCGGTACGACGCTCGGCCTGTTCGCCGCGTCCCTCGCCGTGCTCGTCCTGTGGGGCGTGTACGAGCTGCGCATCCAGGCGCCCCTGGTCGACCTGCGCACCACCGCCCGCCGCGAGGTGCTGCTCACCAACCTCGCCTCGATCATGGTCGGCGTCAGCTTCTACGTCGTCTCGCTGGTCCTGCCGCAGCTGCTCCAGCTGCCCGCCGCGACCGGCTACGGCCTCGGCCGGTCCATGGTGGTCGCGGGTCTGTGCGTGGCCCCGCTGGGCCTGACCATGATGTTCACGGCGCCGGTCTACGCCCGCCTGTCCGCCCGCTACGGCCCGAAGACCACCCTCATCCTCGGCATGCTGGTCATCGCGATCGGATACGCCGGCGGCCTCGGCCTGATGGACGCGGCCTGGCAGACGATCGTCACCTCCGTGGTCCTCGGCGCCGGCATCGGCCTCGCCTACTCCTCCCTGCCCGCGCTGATCGTCGGCGCGGTCCCGGCCTCGGAGACCGGTGCGGCCAACGGCCTGAACACCCTGATGCGGTCCATCGGCACGTCCGTCTCCAGCGCCGTCATCGGCATGGTGCTGGCCAACACGGCGAACAATGTGGGCGGCGTCGCGATCCCGACCATGCACGGCTTCCGCGTCTCCTTCCTGATCGCCACGGCCGCCGTCGCGGTGGGCCTGCTGCTGGCCCTCTTCCTGCCGAAGGCGGCCCGCCCGGCGCAGCACACCCAGTTGCGCGCGAGCAGCGAGGAGGAGGCCGGTCTGAAGCACGCCGAGGAGGCGTTGCGCGGCTTCCGCGGCCGGGTCCTGGACGCCGACGGCGCCCCGGTGGCGCGGGCCAAGGTCACCCTGATCGACCGCCGGGGCCGCCAGGCGGGCGCCGCCGTCTCCGCGGACGACGGCTCCTACGCCCTCGCCGTCCCCGCGCAGGGCGCGTACGTCCTGGCCGCGAAGGCCTCCGGCCACGGGCCGCTGGCGTCGTCCGCGACCCACTCCGGGGAGGAGGGGCCGGTCGAGCTGGACCTGTCCCTGCCGGGCGAGACGGTCAGCGCGTGACGCTCCGCTGAGGTGCCGCGATGCGCCCACGGGAGGGACCCTCGTGCCGTCCGGCGGACGCGGCACCGCCGTGGCTGATCGCGCAGTTCCCCGCGCCCCTTTCGGAGGCGCCGTCCGTACCCCCTGTCGCCCGGGCGACGGGGGGTGCGGCACCGCTGTGACTGGTCGTGCACTTCCCCGCGCCCCTTCGGAGGCGCCGCGAGGCACCCCACCGGGACGGACCCTCGTGCCGTCCGGCGGACGCGGCACCGCCGTGGCTGATCGCGCAGTTCCCCGCGCCCCTTTCGGAGGCGCCGTCCGTACCCCTGTCGCCCGGGCGACGGGGGGTGCGGCAACATGGGCGCCCATACAGCCGTACGTCCGAAAGGCGCTTCCATGCCCGCCCGCGCACCCAAGCCCGAGATTCTCGCCGCGTTCGAGGCGGCGAAGGGGTTCATGCCCGTGGACGAGGGGCTGGCGCTGTACGCGGCGGCGGTGGAGGCCGGGCGGCTGGGGCTGCCGCTGCTGGAGGTCGGCACGTACTGCGGCCGCTCCACCGTCCTGCTCGCCGACGCGGCCCGCGAGGCCGGCGTCACCGCGCTGACCGTCGACCACCACCGGGGCAGCGAGGAGCAGCAGCCCGGCTGGGACTACCACGACCCGGAGACGGTGGACCCGGAGATCGGCCTCATGGACACGCTGCCGGCCTTCCGCCGCACGCTGTTCAAGGCGGGTCTGGAGGACCACGTGGTCGCCCTGGTCGGCCGTTCCCCGCAGATCGCGGCGCTCTGGAACTCCCCGCTCGGCTTCGTCTTCGTGGACGGCGGTCACACCGACGAGCACGCCACCGCCGACTACGAGGGCTGGGCCCCCCATGTCGCCGAGGGCGGGCTGCTCGTCATCCACGACGTCTTCCCGCACCCCGAGGACGAGTTCACCGGCCAGGCGCCGTACCGGGTCTATCTGCGGGCCCTGGAATCGGGGGCGTTCACCGAGGTCCGGGCCGCGGGCTCGCTGCGGGTGCTGCGCCGGACGGGGGCGGGGATCTGAGTCTCTGCGGCCGGGTACCGGCGGCCCGTAAGGTGGCAGCGTGTCGTACGTAGGCCCCGATTTCGATCCCCCGCAGCCGCGCCGGCCCCGGCGTGGCCCTATGACCGTGGCGCTGGCCGCGCTGGTGCCCGGTGCACTGCTCGGCTGGGTGGTGTACGAGGCGGTGGGCGGCGGTTCGGGCGGCTCGGACCGCACGGCCTCCCCCGCCCCGGCCTCGCGCACGGCCGCGGCGGCCTCCTCCCCGTCGACCCGGTCCGCCTCACCCGCCGACGACGGCAAGCGGTCCCCCTCGCCCCCCGCGACGGCGACGCCCGCCGGCTCCGGGCCGCTCAAGGGCAAGGTCGTCGTCATCGACCCGGGGCACAACCCGGGCAACTTCCAGCATGCCGCCGAGATCAACCGCAAGGTGGACATCGGGACGAACTGGAAGGAGTGCGACACCACCGGGACGTCCACCAACGACGGTTACACGGAGGCCCGGTTCACCCTGGACCTGGCGCACCGGCTGCGCGCGCTCCTGCAACAGCAGGGCGTCACCGTGAAGTTGACGCACGACGGGAACAGCCCCGCCTGGGGGCCGTGCGTGGACGAGCGGGCCCGCTCCGGGAACGAGGCGCGCGCCGACGCGGCCATCTCCCTGCACGCCGACGGCTCGGCGCCCGGCAACCGCGGCTTCCACGTCATCCTGCCGGGGTCCGTGCACTCCGGTGCCGCCGACACCCGGGAGATCGTCCGCCCCTCCCACGACCTCGGGGTGCGCATCGCGGGCAACTTCGTGCGCGAGACCGGTGAGCCGGCCTCCAACTACCTCGGCGGAGGTACCGGTCTCGTCACGCGTACGGACCTGGGTGGTCTCAATCTGTCAACGGTTCCCAAGGTGTTCATCGAGTGCGGCAACATGCGCGATACCAAGGACGCGGCACTGCTGACCGACGGCGCCTGGCGGCAGAAGGCGGCGCAGGGGATCTCTGAGGGAATCGTGAGTTTCCTGCGTCAGTCGTGACGGGCGGGCGGAACCGGCCGGACAGCCGGATCTTGCGGACGATAGTGTCTACCGACGACGAGACGACTACGAAGGACCTGAAGTGAATATCCGCTCCCTCACTAGAGGCGACGGCGTGGTGATCGGAGCAGCGGTGGTGCTGTTCATCGCGTCGTTCCTCGACTTCTACAGCATCTCCGGTTACGGCTCCGAGTTCAGCCGCAACGCGTGGGACTCCCTGGGCGTGGGCCTGGGCACCTACATGGGTGCGGTGATCGGTGCCGTTCTCATCGTCGTCAACCGCTGCCTGCCGCAGCCGCGCAAGGTGGCCGGGCTCGACCTCGGCGCCGTCGGCACCGCGTTCGCCATCATGGCGACCTGGACGCTGCTGTGGACGATGCTCGACATGGAGAACGCGGACGCCGGCGCCGGCCTGATCCTCGGGTTCATCGCCGGTCTCGTCCTGTCGGGCTTCGCCATCGCCACGCCCCTGGTGCCCGCGCTCCAGGCCGCGCTGGTCCCGGCGCCCAGGCCGGTCGCCCCGCAGCCCTACGGCGCCCAGCCGCAGGGGGGTTACGGCTACCCGGGAGCCCAGCCGCAGCAGCCGTACGGTGCCCAGCCGCAGCCGGGTCAGCCGTTCGGGCAACAGCCGGCCGCGCAGGGTGCTCCGGCCCCGCAAGGTGCTCCGGCCCCGCAGCCGGGTGCGGGGGACTTCTCGCCGTTCTGGTTCGCCGTGCCGGTGACCCGCCCGCTGTTCGCGGAGGACGGCTCGACCGCCCCGATCGCCGAACTCGCGCCGGGAACCTGGTACCTGGCGGTCGAGCAGCGCGGTGCCGCGCTGGTCGCCCAGACCCAGGACGGCCGCCGCGGTGTCCTCCAGGACACCTCCGGCATCCAGCGCGGCTGAGCCCCGCACCGCACCGCACGACGGCCCCTCGCCCTTCCGGGTGGGGGGCCGTTGCCGTACAGTCGCCTTCCGATCTGCGTATCTGACGGTTCGTCAGAAGATCTGCGGCGTGGCCGAGGGGCTGCGGGCCGTGCCGGACGTCCTCGCCGACGAGACCTCGCTGGTCTGTCCTCCCCGTCAACGCATCGCCGAACGGCCGGAGTTGTGGCGCGGGGGCCCGGTGACGGACTGGCCGGCCCTGTCACCGGAACCCGCACACCCTGAGGGTGCCGGCGGAGCCGAACTCCTAGCCCTTGGACAGCTCGGAGGCCGAGGGCACCTTGTCCTTGACCGGGGCGCCGGCGCTCTCGCCCGCGTCCTTCACCTGGTTGATCACGTCGTCGAAGGAGCCTGCCGCCTTCTCGTCGCCCTTGCGGAGCTTGGACGGCAGGTTCTTCAGGGCCTCGATGCCGGCGGTGAGCGGCGCGAGGGCCTTGGAGAGCGTCGGATCGCCCTGGGCGTTCTTGTGGGCCGCCTTGAGCCGGTTGTAGGCGAAGGCACCGGCGAGACCGGCCTTCACCAGGGCCAGTTTGCGGCCCTTGGCGCCCTTCTTGAACGTGCCCGCCTTCCAGGGCTTCACGATCCACTGGTAGGTGGCGCCGGCCGCGAGGCCCGCGTTCGCCACGAACCGGGTCTTGGCGAACTTCTGGCGTTCGGCGGACGTGGTCGGGCTGGGGGTGGCCTGGTCCGCGGCGGCCGCCGAGGCGGGCGCCTTCGTAGTGGTGGTCTTCTCGCCGCCTCCGCAGGCGGCGGTTCCGGCCACGAGGGCGCAGCACAGGGTGAGCGCCACGACGAGGCGCCGTATCGGTATGGGCACGGGGTCCTCCGGACGTGTCTCCCCGAGCGGTCTGCTTCCTCGGACAGCCTCGCCCGGGGCGGCCGTGTGCGCCACCCGGCGGACGCCGTTCGGGTTTCACCGCCCGCCGCCCGGCAATCCGCAAGGTATGTCCCCTCGATATCGCAACGGTGCGAATCAGGCCGGAACGGTCATCGCCGTCGTCGCCGACATCATGGCCCTCATCCTCGGCCTGTGGATCCTGATGTACCTGCTGGACGCGAACCGGGCCAACAGCCTGGTCCAGTTCGTCCATGACGCCGCCGCCTGGCTGGCAGGCTGGTCCCGCGACCTCTTCACCTTCGATGAGGCCTGGGCCCGGGTGGTAGCCGGCTACGGTCTCGCCGCCGTGGTCTACCTCTTCGTCGGCCACGCCATCGCCAACCGCATGCACCGCCACTGAGCCCCACGGGCAGCACGACCGCATGCACCGGCGCCCGCCGGAACCGGGCCCCGGCTCGCTGTCGCCCAGGTCGTCCCTAGTGGCAGCAGTCGGGGTCCAGGCCGGTGGGGAGGTGGTCGCCTCCGAAGACCGCGCAGGTGGCGTCGGGGGGGGGGGGGGGGGGGGGGGGGGGGGGGGGGGGGGGGCGGGGGGGGGGGGGGGGGGGGGCGGGGGGGGCGCGCCGGGGGGCCCCGCCGA
>NZ_JBICWR010000020.1:0-41208 GCF_043199855.1 Streptomyces sp. NPDC048521
ACCCCTGAACGCGTTCCAGATCGCCTTCGAGGGCCGCCTGACACCGAGCAACTGACACCTCAACAACCCAAGATCAGCCGTTAAGTTGACACACCCTGTAGTGGTTCACTTCCGCCTCCAGCGCGGTGGCGAGCATCCGACGGTCGCCCTCCCGGACGATCTCGTCGATCAAGGAGCCGGAATGTATGGAGCCGTCCTCGGTGACTACGCTGAGAACGAGCGTGCCTTCCCGACCCGCGCTGCAACGCGGGCCTACTCGGAGACCTTACGGATCATTCGGGAAGGTACGCCCTCCGCGTCCCCACCCGGGGCTGATCCACAAGTCTTGAGCATTGCTCCAACCCGCGACTGGAACACCTATCTGACCTCGCGATCCGCCCAGACACTCGCCACAGACTCGGGGCCATCCTGGAGCGGATGCTGAGCCGATCAGCTGTAGATGTCGCGCCCGGGCGCGCACAGGGGGTTCGTCGCTGCGGCATCGCGACGGATGAAGATTGCGGATTCGCCACCGTTGACCGGGATCACCCAGCAAAGCTGATAGTGCTGACGTAGGACTTCTCGCTTGGTGATCTCTGCGGGAGTGTTGTCCAGGGGCTGGCCGGGACGATCGCGCAGGACGTTGATCTCACGATGCTGGAGCATGCGCTGCCGGATAACGTCCGGAGACGCCTCGACGCCGTACAACGTGCCGGACGCAGCCGGCGTCTGCTGCAGCGCGATGTCGTCGAGCGGCCCGAAGACGGCTGGCCGGGCAAGCACCCATGCACGGCGGCGTGCAGGCTGGAAGAGAACCGGTTCGGGGTCTCCCGGAACGGTAGCGGTAAGCCCCCAATAGCTCTCCACCGTGTCGGTGCGACTTGCAGCCGAGCGCATCTGCCAGTACCAGGGGCCGAGCGCTGACAAGAGAGCGAAGGCCACGGCTGCTGTGGCGTACAGCTTGCGCCGCCTGCGCGCCGGGTCCGCTTCCGCTCGCAGGATCCGCTGCCAGTGCCGTAGAGCCTGACCGACGAGGAGCGCCAGGCCAGACATGCAGTACAGGACGTAGCGATCGACATACCACGGGTGGACGAGGGACACCGTCAGCAGGAATCCGGCAGGGACGATCAGGAGCGGCACGCCGATCGCTGGAAGCGTCACCGCCCTGGCCGAGCCCGCGTCTTGCCGACGAAGCAAAACACCCAAGACGGCTGCCACGGCGGCAGGAACCACGAAACCCAGCCAGTCCTGAAAACTCGGACGGCCCAGCCAGTCCAGCTGCGCTGACGCCTGACCAGCACCGACCACGGCTAACGGCGCCACGGCGCAACCGATGAAGGCGATCGACAGCAGCCAGCGACGCCCGAGGCGGCGCAGGTGGCCGCTGCGCCAGAACGTCACGGCGTGCGCGAGGATGACCAGCAGAGCGAACACATGCAGCCACCCGCCCAGCAACAGCAACCCTGCATATCCCGCCCACCAGCGTTGTCGGCCGTCCTGCAGCGCGCGCACGAAGAACCACGTCGCCCATACCACTGCGGCGGTCACTAACGCATACGAGCGGGCCTCCTGCGCGTAGAACTGCACTTGGGGAACGCACATGAAGGCAACTCCGGCCAAGAATCCGGTTGCCGGGTCACCGAGCCGCGTCCCGATGGCGTGGACTCCCAGCACAGCGGTCAGCGTGCCGAGCACCGACAGGATGCGCAGTGTCAGGACGCCGTCGTCCCATGCCCCAAGTGCGAGATGGGCCAGGAAGTAGTACAGGCCGTGGACGGCGTCGATGTTCTGCACCAGGAGCCACAACTCGTCGAGGGAACGCTTGGCCACGGCATAGCTCACCGTCTCGTCCCGCCAGGACGACGCGTCACGGTCGACCTTCCAGAGACTCACCAGCCCGACCAGCAGGACGAGAAGGACCGCGAGCAGTTTCCGATACCAGCGGTTCAACCGATCTCGATCAAGCACCGGATGCCGCAGGTCAGGTGCCCCCCACGTCTCCAGATAGCTGAGCACCGTTGTCACGGGAGACTGGAGCGGAGCAGGCGACGCCCGTAAGCGATCGAGCAGAACTCGACGACTGCCAAGCTTGACTGCCTGCACACGACTTCCCCCCATGACCAACCTCCGTCGCTCAGAACCCAGTTG
Organism: Streptomyces sp. NPDC048521; assembly: GCF_043199855.1. Lineage (NCBI taxonomy): Bacteria > Bacillati > Actinomycetota > Actinomycetes > Kitasatosporales > Streptomycetaceae > Streptomyces > Streptomyces sp. NPDC048521. The sequence continues at coordinate 2,128 of NZ_JBICWR010000020.1, forward strand.
TACGGAACATACCGGCTGTCCGAGCCCGGTGTTCGTGCGGCACCAAGGGGTCGGCGGAGTGGCGGGGGCGGGGGAAGATCCATGGACGTTTCCCGCCCCGACATGAGGATCTTTCGGTCACCCTGGCGGAATACCTCGTGGTTGGAATACGTACCCGGTACCAGCAGTCCGTACGGATCTTGAGGTCCAGCACGAGGACGGCAGCAGCGTCTCGTCCTTAGCACGGCGGTGAGACGTCGCGGTGATCGTCACGGCGGCCCGTACGTCAGAAGTTGCCGTTGTGATCCCTTTCCTCCACCTCTGGGCCTCTGCCTCGCGACGGGCGTCCACCGGAGCCAACGCCTGCCCACTACCGGCGCCGCCGCGAACAAAGCGACCGGCACGCGGCCGCCCAGTGCAACCTCCTCAACCGCATGATCGGACAGCTCTACCACTGCCTGAAGCAGGGCAGGACCTACGACGAGTCACTCGCCTTCAGGGGCCCCTCCCGCCGAGGCTGTTGTCAGCGCGGCTCGACGCGTTCAGCGGGGAGTGAGGCAGGCTTCGAGGGCGGCTCGCTGTTGTGGGGGCAGGTGGTCGCCGAGAGGGATCTTGCGGGGGCTGTGATCGCCGTCGCAGAGCCAGCTCTGCTCGTCATCGTCGAACCACCAGTCCTCGACGCCCCACATGGGGTGCCCCTGAAGCAGGTGTCTGGCCAATGCCTCGCTCGCCTCGGGCGCACCCTGAGCGACCAGAGCCTCGACCACCGACGTCACGGCCTCCTCAGGAACCGTCGCGTCGCCGAGAACAGGCAGAAGAAGGAGAAGACGGGCGTGAGAGTCGGTGACGCCTGCCGCACCCGGTGGTGCCTCCAGCAGGGCGGCCAGCTCGGGCCAGCACAGCCCGGGGCCGATACGGTCCTGATCGTCGCTGGCCAGGACGAGATCCTGGCTCCAGTCGGGATGCGTGAGGAAGTAGTCCGTGGTCGTGAAATCCTCGCCGCTGTTGAAGTGCACGACGATCGCGAAGCCGCCGGAAAGCGGCACCGTGAACATGGGCCACGCCGACGGGTCGTGGAGCGTGTCCAGCATGGCGCCCGCGTCGCCCGTGTCCGATCCGAAGGCCTCCGGCGTGAACCCCTCAGCCAGGTCCGCCAAGTACGCAGGCCAGAAGCCCGGCTCATCCAGGAGCGGGTGCCCGTCCACGACGGGCGACGAGGAGTACCAGTGCCGTGCCATCACCATGCCGGGATTCTCTCCAAGCGCGGTCGGGGCTGTTCGAAGACCCCGGCCTTCACGGCCGAGCGACTTGACGGCGTAGCAACGTGAGGTGTCTCGGTCAGGACGTTGGCGGCACTCCGCGGCCACCCTGGGCAAGGCCGATCAGCAGGTCGTCGCAGTCGATGCGCTCCGAGCCGCGTGATCTTGAAGCCGTGAGGGGTATCGCCGAGGTGAGCCCAAGAAGCCCAAGAGGGGCCACGAGACGATCTTGCTCCGTGATCGATGAGCAGAATTCTGGTGTGCGCGGTGGCTGGCCGGCCCGCGTCCTTGAGCGTCGGCGGGACGCTCGTCGCAGGCGGGGGCCGCGGCGGTTGTCGTGGGAGGAGGCAGCGGAACGGGCCGTTGAAGATCTGTGCGGCGTGGACCGGCGAGACCGGTCGACAGCCTGTTGGAGTCGGAGGCTGCCCCGGAAGGAGGCCGCCGAACGCGATGTCGTGAGTACAGAAGGGGCTGGGTCCCGTACGAGGACCAAGCCATCGCTGTGCTCGACAACGACAACGTGTCGAACCCGCCCGGTATCCAGGTCTCCGACGCGAATCATCTGCAGCTCTACGTCTGCCCGACGTGCTACACGCATGCCGACCTGATCCAATAGGCCATTGCTGGAGTCCCCGCGACGGCTGGGGCGTGAGGCTCTTCCAAGCCTGCTCGCGCCCGGCGACAGCAGACATTGAGATCAGCCGTGGACGGCCGTGCCGTCCCGCACCGGGGGGCATGGTCATCAAGTTGCGGCCTGCCGGAATCTACGCACGGCGGTAGGCGGATGGAAGGATCATGAGGATGACAACCAACGCTGAGCTGTCCTTCCGCATCATGGGCGCGTCCGCACGCCGGGCGACCGCGCTGGCCGCGCTGGCGGCGGTCGGGGCAGGGGTCGCGGCCGGTCTGGGTGTTCCGGGGGGCGACCAGTGGGTGGCCTGCTCCTCGGTCCTCGCTGCGGGGACCCTGATGGCTTTCGGGTTCCTCAGGCGCCGCCTGGAGGCGGGCCAGGACGGGCTGCGGTACCGCACAGTGCTGCGGTGGCACCGACTGGAATGGGACGAGATCGACCGCTTCGAGGACGTGCGGGTACAGCCCGGCGACCGCCGCCTCAGCACCCACAACCTCCGTGTCGTGGCCAAGCTGCGCAGCGGCGAAGCCGTCTGGCTTCCGGTGCCGTACGCCGGCTCCGTGGACGCGTTCCGCTTCGAGGACCAACTGCGCGCCCTGCGCGCAGCACACCATCACTACAGGCCCGGCACCCCATGACTACCTGGATTCCGCGTGCAGCTCCGGCTCGACGACGAGACCCCGATGGTCCGAGCCCGGCAGCGAGACGAAGTGCAGGCTCTCCAGGCCCAGTGCCCCGGGTCGGTCTTCAACTCGGCGAAGTGCGACCGGCCGCCGCCTGACACTGCGCCCTCACCGTCGGCTCCCTCACGGGCGCCGTCGAGCGGCTGACAGCGGGCGAGGAGCCGGCGGTGTACGGCGGTGACGCGAGGATCGGACCCTATCTGTCGTCAAGCCCTGTCAGCAATCACCATCGGATCTGGTTGGATTCGGGCCGCCGTGAACACCCGGAGTGCACGGGGTTCATTGGAGTCGCCACTGCCCTGTCGTCAACGGATCGTTTGCCGACAGACCGGGCCGGAGGCCCGGGCATCACCTCTTGGTTGTCCGGTAGTTAGTCGCAACGGCCAGGGCATCCGTGTCGGTGGCGGCCCTGCAGGCCCTCGATGAGCGCGCCGTGCGGGCGGCGGTTCGCGTAGCAGTCCGCGACGTCCACACCGCCCGCCCCGCCACGCGCAGATAGGCCCGGGGCTCTTCTCGGACGCGGAGGGGTGCGGGAAGGGCGGGCCCGCCCTCGACGATCATCCTTCCCCCTCGCCCGCGTTCGTGGGCTGGGTGAATGCCGAAGGCTCCTGCAGCCACCCCCGCCGAGCGGCCTGGACCGCGGCCTGGAAACGGGTGCTGGCGCCCAGTTCGGTCATCAGATCGCGGATGCGGCGCTGGGTGGTGCGCCGGCTCCAGCCCTGGGCGCGGGCGATCGCCGCGTCCGAGCAGCCTGTGGCGAGCAGCTTGACGAGGGCGAGGTGGTCGGGATGGCCAGAGGTGGTGGGTGGGGCCGTGGGCGGTGCGGGGGCCTGAAGGGGGGATCCGCGGTCCCACTCCGCTTCGAAGAGTGCTTCCAACGCGGTCAGCATGGGTGAGCGGTTGATCAGGTACGCGGCGAGGTGCCCGCCCGGGGCGAGGCTGAAGGGGATGACCGCCTGCGCGTCGTCGGCGATCACAAGTTTGATCGGCAATTGTGGTCGCACGCGGGCCTGTTCGCCGGTGCGTATGCTCGGCAGGATGTCGTCCCGGAGGCGGCCCGGCCAGGCGACCGCGCCCCGGTCGTAGAGCACGCGGTGGGTGACGCCCGAACGCTGTCTGCGGCGCTGGTCGTCCAGATTGCTGCCGGGGCGGTCCACGTAGGGCGGCCGGTCGAAGGTGCGGATCTGACGGCGGGCGCTCGCGGTGAGCCTGCGGACGGCGGCGCTGATGTCGTCACGGCCACGGAGCACTTCCACCGCGATGTCGGGGTCGGCGATCCGCAGCGCCTCGCGGTGTCTGTCGGCCAGTTGGCGCACCAACGCGCGAGCCGTGTCGAGCTGCCGTTCGCGTTCCTTGATCAGTTCGGTGACCGCGACGTCGGGGGCGGTGGCGGCGAAGCGTGGAGGGCGGCCGGCCGATCTGGTCGCGAGACCCGCTTTCACCAGGATGGACAGCAGCCGTCCCGCCGCGCTCGTACTCGTCCCGCAGGCGCTCGCCACCTCGGAGGCAGTGCTGTGGGGCACACCGATCAGCGCCGTATAGACACGCTGCGCCTCATCGCCGAGGCCGACGACGTCAAGTTCCATTTGCCCTCCGGTAGTCCGGCCGTCGACCGCAGGCCGCCGTCCTTGTCGCATGTGTGCGTACCGGCGCCAGTCCCACGGCCCAACCGCCGTTCTGAACGGAAACTGGCGCAATCTTGTTCCGTTCTCGCCGCTGACTCCCCCATGCCGGCCATGGCCGGCGGTCGGCGGGACACCACGGACCTCGACCCAGGACCGGGAGCGCGGACTGGACAAGCCGCTCCGCGGCCGTTTGGCGCTCCTGGCGCGCCGACGCGTAAGTGCCACGCCCGCCCTGCCGAGGGCTCGGCCTGTACGCAGCACTGCTTCGTGCCCCCCGACAAGAGCAGGAGGAGGACTGCCGTGATCTCGACGCCACTATGGCGCGGCAGCTCGATCCGAGCCGTGTACACCCTCTCGGTTTCCGACGACGTCATCTTTTGTTTCGGCTCCGCCAGTTGCTGGCCGATTGATGCCACCTGGCGCTAACCAGCCACCTCGGAACCCTAGCGCCGCTTCCGCATGCGTTGGCATCTTCACTCCGGTGAGGCGGCGTTGACCGTGAGATGGCGCTCGAGGCACGCCCCTTGGGTTGTGCAGTGGTGAATGTGGCCCGCTGGTGTGTCACACGTCTGACGTCCCGCTCCCGAGGCCGTGGCCTCCGGCCTCCCCGTAACAGCGGCCGTCCGCACCGACAGACGGCCGAACGGAAGGACTCTTGGGTTGAATCACTCCCGTAACAGGGCCGCGTCCCCCCAGGGTGCGCGCAGATCCCGACGGCGCCTGGCCGCGACCGTGGCGATCACCGCTGCCGCACTCGCGTTCTCCGCGCTGCCCGACTCGGCCGGCGCCGCCTCCATGTCCCACGCCCCCGAAGGCGCCCGCACAACGGGAGCGCTGGGGCAGGTCAAGGCGGCAGCCAGGCCGGGGGCCGGGACCGTCCACCTGTCCCCCGGGCAGCGTCGGCGGCTCCTCGACCAGGCGGCCGAGGCGGCGCCGGACACCGCCCGTTCACTGCGTCTCGGCCCTCAGGAGAAACTGGTCCCGAAGGACGTGATCCAGGACGCCGACGGCACGGTCCACACCCGCTACGAGCGCACCTACGCCGGACTGTCCGTCATCGGCGGCGACCTGATCGTCCATCAGCGACACGGAGCCCACACCGTCACCTACGCCTCCGAGAAGAAGCTGACCCTGCCGACGACCACGGCCAAGGTGCCGGCCGCCGCGGCGAAGAAGGCGGCCCTGAGCAAGGCCGTGGCGAAGGGCACGCACAAGGCGGCCACGCACACGGCCCCCCGCAAGGTCGTCTGGATGATGGGTGACCAGCCGAGACTGGCTTGGGAGACGGTCGTCACCGGCGTGCAGCAGGACGGCTCCCCCAGCGAACGCCACGTCGTGACGGACGCCGCGAGCGAGGATGTCCTGGAGAACGCCGAACACGTGGAGTCCGCCCAGGGCAACAGCCTCTACAGCGGGCAGGTCACGATCGGCTCCACCCGCCAGGATGACGGCACGTACGCCCTGATCGACCCCGAGCGCGGTGGCCACCGGACGCTCGACTCGAGTGTCACGTCCAACGGTGTCCTGTTCACCAGTAATGTCGACGTGTGGGGCGACGGAACGGCGGCGAACCCCCAGACCGCGGCGGTGGACGCCGCGTACGGCGCACGGACGACGTGGGACTTCTACCAAGACCGCTTCGGCCGCAATGGCATAGCCGACGACGGCCGCGGCAGCACCTCCCGAGTCCACTACGAGCAGCAGCCCGGGGTCCCCCTCGCCAACGCCAACTGGCAGGACGGCTGCTTCTGCATGAGCTACGGCGACGGCGCGGACGGGCACCACCCGGTGACGTCCCTGGACATAGCCGCACACGAGATGACGCACGGAGTCACCTCCTCCACGGCCGCACTGGGCGACTACGGTGAATCACCGGCCCTCAACGAGGCGATCAGCGACATGATGGCCGCCGCCGTGGAGTTCTACGCCGACAACCCGAACGACGTGCCCGACTACACGATGGCCGAGCTGGACGATCTGCACGGTGACGGCAAGCCCATCCGGTACATGGACCTGCCCTCCAAGGCCGGCATCAGCTCCGTCGGCTACGCGCCCCTGGACTACTGGACGCCTCAGGCGAAGTCGGACGAACCGCATATGGCGGCCGGGGTGGGAGACCACTTCTTCTACCTGCTGGCCGAGGGCAGCGGGAAGAAGACCATCAACGGCGTGAGCTACGACAGCCCCACCTATGACGGGCTCCCGGTGGCGGGCATCGGGCTGGCCGACGCCGCCGACGTGATGTACCGCGCGCTCACCGTCTACATGACCAGCACCACCGACTACGCCGGTGCTCGCACCGCGACGCTCCAGGCCGCCGCCGACCTCTACGGTTCGGGCAGCGACGCCTACGAGGCCGTCGCCAACGCCTGGGCGGCCGTCAACGTGGGCACAGGCTTCGTCCATCACATCGCCGTCGAGCCGCCGCCGACCGAGCCGGTGGCGGTCGGCCAGCCCGTCAGCCGCCAGATCACAGCATCCAGCAGCCGTCCCGGCGCGCTCACCTACTCCGCCAAGTCGTTGCCCCGGGGCCTGTCGATCGACCACGCCACCGGTCTCATCACCGGTACGCCCGACAAGGCCGGCGACTACAGCTCGGCCATCGTCATCACGGACGCGACCGGCGACACCCGGAACCTCTCGTTCACCTGGACCGCTCTTGAATCCGGCGGACACTTCTTCGTCAACCCCACCACCTACGTGATCCCCAAGTGGGGCACCGTCGAGTCCCCGCTGATCGTCCGGGGGAAGCCGGGCAACGCCGCACCGAGTGACCTCAAGGTCACGGTCGATCTCGACCACGGGTTCAGCAACGCCATGGTGATCGACCTGATCGCCCCCGACGGCACCGTCATCCACGTCAAGCCCTGGGGACCCTGGGTGCTCACGCCCGAGCTGCACGAGACCTACACGGTCGACGCCTCGGCGGTCACCACGGCCGGCATCTGGAGGTTGCGCGTGACCGACGGCACCCCGGGCTTCTACAACCTGGACCCGGGCCATCTCCAGCGCTGGAGTCTGGACTTCACAGGCGCCGGCCCCGCGGTCGCAACCGGCTCGCCCGCCCAGTAGAGCGCGTGACGGCCACCGCTTGGCAACCAGGGGTCGCTCCCCCTGACAATCACGCGGTGGCCGCGAGCGTGGAGGTGGGCTGCGCGGTTCAAGGAGCGAACTCCGATCCGGTGTGCGCCACTTCCGGGCACCGGGACCGGTTCTACGAGGCGCAGCGCAGTACGGGCGGACGGGACACTCATCCTCGTAGTCCTATTTTCGTCGGGCCACGAGAATGTGAGCGCGCCGTCGAGGTTGCCGCCGATCATGTCCCAGTGGCCGTCGAAGACCTCTTGCAGGAGGTCGTCCAGGGAGCCGGGGAAGTCAGGCCGGCTCGCGGTCCCGATCGCATCGTCAGCGGGAAGCCTTGGGAGAACACCGGCGCGCGTTCGGCCCTCCGGGACCTGGAGCCCGCTGTCCGACGGGGCGAGGAGACGCCGGGCTATGAGTATCGGCGGGCGCAGCCACGTCCCGTGCACTTCCCAGTGCCGGCCGACCTCTGGAGGCCGGACCGTGACCCGGTCCACCGGGTGTTCGGCGTAGCTCTCGATACATCCGGCGTCGGACGCCCCGGTCGGCATCTCCGAAGCGCGCGACCTGGATCGTCTCCAGCCGCCACGTCACGTTGCGCAGGTCGATGCCGCCGTAGTCGTGTACGAAGGCGGCGTTGTCGCCGTGGTCGAGGAGGAACTGTTCGAGGACGTCGTCCGGCCACTGCGACCTCGGCCGGCGGGAGTGATGCAAACGAACCGGCCCGGCGTCTGCGGCCCGGGAACAGGATGGGTTGCCGATCGACGGTTCCGACGGGACAGGCAGGTGCCGACCGCTCTACGGCCGCTGGTCCAGCGCCTCCCGTACCGCGTCCAGCATGGTCTCCCCGTCCGCACCGAGCTCCTCTGCCTTGGTGATGAAGCGCCACGCCAGTTCGGCCAGTGCGGCCGGGTTCGGCGCGGGGGCGGGGGCGGGGAGCGGTGCCACCCGCGTCCCCGCGCCGCGGCGGCTCGTGATCAGGGACGCTGCCTCCAGTTCGCGGTAGGCCCTTGCCACCGTTCCGGGAGCCAGGCCCAGGTCGGCCGCGAGCTGTCGTACCGTCGGTAGGCGTTCACGCTCCGGGAGACGGCGCGAGGTGATCAGAGCGGCGAGCTGCGCCCGGATCTGCTCGTACGGTGGGACATGGCTCGAGGTGTCGATCCGGATGACGGGGCTGCTCACCGGTACCCCCGTGCCTTGGGTGAAATGACCGTGAACAGGCACCACGGCACGGTGCCGAGGGCGATCAGGGCCGTGGGCCATAGCACCCAGTTCCCGATCCGCGCGGCGGTGCCGTCACACGCGATGTCGAGTAGGGCCCCGGAGGCAGTCGACGCGGCGCCGAGCAGAGGTGCCGAAACCAGCAGGCCCCACGCGGCGACGATCGCCAACGCGCGGTTGCGACGCGTGGCCTCGTCGCCGGGACGGCGGGCGATTCGGGTCAGGGACCAGAGGCAAACGGCCGTCGACACAGCAAGCGACGCAAGGATGGGCAAGCCGTAGAAGAGTCCCGGCCAAGGAGCTGTGCTCACCGTGCTTCCGTTCGAGCACGTGACGGTGAGGGACCGGTCGGCGCGGCCCATCTCGTCGGATGAGGCGAGCACGCCTGCCACCACCAGGAGGGCGGCGAGCAAGGCGGCCTCGACGATCAGCAGCACCGTCATCCGCGGTGGCACGTAGTCGCGTACCCGACGAGGTGCCAGGTGCGCCGTACGGACCGGGCCGTGAGGGCGAGCAGTGAGCGCGTCTGCCGACAGCACTGCGGCGACGACGCACAGCCCGAAGACGGGGATGGCGTACAGGATGCCGGCCTCCCCGTCGGCTACTGCGTGCCCGACCACCTGGGCAGCGACGACCCCGATCAGCAGACCTGCCCAGCGGAGGTAGCGGTCGGCTGCCGAACCGGCCGGCGCCGCGTCGAGTACGCGCACGAAAAGCTCCTGAACACCATGCGAAACCTGACCCGTACCCCTTGTATCAAGGGGTAAATACAAGATGCGGCCCCTCAAAATCTTGTGTCAAGTGGTTGACACAAAGGTCAGATCGCCTCGATGGATCAGCGTGCGGGCCACCAGGGGAACCGAAGACCGAGATCAGAGCGCTGGTGCGGTCAGCCACACAGACATCGGTGACGACTTCGGCCAGCGGAAGTGCGCCGCGCACCAGCTCGGTCACCTCCCGTCCCTCCGACTTCCTGCAGGCCGGGCCGTCTCATGGGCCCGAGCAGACGAGTTCAGGGCGGGCGGGGTGGCCTGATCGCAGCCCCGGACGGACCCGGTGCGGGGTTCGACTCGCTCGTACGTGCGTTTGGTCGCAGGTGGTGGCGGCTACTCGACCCCGGAAGCCTGTGTCGCAGCGAGGGACGGCGTCGACGGGACCGCGCAGAGGCAGACGAACAAGGGGTTGGTCGCGATGACCGTCGCGGCACAGCAGGGCGGCGGAGGCGGTTCCAGCGGCCTCTACGACGTACTGGAACTCATTCTCGACCGCGGGCTGGTGATCGACGCGTACGTGCGGGTCTCCCTTCTCGGTATCGAGATACTCAAGATCGACATACGGATCGTCGTCGCCAGCGTCGACACCTACCTCCGCTTCGCCGAGGCGTGCAACCGCCTCGACCTGGAAGCGGGGCCGGGCAAGCCGGCCGGACTCACGGAGCTCACGCAGTCCGGCGCCCGCGGCGAAACCAAGGGAGCTCTGCCCGGCGCCGGGGAGACGACCTCCGGCGCCTTCCAGCAGGCACGTCCCGAGGGCCGGGAGCGTCAGGGCGACCGGGCCGCGCGCGGGAGAGGGAATGAAAGATGAGCATCTACGTCTACGGGATCATCCGCGCCTCACACTCCCCTCTCCGCCAGGATTTGGAGGGCATCGGAGACCCTCCGCGGCCGGTACGTGTGCTGCGCCAGGGCGAGCTGGCCGCGATCGTCAGTGACGCCCCCGATCAGCTGCGGCCCAAGCGCCGCGATCTGCTCGCCCACCAGCGTGTACTTCACGAAGCGGGAGCGCGCGGCGTGGTCCTGCCGATGCGCTTCGGCAGCGCCTCTGGGGACGAGGACACGGTGACCACGGTGCTCGCCGAGCGTGCGGAGCACTTCCTCGAGCGGTTGCGGGCCCTGGACGGCACCGCGGAGTACAACGTCAAGGCCAACCACGACGAAGAGGCCGTGCTCCGCCTGATCATGGCCGACCACGACGACATCCGGTCCCTGGCTGAAGCGAACCGTGAGGCCGGCGGCGGCACGCAGGAAGAGAAGATCCGGCTCGGGGAGATGATCGCCGCCGCCGTCCAGGCACGCGAGGCGACTGACGCGGAGCTGCTTCAGCAGGCGCTTGAGCCGATGGCCAAGGCGGTCAGCGCCGGTCCGCAGAGCACAGGCTGGCTGGCCAACGTCTCCTTCCTGGTGGACCGCGGTTCAGCCGAGCGATTCCTGGCCGCGGTCGACGAATTCCGCAAGGAGCACCCGCACCTCGAACTGCGTGCCAACGGACCGCTGCCGCCCTACAGCTTCGTCGACACCCCCTCCTCCCAGCAGACCGAAGGGGGTACCGCGGAAGCGTTCGGAGCCACGGCAGCCCAGCCGGACGGGTAAGGAGCCGCGGAGCCTCAGGAACGGCGGGCCCACCCGTTGCGGGTGATGTCTGCCGGGCCCGGCCCGGCTCAGCGCGAGGCCGGCGTCCGTGAGGCGACGACGTTCGATTCCCCGGGCCGCCACCGGCCCGCCGCGATGAGCCGTTCCACGACGCCCGGAGCCGGGCGGCCTCGTCTTCGTACGCCCCTACACGTGGCAGAACAACCGCTCCGGCGGCACGGCGCATCGGACCGCAGCCACGGCGAGACGTCGAAGATCGACCCGGCTCGGCGCGGACCCACCATTTCATCACAATTAAATTATCCCCTTTGTAGGGATTGGTGGAGCGATGTGATTACGGCATGCGCATGCGGCTGGCGTAGGGTGGCCGCACTACTAAGTGCCCGGTCACCGCCCTGAGTTGGCGGTTAGGGTGGCGTGTTGCTGGGCGCCACCAGGCTGATCGAGAGGACTCTCATGTCTGAACCACCGACATATGCAGCGCCCTCGGAAACCGTTCGGCCGGTCGCTGCGGCTTCGGTACGCAACAGGCACGGCAAGTCGCCGGGTCGCAATCAGACGCCGGATCCCGCCACTCGCTCCCGGATGCTTCGCCTCACGGTCCTTCCCGCGGCCTTCATGGCACTGCTCGCCGCCGCGCTGGTCGCGTTCGTTCTGAGCGCCCAGGCCGGCTCGGTCGCCGCCTCCACCTGGGGTGCCCTCACCGCCGCCGTGGTGCTGGGCGCCGCGGTACTGATCGTCGCCGCACGCACCGCCACGGCCGAAGCCCGTCGGGCAGCCGGGCGCCACGCCTCGCTGCTGAACACCATTGCCGCGGGCCAGGACGACCTTCAGGCGATGACGGCCGCGCTGGAGCGGGGCATGCGGGTGCCGTTGCCCCAGTTCACGCTCCAGGCACCCGCCGAGACCGACACCTTCGGCCGTCTCGCGTACGCGGTCGCCCGCGTACAGTTCGAGGCGAAAGCCGCTGTCGCACGGGCGGCGCAGCTCGCACAGGGCGGGACGCAGGGCACTGAGCAACGAGTCGAGGTCTTCGTCAACCTCGCCCGCCGCCTCCAGTCCCTCATTCACCGTCAGATCACGATGCTCGACCGGCTCGAGAACGAGGTCGAGGACCCCGAGCTGCTCAAGGGCCTCTTCAGCGTCGACCATCTGGCGACTCGTATCCGTCGGCACGCGGAGAACGTCGCGGTCCTCGGCGGGTCGGTGTCGCGGCGCCAGTGGACTCGCCCGGTGTCCCTGATGGAAGTGCTCAGGTCTTCCATCGCGGAGGTCGAGCAGTACCCCCGTGCCGTGCTGGTCCCGCCGATCGAAGGATCGCTGCGCGGCCACGCGGTCGCCGACGTCGTCCACCTGCTGGCCGAGCTGGTGGAGAATGCCACCTCGTTCTCCGAGCCCAGCACCCAGGTACTGCTGCGCGCGGAGCGGGTGACGGCCGGCCTGGCCGTCGAAGTCGAGGACCGGGGCCTTGGCATTCCCCCGGAGGAGCAGGCCCGGCTCAATGCGCTCCTCGCCCAGCCGGACCGCATCGACCTGGGCAAGCTGCTCGCGGACGGCCGTATCGGCCTGTATGTGGTCTCCGAGCTGGCCCGCCGCCACAACATCGTGGTTCGGCTCCAGACCAACATCTACGGTGGCATCCAGGCGGTCCTGATCCTGCCGCACGCGCTCATCGGTGACGAGAACGACCAGGCGCCCTCGCAGGCCGCTGCCGAGGTGTCCCAGCCGGCGCAGCACGCCGTCTCCCAGCATCCCCCTCTCCCGGCGGAGCACGGGAGGCGGGACGCACCTCCGGCACTGGACATCGCACAGCCGATGCCTCAGACACACACCGCACAGCCGATGCCTCAGACACAGCGGATGGATGCGCCGGCGCCTCCACCGCGGCAGTACACTCCGCAGTCCACGGGACCCGTCCGACGTCCGACGTCCCACGGCCCCGGCCGGCTCGACGAGGACTCGCGCACCAGGAGGCCGGAGCTGCCGCAGCGCCGGGCACAGGAGCACCTCGCGCCAGAACTGAAGGAAGCACCCACCACTCGCATGTCGGGGGGCATGCCGAAGGGCGAGCATGATCCGGGGCTGATGGCGGCCTTCCAGCGCGGGCACCGCCTCGCGGAAGAGGTAGCCGCCGACAGCCCTGCCGACGACTCTCGCTAACCGCAGATCTCGCAGTCACCCCCGAGGAGAAAGACGCACCATGGTGAGCGACACGCGTACTGGTCAAAACCAGGACCTGGACTGGCTCTTGCAGGGCCTCGTACAGAGGGTCCCGCATACCCGCAGCGCACTTCTGCTGTCCGCCGACGGTCTCAGGAAAGCCTCCGACGGGCTGACATCCGACGAGGCCGACCACATGGCGGCCCTTGCCTCCGGAATGCACTCGCTCGCCCGCAGCCTGGGGGTCCGCTTCGCCGGCGGCGACGATGTGCGGCAGGTCGTGGTGGAGCTGGACACTGTCCTTCTGTTCGTGACCGCGGCAGGCTCCGGGACCTGCCTGGCCGTTCTGGCCGGTCGGGAAGCCGACGCGGCTGTGCTCGGGTACGAGATGGCGATGCTGATCAAGAGCGTCAAGGCCTATCTGCCCACGCCTGCCAGGCACGAGGCACCGGCCTCGCCGGGCACTATGGGGCATTGAGGATGACGGACGCGCAGGAAGGGATGTGGCTGGACGATGAGGCCGGACGCTTAGTCCGGCCCTACACCGTCAGCAACGGCCGCACCCAGCCCGCCATACACTTCGACCTTCTCAGTCTCGTGATGGCGACCGGCACCCGGCCCAAGACGTACCTCGGCCCCGACTACGACCAGGTCCTCACCCTGTGCGAGAACCGCCCCGTCTCGGTCGCCGAGATCGCCGCGCGGCTCAGGCTGCCGGCCGCTATCACCAAAGTCCTGTTGTCCGACCTGCTGGGGCATGAGGCGCTCACCACACAAGCGCCCCGCCCCATCGAGGCGGCCTCCCCTACCGACCGAAAACTCCTGGAGGCGGTGCTAGATGGCCTTCGCAAGCGGATCTGACCCCTTTCCCACTGCTCTGAAGATCCTCATCGCCGGCGGATTCGGGGTAGGAAAGACCACCTTCGTCGGCTCGGTCAGCGAGATCGCACCGCTGAGCACCGAGGAACTGCTGACCCAGGTCAGCGCCCGCACCGACAGCCTGGTGGGCATCGAGAAAAAGACGAGCACCACGGTTGCGATGGACTTCGGCCGCATCACCCTCAGCCGCGACCACGTCCTGTACCTCTTCGGTACGCCGGGACAGGAACGGTTCTGGTTCATGTGGGACGAACTCTCCAACGGAGCGTTGGGCGCGGTCGTCCTCGCCGACACCCGTCGGCTGGACCAGTGTTTCGCTGCCGTCGACTTCTTCGAGCGGCGCGGCATCAGCTTCGTGGTGGCTGTCAACCAGTTCGACGGCGCCTACCACTACGAACCGGATGAGATCCGCGCCGCAATCGACCTCAATCCCGACACACCCGTCGTGATGTGCGACGCGCGCCTGGGCAGTTCCAGCACCCAGGTACTCATCTCGCTGGTCGAGTACCTGCTTGCCCCAGCCACCGGCACGCCGTCCGCGGAGCCAACCCTGCTGCACTGACGCCCGGCCAGCGCCATCGAATGGAGCCTTCATGTCCGCGCCCGTCCCCTACACGCCGCAAGACGACCCCACAGCCCCCAGGCTGGTGACGCCCGACGACCCGGACGCACCCGCTCGCGTAGCCCGATTGCGCCAGATCGGCGTCGGCAATCTCCCCGTTCCCGAGTTCGACCAATTCGCCCGCAATCTGGCCCGCTCCGTCGGCGCTCCCTACGCGATGGTGAACTTCATCGACGAGAATCAGCAGTACTTCGCCGGTCTGTTCACCCCCGCGGACGGGCAGCCGAGCGTCGACCTGGGACCGCAACCGGCCAGCACCGACCGGGTGATGGCCCGTGACCACGGCTGGTGCCCGTACGTCGTGGTGCGGAAGAAGGCCCTGGTTCTGGAGGACGTCTGCGACTACCCCAGGTTCGCCGGGAACCCGGTCATCAACCAGATCGGCATCCGCTCGTACATCGGTGCGCCACTGATCGACTGGAACACGGGAATCGCGCTCGGGACGGTCTGCGCGATCGCCCCTGAAATCACCCCCTGGGGGCGTCAGGGCCTGGACACCATCAAGTCGATGGCCCAGCAAATGGTCGACCGCCTGCGCGAGATAGAGGAGCAGGGCGGCATCTGAGCACGGGGCGGCAGTCCACGGTGGCGGGGGACCCAGGAAGGTACGAAGCGGGAGCCACGAGCACGGCGTTCTGTCCGTGGCTCCCCGTGGTCTACACGGCAGTCGCCTCCAACCGCTGGTCATCCCGCCGGCCCGCCTGACTGGTCCTGACCAGACCGGCAAGGCGCTCCGACCACTGGCCCTTGGCCGTACCCAGCGCGAACTCGCCCAGCCGCAAGAGCTGGATGTCAGATGTCCCGGCCGGCGCGTAGATGTGCTGGGCATCGCGCACGTAACGCTCCACAGGGCGATCGGTGAACAGACCACTCGCAGCGTGCATCTTCATGCAGTCTTCGGCCGACTCAATGGCCGCCTCGACGTTGAGGTACTTGGCGTTCATGAGCTCCGCGTCGCAGGGCTTGCCCTCGTCCAGGAGGTGTACCGCGTGGTACGCGGCGAGGCGGGCCGTCATCAGACGGTGCTGCATCGCACCAAGCCTGAGCTTCATGCTGTTCAGCTCGCCGAGCGGTTTGCCGTAGCGCTCGCGCTCGATACACAGGGCCGTCGCCTCTTCGACGACTGCTCTGTGAATCCCCAGTGAGACCGCCGTCAGATTGGGCCTGCCGTAGAGCACGCTGGAAGAGTAAGCGACGGCGAGACCCTCCCCCTCCGCCCCGAGGAGATTCGCCGCCGGCACCCGGCAGTTGTCGAAGACCAGCTTCCCGAAACTGAAGCCGTGCAGACCCATCGCGGGCTGGTGCGCGGCGAGCGAGAGGCCTGGGCGGTCCTTCTCGACGAGGAACGCCGACAGGCCCTTGGACCCTTCGCCGGTACGGGCCACCACGCCGTGCAAGTCGCCGACGTGGGAGTTCCCGACGAAGACCTTGTGGCCGTTGAGGATGTAGTCGTCACCGTCGCGTACAGCGGTAGTGGCCATGCCCAGGACGTGGCCACCCGACTGTTCCTCGGTGGTCGCGATCGTCGGCAGGCAGTCTCCCGCAGCGATGCGCGGGAGCCATGTCCTCTTCTGGACATCGTTGCCAAAATGAATGATCTTGGCCACACCGAGTTGCGAGGCTTGCACCATGGCACCCATGGCCCCGCAGACCCGGGCCAGTTCCTCGATGATGATCGTCTTGGCCAGGTGCCCGGCTCCCATGCCCCCGTATGCCCGGTCGATGGTGACACCGATCCAGCCCTGCTGGGCGATCAGCCGTGACAACTCGTGTGCTACGCCGCGAGTCGCCTCCATCTCCGGTATGCGCGGCCTTACTTCGCGTTCGGCGAACTCACGCACACGCTGCCGCAGATCCTCATGCCACGGCTTGGTGAAGTACCCCTGCACAGGCCCTCCTCGATGCTGCCTCCGCACCCGCTCGGATACGGGGGACGTCCCTCGGCAGTGGTTCTCCGCCTCCAGGCAGACCCGCATGTGATTGTCGCCTTATCGATCCATCTCAGCCAAGATCGCCAGCACTGATTGGCGCAAACACTGCGCCTCGCTGAGCAGCCTCGGCCGTATAACGTGATAGAGCACGTGTTCGAGAGGGGTGGCAGCGGCAGAAGCGGCGTATGAGCCGGGCGAGCCGCCGGTGCCCGCACAACTCCCTCCACCAGGCACTTACTGATCGAGGGCGCGGGTCCCTGGCGTCGCACTCGGCCCTTTACTCCCTGGCTTATTCGCGCCTGTTGCGGAACAGCGATCACCGACCCCTGGGCGCAGTTCGGACAACGTTTCTGCACTGAGAATAGACCAGTGCCCACGGGGCACCCTTACTGCCCGGCCGTGCCGGGGTCCCGGCCGGCCTCCGTACCGATGGCCTCCCGGTCACAGGCAAGTCCGGTTTCCCACGCCTCAGGTGGCTGCGCCTCGCCCTCCCGGGTCCTGCTTCTTCACCCCGTGGGGCCGGAAGTCGGCACCCGGACAGCGGCGACCGGGAGGGAAGCTCCGGGGCATGACGAAGGCCCGGACGCCTCTTGAGAGTGGACGATGGGTGAGCTCGCCGGGCACATTCGGTCGACGTCGTTCCTGCCGCCCTCGGTGCTCGCAGATCACGCCGCCGAGTTCGACGCCGACCTCACCACCGAACTGAGCCGCCACACGGTTGACGACCGGCTCACGGAAACGGTGAGCTTCGCTTGCGAGCTGGTCCGTAAGCCAGTTCACGGGTGATCGCCAGGTGACCGCAGTGGTATTCCCCGGAACCTCCCGCGTCGGATGCATCACCGTCGCGCGGCCGGCCCGATGGAGTCGGGTCCGAACTTCTTCCGGATGCGGTCCATGGCCTGCTCGGCGACCAGCCGGGACTCCCGGGCGCCGTCCAGGCTGATCTGCTCGGTGACCTGGCCGGCATCGACGAGGTCCGCGCCTTTCGGCACGAGCCCGGTCAGGGGGGCGTTGCCCGCCGGCGGCGTCCATCGGCTGGTAGGCGAGCGTGCGCAGGTCCTCCTCGTGGCCAGAGGGTGCGGGCAGGCGTCGGGTCTTCTCCCGAACGGTGCCGCCCGCGAAGCGCAGCGTCAGGGTGGACCGCGCCGGCGGCCTGACCGCGGCGGCGCAGCTTGAGACCGAGCCGGACGACGAGGTCGAGCCCGACGGCTGCCAGGACTGCCGAGGCCGGAGGTGCGGCCGCTTCGGCGTCTGGGCCGGGTTCGTCGCCAGGTCGGGTCGACGTCGTGGGGGGTGGGCAGGAGCCGGAGCCCCGGCGGGTCGGTGGTGGCGGCGAGCAGAGCTGGCAACACCTCCCTACTCACGTTTGTGGCGAGGGAATCGGGACCGCAGCGGCTGCGGGCGCAGCGGAGCGGGGCCGGGTGACGTCAACCTCCGGCGCCCGTTGCGCAGTTGGCGCGACCGTAGGAGCCGTAGGCGGTGGCGTGCTGGACCATCTTGCCGTGCATGCTGACGGAGCAGGCGGCGTTGCCGCCCTCTCTTCCCAGGACGATGGAGACGGCTGCGTGTGCCCCGGTGGTCATGTTGGCGTTGCTGTGCCAGGGCAGGTGGGCGTTGACGGTGTGCAGTTTGCCGTCCGGTCCGGCGTAGTTGATTTGGGCGGTGCCGTGTCCGGTGACGTGGTAGGCCACGGGGACGGTGGGGCTGTGGTGCCTGGCTCCCGCGCCGTTCTCGTCGTTCGTGTCGTGGGTGGCGAACAAGGCGCCGGCGGTGGCGACACACAGAAGGGCGCCGCCGAAGACGAGCGGGCGGAGGCGTCGCCGTGTGACGGGCGCCGCCGCGGTGTCGTCGATGTCGGGGTTCTCGGTGCTTGCCGCTGTCTGGGTCCTCATCGCCGACTTCCGTTCCGCAGGTGGGTGGTGGGCGCCTGGCTTCGAATTCCTTGCGGTGTGCCCGTCGATTAGAGCCAATGTGGTGAGAGGGCGCAAGGCTAGGTCCGAAAGGCCGGTTTCGTAACCCCGATGCAAGACCTGAAATCCAAGCGAACCCTGCACCGTGTTCAAATGAATGTTTACACTCGGCAAAGCAGTGCCAACTGAAGGTAAAGTGAACGCCAAGGTTGCCGTATTCGTGATGGCTGAAACTGTGCCGTCAAATCGGTAAGAACTCGGTTAACCTGCTGGCTGGATGTATGGTTTGCCCAGATTTTTGATGCAGCGACGGCGCCCTGGACCTGCCGAAATCTGTGTGTCACAGTCCCGTCGCTGATTCGGTGTCCCCCAGCACTGGTCGCAATACCGGCTTAGGCGTGTGCTACGGCCGGTGTTTTGCGGTCGCGTCTGCGTACGTGATGTACGGTGCTGCGGTTGGTAATTCCCTGCACGCCGGCGACGACCCCGAGAGGGGGCTGCCGGAATGGCCATGCCGGCCATGTGTCGGGATATAGCGCTCCGAAACTCACGCACGTGGAAGCGGCCACTTGTGTCGCGATTGTCGAGCATGCGTGACAAGGAGTCGTGGGTGGCGAGACGAAGTCGGATTGCCGCATCCCTGGTGGCCGGAGCGTTGCGAAAGCTGCCGCCGGATGCCGTCCCGCCGGTGGCCAAGGGCGATTCGCACTACGCCCTCCCACCCGCAGCCTGCGCGCCATGGCCGAACATGCCTAGCCCCCAAATTCCCTGGCCATGACGGTGATTGACGCTCAGACAGGCGTGGAGCGACAGTCCTCAGCGCCATGCGTGCATGCGCCCCGGGCTGACGCCGAGCAGGAGGATCAGCAGCGTCGACACGCATCTGACAGTCAGTGGACAAGCCGAGTTCGCGACGTATGCCGCGGACCTTTTTGTTGCGTGAAGCTCTGCACGCCGCAGACGTCCACGCGCATAAAGAGAAGGGATTCGCGTTGGGATCGAGACAAAGATCCAACAGGTCCAAGCAATCCGGCAGATCCGTGGCATTCGGCGGATCCAGCAGATACGGCATTTCCCGGAGAATACAACGCAGGAGGATGCGGGCGCTCACTCTGACGGTCGCGACCGCGGTCATCGTCTCCGTCGTTCCTCAAGCGGCCTATGCCGCCATCCCGTCGCAGAGCGACGGCAAGGGAACAGGCAAGAGCATAGGTGACACCATCAAGGGCTGGTTCACCGACGACGACAACAGCTACCGGCCGACCCAGCCGAAGACCGGTGGGACGCCGACCCTTCCGAGCCGGGACAAGCTGGCCAGGGGGAAGGCGGCACCCAAGGCGAAGCGCCTCGATGAGCTGACCAACAGGCGTACGCCGTACTCCCGTTACTGGCAGCTGTCCGACGGGCGGGTGCAGGCCGAGGTCTCGGCCGTGCCGACCGCCTACCGGTCGGGCAAGAGCTGGAAGTCCATCGACGCGGATGTCGAGAAGTCCGGCAAGGCGGGGTACACCTTCGCCAACACCACGAACAGCGCCCGCAGTTGGTTCGGCAAGGACTCACGGCACCTGGTGCGGTTCGAGACGGCCGAGGGGCAGGCCGTCACGCTCGGCCTTGCGCACGCCGGCAAGCTGGCGCCGACAGCCGAGGGCAACGCGGTCACGTACAAAGGCGCGGTCAAGGACCAGAACGCCGACCTGCGGTACCAGGTCGGGCCCGGCAGCGTGAAGGAGAGCATCCTCCTTCACGAACGGCCGGAGAGCCCGGTGTCGTTCACGTTCACGCTGGACACCGGCGGCCTGACGCCCAAGGCCGGCAAGGACGGCTCCATCCTCCTGTACGGCAAGGACGACTCCCCCGTCCTCCAGCTCCCGCCCGCCTTCATGACGGACGCGAAGAAGGACGCCGGCTCTCCGTACGGCACCAGGTACAGCACCTCCGTCAGCCAGAAGCTCAGCCGTGACGGGAAGAGCGGCAGCACCTGGAAGGTGACCGTCACCCCGGACGCCAAGTGGCTTGCCGACCCCGCACGGCAGTATCCGGTCACCGTCGACCCGACGATCTCGATCATGCCTACGCCGTCCGAGGCGCAGGACGTGATGATCTCCTCGGACGGGCCCAGCGACAACTACGACAGCAGCTGGCGGCTTTCGGTCGGCAACACCAACACGGGCAGCTCCCGCGCCCTGCTGCGGTTCCCGGTCACGGGCATCCCGGCCGGCACCAAGCTGGACTCCGCCGACCTGAAGCTGTACTTCGACCAGACCCACACCACGGACGACAACGAGGTGCAGCTCGAGGCGCACCGCGCGACCGCCCAGTGGAGCGAGTCCACCGCGACGTGGAGCAACGCCAAGGACATCACCGGCGAACTGTCCGGCACGTCGGTGACGGTCGACGACGGTGACACCGGCACTACGGCGGCCAAGGGCTCCTGGCCGGCGTCGGGGAACACCGACTACACCAAGTACGCCGTCAACGGCGACTACCTGTACAACAAGGACTCGGTGGCCGGTGACACCTACACCTGGCAGCCGAACCTCCCCGAGGACGGCACGTACCAGGTCGAGACGCACTACGTGCCCGCTTCGGACCGGGCCACCGGCGCGCCGTACATGGTGACCTACAACGGCGGCAGCAAGTCGTACACCGTCAACCAGGCGGCCGGATCGGCGGGCGTGTGGAAGACGCTGGGCAGTCTGCCGTTCAAGGCCGGCACCGCCGGCAAGGTGGTCCTCGGCGACGGTCCGGCGTCCACCTCCACCGCGGTCCTCGCGGACGCGATGCGCTTCACCAAGGGCGGCGTGGTCACCAAGGCGCCGGGCGAGTCGAACGCCTGGCACACCTTCTCGGTGACCAAGACCGTCCAGCAGTGGATCGACGGCAGCTACCCCAACTACGGGTTCGTCGTCAAGGCCGGTGACGAGTCGGCCAACGGCCCCAAGGGCGGCCCGCGTTACGAGGGCAGCGAGTACGCGTACGGCGGCGAGTACGCCAACGAGCCGCGTCTGGTGCTCACCTTCGGCCGGCAGGGGGTGAACCTGGCCGCCCCGGACACCATCCACGCCACCGGCGCCGACCTCGACTGGTCGGCGTACCAGGACCCGTCGACCTCCCCGGGCGACGACATCGTCGAGTACCAGGTGCACCGCTCGGTGTACCAGAACTTCACCCCGTCGCAGTCCACCCTGGTCGCTCCGGTGGCCCCGGGCACGACCTCCTACGCGGACACCTCCGCGGTGCCGACAAGAGCGGACGACGCGGATCCGCTGGGCCGGGCCTACTACTACATGATCGCGGTCAGGACCCGGGACGGGCAGCTGATCCCGGCGCCCACTCAGCTCGTGCGACTGCCCAAGGCCGGCCGGGTCACGAAGCTGGTGGAGGCGTCCCAGGACACCACACTCACGGCGAACCAGCCGACGCAGCCGCACGACACGATCACCGACGGCGGTCTCGCCAACCCGTGGTTGATGGTGGGTGACAACTCGGCCACCTACGGCACCAGCCGTGCCCTGGCGAAGTTCCCGGCGCTCGGGATCCCGTCCACGGCGCGGGTGGTGGACGCCCAGATGAAGATGTGGGGCTTCACCACCGTCACGGCGGACGGCTCGGGTACCGGCACGGCCGACTACGAACTACGGCCGCTCACACGGGACTTCGACGAGGCGACGGCGACCTGGCAGAAGGCCGACGCGAGCACGACGTGGACCACGGCGGGCGGTGACGCCGGCAACGCGGTCTCCGACAACGGCGGGTTCACCAACGACCCCGTCCAGCACGAGTGGGACATGACCTCGACGGTGCAGGGCTGGGTGAAGACCCCGTCGAGCCAGCACGGTGTCATGGTCAAGCTCGCCGACGAGGCGGGGGTCCAGGAACGCACCCTGTTCGTCTCCGGCGAGGGCGTCGAGGCCCGGCTGAGGCCGCGGCTCGCGGTCACGTACATCGACTCCACCACGGACTCGACGTACTACGCGCCGCAGACCCCGGCGCGGATGACGCCGAACTCCGACCACACGGTCGAGTTCACCCTCACCAACACCACCACCGCCCCCTGGAAGGCCGGCCGGCACGTCCTGACCTACCGCTGGCAGCTCCCGGACGGCGCGGACGTCACCAACGGCGGCAACCAGGTGCGGACGGCACTGCCCGCCGACCTGCTGCCCGGTGACTCCGTCACCCTCCAGGCGCAGGTGAAGACCCCGATCAACTCCGACTCGGGGAACAAGCGCACCGACTACGCCCTGGTCTGGGACGTCCTCGACACCCAGGCGGACACGTGGGTTTCGGGCACGGACGGCATCCCCGGGCTGCGGCAGACCGTCGCCGTCGAGGACCCGACCTCGGACCAGCTCGGCCTGGAGAAGTTCTACTCGTACAACGGCGTGAACACCGGCGCGGGGTCGTCGCTGATGACCAACACGGCGGCGGGCAACAGCGTGTGGCAGTACAACGCGTTCAGCAACCCGGGACGCGGTCTCAACACCTTCTTCCGCCTGGCCTACAACACCCAGGACACCTCCGACACGGTGGCCGGGGCGGGCTGGTCCGTGCAGGCGTCGGGGCCGATCCGGCTCGGCAGCCCGCTGGACTTCCACCCCAACCCGCACCCGACCGAGGTCCGGCTGCCGGACGGCGACGGCACCACGCACGTCTTCAGCCTGCAGGACGACGGCACCTGGAAGGCCCCGGCGGGCGTGCACTTCAGGCTGTCGGCCAAGCCGGGCCTGGACTGCACCCCGAACAAGGACCCGATCCCGGACGCCTGGACGCTGACCAAGCCGGACGGCACCCGCTTCCTCTTCGGCTGCGACGGCTACCTGTCGTCGACGGTCGACAAGAACGGCAACACGCAGACGTTCACGTACGCGGAGCGGAAGTCCAACAACAAGCCCACCAAGTTCCTCACGTACATCACCGACCCGGCGGGCCGGCAGACGCTGACCGCCACGTACTTCACGAAGAGCGACACCAGCAACCCGAAGATCATCGACCACCTGAAGTCGGTGACCGACATCTCAGGGCGCCGGCTGACCTTCGAGTACTCCGACCAGGGGCTGCTCACCAAGCTGACGGACGGCGCGGGTTCGTCCCAGCCGAAGGTGTTCGGCTTCGAGTACGACGCCACCCAGGGCAACAAGAACGTCAAGCTGGTCAAGATCACCGACCCGCGGACCCACGCGACGGGCCTGGCGTACTACTACCCGAAGGAGGGCGACGACCCGGCGTACCACTGGTGGACGCAGACCCTGACGGACCGCCTCGGCGGGCACACGGACTTCGCCTACGCGGCCGACGCGGCGAACACCGCCCACACCGACACCACGGTCACGGACGCCGAGGGCCACGCCACGAAGTACGTCACCGACGACTACGGCCGGCCGGTCCAGTCCACCAACGCCAAGAACCAGACCACCAAGCTGGCCTGGGACGCGAACAACAACGTCACCTACATGGAGGAGAACAACGGCGCAACCACCGCGTACTGCTACGACCCGCTGACCGGCTACCCGCTGTGGAAGCGCACCGCCGAGTTCAACAAGGCGGGGGTGCCGCCGCAGAGCGACTGCGCGGCGGGCACGTACCCGGCGAACTCCCAGCAGTACGAGTACGTCAAGCGGCTCGACGGCTACTCGTCGGACATCTTCCGCAAGACGTCCCCGCAGGGCCGTACCTGGAACTTCGGCTACGACACCTTCGGCAACCTGACGGCCGTCACCGACCCGAAGGGCGTGGCCACGCCGGACGCCGGCGACTACACCACGCGCTACGTGTACGACGCGTACGGTGAGATGTCGAAGTCGACCGACGCAGGCGGCCACGCGACGACGAACAGCGAGTTCGGCCCGACCGGATACCCGGCGACGATCACCGACGCGCTGAACGACAGCAGCGGCTACGTCTACGACGAGCGCGGCAACGTCACCAAGGTCACCGACCCGCTGGGTCACATCACCACGCAGACCTACGACACGTACGGCCGTCCGCTGGTGCAGACCGAGCCCAAGGACCAGGCGAACAACGTCCTGATCACCACGCCGGCCCCGGTCTACGACGCCAACGACAACGTCACCAAGGCCACCGCGCCGGGCGGTGCGGTGTCGACGGCGGTCTACGACGCGGCCGACCGGATCACCGCGGCCACCGCGCCGAAGGACTCGGACACCGCGCCCGACCGGACCACGACCTACACCTACGACAGGACGGGCCACGTACTGACGACGACCGAGCCCAAGGGCACGGCGACGGCGGACGACCCGGACGACTACACGACCACCAACCACTACGACGCGATCTACGAGACCACCGACGTGGTCAACTCGCTCGGCGAGAAGATCTCTTACCGGTACGACGACGTCGGCAACAACACCGAGGTCATCGACCCCAAGAAGAACCGGACGTCCGATCCGGACGACTTCTCGTCGAAGATGGCGTACGACCTCGAGCACCGCGTCACCCAGCTCACCGACGCGGCCGGCAAGACCTCCTCACGCGGCTACGACAAGGACGGGCTGCAGGTCTCCGCGACCGACCAGCTCGGCAACACCACCTTGACGAGCTATGACGAGCGCGGCAAGAAGACCGAGCTCAAGGTCCCGCACGACGGCACCGGCTCGGGCACCGCCTACCGGATCACGCGTTACGAGTACGACCAGGTGGGCAACCTCACCCGGACCGTCACGCCGCGTGGCACGGACACGGCGGACGACCGTGACTTCGCCTCGCGCACCGAGTACGACGCGCTCAACCGGCCGGTGAGGCAGTACCTGCCGTACGACCCGTCGGACTCCCGGTACAACAACGCGAACATCTACACGGAGACCACCTACGACGCGGCGGGCCGCGTCGTGAAGACCTCGATGCCGCCGTCCGCGGGACAGACCGTCCGCAACGACACCGTGCAGACCTACTTCGACAACGGGTGGGCCAGGACCTCGACCGACCCGTGGGACATCACGACGAGCTACGACTACAACGATGTCGGTCTGCAGACCTCCCGCACCATCTCCTCGGCCGACGGTGACGTCAGCCGCACCATGGGCTGGAGCTACTACCCCAACGGCAAGCTGAAGGAGAAGACCGACGACGGCGTGCCCGTGGGCACCGCGGTCCCGCTCGTCGACGACTCGGACCGACAGAACGTCGCCACCACCGGTACCTGGAGCACCACCACCGCGACCGGTCAGCTGGGCTACGACGTGCGCACCCACGCCGCGGGCGGCGGGACGGACTCCTTCACCTGGACGCTGAACATCCCGAAGGACGGGAAGTACACGGCCTACGTGAGGGTCCCGACGGTCTCCGGGGGCAGCAAGTCGGCGAAGTACACGCTGACCCACAAGGGCGGCACGGTCGACAAGACCGTCGACCAGTCGGCCGGCAGCGGCAGTTGGGTCAGCCTCGGCCAGTACGACTTCAGCCAGGGCAACACGTCCAAGCTCCAGCTCTTCCAGAGCACGGACGGCACGGTCGTCGCGGACGGCGTCAAGCTGGTCCGTGACCTGTCCGACGAGGCCGACAACGAAAAGCACCTGTTCCGCTACTCGTACGACCTCAACGACAACCTGTCGGTGATCGACGACCTGTCGCCGGGCGCCGACATCGACAAGTACACGCTCGCCTACAACGAGCTGAACAAGGTCAGCGGCGTCACCGAGTCCCTCGCCGACGCGGCGAAGACCACCACGTCCTACACCTACGACGCCGACGACCAGCCCGAGACGATCACCCACCCCGAACAGTTCTCGTCGTACACCTACGACCTGAGGGAGAAGGTCGAGTCGGTCTCCGTGGGCACCTCGCCCTCCGACGCCGGCCCCAAGGTCACCTCGTTCACGTACAACGACCGCGGTGACACGGCGACGGAGACCAAGGACAACGGCAACGTCGTCACCAACTCCTACTTCGCCGACGGAACGCTCAAGACGTCGGAGGAGAAGAAGGCCGACGGCACCCTGGTCGCCTCGCACGCCTACACCTACGACGCCAACGGCAACAAGTCGCAGGACCAGTCGAAGAAGATGAACGCCGACGACCACTCGGCGTACCTCGAGTCCACCACCTCGTACACCTACGACCCGGTGGACCGCATAGCCAAGGCCGTCAAGACCGGCCACGGCGCGAACACGGAGACGTACGTCCACGACGACAACGCCAACGTCACCAAGCAGACGGTGGACGACGTCACCACGGACTTCGCCTACGACCGCAACCGGCTGCAGACCTCCACCACCGGCGGAGCCGTCACCTCCTTCAATTACGACCCACTGGGCCGTACGGAGTCGACGACCGTGGACGGGAAGGTCCAGTCGCGGAACGTCTACGACGGCTTCGACCATGTCGTGGAGTCCCAGCAGCGGGGTGCGGACGGCACGATGAAGTCCACGACCAGCACCTACGACCCGCTCGACCGCACCAGGTCGACCACCACCGACGGCAAGACGACGGACTTCCAGTACCTGGGCATGTCCGACAGCGTGCTGACGGAGGAGGTGGCCGACAAGCTCACCAAGTCCTACCAGTACAGCCCGTGGGGTGAGCGCCTGTCACAGGTCAAGTACGACGACGACGGGACCAAGGAGGACGGCTACTACGGCTACAACTCCCACACCGACGTCGAGACCCTGACCGACGACAGCGGCAACACCAAGGCCACGTACGGCTACACGGCCTACGGCAACGCCGACAAGTCGGAGTACACGGGCATCGACAAGCCGGACCCGGCCGACCCTACGAAGGAGGAATACAACTCCTACCGCTACAACGCCAAGCGGTGGGACGAGAACTCCGGCACGTACGACATGGGCTTCCGCGACTACGACCCGGGGCTCAACCGTTTCACCACCCGGGACATGTACAACGGCGCCCTCGCCGACATGGGTCTGGGCAGCGATCCGTTCACCGGGAACCGCTACGCGTTCACGGGCGGCAACCCGATCAGCAACGTGGAGATCGACGGGCACTTCGCCTGGGCGCTCGCGGCAGCGGCTATCTTCGCCCCGGAGGTGGTGATCCCCGCCCTGATCGTCACGGCGGTGGTGGCCGCCGTCGTGGTCACGGCGGTCGTGGTGGCGGAGAACGTCGACTCCGACACGGATACGGCCGACGACACGGACGACGAACCGTCGCCGTCTCCGACGCCGACACCGGCGCCCAGCGGCAACCCGACACCGTCACCGGCGCCCACGGCGGGCAACCGACAGCCCCTCAACTGCGGACCTAAGGGCTGGGACAACTTCCAGGCCACGGACGCGAGCAACGGCAACCGCGCGCAGGGTGTCACGGCATGCCTGAACAAGGGATACCTCGCCTCCCACACGGGCACGCCGGCCAGTGTCCAGCCGCCCGGCTACCAGTGGGCGCAGGGCTTCGCCACCAGTCAGGGCCTCGACCAGTCGAAGAACATCAACAACTGCCACCTGCTCGGCAAGGCCCTGGGCGGGTCCGGCACCGACCTGCGCAACCTGTCCCCCTGTGCCCGGGGCGCCAACTTCCCCCAGTCGGGCTCGACACAGGGCAGCAACAGCATGTACACCGTCGAGAAGCAGGTGAAGGCGGCGATCAACGCCGGTCAGGACGTGATGTACTCGGTGACGCCCGTCTATCAGGGGAGCAGAACCGTCCCGACGAGCTACAAGATCTCGGCCTACGGCACGTACCCGGACGGCACGGTGGGGATCAACCTCACCAACCTGGTCCCCGTCCCGAACACCCTGAGCACGGGGGCCAACCTGGGTACGCAGTCGCAGAACGGCACGCCCGTACCGACGGGTTCGACACCATGACGGCCGGGACGAAGGAGAGGAGCCGACGATGAGCGCGAGAGCCGATGTGGACGCCCTGCGGCGGTTGATGCCGCCGCCGCGGGACGGCGGCACGTCCGTCGACTGGGAAGGGATGGCCCTGTCGTGGGGCCGGCCGTTCCCGCCCGACTACCAGCGGTTCATCGAGGAGTACGGCGCCGGAACCGTCCAGGGCTTCCTGGTCGTCGACGCGCCGCAGGCCAAGGTGCCGCTGGAGGAGGCCGGCCTGGACGGCATGGTCCAGGAGACCCTGACCGTCGAGGGAGCATGGGAGCTCGCGGACAAGTCACCGGAGCTGGAGGGGACTTCCCCCCGTCTGATCAACTGGGGGGTCGACTCCGCCGCCGACATGATGTGCTGGGATGCCTCCGGGGAGGACCCGGCCGCCTGGCCGGTGCTCGTGTTCAACCGCGGAGACGACCTCTTCAGCCGCTACGAATGCGGGATGGTGGAGTTCCTCACCCGGCTGCTGCGGGGCGAGTTCCCCAAGAGCCCGCTGGAGGACGTCGACCTCTTCGGGCGAGGGGAGGCCGCCTGGACGAAGCGCTGACCCACCGCGGCGAACCGTCCGATCCGGCGGCTTACGCGAAACGGTGAGAACGGAGGGCCCGGACCGGGACCTGGTCCGGGCCCTCCGCCCTGCCGCGCCGCGGCCGGCCCTCAGGCGGTCACCCTGCCGTCCCGAGGGCTGAGCCCTTCGTCCCTGGCGCGGACACGCTCCCTCATTCAGCGGCCGCTGGAACTGCCGGCCTGGCTGGACGACGAAGGCATCGCCCTGGCCGGCGTGCCATCAACTCATGTCGGCGCACTCGTCGACGAAGGCGCAGAGCTGACGGATGTGGCTCAGGGAAGACGGGGACGGGTCCGTGACACCCCGCATGTGGGGTGCGTCTTGGAGCCACTGTTGCCAGAGGGCGCCTGGTCCCAGGAAACGGGCGGCTTGGTCACCTTGGGCATTCAGGTCGATGAACAAGAGAGCGGCCATGGCCGCCGTCTGGTCGTAGGCAAGGTCGGGTCGGCGGAGGTAGCGATCAAGGTAGGCGACCAGCAGCTCAGAGTCGCGCGGCGTCCCGAAACTGGCCAGGGTCACGCAATAGGCAGAACCAGCGCAGCAGACCTCGCTGGCCAGCAGGAGCTCCCCGAGACGCTCACGGAACTCGGTTCGGCGAGAGACGGCCACGAGCCAAGTCGCAGTCCTCCGTTCCCGCCACCCGCCCTCAAGAAGGGTGGTGATCTCTTCCGCAGTGATGACTTTGGAGTCCTCGCTCAGCCTTCGCACGAAGCGGTCGTACTCAGGACTCTGCATGCGCAGCAAGTTTCCGCCGAGTTTCATGTAGCGCCGCTCGGGCGTGACGTAGCGGCGAACCAGGGCCAGCAGCTCGGGATCCTCATGGGCACGACGCATCACAGGGCCGATCCTGCCCCACTGGTGTGCAAGGAGGCCACCTCCTTTCGACACTGCGCCGCTCGGCTGCTGAAGGGGGCGGCAACGTCCGCGCCCTGGCACCGCCACCCGCGCCGGGTGAGGCCGTGAGCTATGACCAGGATCACAGCGCCGCCGGACAGGTCCGGGAATGCATGCGCCGTCATGCTGTTTGGATACATGCGGAGTCATGTATCAGTGCAGTCATGTACCAGTTGACAGGAGAACGGCATGCAGTTCGGCATCTTCGGGGTCGGTGACATCGCTCCCGACCCGACGGGTTACACCCAGAGCGAGGCGGAGCGGATCAGTAACCTGATCAAGATCGCCCGGCGGGCCGACGAGGTCGGCCTCGACGTCTTCGCGCTGGGTGAGCATCACAACCCCCCGTTCGTGATGTCCTCTCCGCCGACTCTGCTTGCCCACATCGCGGCGCTGACGGAGCGGATCATCCTGAGCACGGCCGTGACCCTGATCACGACCAACGACCCGGTGAAGATCGCTGAGGACTACGCGATGGTCCAGCACGTCGCCAAGGGGCGGCTGGACCTGATGCTCGGACGTGGGAACACCGTCCCGGTCTACCCGTGGTTCGGCAAGGACATCCGCCAGGGCGTCGCACTCTCCCTGGAGAACTACAACCTGCTCCACCGGTTGTGGCGCGAGGACGTGGTCGACTGGGAGGGACAGTTCCGCACCCCGCTGCAGGGCTTCACCTCCACCCCGCGCCCGCTGGACGACGTCCCGCCCTTCGTATGGCACGGCTCGATCCGCACCCCTGAGACCGCGGAGCAGGCGGCGTACTACGGCAACGGGTTCTTCGCCAACCACATCCTGGCCCCGAACTTCCACTTCAAGCCGCTCGTCGATCTCTACCGGCAACGGTTCGAGCACTACGGACATGGAACCGCCGACCAGGCCATCGTGGGGTTGGGCGGCCAGGCGTTCATCGCCAAGCGCTCCCAGGACGCCATCAACACGTACCGGCCCTACTTCGAGAATTACCCGGTCTTCCGCGGCTCGAAGCTGGAGGAGTACATGGCCGCCACGCCGCTGACGGTGGGCAGCCCGCAACAGGTCATCGAGAAGGTGCTCACCTTCCAGGAGGGATTCGGCGACTACCAGC
This sequence comes from Streptomyces sp. NPDC048521, assembly GCF_043199855.1. NCBI lineage: Bacteria > Bacillati > Actinomycetota > Actinomycetes > Kitasatosporales > Streptomycetaceae > Streptomyces > Streptomyces sp. NPDC048521. The sequence continues at coordinate 32,830 of NZ_JBICWR010000020.1, forward strand.
GCCAGCTCTTCTCCGTCGACGCGCTCGCCCTCCCGCTCGACATGGCGCTGGAACAGGTCGAGCTGCTGGGCACCGAGGTGGTCCCGGTACTGCGCCGGGAGATGGAGGCGCGTCGCAAGCCCGGCGTCCCGGACGCACCGACGCACGCTTCGCTGGTCAAGGCGAAGTACGGTGACGCCGAACCGCGCCAGCTGCGACCGAACCCCAATCGGGGCGACAACCTCTCGGGCACCTCGCCCTACCAGGACAGTGCCTCAGGTTACGCGGCTCGCTTCCCGGTCGGCCCGTGATGACGGACACCAGGGGCTTGACCAGGTTGGCGAACGAGGCCTGGGAAGCGCTGTTCAGGGCACAGGCGACACTCGCGCGCGAGTTCGAGTACTGCGGCGATTGGGGCGACTTCCCGCCCCGTGAGTACGGCGTGCTCTACGCCCTCGCCGGCGCCGAGGGCGGTCTGCGCATCACCGAGCTGATCGACGACGTCCTGTTGACTCAGGCCGGGGTCTCCCGGCTGGTGGCGCGGCTGGAGAAGCGCGGCCTTGTCGAGCGTCTCCCGGATCCCGACGACGGCCGTGCCTGCCGCATCGTCCTGACCACCGAGGGACGCGATGTTCAGCAGCGCCTCGGTCGCGCACACGCGCGACACGTCCGGGAGGCGATGACCCGCGCGCTCACCGCGTCACAACTGACAGCGCTGCGCGACCTCGGGAAGGCGCTTACCGCCGCAGCCCCGCCGGCAACCTCGCAGCACACGAAGCCAGACGCAAGGAACACCGCATGAACACTGTGCCCACCGCCTCCCAGCAAGTCACCATCACGGTCGTGAACGCCGGGGTGAGTGATCCGTCCTCGACCCGGCTGCTGTCCGACCGGATCGCCCAGAAGAGCATCGACGCCCTGCGTGAGATCGGCATTGCCGCGACCGTGCGCTCGATCGATCTGGGACCTCTCGCCGTTGAGATCGCACGGTCGATCGTCTCGGGGATACACGATGCGAAGGTGAAGCACGCCATCGCAAAGCTCGCCGAGTCGGACGCGATCATCGCCGCGACTCCGGTCTACAAGGCGGGGATCAGCGGCCTGTTCAAGTCGTTCGCCGACCTGATCGACAACGACCTGCTCATCGCCAAACCGGTCGTACTCGCTGCCACCGGTGGCTCGGCCAGGCACAGCATGGTCGTGGATGACCATCTCCGACCGCTGTTCGCGTTCCTACGGGCGATCCCGATGCCGACCTCTCTTTACGCCGTACCGGAGGACTGGGGCTCGACCGACCTCGGCAAGCGCATCGCCCGCGCGGCCGGTGAACTTGCCGCCTTCCTGCGCAGCGGCGCCGGCCGCGAAATCGCCGACGACAACTGGGCGGGCTACCGGCACGCGTTCGGCGGCAACGCCACCCGCGCCCAACACGGCATCGAAGACGTCGACTTCGACACCGATCTCATGCGCCTGGCCACCGGCCAAACCGCACGCCCCCTGGCCGGTGACCAGGCGGATGCACGCTGACGTACCCGCCCCGGCACGGGGACCAGCGGGCCTGGATCGAACCGGTGGGCACGCGACGGTGGTGGTCATAGGGGGCGGGCAGTCGGGGCTCTCGGCCGGCTACCACCTGAAGCGGCGCGGCTTCACCAGCGCGCTGAAGGGCACGAACGGCCCGGACGGCAACCGGACCTTCGTGGTGCTCGATGCAGAGCCGGCAGCCGGTGGGGCGTGGCGGCACCGCTGGGAGTCGCTGCGGATGGCGACCGTGAACGGCATCTTCGACCTGCCCGACTTCCCTCAACCGCCCGTCGACCCGGACGAGCCCAGTCGTACAGCGGTGCCCCGCTACTTCGCTGCCTTCGAGCAAGTGACCGATCTGCCGATCCTGCGGCCGGTGACCGTCACCGCCGTACGGCGCGTGAACGCCCAGCACGACGGGGAGCTGGTGATCGACTCCAGCGCAGGCAGTTGGACTGCCCGGGCGGTCATCAACGCCACCGGCACCTGGACGAACCCCGTCCGTCCCCGCTACCCGGGGCAGGAGAGTTTCACCGGCATCCAGATGCACACCCACGACTACGTCTCGGCCGACCGGCTCGCCGGGCTGCGGGTCGCCGTTGTGGGCGGTGGCATCTCGGCACTCCAGCAGCTGGAGGAGATCTCACGGGTGGCCACCACGTCCTGGTACACGCGTCGCGAACCCGTCTTCCGTGAGGGTGAGTTCGAGGCCGAGGTCGCCGGCCGTGAGATCGTCGCCAAGGTCGCCGCCGATGTCGAAGCAGGCAGACCCACCGGCAGCGTCGTCTCCTACACCGACCTGGCTTGGACGCCGTACGCGTTGGCGGCGAAGGAGCGCGGGGCACTTAGGCGTCGTCCCATGTTCACCGCCATCGAACCCGGCGGAGTCCGCGAGGCAGACGGTTCCTTCACGTCGGTGAACGCGATCGTGTGGGCCACGGGCTTCAAGGCTGCCCTGGCGCACCTGGAGCCTCTGGGGCTGCGCAACGAGTTCGGTGGGATCACGATGCGCGGTACCCAGGTGGCCGACGAACCACGCGTGCACTTGGTCGGTTACGGACCGTCTCAGTCCACCGTCGGCTCCAACCGCTCCGGTCGTCAGGCAGTGAACAGCCTGTTGCGGCAGTGGAACGCTGCTTCGAGTGGTCCGCCGAGCAACGCAGGTACCGCGGCACGTGCATGCGCAGGGGGCGCAGCGGCCGGTGATTGACCATTCCCGCACCAGTCCATTCCTGGTCGATGCTCCCGGCTTCGCACGGTGATCGGCCAGGTCCCACCTCCGACGGCGGCAGCCGCGCCGTTATCAGGGCCGAGGCATGGCCGAAGCCTTGACCCAGCACTGTCTCACGGCGGTCTGATCACAAGTCCAATGAAAGAACCAGAGGTTTCCTCATGAAATTTCAAGTCCTCGACATCCTGCCGCATGTCAAGAACCCGGTGACCGGGCGTGAAGTGCGCACGGACGAGCGGTACTCCCAGGCGCTGACCTCGGCACGCTACGCCGAGGAGTTCGGGTATGACGCGGTCGCGCTGGGCGAGCGGCATGCCGGCGACTTCCTTTCCAGCGGTGTCACGGTCCTGCTCGGTGCGATCGCCGCGACCACCAGCCGGGTCCGGCTCCAGACCGGTGTGTCGGTCCTGTCGATCCACGATGCGCTGCGCGTCGCCGAGGACTACGCCACGATCGACCAGCTCTCCCGTGGCCGGCTCGAACTCGTCATCGGCAAGGGCAACGAGCTGCGTCAGCTCCCGATGTTCGGTATCGAGAACGGCGACCAGTGGGATGCTCTGGCGGAGAAGTACGAACTGCTCCGCCGGCTGTGGCGCGAGGACGACGTCACCTGGCAGGGCCGCTTCCGCGGACCGCTGAACGGGGTCACCAGCCTGCCGCGCCCCTTCGCCGGCGCCCCTCGCGTGTGGCACGGGTCAGCGACCACGCTGACCTCGGCGAACCTCGCGGCGAAGTGGGGCGACCCGCTCTTCTCCGCCAACGCCCTCCAGCCCCGCGACAAATACGCCGTACTCATCGACCACTACCGCACGCAGTACGTCCAGCACGGCCACGACCCGCGGTTCGCCTATGTCGCCGCGGGCGCGGGCTTCCTCTACCTGGCCGACACCACCCAGGAGGCCCAGAAGGCCTTCGGACCGACGTACGAGCAGATCATGGCCTACTTCAACCAGCCCGGGAACCACACGCCCGGCAACGGGGTGGAGTTCCCGACCATCGAGGACGCCATCGAGCGCGGCCCCGTCCTGGTCGGGTCGCCGCAGCAGATCGCCGAGAAGATCCTCTGGTGGCACGAGGCGTTCGGACACGACTTGCAGTCCTTCAACCTCCCGACGATGCTCCCGCACGAGCAGCAGCTCACCATGCTCGAACGCTTCGCCAGCGAGGTCATACCGCTCGTCCGCAAGGCCGCCCCGACGACACTGTGGAGCGATGAGGACCCCTACGGCGGACGCCCCGCCGTCCACGGCCGAACCGTCCCCGACGCCGCCACGAAGATCGAACAGGCACGGCACTGACCGCGTAAGAGGGTCAGCTTGTTCCACCGTAGCCGTGTGGTCAGGCCGGGGCGGCGATCCAGACGCCCCGGCCGTCCAAAAGCCCCGTCATGCGGCGGATGACGGGACCGGCGGGGCGGCAGGGGACGCGCCAGGGCCTCACCGAAGCGCTTCCACGGTCAGATGAACAGGACGCTCTCGACGTCGATGGTGACGAGTTCCATGTCTCGGTACACCGTTCCGTCCTCGCCCAGCCGGAAGACCCGCCGCCGGGTCGGGACCATGATCCCGTCGAACTCCTCGTAGTCCGAGGGATAGTGCGCGGCGTGACCCGCGTTGATGACCTCGGGGGTGTAGTCATGCCTGCGCAGCAGGCCGTCGGAGCCGAAGTAGAACACCTGCTTGCGGCAATGCGTCGCGATGTGGTCCGGGAAGGTGATCTGCAGGCGCCTCCAGGTCTCGCCCTCCTCGGTGACCGGAGACAGTTCCACAGCCTTGAATCCGGGAGAGCTGAAGGTGAACGGGGAGGTCAGGTACGTCCACATGGCATACCCGGCGAAATAGGCGACCTGCAGGTTGTCCCAGGGAGCGTGCAACTCGCTCGGGAACGAGGCGCGAGGGTCGAATCGCTCGGCCTCCACCTCGCCGCTGACGGTCTCCACGGCCACCCGCTCGGGCGTGAAGGAGGTCCGCAGGTGGGGAGCGGTGAAGGGATAGTGGCTGGCATGCTGCCGGTGCAGGTCGAGTCGAACAGCCGCATGACTCAGAATCCCCTCCTGCCCCTTCAGCTGCCACAGCGAACCCGCAACGCGGATGTGCGCGGTGGCCGAGCTGTACTGGTTGTAGCGGTCCAGACCGCCGTGCGCCTCGATGGCGGTGGTGACCAGATCTTCCATGGCGAACCCTCCCGTGAGCTGTAGTGAGTGTGGTCGGCACCCAGTTCGGCATCGCCGGGCGAATCGCCGACCGCCCAAGATTTAGGAGCATATGCTCCTATCCGTGCTACGGCAAGTGGGCGATCCTGTTCTGACCGCCTTGTCCAGGGGGGAACTGGACCTCGCAGGTAGGCACCTCGGGCCCGCGCCGCCGGCCGCCTCCTCGGCCCCCGCCTCCTGCGCGAGGCGCTCCGACCTCAGCGATCCTGATGTCTGGCTCCGCCTGCCGGCGCCCTGCACGGCGGTGAGGGCCTGGCGGACGCCGAGCCAGACACAATGATTCGGGATTGACGAGCTGAGTCAGATCATTCGGAATCCGCAGGCTTCAGCCGCAGGGACAGGCTGTTGATGCAGTATCGCTTGTCCGTCGGCGTCGCGAATCCCTCACCCTCGAACAATTCTCCGAGATATGACCCGCAACGAGCGCACCGAACCACGGGATAGGAGGACCCGTCCTTCTGCACTTCGACCGAGTCGAGGTCCTTGGGGTCGTAGAACGCAGGCCAGCCGCAGCGAGAGTCGAATTTCTCCTCGGAAGTGAAAAGATCAGCACCGCAGGCCCTGCAGGAGTACACACCCTTTTCTTTGGTATCGGTGTACTCTCCCGTGAACGCCGCTTCGTCCACAGCGCCACGCAGCACCCTGTATTCCTCCGTGGTCAGCTCTGCGCGCCACTCGTCATTTGACTTCTCGACATCATACGCCATGACTTCATCCTTTTCAGGGACGGGAACGCTGCTTCAGGAGGTGAGCAGCACTGGACGGATCGTTGCCTTTTGTCGTGCAGTTGGAACTCAGCGGCAGAAAACCACGCCAGCCGAGGTCGACTGTCGATTCTACGTGGCTGCCGACGAGTTGGAACTCGGCAGACATGACCTCAAGGCGAAGGCCCGGATCACCGACCTCCACGTAGGGGAAGGCATGCCGGTTTCCGTGTCGCGGAGCGGAGAACTTCCCCGCGATCCGCGGCCGCGCGTTACTCGGCCGCCGGCGACTCACGCCGCGTGTGCCGCGGCCACGTCGTGCGCTCGGTGGCGGCGGATGACCACGTGCGCCGTCTCGGCAGCGATGAGACTGAGCGCGATCAGCAGGGCGCCGATGGGACCGAGCCGGTGCGCACCGACCCAGGCTATTCCGACCTGCCCGATCAGCGGCGCGATGGAGACACCGACGTAGGTGGTGGCGGTGTTCAGGCCGGTAAGCATGGGCGCCGCGTCCGGCATGGCCTCGATCAGGCGATGCGTCTGCGGTGTCAGGAGGCCCCATCCGCAGACGCCCCACACGACGAGCGCCACGATGGAGGTGGCCAGGTTCGCGCTGGACCAGGGCAGCAGCAGGAAGTCGATGACGAGCACCACGAGGCCGGTGTTGAGGATGCGCCGGGCGCCGAGCCTATCGACCAGAGCGCCCGAACCGAGCGTCCCGACGGTGGACGCCACGCCCCAGACGAACAGCAGAACCGCGAGGGTGGTGCCGCTGCCGCCGGTGGCACGGTCCAGACTCTCCGCGATGTAGGAGTAGACGGTGAACAGGCCGGTGAAGACCATGAGGGTTGTCAGCAGGGTCATCCCGACACGGCGATCTCCGAGCGGTGCGAGGCGGGCACGCAGGGCAATCAGCGGTGGGTTGGGGATCCTGGGAAGCAGCAGGGCGAGTCCCGCGGCGGCGAGGACGCCCAGGGCGGAGACGAACAGCATCGTGACACGCCAGTTGCCGGTGAAGCTGCCGATCGCCGTGCCGATGGGGGCACCCAGTGCGGTGGCCGCGCTGAGGCCGGCCAGAACGGTGGAGATGGCCCGTCCCCGCTTCTCCGGCGGCGCGAGCGCGGCGGCCGCGGCCACGGCCGCGGGGCTGACCATGGCGCCGCCGAGTCCGGCAACCGCTCGCGCGGCCAGGGCCACGCCGAAGACGGGGAGCAGAGCCGTGAGGAGGTTGCCCGCGACGAAGATGCCGAGCCCGGTGAGGAACAACTTGCGGCGCGGCCAGCGCGTGGTGAGCGCTGCCATGACGGGGCCGAGGACCGCGTAGGAAAAGGCGTAAGCGGTGATCAGCCAACCCGCGGTGCCGACGCTGACGTCGAGGGAGTGTGCGGCGTCCGGCAGGATGCCGGCGATGACGAAACTGTCGGTTCCGATGGCGAACATCGCGACGGACAGGACTAGGAGTGATCGGTACACGACGGAAGAGCTCCACGAAACATGTAGCGGTTCGGCATCAGGACGGTTCGATGGCGGGCCGGTGCTTTAGACAGCGGCCCGGTGTGGACGACGGTCCGCTCAAGGGATGAGGCAAGAGCGGCCTTCGCTGAGCGCGACAGCCGCCACGCCGGTACGTCGGCTCCCCACGGCTTCGGACATCCCGCGGGGTCGGCGGGGAATCCTCGCCCGGTCGCGACTGCCGCTCGGGCAGCCGAGCGCGACGCGATGACGACCCCCGCTCCCCATGGCGGCCGACAACGGGGTCGACGGTGGGCTCGGGGAGCTGGGGCGCTTTCAGGTCGTCAGCGTCAGGGCGTGCGTGCCGCAGTCACCCGCTTCTCGCACTCACGGGATCCCCTCAGCTGCCGAGGCCCCGATGCGCATCGCATAGCTCGACGGCTTCGCGCGCCTGCACCTGATCGACACGTCCGCCGATGATGAGAAGTTCCCCCCTTACGCATTCGAGGCGCCGGGCGGCCCTGGCAGATACGAGGATATGCTCGTATTTGATTCCTGGCAAGTCTGCACCGCAACCAGGCGGGCGTCGTCGTGCGTGTGGCGGAAGATGCGGGGCCTCCTCTCGGCCCCCGCCGGGATCGGGCGCAGAGGTGTCCACCACTCGGTGTCAGGTCCCGATCCCGCTGGCGCCCACCCACTGCCACCCCACCACACGATCACAGTCAGGCACACACTGGGCTGAGTTCCCGGCCTGGCAGATACAGCGACCATTCTTCAGCGGTGAAGTCTCGGTGAACGGCCCGGCAGATGTGGCGGATGGTTTCGGATGGTGTGGAGAGGTTCACGTCCCACAGTTGCACCGTCTTGTCCCAGCCGCCGGTGGCGAGGGTACGGCCGTCGGGGCTGAACGCCACCGTGAACACATACCCCGTGTGGCCGGTGAGGGTGCGGCGGGTTTTGCCGGTGGCCACGTCCCACAGCCGTACCGTCTGGTCACGACCGCCGGTGGCGAGGGTGCGGCCGTCCGGGCTGAACGCCACCGCGTACACGGGGCCGGTGTGGCCGGTGAAGGTGCGGCGAACTTCGCTGGTGGCCGCGTCCCACAACCGCGCCGTATCGTCGTCACCGCCGGTGGCGAGAGTGCGGCCGTCGGGACTGAACGCCACCGCTTCCACGGGATCGGTGTGGCCGGTGAGGGTGCGGCGGGTTTTGCCGGTGGCCACGTCCCACAGCCGTACCGTCTGGTCACGACCGCCGGTGGCGAGGGTGCGGCCGTC
>NZ_JBICWR010000020.1:41308-149392 GCF_043199855.1 Streptomyces sp. NPDC048521
CGGGCTGAACGCCACCGCGTACACGGGGCCGGTCTGGCCGGTGAAGGTGCGGCGAACTTCGCTGGTGGCCGCGTCCCACAACCGCGCCGAGTGGTCGCCGCCGCCGGTGGCAAGAGTGTGCCCGTCCGGGCTGAACGCCACCGCGCCCACGCCATCAGTGTGGCCAGTGAGGGTGTGGCGGGTTCTGCCAGTGGCCACATCCCACAACCGCACCGTCCCATCGCCGCTGCCGGTGGCGAGAGTGCGGCCGTCCGCGCTGAACGCCACCGCGCCCACGTGCTTGGTGTGGCCGGTAAGGGTGCGGCGAACTTCACCGGTGGCCACATCCCACAGCTGCACCGTATCGTCCGCGCCCCCGATGGCGAGAGTGCGGCCGTCCGGACTGAACGCCACCGCTTCCACGGAGCCGGTGTGGCCGGTGAGGGCGCGGCGGGCTCCGCTCCTGGTCACGTCCCACAACCGCGCCGTATCGTCAAAGCTGCCGGTGGCAAGGGTACGGCCGTCAGGGCTGAACGCCACCGCAGCCACGTCCTGAGTGTGGCCGGTGAGGGTACGGCGAACTTCACCGGTGGCCACATCCCACAACCGGGCCGTCTTGTCGCGACCGCCGGTGGCGAGGGTACGGCCGTCGGGACTGAACGCCACCGCAGCCACCTCGTCGGTGTGGCCGGTGAGGGTACGGCGGGTTCTGCCGGTGGTCACGTCCCACAACCGGGCCGTCTTGTCGCGACCGCCGGTGGCGAGGGTACGGCCGTCGGGACTGAACGCCACCGCAGCCACGTCCTGAGTGTGGCCGGTGAGGGTACGGCGAACTTCACCGGTGGCCACATCCCACAACCGCACCGTCTTGTCGCGACCGCCGGTGGCGAGGGTACGACCGTCAGGACTGAACGCCACCGCAGCCACCTCGTCGGTGTGGCCGGTGAGGGTACGGCGGGTTCTGCCGGTGGCCACATCCCACAACCGCACCGTCTTGTCGCGACCGCCGGTGGCGAGGGTACGACCGTCAGGACTGAACGCCACCGTGTACACGGAGCCGGTGGGACCGGTGAGGACGCGGCGGGTTTCGCCACTGGCTGCGTCCCACAGCCGCACCGTCCCGGCTTGGCTGCCGGCGGCAAGGGTACGACCATCAGGACTGAACGCCACCGTGTACACGAGGCCGGTGGTGCTGATGAGGGTGCGGCGGGTTCTGCCGGTGGTCACGTCCCACAGCCGCGCCGAACGGTCGCCGCTGCCGGTGGCAAGGGTGCGGCCGTCGGGGCTGAATGCCACCGCGGACACGAGGCCGGCGTGGCCGGTGAGTGTGGTCCGCAAGGGGCGGGAGGCGGCTGTGTCGAGGCTGGTGATGGCTTCGGTCGTGGGGCTGGTGCGGTACGCCTGGACGGCCAGCAGTGACGCCAGATCGGGGTCGGTGTCCATCAGAGTGGCGGACTGCGCGGCCAACTGCCGGGACTGGGCCGTCTTCTGTGCGGTGATGGCGGTTCGGCGTTGCAGGAAGGCCAGGCCGGCGGCGATGAGGGCCAGAGTGAGCAGGCCGGTCAGGGCGATGTTGATGCGGCGGGTGCGGCGGAACGCGGCGTGCTGTCGTTGCCGACTGTCGTTGAGGAAATCGGTGATGTGTGGGGGCAGGCCTCGGTGCTGGGCCAAGGTGGTGCTTTCGGCGAGGTCGGTGCCGTCCAGCAGGTCGCCGGGGTGACCGGTCTCGGCGTGGCGGGCCTGCTGTTCGCCGACGCGTTGGAGCCACGTGTGGAAGTGGTGATCGGCGGCGATCCAGTCGCGTAGGTCGGTCCAGTCGCGGACGAGTGCGTCGTGGATGAGTTCGGCGGTCGCGGCATCGGGGGTGCCGTCAGGGCGGGGCATGGTGCGGGTGGCGATGATCCGGTGGCCGGTCAAGGCGGCCATGACTGTCTCGAAGGTCTGGTCGTCCTGCGGGGTGGCGGTGTAGGGGTCGGTGGCCAGGGCGCGCAGGTCGGTCAGGGGCACTTGGCGGCGGGTGGCCGGGATGGCGTGGGCGTCGTCGGCCGGCCGTACCAGGGCGGTCAGGATCCGCCGTGCGGTGGGGCGGTGGTCGGCGGGCATGCCGGCGAGGACTGTGTTGCACCAGGTGGTCAGGGCTCCGGTGACTTCGCCGATCCGGTCGTAGGCGCGGTGGGTGAGCCTGCCGTCCTCACGGCGCTCCCATAGCTGGCTCAGGGCCAGTTGGAGGGGCGGCAGCAGGGTGACCGGTGCCTGCCGGGTGACCGAGGCGGTGGGATCGGCGGCCAGGACATCGGTGATGATGCGTTGCGCCAGGCCGTCTTCCACACTGGCTCCCGCGGTGTGGGCGGGCCTGGTGATGATGGCGTGCAGATCCTGGAGGTCCAAGGTGGCAGGGATGTTGAGCAGTCCAGGGGACGCGGCGTCCAGCAGGTCTGGGGCCCAGGCGGCCAGGCGCGAGTAGAAGTCGTCGCGCATGACCAGAATGACGGTGACCGCCACCGATGAGCCGATCAGTGCCACGAGTTGTTCGGCAGCGGCGTGCTGCCGGGTCGGCTGCCGGCCGGCGGCGGGCTCGGTGAGTAGTTCCTCGAACTGGTCGATGACCAGCACCAGGCGCCGGTCGTCCGGCTCCGCCGCGAGTCTGCGCTCGGCCGCTGTGACGATCCCGTCTCTCGTGGCGCCGGGCAGGCCGGCACGCTCCAGCTCGGCGAGAAGGTCCTGCCCGGGGCGGGCGATCACGTGCAGCCAACGGTCGCTGCCGGGCAGCCTGCCCTCGGCCAGGGCCGGCAGCACTCCCGCCTGCACCAGCGACGACTTGCCCGCGCCGGAGGGTCCGAGGAGCAGCAGCCCACGACGCTGCCTGGTGAGAGCCGCCACGACGCGCTCGACCGCGGTCTCCCGGCCGTGGAACCACCCTGCGTGCTCGGCGGTGAACGGCTCAAGACCGCGGTAGGGGTGCACCTGCTGCTCAGCCAGGCCGGGCCATACCTGGCGCAGCACCTGGGTGGGGGTGGCATAAGCGACTGCGACGCCGCGGGCGTGGGAGTCGGGGGCGGTGATAGCGGTAACCATGCCGATCACCAGGCCGGTGACCTCATCGAGCACCGGTCCCCCGCTGAATCCCGTGGTCAGGTCGTTGGCGTCGGCCAGCTGCAGAAGGGGGCCCGTACTGCTGGGGAGCAGGTCACCGGCTGTGCCGTAGCCGAAGTGGCCCGCGGCAGGTGCCTGGGAGGGGAATCCGTAGGACCGGATGCGGTGTCCGCGGCAGCCCGCCGCGGACCCCAGCCGCACCGGTCGGGCACCCGTCGGGGCACTGTCCAGGCGCAGGACCGCGAGGTCCTCGGCCTGCGGTCCGCGCCACGACGCGGACAGCACGTGCCCGGTCAGGTATGGGCTGCCGGGCAGGTGCGGGAAAGTCAGTCGCACGCGCCCGCCGGGCTCCTGGCCCGCAGCCCGTACTACGTGTGCGCAGGTGACGACGGTCTCCTCGGCGACGAGGAAACCCGTCCCGGCCGTCCGGCCGTCCTCGGCGAGGACTCGGGCAATTGCGGCGAGCACTGCCGGCCGGTCCTGCCCGGCTGCCTCCCGGCCCGTGTCATCGGTGGCAGTCATGCCTTCCACCCCCCGGCTGCCGTCATAGCGTGCTGTCAGGGGATTCCTGGCGGTTCCACACCACTCTGACTTGCAGATGCACCGCCGATTCGCTCTTGGCGATCACTGCTCCGGCCTGAGCCGACAGGTCCACCCCGAACTCCACCTCGATCTCATCCGGACCGGCCTGCCGTAACTGCTCCAGCACCGCCCGCGCGGTCTCCCGCACGGGTACCAGCGCCTGCTCCACAGTTTGCGGCAGCTCCCGCATCGCATCCGCGACGCGCCCGGCCTTCACCGGCCCATCCACCTCCGGCGTGGCCTCAACCAGCACCACGCCCCCGCCCTCCAATGGAAGTCGTGCGAAACTCTGCACCTGCACCCCCGTACGTCGTATCCGGACCACCGCGTTGGACGCGGACGGACGAAGACACTACCCCGCCCGCTCCCCGGGTAGACCGGGTGGACGGCGACTTGGCTGTTACAGCCACACCAAGGGCGAAGGGCTGGACGCGGTGCGCCGGGCGGGCTTGGGGATGACCCCGACCGGGTGCTGTGCGGTGGCATCGTTGACCATGTGCTGCGACGCAGTGCCGGCCACTGAGGTTGAACTCGTCTTGTCGTAGGGGCTGACGGGCCGCGGTCCCCTGCGGCATCACCGGGGCATGCGGTATCCACAGGGTGGCGGGCTGACCGCCGAACGGCGGCAGTTCCGCGAGGAGTTACGCCTCCAGCCGGCCGAGCGGTTCGCCAGGGGCGAGGCGAGCTCGGTGATCGCCAAAGACCTGCGCGTCAGTGTCCGGTCGGTGCGGCGACGGCGGCAGGCGTGGGACGCGGGCGGTCCGCGTGCTCTGCGGTCACAGGGGCCGGCGTCGTTGCCGAGGCTGAGCGAGAAGCAGTTCGCGGAGCTGGCCAAGGGGCTGGCCGCGCACGGCTGGGAGGACCAGCGGTGGACGCTGGCGCGGATCAAGACCGTGATCGGCCGGCGCTTCCACCTGACCTACACCATCCAGGGCGTGCGCAAGCTGCTGGTCCGCAAAGGCTGGTCCTGCCAGGTCCCGGCCCGACGCGCCATCGAGCGGGATCTGGTCCGGGGCGTCTGCGCCACCTACGTTGCACACCGAGGCCGACGGCTCGTCTGGCCTGGACCGACAGCCGGCACCCCGGCGTCAGCTGCGGCAGCGGGCGCCCGCGAGGAAGCCTTCGGGGCCGGTCGGCCCCGAAGGCTTGTCTCTGTGGCTGCGGGCGCGTCCTATGCGGCGGTGTGCTCGTAGGTCGGTAGTTCCACGCGCTTGATGTCGCGGACGATGACGAGGTAGCTGACGACAGCCATTGCGGCGCAGGCGCTGACGAAGGCGAGTGCGAGGTCGAAGGAGCCGGTGGTGTCGAGGATGTAGCCGATGACCAGAGGGGTGACAATGCCGGCGAGGGCGCCGAAGGTGTTGAAGACGCCTCCGGCGAGACCGGCGATCTGCTTGGGGGCCAGGTCCGACATGACGGCCCAGCCGAGGGCGCCCATGCCCTTGCCGAAGAAGGCGAGGGACATGATCACTACGACGATCCAGGAGGCGGTCACGTAGTTGCAGATGATGATGCTGGTGGACAGCAGCAGGCCGGTGACGATGGGTATCTTGCGGGCGGCGGTGAGGCTGCTGCCGCGCCGTGCCAGGCGGTCCGAGAGCCAGCCGCCCAGGACGCCACCGACGAAACCGCACAGGGCGGGCAGCGAGGAGACGAAGCCGGCTTCGAGGATGCTCATGTGGCGTTCCTGGACGAGGTACACGGGGAACCAGGTCAGGAAGAACCAGGTGATGGTGTTGATGAAGTACTGGCCGACGAACACGCCCAGAGTGGTGCGGTTCTTCAGCAGCGTGCCGATGTGACGCAGGTTCTCCTTGCTGGAGGTGGCGTTCTTGGCGCTCATCTCCTCTGCGGCCGTGGGCGCGTCCATGTCGACCAGTGCGCCGCCGACGGAGAGGTATTCCAGTTCCCCCTTGCTCATGCGTGGGTGACTGCGCGGGGCGTAGATGACCTTGGTCCACACGATGGCCAGGACGACGCCGACGCCGCCGATGACGGTGAATACGTGTTCCCAGCCCAGGGTGGTGACCAGCCAGCCCATGAGGGGGGCGAAGGCGACGGTGGCGAAGTACTGGGCGGAGTTGAACAGGGCCGAGGCGAAGCCGCGTTCCTTGGTGGGGAACCAGGCGGCGACGATGCGGGAGTTGCCGGGGAAGGAGGGGGCCTCGGCGAAACCGACGGCGAACCGGAGGATGAACAGCAGTACGACCGCGGCACCGGCGAAGAAGCCGATGGCGCCCTGGAGCATGGTGAACACCGACCACAGGAAGATCGCGGCGCCGTAGACCTTCTTGGAGCCGAAGCGGTCCAGCAGCCAGCCGCCGGGCAGCTGGGCGATCAGGTAGGACCAGGAGAAGGCGGAGAAGAGCACACCGAGTTCGCCGGAGCTGACGTGCAGGTCACGCTGCATGGAGTCGCCGGCGATGGAGAGGGTGGAGCGGTCCGCGTAGTTGATCGTGGTGACGACGAACAGCATGGCCAGAATCAGATACCTGATGCGGCCTGCTTGGGCGGTGGCCGTGGGGGCGGCGGTCGCCGGCTCGTCCTGCCGGTCGAGAGCTGGCATGGTCGGTCTCCTAGACCTAGGTGATGCGGCTGCGCTGCCGCGTGTGGTCCGAGCCACAGAACCGGTGGCTGAGTTGACCGTAGAGACGCTTTCGATTCACGTCCATGTCGAATTTTGTTGCTTGCGATACCTTCCCTGTATGACAGGGGTGTGACGGGCGCGTGCCGAGCGCATGTCGGCCAGCTATGAGGTCACCGATCACAGGAGCTGCAGCAGGGCGGCCAGCGCGGGATTGTCGTTGCTTTTGCGCCACACGTAGTCCAGCTCGACCGGCCGTGGATGGCCGGGCAGGTGCAGCGGCCGATACACCACTCCGGTGGGCCGCATCTCGGCCGCCGCCTCGGGAACCAGGGCGATGCCCCAGCCGATGTTGACCAAGGCCAGGATGCTGTGGACCTGGCTGAGGTACTGGGTGAACACCGGCCGCACCTGCGCACTGCGGAAGGTGGTGACCAGCAGCTCGTGGAAGTAGCGGGCCTCTATCGGGGAGTACATCAAGAAGTCCTGGCCGTCGAAGGCCGACAGCTCGATGGGCCCGTCGTCGGCGGCCAGAGCGTGGTCGGCGGGCAGCGCGGCCACCAATCCCTCGCGCACCGCAGTGCGTGCGGTCAGGTCGGTGCCGACTGCGGAGGGGCGGATGAGTCCGAGGTCGAGCGAGCCCTCGCTGAGGGCTTCCAACTGGTCGCGGGTGACCAGCTCGTGCAGCAGTATCTCCACCCCCGGCAGGGCGCCCCGTGCGCGTTCCAGCAGCTCACCGAGCGCGGAGTAGGCACTGGCGGCCGTGAACCCGATGGCGATCGAGCCTGCCTCTCCCGTGGAGACCCGCTGCACCGCCAGGGCGGCATGCTCGGCCTGGCGCACGATACGGCGCGCCTCGGCGAGGAAGGAGCGGCCCGCCGGCGTCAGCCGCACGGTCCGGTTGGTGCGATCCAGCAGCTTCACGCCCAGCTCGCCCTCCAGGAGCTGGATCTGCCGGCTCAGCGGGGGCTGGGTCATGTTCAGACGCTCCGCGGCCCGCGTGAAGTGCAGTTCCTCCGCCACGGCCACGAAACACGTCAGCTGCGTCAATGTGAACAATGATGCTCTCCTTGTATGACCACATCCAAAACTTATGTTGGACGTGAATCGTTGGCGACCGTAGCGTCGGAGTATTCGACACGGCGCTCCCCGCCCCGCACGCCGGTGGCGGTGGAGAGAAGCCACAGGAGACACGCACCATGGCACGACCCCACCGCGATCGCCCGACCGATCGCCGCAGACGCTACCTCTGCAGACGCTGCTCGTAGCAGCACCCCCTCCTCCCCAAGCCGTACACCGGCGGACCACACCGCCCTCACCCGGCTGCCCGGAACCCGCCGCACGTTCGCCGGCCGGGCCACCGCGGATCCTCACCCGGCCCGCACACATCCAACCCGCGCCAACCCAGGGACACGAAGTGGTGACCACGACGAACACGACCGCGCACGCCGCTTTCACCGCAGGCGAAGCCACTCTCGACCGCATCGCGTGGCTGCGTCTGTCCTCAGTCACGCTGCCGCTGGCCACACCGATCAGCGACGCCAAGGTCTTCACCGGCCGCCAGAAGCCGATGACGGAGGTGGCCTTCCTCTTCGTCGAGATCGTCACCGAGCAGGGACACGAAGGCATCGGCTTCAGCTACTCCAAGCGGGCCGGTGGCCCCGGCCAGTTCGCGCACGCCCGCGAGATCGCCGACATCCTGATCGGCGAGGACCCCAGCGACATCGGCAAGATCTGGACCAAGCTCGTGTGGGCGGGCGCCTCCGTGGGTCGCAGCGGCCTCGCCACCCAGGCCGTCGCAGCCTTCGACGTCGCCCTGTGGGACCTCAAGGCCAAGCGCGCCGGCCTGCCCCTGGCCAAGCTGCTCGGCGCCCACCGTGACTCCGTGCGCTGCTACAACACCTCCGGCGGATTCCTGCACACCCCCACCGAGCAGGTCCTGGACAATGCCAGCGCGTCTCTGAGCAGCGGCATCGGCGGTATCAAGATCAAGGTCGGGCACCCGGACGGCAAGTACGACCTGGCGCGCCTCACCGCAGTCCGCGAACACGTCGGGGACGACGTGCCGCTCATGGTCGACGCCAATCAGCAGTGGGACCGGCCCACCGCCCAGCGCCTGGGCCGCGCCATGGAGGAGTTCAACCTGGTCTGGATCGAAGAACCCCTCGATGCCTACGATGCGGCCGGTCACGCCGCGCTCGCCTCGTCCCTGGACACCCCCGTCGCCACCGGGGAAATGCTGGCCAGCGTCGCCGAGCACGTCGAGCTGATCCGTCACAACGCCTGCGACATCATCCAGCCCGACGCCCCCCGCATCGGCGGCATCACCCAGTTCCTCAAGCTCGCCGCCCTGGCCGAGCACCACCAGCTCCAGCTCGCCCCCCACTTCGCCATGGAGATCCACCTCCACCTGGCTGCCGCCTACCCCATCGAACCGTGGGTGGAGCACTTCGACTGGCTCGAGCCGCTGTTCAACGAGCGCCTGGAGATCCGCGACGGTCGCATGTACGTCTCCTCCCGGCCCGGCCTCGGTTTCACCCTCAGCGACCAGGCCCGCGCCTGGACGATCGCCTCGCACGAAGTGGGCTCCCGCCCCTGACGGACCCGCCTCTGACGGTTCCATCCCTCGTCGGCCGCTGAGGTCCGGCTGCGGCGGACGCCCGGTC
Organism: Streptomyces sp. NPDC048521; assembly: GCF_043199855.1. Classification (NCBI taxonomy): domain Bacteria; kingdom Bacillati; phylum Actinomycetota; class Actinomycetes; order Kitasatosporales; family Streptomycetaceae; genus Streptomyces; species Streptomyces sp. NPDC048521. The sequence continues at coordinate 50,213 of NZ_JBICWR010000020.1, forward strand.
CCGGCCGGGCAGCACGCGTATCGGACAGCCGCGCTGCCCGCCCCGGCACCACCCGTCCCGGCCGGCACCTCCGGCCGGCACTCTCCGCAGCCCACCCCACACCCGACCCCGCGACCTTTCAGGAGCAGCACACCCATGACGTCCTACACCCCGGCAACATTGCGCAGCCGCCTCGGCTCCGGACTGCTGTCCTTCCCCGTCACCCACTTCAAGGACGACCTGTCCTTCGACGAGGACGCCTACCGCGAGAACATCATCCGGCTGGCCAAGTACGACGTCGGCGGCCTCTTCGCAGCCGGAGGCACCGGAGAGTTCTTCTCCCTCACCCCCGGCGAGGTCGAGCGCGTCGTCGCAGCCGCCGCGCACAGCGCCCCCGACGACACCCCCATCCTCGCTCCGGCCGGCTACGGCACCACCACCGCCATCGAGTTCGCCGCCGCAGCAGAACGGGCCGGCGCCGACGGCATCCTCCTCTTCCCGCCCTACCTCACCGAGGCCAATCAGGAAGGCCTGGCCCGCCACGTCGAAGCCGTCTGCCGCTCCACGCCCCTCGGCGTCGTCGTCTACAGCCGCGCCAACGCCGTCTACTCGGCCGACACCATCGCCCGCCTCGCCGACAGCTGCCCCAACCTGATCGGCTACAAGGACGGCGTCGGCGACATCGACACCATGACCCGCATCTACACCCGCCTCGCAGACCGCCTGACCTACATCGGCGGCCTGCCCACGGCCGAGACGTTCGCCCTTCCCTACCTGGAACTCGGCGTCACCACCTACTCGTCGGCGATCTTCAACTTCCTGCCGGAATTCGCCCTCGACTTCTACAACGCCGTCCGCGAACGCCGCCACGACACCGTCACCCGCATGCTGACGGACTTCGTGCTCCCCTACACCGAGATCCGCAATCGGCAGTCCGGGTACGCCGTCAGCATCGTCAAGGCCGGCATGACCGCCACCGGCCACAGCGCAGGCCCCGTCCGCCCGCCGCTGACCGATCTGAGCGCACCGGAGCTGGAGGAACTCACCCAGCTGATCGCCAAGCTGCCCGCCGCCACCGCCTGACCCTCCCGCCCCACAAGGAGACATCTCCGCCCATGAGCACCGCTCCCTCACCCCGCCAGTCCGTTCGACCGCCTGCCGCCGACCTGACGGGTGCGATGCTCATCGCCGGCAGGCGAGTCATCGGTGCGGGCGCCGAAATACGCTCCCTCGACGCCCGCACCGGCCAGCCCCTCGACCCGCCCTATCGCAGCGCTCAGGCAGCCGACGTCGAGGCCGCCTGCCAGGCCGCCGAAGACGCCTTCGGCACCTACCGCAACCTCCACCCCTGGCACCGTGCCCGCTTCCTCGAAGGCATCGCCCACCACCTGACCCTCCTGAGTGACGCACTCGTCGAGCGCGCCCACCAGGAGACCGGCCTGCCCACAGCACGCCTGGCGGGGGAAGTGGAACGCACCACCGGCCAGCTGCGCATGTTCGCCGGCGTGCTGACCGAAGGCAGCTGGTACGGCGCCCGCATCGACCCCGCCCAGCCCCAGCGCGTCCCCCAGCCGCGCCCCGACATCCGCCAGCAGCACATCCCGCTCGGACCCGTCGCCGTCTTCGGGGCCAGCAACTTCCCCCTCGCCTTCTCCGTCCTCGGGGGAGACACCGCGTCCGCACTCGCGGCCGGGTGCCCCGTCATCGTCAAGGCCCACGACGCCCACCTGGGCACCAGCGAACTGGCCACCTACGCCATCCAGGCCGCGCTCACCGAACATCAGCTGCCCGCCGGGGTCTTCTCCCTCCTCGTCGGTGACGGTCCCACGCTGGGATCCCGTCTGGTCACCGACCCGCGCATCCAGGCTGTCGGTTTCACCGGCTCCCGCGCCGCAGGACTCGCTGTCGTCCGCACCGCCGCCGGCCGCCCCCAGCCCATCCCGGTCTACGCCGAGATGAGCAGCGTCAACCCCGTCGTCCTCATGCCCGCCGCCCTCACCGAGCGCGCCGTCGACCTCGCCGACGCCTTCACCGCTTCCCTCACCCTCGGCGCCGGCCAGTTCTGCACCAACCCCGGTCTGATCCTCGCCGTCGACAGCCCCGGCCTGAAGACCTTCCTCGACGCCGCCGGCCGGATCATCGACGCAGACGCGGGAGCCACCATGCTCACGCCGCGGATCGCCAAGGCCTTCCGCATCGAGACGGAGACCGTGGCTTCACACCCCGGGGTCGAGGTCCTCGCCCGCGGGGCCAGTCCCCGCTCCGCCAGCCCCGGGCAGGCAGCGATCCTGACCGCCCACGCCGACGACTTCATCGCCGACCCCGAACTGCAGCGGGAGATGTTCGGCGCGGCTGCGCTCGTCGTCCGCTGCCGCGACCTGACCCAGCTCGCCGACGCTGTGCGCCACCTGGAGGGCCAGCTCACCGCGACCGTCCACACCGCGCCCGACGACGTGGACGACGCGCGCCGCCTGCTGCCCCTGCTGGAACGCCGCGCCGGCCGCGTCCTGTTCAACAGCTGGCCCACCGGTGTCGAGGTCGGACACGCCACGGTCCACGGTGGCCCTTACCCTGCCACCTCCGACCCCCGCACCACCTCTGTCGGCTCCCGCGCGATCGAACGCTTCCTACGGCCCGTCGCCTACCAGAATCTTCCCCACGAGCTTCTGCCCCCGGCCCTGCGCGACGACAACCCCTACAACATCCCTCGCCGTATCGACGGCAGCATCCACCTCACCCGCTGAACCTGGCGAGCCTTACCGCGACGTCACACAACGCGCTTACCCGGCGCGTCCTGTGGCCCCTCAAGGAGACCACCACGGCGTGGGCTTTCAGCACGCTCGCTGTACACGACCGCGTCGCGGCCCGAGTGAGCCGGTGAAAGGCTCGACATCCCCGTGGGGGGTGTTGCCCTGTCCTGCGGACGAGTGCCGCCTGCTTGCGCCGGGACAACCGGCGCTTGCCCCTGACGCGGAGGCCCCGCTCAGCCCCGTTCTCCCTGACGTACGGGGGTGAGCGGAGGCCCGCCACATCCGCCGGCTCGGCTCACCGGGCTTCTTCCGGCGGTCAGGGAGCCTGGCTCCGTTCAGCACGGGTCTTCGTCAGCCGAGGCGCTGCAGCACTGTCCGCTTCGCACGAACGCCGGAAACGATGCGCACTGCAGGCCGGAGCCGGGGTGGCAAGCCGAGGGGAGTTACTCGGACTCTTCCTGCGGAAGAGCGCGGCTGTTGATCGCGTCGGCGATGGCGTAGGCGGTGCGGACGAAGGGCTCTGCCTGCTGCGCCGACAGGTTCCGTGCGGAGGTCTCCTCCAGGGCCCGCCACATGGCTGTGATGGGCTCGCGCACGGCACGGCCCTTGTCGGTGAGATGGACGACCATGACGCGCCGGTCGTGTGCGGCCGGCTCGCGGACGAGCAGGCCGGCGTCCTGCATGCGGCGCAGGGACTTGGAGACGGTGAAGTGGTCCAGGCCGACGCTTTCGAGCAGCTCGGACTGGGTCTGCCCGTCCCGGTCCAGGAGTTGCATCAGCAGCAGTTCCTGTCCGGGATGCAGGTCCATCTCGCCGAGCATGGCGGCGGCGCGGGCGCGGTGGGCGCGGGCGAGCTGGAAGATCGCATTGCTCATCGGTCCCTCGCCGGCCGTGCTGGGGATGCGGGGTGCGGGGGCGGGCATGGTTCGGCTCCTCAGACGGTGTAGGTGGGGTAGTCGGTGTAGCCGGCCACTCCGCCGCCGTAGAAGGTCGCCGGGTCGGGGGAGTTCAGCGGCGCGTCAGAGCGTAGCCGCTCCACCAGGTCCGGGTTGGCGAGCGCGAGGGCGCCGACGGAGACAAGGTCGGCCGTGCCGTTGTCGATGTCCTTGGCGCGGGTGGGCAGGTCGGTGCCGGCCCGGTTGAGGATCAGCGTGGTCGGCCACAGCGCGCGCAGGGTGCCCAGCAGTTCCTCGTCGCCCGCGTGGAGGATGTGGAGGTAGGCGAGGCCGAGCGGGCGCAGCGCGTCCAGGAGCGCCGGATACAGCTCGGCGGTGTCGGACTCGGCGATGTCGTTGTAGGGGTTGCCCGGGGAGATCCGCAGGCCGGTGCGGTCGGCGCCGATCTCGTCGGCCACGGCGGCGGCGACCTCGACGGCGAAGCGGATGCGGTTGTCGAGGGAACCGCCGTAACGGTCGGTGCGCTGGTTGGTGTTGTCGGACAGGAACTGGTGCACCAGGTAGCCGTTGGCGCCGTGGATCTCCACGCCGTCGGCGCCTGCCGCGACGGCGGCCGCTGCGGCGCGGCGGAAGTCTTCGACGGTCGCCGTGACCTCCTGCGTCGACAGCGCACGGGGTGTCGGCATCTCCTGGGGCCCGGACGCGGTGAACATCATGCCCTTCGGTCGGGTCGCCGAAGGGGCGACCGGCCGGCGCCCGTGGGGGGTGTTGTCGGGGTGGGAGATGCGTCCGGTGTGCATCAGCTGGATGACGATCCGGCCGTCGGCCGCGTGCACGGCGTCGGTGACCTTGCGCCACCCGGCGATCTGCTCGTCATTGTGGATGCCGGGGGTGAGGAGGTAGCCCTGGCCGTCGGCGGAGGGCTGGGTTCCCTCGGTGATGATGAGCGCGTGCGAGGCCCGCTGGGCGTAGTACTCGGCGTTCAGCTCGGTCGGGACGCCTTCCGGGGTGGAGCGGTCGCGGGTCATGGGGGCCATGACCAGGCGGTGCGGCAGGGAGATGCCGCCGACGGTGGTCGGGGTCCACAGGGCGTTCAGAGAGCGTCTGTAGCCGTGGGCGGGTTCCTCAACGCCTTGGGGCAGAAATTCGCCGAGCGTGGCCGCAGCCGACACAGCGGAATCGCACGGGGCAGTCCTGGCCGTTCGCGGCGACGTTGGATGGTTCGCTGCAGATGCCGTAGGGGACAGCGACTTCGCCGACGGCGCGCCTGAGGTGTTCGGTGTCCAGCAGGGCCTTGGCCCGTCTCCAGACGCGGTTGCCGTGACGGTCGAACTGCATCTGGGTGACTCGCTCGACAGCCTCACGGCGGCGTTCTTCCCCCACCCGTAATGGTGTGCTCGGGTATTGGAACCCTCTGAATGCCTCCCGCCCCGAAGCTCCGTGCGAGTCCCCGGCGTGCTGAGGTCCTGTATCAGGTCAGGTCGGTGCGAGGGCCGATAGCCCAGTGGTTGGTTTGCAGGACTCGACCGGCGAAGGGCACATCTTGCTTGCCCAGGAATCGGAAGCCGAGCGTGCGGCAGCTGCCTTGGACGGGGCGGGCTCCTCGCCGGCGTTGGGGCGGAGCGCGGATCGCGCTGCCAGGCCCGTTCCAGGATCTCCCGCTCCCAGTGAGGCGAGCCCGGATGGCCGGCCGATCGGATCCTGCCCGTACGCATCGACCTCGCCCGCTGCGCCGGCACCGACTTCGAGCAGACCTGCTTGACGATCCGGGCCGCGCTCACCCGGATCGGCCGCCCCTTGCCCGCCTTCCGACCTGGCCCTGCGCCGCTACTGGGAGGCCAACCACCCCGGCGAACTCTGGAGCCGAGAGCGAAACGGTCCGCTGACTCCGTCGGCGGACCGTAAAGAAAGATCGAGGTCAGAGTCATGGAAGGTAAAAATCTGAGGAGCAAAAAGGACACAGCATGCAAATGCTCGGAATCCCAGGGTGGACACAGTCAAGAAATTCGAAGTACGGTAAGGGAACTTCGAAGGAACCTGGACTGTACCCGTTCTGAAATTCCTATCAAGTCGGAGTTCATACCTTGACTCCAGAAGTCGAGAAATATCATTTCGCCCCTTACCTGGCGGCATATCAGATCGGCTCCAGTATTCATGTAGGTGGCCTGCCGCCGCATGCCGGCATTATCGAAGATGCCCCGAAATTCTTACCGGGACTGATCGGCCACCTCGGGCAGCCGCGGGAAAAATCTGAGGTCCTCGGCTATTTGGTGAGCTGCGGGGTCGACGAAGCAAGCGCGGAGATCGTCTTCGAGGAAATGTGTGAGGCAGGGTTCGTTATTCCCGCCCTCGACTCTCCGACATCGCGCTACGCCCGCCATCACCTCTACTACCAGTCGCTCGGCCTTGACCCGGTCAAGGCTCAGGCGAAGTTGTGCGGAGCTACCGTCGGGCTCATTGGAACCGGCGGGATCGGCAGTAATGTGGCCACGCTACTGGCTGCCGCCGGAGTCGGCAAGCTGGTCATATCGGACGGCGACACCGTAGAGATGTCCAACCTCACCCGGCAAACGCTCTACAGTGAGTCGAGTGTTGACCGTCTCAAGGTTGATGTCGCCCAGGAGCGCCTGGAGTCGATTAATTCGGAAGTCACAGTAGTTCCGGTTCCCCGCGGCTTCGATGGGCCGGATCTCGTTTCAGCTCACTTCGCTGATTGCGATTTCATCGTCCTCTCGGCTGATTCGCCCTATCAGGTGCATGAATGGCTGTGCGCCGCTGCGGTTCCACTGGGCATCCCTTACTCATCCGCCGGGTATATCGAGGGCTACGCCGTTGTGGGTCCACTTGTCGAGCCCAGGCAGAGCGCCTGCTACGAGTGCCTGCGCAACGATACCGATGTATTCCGGCACATGTCGGCGGGCGACGAACCCCCGCAGTTGCTGAACTCACGCATACAAGCCCCCAGCTTCGGCCCGCTCAACTTTTACGTGGCAAGCGTCCAAGCCAATGAGGCGATCCGCCATCTGCTGGGACTGCCGACACAGACCAGTAGCACCCGACTGCTGGTTGACTTCACTGATTACCGGCACACCTGGGAGCGCTTCGAGCGGAACCCCGGCTGTTCGGTATGCGGCGAGGAAGACGCTGTATCCGCCCAGCCGCCCAGGGTCCTTGAGCAGATCGCCGCGCAGTACGAAGCCGAGCGGGCTGACAGTTCCTTCAATTCCCTCTTGCTTGATCCACTGATGGACAAGCTCATCCCGTTTACGGCCGATCCGGGGCGGATGGCCCTGGATGTCGGCTGCGGCACGGGTGAGATGACGCGACTGCTGGCCGACCGCGGCTACCAGGTGACCGGGATCGATGTCGAGCCGGCGATGCTGCGCATCGCCGCGGATCGGACAGACTCCGATGCGGTGGCATACCGCGAGGGAACCCTGGGGGATCTCACCGGCGAAGGCTTCCACAAGATCCTCTGTCTCAATGTGCTGGACTGGATCGAGGACCTCCAGAATGCCGTCCAGCGCCTCAGTGAAGCCCTGCTTCCCGGTGGCGAGATCATTATTTCGGTTCCGCATCCGTTCAAGGACAGCGGCTCTTGGGCTAAGCACTGGAATGGCGAGCGCTGGGTCTACGACGACTTCGCTGTCACCGGACATTACTTCTCTGAGGGGCCCATCGAAAAGAGCCGCGAGGATTCGAGTGGAAATACAGTCGTCGCACGGACTTTGACGTTCAAGCGAACCGTCGAGTCGTATGTCGCTGCACTCATGGATGCCGGACTGACCCTCACCGGCCTTTACGAGCCTGCCCCACTGGACGTCGCAGATGCGCCAACGGTGCTTGTCGAGAAGGCGGCGCGAGTCCCGTACTTCCTAGTCCTTCGGGCGAAAGCGCCAGAAAAGGGGCAGTAACGTGACGCAGGACACGATCTATCAAGGCACATACGAGGCGTCAGATTTCGCATTCGGCACTCATGTCGCCGGCGTGTTCGACGACATGGTCCAGCGAAGCGTCCCAGGGTATCTCATGCTCCAGGACTACATGTGCCGACTGCTGGAAACTCTCCCGGAACCACCGCGGACGATTCTGGACATAGGCTGCGCGACCGGCACCTCAATGGCGCTGCTTTCCAAGCGGTTCCCCGGTGTTCAACTCATCGGCTACGACGACTCGTCGGCGATGCTCGCGAAAGCAGAGCAAAACCTCTCCAAGTTTGCCGATAACGGGACCTCGTTCGAATTTCGCCAGGAAGATGTGTGCGAGGTCGAAGCGTTCCCCGAGGCTGATGCGGTGGTTCTCAACCTCACCCTCCAGTTCATAAGGCCGACGCGCCGCTTGGACCTCCTGCGCCAGCTCGCTGCAGCTATCCGCCCGGGGGGAGCATTGATCCTTGCCGAGAAGGTCCTGGAAGCAGACAGCGGGTTTACGCGCCGCTTGATCTCGGCACACCACGAGTTCAAGCGAGAGCAAGGGTATTCGGATCTGGAGATCGCCCGCAAGCGGGAGGACATCGAGAATGTCCTCGTCCCTTTCACCGTCTCGGAGAATGAGGAATTGCTGCGGGCAGCCGGGTTCGAGCAGGTCGGCCTGGCGTTGAAGTGTCTGAACTTCGCGCTACTGGCCGGATTCCGCGCAGAAGTGCCGGGGGGAGGTGATTCCACATGCTGAAGATCGTCAAGAAGACCGAGGTCAAGGCCGAGTCGGCCCGTATGGCCAACTAGTACGAACGGTGTCGGCCGAGAGCTATGCTCTCGGCCGACACCCCTGTGCAGCAATTGGAGTTCCGCCGTGTCCTTCTCGAATGTAGTCTCGGCGAGCAGTTGTCTGTTCGCTCAAGGCGCCCAGGTAGAGACCGTCTACCGCTGGGATGCAGCGTTGTCCACCTCCGCGAACGTGACGGCCGCATACACCTTGACAGCGCAATGTCTCGAAGGCCCTGTAGATGGCGCAGTGGTCGAGCTTCCTGAGATTTGTGGCAGCTCGGTAGGAGCCCTGGCTACCGCCGTCCGCTTGCTTCTTGTCGGGATGCTGGAGATCGAAGAGGGCAGAAGCGAGCAAGAAATCCGCGCGGAGATACCGAGATCCTCGTGGCGTATGCGGGTCGGTGGCCGGGTTGTGTACCCGCTCGCGTTTGCCTCGTGCTACGGGCCCTCCCACTCCAGGTACACCTTTGGGGATGCCGGATCCTATGTCATGTTCCAGCCTCAGGGTTCGTTTGTCCGCCGACACGATCCTGCCGTCGGACGCATCTCGGATCGTGCAAGAGAGGGAATACGAGAACGCCATCGCGAGGCTGGTCGCAGTTATGACCTTCGCCTCACTCTAAGTCCATTCGAATGCCATAAGGTGGTCAAGCCGGCGACTTCCGGATCACACCCAGTGGTGTGGTGGTGAAGATGGCGGAAATTGTATCCACGAGCATATTTTGGGAGTTGATCGCACGACTCATCGGAGCGCCTGGTGCATTTCGCTCAGCGCTAATCCGACGGCTCGCTGTGGCATATCTTGCCACCGCCACCGGACAAGGCTCTTGGGTTGCCGCCAACGTCATCCTGTTTGAGGAGGTGCTGCGTCTCTCTCCCACCGACCTGGGTCTGGGGCGCATGATATCGGCCATCGTCGCGATGGTTTTCGTGCTCCCCCTTTTGACACTTGCCGACCGTTTTGGTACCCGTCGTAGTGCCCGGTTAGCGCATCTCCTCCAGGTAGCCGCCATCGCCGCGATGTACGCAGTAACCGGATTGTGGAGCTACGTTGCCCTGCTCACCGTCTTGACAGTCGTGCGGCGTATCGCCGATACGCTGCGCATGACCCTCAACGTTGAGCTCACATCGTCGGCGGAAGCCGGTCAGAGCCGGTCGGCCTTGCGGTCTCTCACCAACATCGGATTCGCCCTCGGTACAGGAGCCGCTGCGGCACCTCTGACGATCCGAGGACCAGCCGGCCTAGCCGTCGCCGTCGGCCTGTACGCGGTACTGGCCTTCTGTGCCTGCTGGGCTCTGCCACGAGCAGATCTCCGCAATGGCCTCAGCACTGGATCGCTGAAAGCCGACAAACCCGCGCGACAGCCTGCAGCTCAGGGTCGCGCGTCTGTCATCATGAGACAGGCCCTTGCCGACTGGCGCTTCGTCGCCGCCCTGGTCGTAGCCACCGTCTTTAGCTTTTCGGACACTGTCCTGACCCTCAGCCTCGGCTTGTGGCTGACGATTCACCACCTTGCGCCGGCATGGGTGGTCTCGCCCCTGTTGCTGTTGAATACGCTAATGGTCGTCGTCCTGCAAGCGCGCCTTGTGCGGCACGGCGACACCGCTGGGGTCATGCGTCGCTACTTCGTTCGAACGGCTTGGGCGTTGTCTGTGGCAATGGCCCTCTTCGCAGCAACCCCTGCGCTGAGGTGGCCACTGGCTGCTCTGGTACTGGTTGGCGGTACCGCCATGCTGACTCTGGGAGAGATTTTCTCCTTTGGTCTTCTGTGGGGACTGCCCGTCCTGTTCGCGCCGGAGGGGCGCCTCAACGCCTACAACGGGCTCGTGTCAACGGTAACGACCATTAGGGACACCCTCGGCCCGCTAGTCCTGGCCACCTTCCTCGCGGGGGGTGGTCCCGGACGGTGGTACGTCGGAGGAGCCGTGTTCATCGCAACTGGCGTGGTCGGATCGCTGGCTCTCCGACGTGTTCCTCACCGCGAATCTCCAGAGCAACTCGTGGAACAGGACGTCTGATGTCAAGCAAGTGGCCGGCCATCCACTGGCCGACCCCTCCCATCGACGACGGCGTGGTCAGCCTGAGCGAGTTCCGCCACGAGGACATCGAGGTCATGGTCGGCGTGTCGAGCGATCCGGCGATTCGCCAGTGGACGTCATGGCCTCATCACTACACCGAAGTCGAAGCTGCCGCGGGTATAGAACGACGCGAGAGAGACCGCCTCTCAGGCCAGGCGATCAGCTTTGCCCTGCGGCAGAAACCTGGAGGGCAGCTGTGCGGCGGCGTCGACCTGCGGGCGATTGACCGAGCGGTAGGTGTATACGAAGTTGCCTACTGGGTCGCACCGGAGTGTCGTGGCAGGTCGCTGGCATCGCATGGGCTTCAGTTGGTCTGCGACTGGGCGGGCCGGGAACTGAGCGCCAGCTGCTTCGAGGCGTTGATCCAGCCTGACAACGCATCGTCGATCCGCGTAGTTGAGCAGTTGGGCTTCCAAAGGGGTGCTCTACTGGAGGCGCACCGAGTGCGTTCAGGGCAGCCTCTTGACTTCTTCCAGTACCGCTTGTGGATGCCACTCGCCGAAGCCTCTGCCAGCCGTGGTTGACCGACACCGCCGTGTTGCCCGACAGCCTGGCGATGACCTTCGCCCGCTCGCGATCACGGGGGAACTTCGGCTCACGGAAGGTCTGTCGGCAGCCGCGTGTGGGACACACCAGGCGCCGCACCCGCACACGGAACACCACCCGGCCGTCGTCCATCGGCCGGCCGTGCGTAGGTCAGCAGCTCGCTGAACTTGGACCGCTGGAGCGGGTGGAAACGGCTGTCGGTACCCGCGTCCTCCTCGAAGACGGCCGGGTCCTCGATTCCGGCCTCGTTCAGGACGAGGTTCTGCCGGGCGGTCGACTACTGTTCGGTCGAGACCCGCTTGTAGATCAGATTCGCCACCGGGGCCGCTTCCGCGCGGATTGCGAAGCCTGTCTGTCCTCGAACCCTGTCATCAATCACCTTCGGATCCGATGGGATCAGCTCCGCCCCGGCGCCCGGTATGTCCAAGTTCATTGGATGCGGCGGCCGCCTGTCGTCAAACGATCCCTTGCCGACAGAGGCGGCGGCTGATCGGGAGCAGTCAGTCACGTGGCTGAAAGGTGGTGAGCAAGCAGTCCCCGCGTCGAGGTCGCCTGGGATCATGAAGCATGCTCCCGGATGACTGGCACCTCACCCAAGACGTCGACGACTTCCTCGCCCGAGCCGGGGACTTCCTGTCCTCGCGCGCCGCCCTGCACAACACGCCGCTGACGGACATCGAGAAGCTGCGGATACGTAGGGCGGCCGATCACGACGCCGAAGCCGCCGTTTTCGGCCGACTAGAGGCGCGGGGCGAGGTCCGCGCGATCTTCTATCTCACTCCGCGCGGACGCCTGGGCCTCACGCCTCTGTCTGTCGAGCAGACCGACACTCTCGCTGCACACCTGGCCGGCCTCGGCCACTCACCCGCCAACGTCATCGCGGACCGCGACACCGCTAGCGCTTTCGCCGAGTCATGGCAGCAGCACACGGGCGCGGCTCCGGAACCTTTCTGGCGGACGCATCTCTACCGTCTCGGCGCGCTCACCGCACCGCAGCCGCGCCCGGAAGGCCAGGGGCGCCTCACGGGCGGTAAGGACCGTGAGCAAGTCGTTCGCTGGTGCCGTGAGTTCTGTGTAGACGTCGGGGAGCAGTCCTCTATCAACTTGATCGACGCCGGCTCCTGGGAGGACTCGCGTTTCGGCGACAGGCACTTCACGTTCTGGGAGACCCCGGAGGGAACCCCTGTCTCGATGGCGGCCGCGACCTCGGTCGTCGGCGGCATGGTCCGGGTGGACCCCGTCTACACCCCGGCCCACCTCCGCGGCCGCGGCTACGCCGGAGCCGTGACGGTGGAGGTGAGCAGGGCCGCGCTGGCCGCGGGAGCGACGGACGTCGTCCTGTTCACGGACCCGGACAACCCCACCAGCAACGCCCTCTACCAGCGCATCGGGTATGTCCACATCGCCGACTTCGCCGGGTACAGGTTCTCCTACGGCGCACCACAAGCCGGGTGAGGGCCTTGATCGACCCGCACACAACTGCCACCAGTACCGGCTGGGACCCGCCACGAAGCGGCTGACGAAAGCGGCGGCGCGCACGCTGATCGGCCTTCAGGTGGTGAAACTCAGTCCTGCCCGCCGTCGTCGTCCTCGTCATCGGTGTGCGGGTCACGCAGCTGCCGCAGGCCCAGCGCGGCCGGCTGGGTGAAGGCCGACAGATCTCGCAGGCTGCGGTGGTAAGGCGCCAGTGTGCGAACATCCGCGGGTACCGCTGTGCGATCTCCACGAGCTTCGCGTGGGCCTTCCGGCGGCTTGCGAGCCGCTTGTACTTCTTGCGGATCCAACGCACCAGGGAGGTCGCTGGGATACGGGCGGTGTCGCGTCATGTTTCGGTAGTACCGTCGAGCAGGTCGCCTCCCCAGGGCGCAAACGAGGCCAACCGAGGGCACGTTGGGGTCAGACAGGAACTAGCGGAACGAAACGGGTCGTCGAATGACGACGAATCCCTCCCCCCGCATCAGGCACATCTGTCCGCTGGAGATCGTTCGCAAAGACCCTGGTCAGCGAGGCTTCCAAGTCCACCGAAGCGGTGGGCGATCGAGCGCACGTTGTCGTGGATCACCGCCCATCGGCGCCTCGCCAGGGACTACGAGACCAGTCCGGCCCACGCGGAGTCCATGATCCGCTGGGCGATGATCGGTGTCATGGTTCGTCGTCTCACCCGCGGTTGTCCCGCGAGGCGGCTGGGCCCGCGCCCGCTCGTACGACAGCCCTGGTAAACGGTGCCCCCACTGTCAGCCACCGCAGTCGCAGCTCACAGGTCACGAGTGCTGCGAGGTCAAAGACCGCGCACCGGTCGGTCGTGGACGGAGAATCGCCGCACGGTCGCACCGCCGGAACAGCGTACGGGTCTTCCTGCGCCATCCGCTGAACACCCACACGGACGCCCGGCTCACCGAGCGGCTTCTCCCGCCGCTGAGGTCTGTGAGCCGACCAGCGGCTCACCACGTGGCACGGACGGGCGCGCGAGGGGACCTGCCTACGGGCTCGAACGAGCGGTCGCCCGGGTATGAGCCCCTCCCCCGCCACGGGTGCTGGTCGTGCCGCAGCCATCCAGGCATTGCAACCATGCAACTGCGAGCATATGCTCCTATCGGCGGAGAGGGATACCTCCTGCCGCAGGAAGGCGACATGCCCCGCGCGCACAGTCCGGCAATGCGGCCGTGCCCACCGGAGCGACAGCACGCCGACCGGAACAGAGGAGTCCTTATGATCGCCCTTGTCAAGAAGAAGGCGCTCGCCGCTGCCGCGGTGATGGCCATGGTCGGCGGCATCACCGCGGCCGAAACACTCTCCGCCGATGCGGCCACTCCAGAGTGCGGCGACAGCTGCATCAAGATCTACAGCGCCGGGTACGGCAGCTCACAGCAGCCGAACCTGGTGGAGACCGTGTATCGGGGTGTGGCGAGGGTCGGCCAGCCCACCACGATGCGCCCCGTCAGCACGTCCGACCCGGCCGGGGACATCGTCGGGCACCGCGCGGGCCTGGTGTCCGACTTCCACGAGGACGGCCTCGTGTCCGCCGAGGTGAACCAGCACTACGGCAGCCTGCGCGCGGTGGAGGTCGAGTACGCGCCGCACGGCAAGCGCACAGGCCTGTGCGCCGGTCTGGCTCACACCGCGTACCAGTACGAGGGCCTCACCCTCCAGAAGTGCGGTGTGTCTGCCCAGACGGTGTGGATCATCGACACCAAGGACTCCCCCTCAACCGCCTCGCAGGGACACTTCCCTCTCGTCAACGGCTCGACGACGAACTTCGACCACCCCTACGCCATGACCTTCCACCATGACTCGTATGCGCACACGGGTTGGCGGATGGGACGCTCCGGGCACCACCGCACCGCAGTCCCCTCGCAGATCCGGGTCGCCAGGCTGATGGGCAACCCGTCCCACGTCCCCGACAGCCAACTTTGGGGCACGACGAAGTAGCGAGCCGTACGTCCCCCTGAGGTGCCACCGGCCAGGGGCGACGACTCCCCGGCGCTCAGCTGCGGATCACCGACGTCGACGGTGCGGCCGTTCCTTGCGGACGATCAGCCGCATCCCTTCGGCCAGGTGCTCGGATCGGGCAGCGGCCCCGGGCCGAACCGCTCCCTCGGCGGCGTGCCGGACGTCCCCTGCGGGGCCATGATGAGATTGCCCGGCCGCCGTGGGAGCGTCGGGCGGGAAGGGGCAGGCGATGGAGCTGTTCCCGCCGGTGCCGTTGGCGGAGTGGCAGGACACCAAGGAGACGCTGCACCGCTTCGCGCAGATCGTCGGCAAGATCCGCTTGGCCGCGAGCGCCCGGCGCAACCACTGGTGGAACGTCCCCTTCCATGTCACTGGGCACGGCATCACCACCCGTCCGATGGGCCAGGTCGACGGGAATCCGATCTTCACGATCGACTTCGACTTCGTCCGCCACCGGCTCGCCGTCATGACGCTGGACGGCGAAGAGCGGTCCTTTCCGCTTCCGGGCCAGTCCGTCGCATCCTTCTACGACCAGACCCTGGCCGCTCTGGCCGCGCTCGGCGTCCGGGTCGACATCGCTACTCCCAGGCCCTTCGATCTGCCCGACACCGACCGGCCGTTCGCCGAGGACACCGAGCACGCGACCTACGACCCGGTGGCCGCAAACCGCTACTGGCGGGTGCTCAGCCAGGTGGCGTCCGTGCTGGAGGAGTTCGCGGCGGGCTTCTCGGGCAAGACCAGCCCGGTGCACCACTTCTGGCACACCTTCGACATCGCCCACAGCCGGTTCTCCGGGCGCCAGGTCGACCAGCCCGGGCAGGTCGACCCCGTCACCCGGGAGGCGTACTCCTCGGAAGTGATCAGCTTCGGTTTCTGGTTCGGCGACGACACCTTCGCCGAGCCCGCGTTCTACTCGTACACCGCGCCCGAGCCCGCCGGCCTGGCCGAAGCGCCGCTCAGCCCGGCGTCCGCACAGTGGGTGGCGCGCGGCGACAGCCACCTGGCCGTGCTGCGTTACGACGCGGCCCGCGCCGAGGCCGATCCACGTGCCGCCGTGCTCGCCTTCTACGAGAGCGCCTACCAGGCCGGGGCCGGACGCGCCGGATGGGACATCGCGGCGCTTGCGTGCCCCGGCGGAATCACGGACCCGGTCCGTCGCGTCTGACGGATTCGGTCAGCAGTTCAGTGCAGGGCAGTGGTCAGGCTTCGGTATCGGTGCGCGCCAGGATGCCCTTGAGCAGGCCCGTGGACTGGCCGACCTCGATGAGGTAGCCGTCCGGGTCGCGCATGTAGCAGCGCAGCTCGGCGCGCCGGTCGATGGGCGCGGTGAGGAACTCGGCTCCCTTGGCGCGGGCTGCCGCGTAGAAGCCGTGGATGTCCGCGACCCGTACGTTCAGGAAGCTGGAGACGGTGTGGCGGTCCTCCGGCGGGCGCAGGACGACGTCTGGTTTGTCATCGGTGGGCCCGCCGCCGGGGTTCATGATGATCCAGCTGTTGGCGACCTTGATGATGCAGGGGTTCTCCTCCAGCACCACCTGCCCGCCCAGCACATCGGCGTAGAACGCCCGCGAGCGAGGGACGTCGCCGACCGTGAGGAAGTGCGTGAGCAGCAGACCCTCGGCCGGTGCGGGAAGGTCGTCGGCCGAGGCGCCGGCGGCGATGAAATCGGACATAGGGCGAGCGTATGGCGCGCATGGCCGTGCGGCATTCTCAACCGGTGCGCTTCTTGACCAGGGAAGTGCCTCCGGATGGTGCGGGAACAAGGACCTCGGCAATCCTCGTTCTCGCCGGTCAGCGGGGCTCTTGTGTACCCGCCGCGACGCCACGGGTCGGCGCCCGTTCAACGGTCGCAGGGCCGACGCCATACCGGGTGCACAGGCCAGTCGGGGCCACGCACGAGGGCCTCTCCCGTCTTCCAGCCCTCGACGTGCGCTCGAGCAGACGCCAGAGGATGCCCGGGGCCACCAGGTGAGGCACAGTGGTCGCATCCGCCCCATGATCCTCGAGGGATGGCATGTAGCAGGCCGCAGTTCCCGACACCGACAGGGAAGCCCCACCCCCCGCCAAGCTGCCGCTGTTCACGCTCACGGCGATGGTCGTCGGGTCGATGGTGGGCGCCGGGGTGTTCTCGCTGCCCGCGCGGTTCGCGGAGGAGACGGGGGTCGCGGGGGCGATGATCGCCTGGGCCATCGCCGGCACGGGCATGCTGATGCTCGCCTTCGTCTTCCAGTCCCTGGCCGTCCGCCGGCCCGATCTGGACGCCGGTGTGTACGCGTACGCCAAGGCCGGCTTCGGCGAGTACCTGGGCTTCTTCTCAGCCTCGGCTACTGGGCCAGCGCCTGCGTCGGCAACGTGACGTACTGGGTCCTGATCATGTCGACCATCGGCTCGGTCTGGCCGGAGCTGGGCGACGGTGACACCGCCGTGGCGGTGGTGCTGTCCTCCGTCGGGCTGTGGGCCTTCTTCTGGATCATCCGGCGCGGCGTGAAGGAGGCCACGGCCATCAACAGAATCGTCACGGTGGCCAAAGTCGTCCCGATCCTGATCTTCATCCTCCTGGCCCTGGTCTACTTCGACGCCGGTGTCTTCGCGGACAACTTCCAGGGCGAGGACTACGCCGGTTCGCTCTTCTCCCAGGTGCGCGGCACCATGCTCGCCACCGTGCTCGGCTTCCTCAGCGTGTTCGCCGTCTTCCGCCGGTGACCATCGTGTCGTACGGCATCCTGCCGATGGGTGAGATCGCCGCGCTGCGCCAGCCGTCCATGGCCGGAGTCCTGGAGTCCGCCGTCGGCACCTGGGGCCGGGTCTTCATCAGCGTCGGGCTGATCGTGTCCGTCCTCGGTGCCTATCTGGCCTGGACCCTGATGGCCGCCGAGGTGCTCTTCGTCGCCGCCCAGGACGACGACATGCCGCGCTTCCTGCGCCGTGCCAACGCCGTCGACGTGCCCGTGCCCGCCCTGCTGATGACGTCGCTGCTCACCCAGGCGGTGCTGATCTGCACCAGATTCTCGGACGACGCCTTCAACTTCGCGCTCAACTTGACCAGCGCTCTGTCACTCATCCCGTACCTGCTGGCGGCGGCCTTCGCCGTCAGGATCGGCACCCGTGCCAGCCCCCGCACCACCGGGGGCAGGACGTCCCGGCGCGAGCTGACCGTCGCGGTCGTCGCCACGCTGTACACCGCGTTCCTGCTGTACGCGGCCGGGCTGAAGTTCCTCCTCGTGTCGTTCATCCTCTACGCCCCTGCGACCCTGCTGTTCGTCATGACCCGTCGCGAACAGGGCCGTCGGCTGTTCTCGCCCCGTGAACTCGTCGTCCTGGCCGTCTCCGTCGTCGGCGCGGTCGTCGGCGTGGTGGCCCTGGCCGCCGGATGGATCAGCCTGTGAGCTTCGCCCCTCCCACCCCGCACCCTCCAAGGAGGCCGCGTGACCAGCAACGACAACGTCACCGGAGCCGCGCTCGGCGTCCACTCCGAGGTCGGCAGGCTCCGCAAGGTCCTGGTGTGCTCCCCCGGTCTCGCGCATCGGCGGCTGACCCCCACCAACTCCGATGAGCTGCTCTTCGACGACGTGATGTGGGTGCAGAACGCCCAGCGCGACCACGCCGACTTCGTCGCCGGACTCACCCAGCGGGGGGTGGAGGTGGTCGAGTTGCACGACCTCCTCGCACAGACCATGGCGATCGCGGAGGCGAAGGCGTGGCTCCTGGACCGGAAGATCGTGCCGAACCGGGTCGGTATCGGCCTGGTGGACGCCACCCGCGGCTACCTGGAGACGCTCGAGCCGCGGCGGCTGGCCGAGTACCTCATCGGCGGGCTCGCCACCAGCGAACCTGCCGGGGGACTGCCGCTCCGGATACTTCGCGCTCGCCCTGGAGTCCACCGGGGCACGCGAGTACCTGATGCCGCCGCTGCCCAACACCCTGTACACCCGGGACACCACCTGCTGGCTGTACGGCGGCCTCACCCTCAACCCGTTGTACTGGCCCGCGCGGCACGACGAGACGCTGCTGATGAAGGCGATCTACACCTTCCACCCCGACTTCAAGGGTTCGACGGTGTGGTGGGGGGACCCCGAACTGGACTGGGGCCAGGCTACCTTCGAGGGCGGCGACATCATGCCGGTCGGCAACGGTGTCGTTCTCATGGACATGAGCGAGCGCGCCTCCCGGCAGGCCATCACGCAGGTCGCCGCCGCCCTGTTCCGCGAGGGCGCCGCCGAGCACGTGATCGTCGCCGGGATGCCGAAGCTCAGGTCCGCCATGCACCTGGACACGGTCTTCACCTTCGCCGACCGGGACGTCGTCACGCTCTACCCCCGGATCACGGACGCGGTGCACACCTTCTCGCTGCGCCCCGCCGACCGGGCACCCGGCTTCGACGTCGTCGACGAGGGCACGACGCCCTTCGTCGAGGTGGTCGCCAAGGCGCTCGGGCTGTCCGCGCTGCGGGTGGTGGAGACCGGCGGCGACGTGTATGCCTCCGAACGCCAGCAGTGGGACAGCGGCAACAACGCGGTCGCCGTGGAGCCCGGCGTGGTGTTCACCTACGACCGCAACACGCTCACCAACGCCCTGCTGCGCGAGGCCGGCGTCGAGGTCGTCACCATCGTGGGCGGCGAGCTGGGGCGCGGGCGCGGCGGGGGCCACTGCATGACGTGTCCGCTGGCACGGGACCCGGTCGATTACTGATCATTGCGGGACATCCCTCAGGCAGGTCAAGTGTCGCAACCGAGGCTTTCGGGAACCGTGCCCGGCCGGCGCGAGGGCATGTCGGCTACGCGCCGGTATGGAGGTATGCGGCCCACACGTATGGCGTCGCCGGATAGCGGTCACGGATCGCCCTGACCGTGTGGTGTAATGCGATCGCGGCTCGGTCGGGGTCGAGGCTGCGTGTTCGCTCCGTGGTCAGGTGGGTGTAGAACGACTCGGCGATCTCAGCGGCGAGACGATCGTCGATGGACCAGAGGGTTCCGATGACGTGGGGAAAGCCGGCGAGTTGGAAGGCGCTGGAGAGGTGGATGGCCTCGTCGAACGAATTGCGGCTGATGGGGCTCGCCGTGGTGCAGGCCGCCAGGTAGGCCAACTGCGCCTGTTTCAGGTCGAGTCGGGTGAGCGCGGCCACGGTCAGGGGCGTTGTGGCGTGATCGTGCAGGAGGAGGCGGCTCTGGGAGGGGTTGGTGTAGGGCGCACCGTGGCAAGCGAAGTGGGCAATGGCGCAGTGCGGGAGCCGGGACAGCACGGCGGCCGCGGTGGGGGTGTCGGCGCTGGGCGGCAGGAGGGTGCCGTCCCGGGGCGGTGTGGGTTCGGTGAGTTCCACCGGGCTGTGGAGCAGCGGTCGGATTCGGCGGATCTCCTCGGGGACATGCCGCAGGGGCTCGTGCCCGGGCGTCGTCGGCATGGCCACGATCAGGGACGGGGAGTGGCCGGACGGTCGGCGCCGACGTCGTCGGGCGTGGTGCAGGGCGCGGATGGTGGGGGTGTAGGAGGACACGACCCGGTCCATGACCGTGCGGCGGGCGGGGCCCTGCTCGGGGTCGGTATGGTAACCGGCAGCGTGCAGCGGCAGGATCCCGAGGATTCCGCCGGGCGCCCACCACACGCGTGGCAGGGGCTGCCCGTCCTCAACCGGCGCGACCGCCTCGCCCAGGGCGGACAATACGGGCTCGGCAACCGCATCCCACAGCCATTCCAACGTCTCGCGCAGGGTCTGCTGGGCGGCACGCCGGTCGGCGTCGGGCGCTGTCGCGGAGTACAGGGCCGCCATGAAGTTCGATGTCCGGTCGAACAGGGCGTCCCAGGTCAGTTCCGGCAACGGGCATGAGGTGATGCCGCCGCCGGTGAGCAGAAGTGCGTCGCTGCGGTACCGGCTCACGACGAACGTCACGACGGGGCCGTGCCGGGCATCGGCCAGCAGATCATCCAGTGTCGGCGGAAGGCCGAAGTCGGCGAACCCCTCGCAGGCGCGGATGCGCTCCAGCAGCGCGCCGAGTTCGGTGGCGAGCGCCTGGCGGTCCCGGCCGAGCCGGGTCGCCTGGACCGCGTCGAGCGGGGAGTCCGGCGTGGCCGGGTCCCGGTCCAGCAGCTCGCGGACGGCAATCAGCCGCCGGGCCAGTTCAGGCTGGCGGTCGTGGAGTTCGCTCAGGTCGGTGCGGATACCCAGCGCTTGGGACATCATCACCGCGCGGCCGGCCTCGATCAGGCGCAGCGCCCGGGCCGCGCGCGATTGCGCTGTGCCGGAGGGGTCGGCCAGCGCGAGGGCCGCCGCCTCGTCGGCGAGGCCGAAGGCTCTGTGGTAGAGCGCGCGCTGCTGGTCGTCGCGGGTCATCCGCGGCGGCACCACCTCCGGCAGCATGAGCACCGCCCGGTACAGCAGGCCCGCTGCCCGGGCCGGATCCGAGGCGGCGATCTTGCGTGCTGCCCCGCGTGCCTCGACGATGCGCATCCACGGCGGTGCCGTCTCGTCTTCGGCCACGCGTTCGGACAGGGCCAGGGACTCCGCGCCGTCGGCCGGCTGTCCGGTCTCCCTGAAGCGTTCTTCCAGCGTGCGCGCGAGATTCGACAGGTAGGAGCTCCTGGCCGGAGTGTTCTCCGGCACGGCACGGACCGCCGCGCGCCCTGACTCGACCGCTTCGTCGAGGTCCGCCACATCTGCCGAGTGGCCGAAGCGCAGGCGCAGTGACAGACCGAGATTCGACAGGAGACCTGCCCGCACCGGATGGTCCTCGGGTGTGCTGCGGACCGACTCCCGACCTGCCTCCACGGCCTCGTCTATGTCCGCTGCCTCCCCTTCGAGGATGTAGCGCTCGCGGAGGGAGGCAGCGAAGTTCGACAGGATCGCTGCCCGGTGGAGGCCGTCCTGCCGGCCGGCCACGACAGACACACGGCCCGCTGCCACCGCCTCGTCCAGATGCCTGGCCTCTCCGTTGTACTCGAACAACTCGCGTAGCGAGACGCCGAGTCGGCTTTGGTAGCCCGCGTGCATGGGGTCGTCGCGCCGGGTCCCCTGGGCTAGATTGCGGTAGAGCCACACCGCTTGGTCCAGGTCCAGGAACTCCCGCGTGCGGTCGAACCGCGCCATCAGGCAGTTGGCGAGGGTGTTGAGGTACTTGGCGTAGTCCGGGTGCCGATGGTCGGCGGCGTGCGTGGCGGCCTGTGCCATTTCCACCGCCTCGTCGGCGTCTTCCAACTCGCCCGTCCGATCGAAACGGTCGATCAGAATGCGGCCGAGGTTGTGCAGGCAGTTGACGTGGTCGGGGTGGCCGGCGGACGTCGCGCGGACAGCGGCCCTGGCGATCTCCACGGACTCGTCCAGATCCGACAGCCTGCCCGTCCGCCCGTACCGTTCGCCCAGACAGGCGCAGAGGCCGGAGAGGTGGTTCGCGTACTCCTGGTAGTCAGTGGGTGTAGCTGCCACTGCGGCGCGGGCGACCTCGACGGCCTCGTCCAAGTCCACGAGACTCCCGTCGTGCAGGAACCTCGTCCTCAGCGAGAGAGCGAGAGCGAACAACGCGTCCGGGTGCTCGCGCGACGTGGCACGGACGGCGGCGCGGGTCACCTCGACGGCCTCGTCCGTACTCCCCCGCCCGCCATCGTGCTCGAGCCGGCGCAGCAGGTCCTGGCCCAGCGCGAGCAGAGCGTCGGCGCGCTCCGGGTGCCCCTGGGGCGCGGCACGCACCGCTGCTCGCCTCGCTTCGAGTGCCTCGTCCGCGTCTGCGGGGTTCCCCGCGGACGCGTACCGCTCGTTCAACGCGAGGGCGACTCTGGTGAGGCGGGAGACATGAAGTGGGTCGCTTTCAGGCGTTGCCCGCACGGCTGTGCGCCCCGCTTCGATCGCCTCGTCGATGTCCGCGGGCTCCTTGGTGCGCAGGAACCGGACCCGCAGGATGTCGCCGAGCATGTACTGCCACTCGGCATGGTCGGGATCGCCGAGGTGCGTGCCCTGCGTACCGGCACGCGCGACCTCCACAAGCTCGTCGAGGTCCGCTGCATGCTCTGCATGAGCCCATCGGGTCTTCAGGACGTTACTCAGAATCTTCAGGCATAGGACGCGGACGGGGTGGCCATCGGGTGCGGCTTGGACGGCGGTGCGGGCGGCCCGCGTGGCGCCGTCCAGGTCACGCGCGTCTCCGGAACGCTCGAACCGTCTGCGTAGCAGTACGGCGAGATTGGACTGGCATGTGATGTGGTCCGGGTGGCTCCTTGGGATGTTGCGTGTGACGCGTCGCCACAGCGCCACGGAGAATGTCAGAAGCTCCAGGGACATGGAGGCAGTCGTTGCTCGCCGGGACAAGTCGGTCGCGGTGGGAAGGGCATACTCGGCCAGCGTGGTGAGGAGCTCGGACGGCAGGTCTTCGTCTTTTCCCGCGATGAAGCACTGCGCGAAGAACTCCGTCGCGGCACGCTGATCCTGTCCGGCTACTGCCGAGGGAAGGCTCTGGGCACGCCAATGGTGGAACCAGCCCAGTGCGTGTGCTGCCTCTACGTCGATCGCAGGCCCGGCGACGTGCCGCATGAGCCGGTGTGCGTCGGCACGCGCGGAGGCTTCCAGGACTGCGTCGCGATGACCTGAGGCCGCACGTTCCACCCGGTCCCGTACGACTGCCAGAAGTTCTTCACGCTGCCCCACTGACGCCCCTCCCGCCACCGCATGCAGTCAACTACTCCAGCATGAAGGACAGTTGCCGGGAAAGGGCAAGATTGGAGAGCATAGCGGTATCAGGACGACCCGAGTGAGGCACCAGGCCTTCACCTGGTCGATCGGATGAGCGCGTCCAGAGTTCGCCGCTGCAACGGGGGTACGGAGTGCTTGACCAGCACGACGGCGGGTGGAACGCCGGGTGGCACGAGGACGTCGCTTACGTGTGCGAGCAACTCGAGACCATCCGCGCAACGTTGAGGGATCACAGCCCACAAGGCACAGCTCCACTGGAGCAGGTGCTCGCGGCTCTGGCGGCCGGAGACGCCCCCACCGCGCCCCTCGCCGAACTCCACGAGGCGCTGCTGGTCGCCGGCGACGCCGCAGGTGTCCTCGGCCGAGCCCGTGGTCTGAACCTTGTGGGTTCTGATCTTGGTACCCCCGACGAGGACGTGCTGCTCTGCCCGACCCGTCAGTGCTCCCGGCACGCGTGGCCCGACTCCCCGGAGGTGCCGCGCTGCCGGATCAGCGGGCAGCGGTTGCGCAGAGAGCGTCTGTAGCCGTGGGCGGGTTCCTCAACGCCTTGGGGCAGAAATTCGCCGAGCGTTGGCTGACCCTGCTCGTGCTGCCCGGAGCGTTGTTCCTGGTGACCGCCACCGCTGCGCGTATCCTCGGCCAGGCCGGCGCCCTGGACGTCCACCGCCTCACGAAGCAGATCACCTTCTGGGCCGAGGCCCCCGCAGTGAACTCCATCGGCGGGCAGGTCGTCCTCCTCCTGGCGTTCCTCGCCGCATCGGGGGCGGCGGGGCTGGCCGCTCAGGGCCTCGGCACGCTGATCCGGCACGCCGCACTCGCCGCCGGCTGGCGGACCTGGCCGCGTCCACTACGACGGTGGGCCCAGGCCCGGGTCACCGCCCGGCGGGCCGGATGGGACACCGCGCACCGTCGCTACCGGCGGCAACTGGACGCCGACGCCCGCACGCTGGCCCGCGACGGCCGCCGGGCCGACCCCGCCGCACGCCAGGTCGCGTACCAGGCGTTGCGGCGCATCGCCACGGAGACACCGGACCGGCCCACCTGGAGCGGTGACCGGATCCACTCCGTCTCACTGCGTCTGGAACGCGACCACCACCTCGACCTGCCGGCGGTGTGGCCGCATCTCTGGCTCGTCCTTCCCGACACCACCCGCGCCGAGATCACCGCAGCAGAGCAGGCCCTCACCCGCGCCACCACGCTGGCCGGTTGGTCCCTGCTCTACGCGCCGCTCACGGTGTGGTGGTGGCCCGCCACCCCCGTCTCCGCCGCGCTCCTTCTCACCGCCAAGTTCCGGGTGCGCAGCGCGATCGACATCTACGCCCAACTCGTGGAGGCAGCCACCCGCCTCCACCTCACCGACCTCGCGGCGCAACTGGGCATGGACCACACGGGCCCGGTGGACGCAGCGCTCGGCGAGGCCCTCATGCAGCGACTGCGCGCCCGAACCCCCGTGTACGCGGCCGGGGACGGCGCTGCGCCCGGTTGAACTCGGCGGCGACGCCGTCGATCGGAGCGGAGGCCTCGGTCCCGCCCATGGAGGACCGACGTGCCGACGTACGAGGCCTGCCGGTGCACGCCGGGTCGACGGGGCAGGGCAACAGGACATCGAAGCCGTAGTCGAACGGTTGGCATGCCGTGCCGCCTGGTAGCCACCGCCAGCTTCCGCCCGCACGTGCTGTTCGACGTCGGTCGGGTTCCCTGGCAAGTTGTTTTCGATCACGTCCTTGCCGGACTCTCTCACGAGGTGCCGACAGCGGTGGTCTCGTCTTCGTGCGGCGACGCGAGAGCCCGGAAAGCAGGAGGGCGGAACGTGGGAGGATTGCGAGAGTGATGGCAAGAACCAGTGACATCGAGAAGGCGGCCGAGGTGCTGCGCGCCGGCGGCCTGGTGGCCCTCCCGACCGAGACCGTCTACGGTCTGGGAGCCAACGCCGAAGACCCTGCCGCCGTGGCGCGCATCTTCCAGGTCAAGGGACGACCGCCCACCCACCCGCTGATCGTCCACATCGGCGGCGCGGATCACCTGGACACCTGGGTCCAGGACGTGCCCGCGACGGCGCGCCTGCTGGCCGAACGCTTCTGGCCGGGACCGCTCACGCTGGTCCTGCGGCGCGGTCGCCGGGTGCCCCTGGAAGCGACGGGGGGGTTGGAGACGGTGGCCGTGCGCGTGCCCGACCATCCCGTCGCCCTCGCGCTGCTGTCAGCCTTCGGCGGCGGTGTCACGGCCCCGTCCGCCAACCGCTTCGGCTCGGTCAGCCCGACCACGGCGGACCATGTCCGTGCCGAGCTGGGTGATGCCGTCGACTTCGTACTGGACGGCGGCTCCTGCGAGGTCGGTGTCGAGTCGACCATCGTCGACGTCACGGGCGAGATCCCGAGTGTCCTGCGGCCCGGCGGGGTGACGCGCGAAGACCTCGAAGCGGTGCTGGGGTGCCCGCTTGCGGTCCCCGCCACCAGCCGCATTCGGGTGCCCGGTCAGCATCCGTCCCACTACGCACCGCGCGCGCGGGTCGTCCTCGTCGAGCCGGAGAAGGTCGTCGCCGAAGCGGAGCTGGCGCAGGAGCTGGGGCACCAGGTGGGCGTCTTTCTGCCTGCTTCCTCCGCCGATGCTGCGGTGAAGGCGCACGCCGTGGTGACGGTCCCCGGTTCGATGGCCGCCTACGCGCGCGGGCTGTACGGGTTCCTGCGCGAGCTGGACCAGCAGGGGTGCGACCTCATCATCGCGTCGTTGCCGGTGGAGGAGGGGCTGGGACTGGCCATCGCCAACCGGCTTCGCCGCGCCGCGGGGCCCCGGCCCACCACGTGACCATCACCGACGCCGTGCCTTCGCGAAGCGGTTTCCCGACCGCGGCTGCGTAAGGCCGCACGATGCAGGAGATGTGGGCGGCCTGGGTACTCGCGTGGGTGTCAGGGTCCGGGAGGGACGGCGCGGGCCAGGGGTTCCAGGTCTCCGTAGAGGGCAGCGTGGAGTGCGGCGGCGAGTTCGCGGGCTCGTTCCTCGTTCCGCAGGCCGTGCATCATGAAGTAGACCGGTCCCGTGTGCGCACCGAAATCGGCCTCGCGGTTGTGGACCAGGCGGGTGATCGCGGCCCGGATGGCATCGTTGACGGCATCGGCGACCGTGTGGCCGGAGCCGGCGGTGAGGGTGTCCGCCTTGACGGTCCACCGCTGGCCTTCGGATTCGATGGCGACGAATACAGCGTTGTGCGCCATGGCGTTGCGGTAGGCGTCGTGGAAGGCGTTGGTCCCGGTGGCGTACGGGATGAGGTGAGCGGGGCAGGGAATCGGCAGTGACTGCACCTGTGCATTCTGCCCAGGGGTGACGTCGATTCGCACCCGTGACGCGATGGCGGGTCACGTTGTAGATCATCTTTGCCTCGAACCAGCGGCTTTCGTCTTCTCGCCACCCCTGACACGGCACCGGTGACGATCAGGGCCGCTGCACGCGAGCGCCGTGTCGCCTCCTGCGACGTCACCACGACAGGCAGGACACGCCGCCGTCAACCGCGAGGGCGTCCCGCGGCGAGGGAGGCGGCCTCGACCGCCGGAACCTCCGTCAGGCGCCCCGCCGTCGCTTTCTCCGACCGTGGCACACCACGCTGAGCCGCCACGGCCGGGAGCGGTCAGGATGCGACGGGGACTGCCGCGTCGAGCCCGCGGGAGGCGACGAGCTGTGCGCTGCCGTCGGCCAGGCGGTAGCACAGGCCCACCACGGCGGCCTGCCCGGCGGCGACCTTTTCGGCGAGGACCCGGGAGCGGTCCAGCAGCAGGTCGACGGTGTGCCGTACGTGCTCGGCGAGGATCTCCTCGGGCTCGACCTGTCCGGCGGCCCGTGCCGCCAGCACGCTGGGGGTCACCCGTTCGACGACGTCCCGGATGTATCCAGCCGGTGTCATGCCGTTCTCCAACGCGGCGCACGCTGCGCCGACCGCGCCGCACGAGTCGTGACCGAGCACCACGACCAGGGGGCAGCCCAGCACGTCCACGCCGTACTCGATGCTGCCCAGCACTTCCGGCCCCATGACGTGGCCGGCGGTCCGCACCACGAACAGGTCCCCCAGGCCGCGGTCGAAGATGATCTCGGCGGCCAGCCGGGAGTCGGAGCACCCGAACAGCACGGCGAAGGGCTGCTGGCCCGGTACGGTCTCGGCGCGGCGGGTGGCGTCCTGGTTCGGGTGTTCGGGGGCACCCGCGACGAAGCGCTGGTTACCGGCCAGCAGCAGCTCGAAGGCGTCGCAGGGCGTCGGAGTCTGCATCTCGGTCATGACCGCAGCTTACGAGCCGGCACCGGCCGTCGCACCGCCTGGTCTCCTCTCCTCTGTCACCGCCGGGTCGGCCGAGGCCGACGGCTTGGGCATCATCCCCAGGCGTCCGGCCAGGACGGCCTCGACGTGGTTCCTCAGGGCACGACGCAAGTGCTCCGCCCCATCCGGCCGGCCGACCAACCACGCTGCCCGGCCGCCGTGGTCCGGGGTCCTCCGCTCGTGCTCCACACCCGCCCAACGAGCCAGGTACCACGCACGCTGTTCGGCCGAACGAGGGGCAGAGCCGTCCTGCGATCCTCCCAGCCGTGGTGCCAGGCGGAGTCGAGGTGGAAGGCGCCTTCTGTGAACTACGAGGTCGGGAGCGGATCAGGGCCGCGGAATCGTGCTGCCGTCAACTCCTCACGCAGCGACGCCGCGATGAGGTAGGTCGGCTCTGCGGAACGGCCGCGGCCGGTAGCCGTCGCTTCCGCACGGTCCAGGCGATGACCTGGAGGATCGCCTGGCCGGTCGTGTACCGGCGGGCGTCACCGGGCACAGCTCCCCCACGGGCCCGGCTCGTCCACCGCCCCGCTCGGTTCCCGGATCCGTCCGCAGGTTCCTCACGCGGACCGGGCGGCCGCTCCGCCGCGCACTGGATGTCATCGGCACGCGCTTGCTGGAGCGTCCGTCCCGTGGACCCGGCGGTGGCCGGGTCGGTCGCCGCGGTGATGTCGCGGTGGCGGGCGAGGACCTCGTTGTCCAGGATCCCGTGCAGGCCGTGGGTGCGGGCGGACAGGCCGCTGCGGGACCGATCGCAACGCTCCGTCCGCACGGTAGGCAGCGGGCGGGGGGGGGGGGGGGGGGGGGGGGGGGGGGGGGGGGGGGGGGGGGGGGGGGGGGGGGGGGGCGGGGGGCGCCGGGCGCGCCCGCGCCCCCCCCCCCCCCCCGCCCGGCCGCGGGCCCCCGGGGCGGGGGGCCGCCCCCCCCCCCCCCCCCCCCCCCCCCGCCCCCCCCCCCCCCCCCCCCGGCGAAGGTCATCGCAGGCCGAAGGCCCGGGTGATGGTCTGGGTGATGCCTCCGCCGTTGCGCTGCTTCGCGGTGACGCGGAAGGACACGTAGCCGGCCCGGGACGGGGCATGCAGCAGCGTCTGCCAGGCGTCCTTGTTCCGCTTCAGGTCCTGCCGCCGCCAGGACGCCCCGTCGTCGTAGGAGACTTCGAGTGTGACCGAGGAGACCGCGTCCTGGGCGGCGTCGCTGCCGACGACGACGGGCGTGACGGAGAACACCGACGTGCGCTTGGCCCGCCCCGCGAGGTCCACGTCCGTTCCGTAGTCGAGCTGGACCAGCGGGATGATCTGATCGTCCGCGTTGCCGGAGAGGAAGGTCCACTCGGTGTGCGTGGTGGTGGAGTAGGGCAGGAGGTCGGTGTTGGCTCGTGTGTCGGCGACGAGCCGGTACGGGAGTTTCTGCGGTGCCAGATCACCCACTCCGAAATCCGGCCGTGCCCCGTTGCGCAGCAGCAGTTCGTCTCCCTGGTAGAGCTGGAAGCTCCGCGACATCAGGTTCGTGTCACCGCTGTGGGCGGATCCTCCGTCTCCGAAGCCCGCGAGCATGCCGCCCAGGGCGTTCCCGACCCGGTGCGGGACCTCGAAGCTGACCATGCGCGGCCGTGTGACGGGACCGAACCAGCGTTCGTTCTGCACGCTGCCCGGCCGGTAGCCGACCACGTCGGTGAAGGTCGACCAGCCGTCGACGACCGCGTACTGCTGCCACTTGGCGCCGTGTCCGGCGGACACCCAGTCGGTGCGGTGTCCCGGGGCGACCGGCTCGCGCGGGAAGGGAGGCACGCGCGTCATCCCGAACCCGGCGTAGGGGTAGGCCGCCGGCCAGTATTCGTAGGGCGGACTGTCCTCCCGGCTTTCGGTGACCTGCTTGCCGGCGGGCGGAGCGAAGTCGTTCTCGATGCGCGCGAGACTGCCGGGATCCGTAGCCGCGGAAGGGTCGTCCGGCACCCCGCCCCGGTGGTAGTCGGCCAGGTCGTACAGGTACTCCGGTGAGGGGTGCGCCTCGACCGCCAGCTTCACCCGGCTCTTTCCCGAGTCCTCGATCCTCTTGATCAGGTCTTCGCCCTCATCCTTGGTGAGCGAGGTGACGGGGATCTGCCCGGCCGTCCTGCCGTCCGGCTCGCCGTACCAGTCGATCCCGCGGCCGTCGCCGTCGTTGACCACCAGGAGCATCGCCGCACCCGCGGTGCGCGCCGCGGCTGCCTGGTCCGTGGGGGCCACCTCTGCGCTGCCGCGGACGACCACGGCCTTGCCGCGGGCGGCCAGGCCGGTGTACTCGGCGGGCGTGCCGGTTCCGGCGAAGACGGCGTCGACGTGCGTGGTGCCGTCCGGGAACTGGTGGCTTCCCGGCTGCACCAGCAAGGTGTCGTCGAGGCTGCGCCCGCGGTAGGTGATCTTCAGGGGAGTCTGCTTGGCCCGGAACCGGGTGGTGAAGACGAAACTGCCCTTCTTCACCGTGCCCTTGGTGGGGAGGGCCCACAGGCTGTCGTAGGCGGGCGAGGGCATGAGGATCTCGTGCAGGGCCTGCCCGTCGTTGGGCGTCGGCTCACTCGAGGTGAAGGAGCGGAAGAGGTCGATCCTGCTGGTGGTGACGGACGTGGGCTTGGGCGTGGCCACCTTGACCTGGCGTATGCGCGAGGCATCGAGTACGACGTCCCGGTCGCCCGTCAGGTCGAGTTCGGGGGCGGTCAGTACCGCGTATCCGAGGGAGTGGGGTCCGTGGCGGCCTTCCACATCCAGTGTGGAGACGATCGTGTACGAGCCGGGGGCCAAGCGGCTGGTGAGCGTCCCGTCCGGCACCCACATGTCGGTGGTCCTGCCGTCCGCGTCGGTGATCTCGACGTCATTGCTGACGGGCTTGCCGGACCGGTCCTTCAGATGGATCGTCAGGTCGTACTTCTCGGACTCGACGGAGAGTCCCACGGCCGTGTGGACGGCACCGGTCGCGGAACGCGCGGTGACCTGGGCGGCGTACTGGCCCGGCGCCAGCCCCGTCGGGTCCGCGACGATGCCGACCGTGGAGGTGCCGCGCGCCGGTACCGTGACCTGGGAGACGGCCAGGGTGAACACTCCGGCGGGCGAGGTGCCGCGGTCGGCCGAAAGCCGCAGCGTGATGGGGAGGTCGGTGGTGTTGCGGTAGGTGATCCGCCGCTTGACCGGCTCGCGCTTCCCGTCCGCCGACCAGGGAACGAGTCCGGCGTCCACCGATCCGCTCGCGATGACCTGGTCCCGGAGGTAGGCGGCGGCGACGTCCAAGCGTCCGGCGCCTGCCTGGTAGGGACTGTAGGCGGGGGTCAGCACGCTGGTGCTCATCAGAGCGTCCTTGATTTCCTGACCGGTCCACTGCGGATGCTTCTGGGCCAGCAGGACGGCTGCCCCGGCGACGTGTGGAGCCGCCATGGAAGTGCCGCTTTCCGAAAGGTAGTAGCCTTCTCCGCCTTGCGAGTACTGCGAGCGTGCGGCCAGCACGTCCACGCCGGGCGCGGTCATGTCGGGCTTGAGGGCGTCGTCGTTCATGCGCGGCCCGGTGCTGGAGAAGTAGGCGAGGTGGTCGGAGGTGTCCACGGCGCCGACGGTGAGGGCGGCGTCCGCGGTTCCCGGCGCGCTCACGCTGTAGGGGCTGTTCCCGGTGTTGCCCGCGGCGACGACGAAGAGGGCGCCCGTTTCGGCGCTCAGCCGGTTGAGCGCCTGGCTCAGGGGATCGTCCTGGGTGTGCCACACCGGCGTGCCCAGGCTCATGTTGATCACCTTGGCGTGCTCGGTCCGTGCCGCCCACTCCATGCCCGCGATGATCCCCGACATCGGACCGGATCCGGAGTTGTCCAGAACCTTGCCCACCAGCAGATCGGCACCGGGAGCGACTCCGCGCTCCTTTCCGCCGGAAGCGGCGCCGGTCCCGGCGACGGTGGAGGCGGTGTGCGTGCCGTGGCCGGCCCGGTCGATGACGTCTTCGTCCGCGATGAAACTCCGGGACCCCACGATGCGTGGGGCGAGGTCGGGATGGGTGGTGTCGACCCCGGAGTCCAGCACGGCGACGCGCACGCCCGCGCCGGTGCCTCCCGCGGCCCATGCCTCGGGAGCGCCGATCTGCGCCGTCGTGTCGGCCAGGGCCGCCCGCGCCTTGCCGTCGAGCCACACCTTGCCGACGCCGGCGGCGAACGACGGTGCGGCGGCGTCCGGGGCGCCGCCGGCCCGCGCCGTCGACCGCGAGGCGTCCTGGTCTGCGCTGCCGGTGAGAGCCGACCAGAAGGCGGCGGCCTTCGAGCGCTTGGTATGCACGGCCTGCGCCCCGATGGACGGAAGGTGCCGTGTGGTCCTCGCACCCGGCAGCTCGGTGTCCGCCGGCGCAGTGCTCCGGGAGGCACCGGCCTTGGCGGCGGACGTGCCCGGCGAACGGGTCATGATCAGGGGGAGGACGCTGGTGTGCGCGTCGTCGTAGCCCTGGGCCACCAGTTGTGTGACGTTGAAGAGCTGTTTGTCGAGCCGGCCGGTCGCGATGTAGGCCATGGCCTCGTCCGGATACACATAGGTGTCACCGTCCTCCACGGCGACACGTACCGATCCGTCGGCTCCCGGCGGACGCTCGACGGCCTCCACCGACACGGCGCGTTCCGGCCCTCGCGTCACCGACACCTTGTCGCCGGTGATCAACGTCACCGTGAGCGGCGCGCTCGGGGAACCGCTGTGTCCGGCCGGGGAGATGGGGGGAGGCGGCAGCGACTCGGCGCCGTGGGCTGCTGTCGGAACGACCAGGGCGGCAACAAGAAGCGAAGCCACCGACGCCGTGCATATTCGGATAAAAGGGACGCGCACATGCCCTCCAGGGTCGGCGATCGATCGAATCCGACCACCTCTCAAGGAGGCGTGTAAAGTACTTGAATATTTTACGTAGTTGACTGTACGGTTCGTATTTTCCTGTACAGACACCTTCCAACCCCGCGCAGGACAGCGCGAGTTGGCCCATCTCCTCGTCACCTTCGGCAGCGGGGACGGGGTGTCGGCGAAACGGGCGGGTTCCGGCCCGACGTCTTGTGCACGGTATGCGGTGAGCCTGGCCGTCGTTCGTTTCGCGCGTCCGGTGAACCGGCTTGATGGAAGGTCACGAACAAGGCCGGTGACTGCTTCCCGTTGGCACAGCGGATGGTGAGGGTTGGGTGCCCGCCCTACGCGTCGCTGCCGTGATCGCCCTCGGCCGGCTGGGACGCCCGTGCGTCGGCTGTCTCCAGCAGCCGCAGTGCAGGCGTGTTGACGGCTTGGGGCGTCCCCTGGCGGTCGTACTGGAAGAGGGCGATACCGTGCTGCGAGGCCCACGCAGCGGCCGGCGGGGTGTAGCCGGCCAGTGAGAAGAACAAGGCCTCCTTCTCCTTGGCGGTGGCGACGCCATGGAGTTGCTGGACCGTCGGGCGGGTGGTGGGGCTGCCCTCCATCTTCACCTGGGCCAGGCCCCGCTCGGAGATGACGTCGATTCCCTCGTCGGCGCCGACGGGCGTGGCCACCGCATCGGTGAAGCCCAGGTAACGCATCCAGTCGACGGCGATGAGCTCGGCTTCCCGCGCGGTGCGGATCAGCCGTGGCTCGGGTCGGCCCACCGGGGGTGCGGCTGGTGCGGGGAGGGCCGCGGCCTCCTCTCGGGCCGCGAGAGCGATCCACAGTCGGGGGTTGGCGACGAAGGAGAAGAGCAAGTCCCCGACCTGGAGTCCCCAGCCTTCGGTCACATCATCGGGATCGGGGTCGTATCGGTAGGACGTGCCCTTGTCCGACACCGCCGCTGCGCGGTCGGTGAGGATCAACAGTGCCGGACGCTTCGCGGACCCGCCGGTCTCCGACAGGGCGACGCACAGGATGCGCTCGTCGACGGCGACATGCCGTCGCGCGA
Source organism: Streptomyces sp. NPDC048521 (assembly GCF_043199855.1). Lineage (NCBI taxonomy): Bacteria > Bacillati > Actinomycetota > Actinomycetes > Kitasatosporales > Streptomycetaceae > Streptomyces > Streptomyces sp. NPDC048521. Next base: position 83,473 of record NZ_JBICWR010000020.1, read on the forward strand.
GCCGCTCCGCCTCGGCCTGGACGCGTGGGTTGCGTGCCGCGCTGGTGCTCGACAGGCAGTACGCGATCGCCTCCTCCTGCGGCGCTCCGCGCTCCGGCAGACCCTCAAGAAGCTGACGTACCGCGCGCCGCAGGGTCTGGGCTGCTTCGGCCGCCTCACGTGCAAGAGCATCCTGCCGCTCCTGCTCGGCGCGTACGGCTTCCCTCTCGCGGATTCTGGCCTGTCGGGCCGCTTCAGCCTCGTCCCGGGCGCTGTTGCGCCGGCCCGCCGGGGTGGCGTTGAGTATCCATACGGCGATTCCCGCAACAACGACAACAGCCAGTGCGATCAGCGGGACGATCTCGGAAAAGAACAACCCGATGAGCACGACGAGGAACGCGACCACGCCCAGGAGCATGAGCAAGAGCTGAATCGTCTCCACCCAGGCATCCACCGGCGGACGCCGGATCGTCTTCTTGTCGCCGCCGGTGGCTCCGGCGTCGTTCTCGGGAGAGCGCAGTCCCGCAGCCGGCCGGCCGGATCCCGGGCAGGTCTGCCCTCCTACCTTGTGGGAGACGATGCATCCTTTGCCCACAGGCAGCTGCAGCTGGCAAACCGAACATATGCCGACTGGCACTACTTCCCCCCATACCCCGTGCGTTGAAGTGAGCAGACTGTAGCCGATCCGGGCAGCGACGGCAGATACCTGCTCTCACTCGGACAGACGTGGGCAGTCCGTCGGCAGCGGGATCGACGCCGACCGCGGCAGCTGCACCACCCACGCCGAGGTCCTGCCGACCAAGGCCGGCAGAGCACCGGCCGCCACCGACGGATCACCGGAGACTCCTGGCAGAGGCTCATCGACGGAGGGGGAGCCGGAGATGCGACGCGCCGCGAAGTGACCTGCGTCACGCCCGCTGCTGCATTGGCACCACGGTCGTCACCGGGACGTGGGACTGATCCACCGGCCGGCAGGACGGACGGCAGAACCGATGTGACGATCACACCAAGGTGGACGAGTTGTCCACCGTCCGTCATTGCAACCGCCGAGGGAGAACCACTTGATGAACCGCACCCCGCAGCGCCTGCTCGGCGCCGCCGCGGCGGTGGCCATGGGCGCCACGGCCCTGCTCGGCACCGGCGCGGGCATCGCCACCGCATCGGAGAGGGCCCACTGCGACCGCGCCGAACGCCCGATATGGAGCGAAGGGCCCAGCCGCAACGTCACCGCCCACGGCTGCGACATCCCGGACCAAAGACACCGCTGGTACGTCATCGACATCGACACCCTCGTCCAACCGCGCCACAGGACGGACTACCTGGACGAGCAGATCGACGGAACCAGCACCCTGCACGACAAGACGTTGAGGTGCATGGGCTACACCAAGGACGACCACGCGGTGAACTGGTTCGGCTGCGTGCCGCACCTGTCCTGACCGGCCCACCCCGAGATGTCGCGCAGGTCCTGAGAAGTCACATGCTGCCGCTGCCGTTCCATCCACTGTGGTCCGGGGCACTGCGCACGACAGGCCCGCCCCGGGGGCTTGCCGCTTGGTTCAGCCGTGCTCGGGCTCCACCGGAAGCCACAGTTCGGCGTCGGCCTCGGTCTGCTCCGGCGACAGACGGGTGCGCAGGATCTCAGGGCCGGTGCGGGTGCGGTACGGGTTCGACGGGAACCACTCGGTGAACACGTCCCGCCACAGCTCCTGGATGGCCTGCGGCGCCGGCCCGGAGGTGGTGAAGACCGCCCAGGTGCCGGCCGGAACGGCCAAAGTGGTCATGCCCTCCCAAGCGGCCCCGGAGGTGATCACGCCGTGGTAGTAGTCGAGTTCGGTGCCCTCGGCGCGGCTGGGGTCCAGGTCGTCGCAGACCGCGACGATGCCGTGCGGCTCCTGGTCCGACAGCTTCCCCAGGCGCTGCAGGGTCTCCGGGTCGATCCCGCGGACGAAGTCCATGATCGCCTGGTTCGGGCCCGTATGCACCAGCGGTATCCGGGTCTTGAGCCCTACGACGGTGAAGCCCGCCTTGTCCACAACGCGGTAACGCATACTGCTCCTGCCTTCGACGGTGAGGCGGAAGGCCATCCGGGACTGTGAGTTGAGCGCGGCGCCGGTACGCCGGGCCTCGCCCGGCCCGATGCCGTGCATGGCACGGAACGCCCGCGCGAACGCCTCGCCGGAGCTGTAGCCATAGCGCACCGCGATCTCCAGCAGCGTCTCACGCCCCGCGAGTACGTCGGCGCCCGCGAGGGTGAGCCGACGGCGCCGGATGTACTCCGACAACGGCATGCCCGCGAGCGCGGAGAACATCCGGCGCAGGTGATACTCCGAGGTCGCCGCGATGCGTGCCAGTTCCTCCACCTCGACGGTCTGGTCGAGATGGCGCTCGATGTGCTCCATCGCCTGATTCAGCCGCTCCAGCACGCCCGGTCTCCTGTTCCTCTTGACGACCACCGCGCCAGACAGCGCCCACCACGGCGAACCCGACAATGATGGCGCTCCTTGCTTTCGGCCGTTGACAGCCGGGGAGCCGGTGCGGCAGACAGCACTCGCCCGATGGTCGGCAACGGCTGACGCGGCGCTGCCGGACGTGCCTGCTGCCGGGGCACTGGTCCTCCGCCCAGTCCCAGGAACGGAGCAAGCACGTCTACCCGACGCCGCAGTCGGTGCCGTCCCCGTCCGGACCGGGGGTCTCCCGGCCCAGGCCCCGACGGATCGCGATCTCCACGGGCGAGTACGCGCCGTCGGCCCGCTCCAGTTCGTACGGCGCGGCCGGCATCAGCGGCGGCTGGGCCATGAAGCGCGGCCGCACCCCATGGTGCGGTTGCGCCGCGTGCACCAGGAACGGATGGCACAGGAAGACATCGCCCGGGGACCCGGTGGCGAGGGCGAGTGGCCGGTGGTCGGACGCCGCCACCACGTCGGGCGCGAGGGCCAGCCCGCTCGCCCCGTCCTCCCCGTACTTCTCCAGCACCTTCGGCACGTCGAGGTGTGAGCCGACCCGGATCCGGGTCGGGGCGTCCTCCTCACCGACCTCGCTGAACAGGAACAGCATGAGCAGCGCCCGACCCCGGGAACGCACATTCGTGAAGTACCAGCTCTCGCCTTCCGGCAGATAGCTCCCCTCGATGTGCCAGCCCGCGTCGTCCGGCTCCTGCTCGTGCGGGAAGCGCAGCGGGAACGTGCCCAGCGAGTAGCGCGGCTCCCAGCGTCCCGTGCCGACGAGCAGGTCGTACGCGCGATGCAGGGACGGGGAATTGGGTGCGGCGGCGAACGGCCCCTGCGCCATGCCGGCCACCCAGTGCACGGGCTGGGTCCACGTCGCTGGATCGTCCGGGTCGCAGCCCGTCTCCCGCCACAGCAGCCGCGCGCAGTCCGCGGCCACGCGCGGTGCCACGGCACCCTCCAGCTTCACGAAGCCGTCGCGGAGGAAGCGGGATACCAAGGTCGTGTCATCCATGCCCTCATCGTGCGGTGGCACCGGTCCCGATCACCCGACATTTTCCGCACCGCCTTTGTCGGGTGTTCACGTCGGGTGTTCACCGAGCCCTTCTTGCCCTCCGAGACCGGAAGCAACCGCCCTGCGGTCATCCGACCCCTCACCCGCGCCCTGCGCCGCGGCCGGTTGGTCCGGGCGAGTGACGTCCGGTCCTTCCGGGCGTCTCCTCACCTGGCCGCCATTAGCGTCTTGGTGATCAAGCAGCCGGGGACGAGCACAGCAGCGGCGTCCCCGGTGCTTCCGTCGGTCGTAGGAGGGAATCAATGGTGGGCACGAAGCGGGCGTTGGCCGTCGCGCTGGCGGCGGGAGCCGTGACCGTGAGCGGGTTGAGCGGGACCGCGGCGGCACAGCCGGCCGCGGCCGCGGTCACGTGTGTCGGTACTGCCTTCTCAGGCACCCTGGGCGTCAACCAGGCCCTCTGCAACAGCGGTTACACCCTGACGATGCAGGACAACGGCGATCTCGTCCTGCGCCGCAAGGACCAGTCCGCCTGCTATGCGAGCGGCACCCGTGCCCCGGGCGACGCCTCGGCCGTCTTCGTCATGCGCCACGTCGGCGCGCCGTACATCGACATCAACAGCACGTCCCAGGGGAACATCGGCAGGATCATGGGCGCGCACACCGGCGCTCACCTCGGCACGGACGCGAGCCTGAACGGGAACGGCGAGTTCTGGGTGGGCTACAAGAAGGTCGGCTACTGCTGAGCGCCGGTCGTCGCGGCGTACTCCTCGACGAGGCCGGGCGGGACACGGCCGTGGATACGGTGCGAAACGGCCCGGCCCCGGCGGCTCGCATGCCGGGGCCGTCCCGAACCAGTCCAGCACGCCGACCGCTGGAACGTCCCCGACACCTCGGCGAGGCGGATCGGCGGCGCGGGGCGTCCGGTGGGGGCGCCCCGTCGCCCGGGCCTCACTGGCCGCCGAGGCCGGTGGTGGCGACGGACTTGACGATCTGGCGCTGGAAGAACAGGAACACCACCACCAGGGGAAGCGCGGCCAGTACGGCGGACGCCATGGTCTGCGCGTACTGGATGCCGTAGGCGTCCTTCACCGAGGTGATGCCGACGGGCAGGGTCATCAGCGCCGGGTCCGAGGTCGACACGAACGGCCACAGGAAGTTGTTCCAGGCGCCGATGAACACGAAGATCGCGACGGCGGCCAGCATCGGCCGCGACAGCGGCAGGAGCACCGACCAGAAGATGCGCCAGTGTCCCGCGCCGTCGATCCGCGCCGCCTCCTCCAGCTCGCGCGGCAGTGAGTCGAAGTGCTTCTTCAGGATGAAGACCATCACCGGGGCGACGGTCTGCGGCAGGATCACCGCCGCGTAGGTGTCGACCAGGTGCAGCGTCAGCATCTGCCGGAACCACGGCACGATGAGGATCTGCGGCGGTACGAGTACGGCGGCCACCGTCAGCGCGAACAGGACGCGCCGGCCGGCGAAGAGGGTGCGGGAGAAGGCGTAGCCGGCCATGGCCGAGACCAGCACGGTGACCACGGTGACCGCCGCGGCGATCAGGAAGCTGTTGAGCATCCACAGCGGCAGGTCGCCGCGCTCCCACACGGTGCTGAAGCCCCTGAGCGTCAGGCCGTGGCGCGGCCACACCCAGTGCTGGGAATCGCTCGCGTCCTGCTCGGACTTGAAGGCGGTCAGCACGGCCCACAGCATCGGCAGCAGCCAGATGAGGCCCAGGACGGCGAGCACGGCGAGGGCGAGCACGCGGGCCGCGCGGCTGTCGCCGAGGACGAGGTGGTTGCCGCGCAGGCGGGGCTGCCGGGACGCCGCCGGCCGGGCGGCCCGTGGAAGACGCGAGGCCGATGGGGTGCGGACGGGCAGGTCGGTGGACGTCATGTCACTTCTCCCGGCGGCGGAGGGCGGCGTACTGGGCCGCGGAGGCGAGCAGGACGAGGGCGAAGAAGATGTAGCTGATCGCGGAGGCGTAGCCGAGCCGGTAGCCGGTGAAGCCCACGTCGTAGACGTACTCGACGATCGGGCGGGTGGAGCCGTTGGGGCCGCCCTTGGTGAGCAGGTACACCTGGTCGAAGACCTTCAGGGAGGCCAGGATCTGCAGCACGGTGACGACCATGGTGATCCGGCTGAGCTGCGGCAGGGTGATCGACCACAGTCGGCGCCAGGCCCCGGCTCCGTCGATGGCCGCGGCCTCGTACAGGTGGTCCGGTATGGCCTGCAGGGCCGCCAGGTAGAGCAGGAAGTTGAAGCCGACCGTCCACCACAGCGTGGTCAGGGCGATCGCCCACATCGTCACCGACTCGTCGCTGAGCCAGTTGACCGGCCCGACGCCCACCAGGTCGAGCAGGTGGTTGAGCAGTCCGAGGTCCGGCTGGTAGAGCCAGATCCACAGCAGGCTCACGACGCCGACGGGCAGCAGGTAGGGCGCGAAGAAGGCCAGGCGCCACACCCACTGGCCGGGCAGTCCGGTGTGTACGAGCAGGGCCATGCCGAGTGCGACGGCGACCAGTGGCACCGTCGAGATGACGGTGAACCACACGGTGTGCCCCAGGGCGCGCCACATCTCGGCGTCCTTGAAGGCCTCGGTGAAGTTGTCCACGCCGATGAAGTCCGGGGCGTGGGCCGACAGGGAGGTGTCGGTCAGGCTCATCCACAGGCCCTGGGCCAGTGGCCAGACCATGAAGAGGGCGAACAGGGCGAGGAAGGGGAGTGCGAAGAGCAGACCCGGGGGGACCAGTCGGCGCACCGACGGGGCCCCGGAGCGGGGCGAGGCGTGGGGAGAGGACATCGTCGTTCCTCCTGCGCGATGGATCGCGGCCGGGTCAGGCCGGGCTGGGCTGGGAAAGGAAGGTGTTCAGGCGCCGCACCATCGCGCGCGCCGCGCGGTCGGGGGAGAGACCGTCGAGGAGGGCCTGCTGCAGGACCTGGGACATGGAGTTCTGGAAGTCCGAGCCCGCTCCGGCGAACCACACCGACGGGTCCAGGACGACGTGCTGCTGCGCCTGCGCGTAGTGCGACTGCGGCTGGAGCTTGGCGTAGGCCTCGGTACGGGTGACGGGGCCGTAGGCGGGGATGTGCCCGGCGGTGGCCCAGATCTGGCCGGCCTTGAGCAGGGCGGCCACGGCGCGGTGGGTGCGGCGGCGCCGCTCGGGGTCCGGGTCGGGGTGGCGCGGCAGGACGAAGGAGTGCGAGTCGGCGTAGACGGCCGGGGTGCCGAACACGGTCGGGAAAGGAGCCGCTCCCACCTTGGGATCGGCGGTGCGGAAGGTGCCCAGTTCCCACTCGCCCGAGAGGATCATCGCCGTCTGCCGGTTGGCGAAGGAGGCGATGGCGGCGCTGTAGTCGAGCCGCTTGGGGTTGACCCGGCCATCGACGATCTTCGCCATGAACGCGATGACCTCGGCCATACGGTCCAAGTCCACCTCGGCGGGCCCGCCCTGCGGCAGGTCGAAGCGGCCGCCGGTCTGCCGGTACAGGCCGTAGAACAGCCGCCAGCCCTGCGCGGTGTCGGTGACGTATCCGAAGGCGATGCCTTGCTCGCCGGACGCCTTGGCCAGTTCCCGGCCGGCCTTGAGGAACGCGTCCGGGGAGGAGAACGCCGCGGCGTCCAGGCTGCCGTCGCTCTTGAGCAGTCCCGCCTTGGCGGCCGGTTCGGGGTGGTAGAAGACGATGAAGGGGTGGGTGTCCAACGGGACGGCGTAGGTCCGGCCCTGGAACTGGGTCCGTTCCCAGACGGCGTCGGTGAAGGCGCTCCTGGTGATGCCGTACTCGGCCAGGAGATCCAGGTCCCAGGGGTCGAGGAGGCCGGTGGGCGCGTAGCCGGCGAGCCGGGACATGTGGGCGATGGCCACGTCGGGGCCCCGCCCGCCGGCCGAGGCCATGGCGAGCTTGGTGTAGTACGGCGTGCCCCATTCCAGGACCGTGCGCTCGACACGTGTCCCCGGCATGTCGGGCCGCGCGGCCTTGACCATGTCGTTGAGCAGTCCGCCGTCGGCCCCGCTGAACAGGTCCCACAGCCGCACCGTCGAGGCGTTCGCGGCCTGTGCGGATCCGCAGCCGCTGAGTGCTCCCCCGCCGAGGAGCACCGTCCCCGAGGCGAGCGCGGCCGTAAGGACCCGGCGCCGGGTCGGCCCCCGCCCTCCCGCTGGTTCCGGCCTGTCGGTCATGTCGTTCCTTCCCTGACCGGGCGGCCCGGGTGAGCCGGAGGAACAGCTCACCGCCCGGCTCACCCGGGCCACCCACTTTTACATCGTTGTAACCGCCATCGGAAGGCGTCGGCCGCCGCGGTGGCGCCCGACCGCCGGCTCAGTCGCGTTCATAGGCCGCCGGGCGGGACTGCGCCCGGCGGATCCGCTCGATGTCGAGCTTGACGGAGCGGTCGAAGCGGTAGAGGCCGTTCTGCTCCTGGAACACGTCGGTGAGCTGCGTGTAGCAGTACCCGAACATGTCCGGGTCGTCGAGCAGCACGCCGGTCAGCCCCGTGAAGCGTTCGAGGAACTCCTCCTCGGTCCTGGGCCGTTCGCCGTAGCCCCAGGACGTCGCCACCGCGCTGCCGGACGCCTGCACCGCCTCCGGGTCCCACCAGATCCCGCCGAACTCGCTGCAGAAGTAGGGCTGTCCCCGGTACGGCACCGACCAGGGCCGCGCGTCGGGGCCGGTGTTGACGAACGGCTTGTCCTCGGCCAGGCCGGACATGGTCCGGGCGAAGGCGGCCGGGTCCTGTTCGTAGCAGTGGGAGTCGTAGACGTCGGTCTCCGGGACGCGGTGGGCGTAGCCGGAGGCGTCGATCACGGGCCGGGTGGGGTCGGCCTGCTTGGTTGCCAGGAACATGGCCCGGGTGACGTCGTCGAGCCGGGTGATGCGGTCGTGCAGGGGCTGGTAGGTCTCGTTGAGCGGGCACCAGCCGATGATCGAGGGGTGCGAGTGGTCGCGCTCCAGGGCTTCGAGCCACTGGGTCACGTACGAGGCGTCGGGGCGCTGGTTGTCGTCGCGCACGCCCGTCTCGCAGCCCCAGTCGCCGAACTCGCCCCACACCAGGTAACCGAGCCGGTCGGCGTGGTAGAGGTAGCGCTCCTCGAACACCTTCTGGTGCAGCCGGGCGCCGTTGAATCCGGCGGCCATGCCCAGCTCGATGTCCTTCACCAGCGCCTCGTCGCTCGGCGCGGTCATCAGCCCGTCGGGGTAGTAGCCCTGGTCCAGCACCAGGCGCTGGAAGACGGGTTCGCCGTTGAGCAGCAGCCGCCTGCCGTGCAGGGACACCGAGCGCAGGCCGGCGTAGGAGGTCGCCGAGTCGACGACCACGCCGTCGGCGTCCAGCACCTCCAGCCGCAGCCCGTACAGGTGCGGGTCGCCCGGCGCCCAGAGCCGTACCCGGTCCTCCGGCACGGTGAGCGCGAGGCGCGGGCACAGGTCCAGGTCGGCGCGCGCCTGTGCCGCCACCACGTCCCCGAGCGCGTCGCTGAGCACCGCACGCACCCGGTGGCCGGGCAGGTTGGCGGTCAGCGGCAGCTCGAGGAAGAAGCTGTTCGACGACAGATCGGGGGTGATCCGGGGACGCTTCAGGGCGATCGACCGGGGCACCGGCTCCATCCAGACGGTCTGCCAGATGCCGGTGGTGCGGGTGTAGTGGCAGTGCGAGTTGGCGTACCAGGTGGACTGCTTGCCACGGGCCTGCACACCGTGCCGGCTGTCGCGGGCGCGGACCACGAGCGTCACCTCGGCGCCGGGCTCGGCGATGCCGTCGAGGTCCGCGGTGAACGGGGTGAAACCCCCGCGGTGCCGGGCCACCTCGATGCCGTTCGCCCAGACCGTGGTGTCGTGGTCGACGGCGCCGAAGTGCAGCAGCACACGGCAACCGGTCCACTCGGCGGGCACGGTCACGGTGCGCCGGTACCACACCGCCTCGAGGAAGTCCGTCTCGCCGATCCCCGACAGAGTGGACTCGGGGCAGAACGGGACGGTGATCGTGTCCGTCAGCTCGCGCTGCTGCAGCCCGCGCTCCAGTCCGGTGTCGGAGCGGTCGATCTCGAACTGCCACGGGCCGTTGAGATTGAGCCACGCGTCGCGGACGAACTGCGGCCTCGGGTATTCGGGGCGCGGCAGGTCGGGCGGGTGCGGGAGGGCCATGGTGCTCCTCGTGTTGCCTGGTCGGGTCGTGCGCGGCCTATGGCATCACGCCGATTACATCGATGTAAATACGTCGGTCGAGGAGAGGGTGGCTCGAAACCGTTTCGTGACAGTCGATAAGATCGCGCCGGTCGGAAGGAAGACGAACGTGGCCGCCAGACCCAGGATCAAGGACGTCGCCGAGTACGCGGGCGTCTCCCCGAAAACGGTCTCCAACGTGATCAACGACTACGAACACGTCTCGGAGAAGACCAGAGCGACCGTACGCGAGGCCATCGAGGCGCTCGGTTACCGCGTCAACATCGCCGGCCGCCAGCTGCGCCGCGGCCGCACCGGGATGATCACGCTCGCGGTGCCGGAACTGGACGTGGCCTACTTCTCCGAGCTGGCCAAGCACGTGATGGCGGCTGCCGACCAGCGCGGCCTGACGGTGCTCATCCACCAGACCGGTGGCGTGCGGGAGCGAGAACGAGCCGCTCTGCACGGATTCGACGCGCAGTTCACCGACGGGGTCATCCTCAGCCCGCTGTCCCTGCTGCCACGCGATCTCGCCACTCGGGACACGCGGTTGCCCGTCGTGCTGCTGGGCGAGCGCAGCGCGGCCGGAACCGCCGACCACGTGGGCATCGACAACGTCGCCGCCGCTCGGGAGGCGACCGAGCACCTGCTGGCGCGCGGGCGACGGCGCATCGCGGTCATCGGCGGCGCCGTCTCGGGACCGCAGGGAACCGACCGGCTGCGCACGCAGGGCTACCGGGCGGCCCTGCGTTCGGCGGGCGTCCCCTTCGAGGCCGAACTGGTCGTGCCGGTCGACGCTTTCCACTGGCTCGACGGAGCCAGAGCCGTCGCGGCGGTGCTGGAGCGGGACCTGCGTCCGGACGCGCTGCTGTGCCTCAACGACCACCTGGCCCTGGGGGCCCTGCGCGCCCTGCACGAGGCCAGGCTGAGGGCCCCGCAGGACATCGACGTGGTCGGCTTCGACGACATCGAGGCAGGCCGCTTCAGCGTCCCCAGCCTCACCACGATCGCCCCGGACAAGTCGGCCATCGCCACCACCGCGGTGACCCTGCTGGTCGACCGGATAGACCGGCCGACCGCTGAGCACGGCGTGGACCACATCGTGGAGCACCGGCTGATCGTGCGGGAGAGCAGCACGGGCTGAACCGCCCCGGCGGGCGGCTTGCCGGCGTCCGCCGGGCCGGCTGCACACCCTCGGCGCGCGTCACCGGCACGTCGGCGCTCTGCCGGTTGCCCCGGTCAGTTTGCTTCCGTTCACCACCGGGCGGCCGCCCGCCGGCCCGGGCCCGGCAGGCCTTCGCGAACGCCGGACGGCACCTACGCGGCATCCGCGCAGCTCGACCGCTCCGGCTCGACGCTGCGCCTCTACCGGCGCCTGCTGACCCTGCACCGCCACTACCGGCTCGGAGCGGGAGACTTCCGCTGGACGCCCTCCCCCGACCACGTCCTGCACGTCAGCAACGGCCCCATCGGGGTGATCACCAACCTCGGCACCGAGCCGATCCCCCTCCCCCCGGACACCACTGTCGGGCTCACCAGGCACGAGCCGCCAGTGTGAGTGGTGCAGGGCGCGCCCGTGGAACGCCACGGGCGGGGTACATGCGCGTTCCGCTCGCCGACGGCGCTTTGGTCGCCACCCCGGGCACGCCCTCCGACGACCTGATCTACAGCCTCCTTTCGGCCTCCGACGTGCTGGGGACCGGCTCGTTCGGCGCGGTGGCGTCCCAGGCCGGCCCCGGTAGGACGTGCCGCCGGGCGAGTTGAGCCCGCCGGGACGACGGGCTCCACGAAGCCTGACCGGGCCCCGGCGGGCGACAATGAAGGGAAGGAACACTGCTATGCGAGGAGCAGTCATGTGCAGGATGGTGCGTTCGTGAGCCGGGTCCTGGTGACCGGTTCGGCGGACGGTCTGGGACGTGCCGCGGCGGATTCCCTGTTGGCCGAGGGGCATGACGTGGTCGTGCACGCCCGGAACCAGGAGCGTGCAGCGGGTCTCGACGCGTTGGTCGACCGCGGGGCGGGCATCGTGGTCGGCGACTTCACCGACCGTGACGCCGTACGGCGTATCGCCGCCGAGCTCAACGACGCCGAGCCGCTGGATGCCGTCATCCACAACGCCGGAGTGTGGAGCGGGCGTCCTGTCATGCCGGTCAACATCATCGCCCCGTACCTGCTCACGGCCCTGCTGCGCGGGCCACGCCGGCTGGTGTACCTCAGCAGCGGCTCGCACTTCAGCGGGCGTCCCTCGCTGACCGGGGTCGACTGGCGGGGTGAGCGTGCGGGCTCGTACGCCGACAGCAAGCTGTTCGTCACGGCCCTCGCAGCCGCAGTGGCCCGCCTGCGTCCCGGCGTCCTGAGCAATGCCGTGGATCCCGGCTGGGTGCCGACGAAGATGGGTGGGCCGGGCGCACCGGACGATCTGGAACTCGGCCATCGCACGCAGGAGTGGCTCGCGACGAGTGACGACTCCGAGGCCCTGACCTCGGGCGGGTACTGGTACCACCGCCGGCGGCAGGAACCGCACCGCGCCGTCCACGACGAGGCGTTCCAGGACCGCCTTCTGCAGACGCTGGCCGAGGAGACAGGTACCCAGCTCTGAGCGGTCATCGCGGACAGCGCACCGAGGGGCTCCACTCCGTCGGCGTGGAACCTTTCAGTGCGGGCCCGTGGAAGGTTCAGTCGCGCAGCAGTTCGTGCTGCCACTCGCTCTCGGGCTGGTGGTGCAGGTCGAGACAGGCCTGGCGAGCACTGCCGGATCGAAGCGCTCCTCGCCGCCGATCTCGTCGGCGATGGTGACACCGGTCGTACGCACACCCGGCACCGGTCCCGACCACGGAGGCCTTGCCGTACTCGGCCGTGGTGATCACCACGGGCTGCGGAACGCCTGCCCCGTCTGTGTGGGCTAGGAACTCCACCACCGGATCGGGCCGTGCCGGGTGGTGCTCCAGCTCGCCACGTGTGCCCCATCCGGAACTGAAGCGCCGCGCGCGCCAGGGATGATCGGGGCCGGCCGGATGCAGTTGCCACGTCAGCTCTCGCCGAAGGGCGACGGGCAGCGGCGCGGCGGCTTGGGCTTGGTCCTCAGAAGTGGGTGGCGATCCCGAAGACCCGGCGGAGTTGAGCCATGTCGTGCCGATCGCGCTCCGTGGGCTCATATCCCTGATGGAAGTACACCTGTTGCTCGGCGGACAAACACGGGACGGTCGTCCCCTTGACAGTGCCTGTCACGAAGCATGAGGAGGGATAGATGAACGGACGCTCCGGTTCGGGTGACGCCTGCACCGCCGAGCCGTCGTCTCCGAAGACGAGGGGATGAAGGTCGATCTCCCGGCCGTCCGGAGCCGTGACGACAAAACGGATGGGCCTCCAGCTCAGGCTCTCCACGAAGCCCGCCTCAGCGAGAGCCGCCACCACAGCGGCTTCCTGGTCCTGCCGATGCATCAGGTCCAAGTCACGGTGGTCTCGGGTCTGTTCGCCGATCAGAGCGTCTATCCCCCATCCTCCACCGATCCAGACATCTACCTCCGCCCGTCGCAGCAGAGCCAGGACAGACAACACGTCTTCAGCCGTCATCACAGGACGCAGGCTAGAAGCGATCACCTCGGGCGGCGAACGAATTCCTCGACTGCGGCTGAGCCCGGTCAGAACCTGCCTACTCGACGCCGGCCGCAGCCCTTCCGGGGGCGCCTTGTCCCGCCCTCTGTGAGGCGCGACTCAACCTGCCACCCCGCAGGTCAGTGGCCTCAGCCCGGCACGATCCGATGAGACGGGTCGCGTGGGGCTTCGGTGGCACGGGTCCGGTCCTTCGGCCGCTCGTCACCTTGAGATGCCGGCTTCGATGCCGTCGAGCAGGAAGTCGAGGCCGATCCGGAAGGTGTGGTCGGCGTCCAGGTGGGCGGCGTCGCGCACCACCGTCGCCAGCGCGGGGAATCGGCCGGTGGCGAAGGTCCGCTCCAGATAGGGCCCGAGGGAGGCCTGCCACCGCCTCTCGTCCATCCCGGTGGCCCGCTCGGCACGCCGCTCGGCGATCTCCCGACGCACCGCGCCGATCACGTACGCGTCGACCGCGGTGACCACCGGCATGATGGCGTCCACGTCGACGCCGTCCAGCGCGGCCACCACGGCCTCTCCCCTGGCCAGCGCGTGCGGCCCGAGCTGCGGTCGCCCACCGAGCAGATCGGCGAGCCACTCGTGCTCGTGGGCGGCCTGCCGGGTGGTTTCGGCAAGAGACCGAAGCACCTCCCGCCAGCCGTCTCCGACCGGCCGGATCTCGGCGTGGACCGCGTCGACCATCAGGTCGAGCAGCTCCTCCTTGCCGGCGATGTAGCCGTACAGCCGCATCGGCCCGACGCCCAGCGCGGCGGCGACCTTGCGAAGCGACACCGCTTCCAGGCCGTCCTCGTCGGCCAACCGGATCGCCGCTCGCACGATCCGCTCTCGGTTCGGCCAGTAGTCCGTGGCGCCGCGCAGGTCCGCATGCCGCTCGATCAGCGCGTCCACTCCCGTGCAGGTGCCCTGCGGTTCCGCCCCCATCGCACGCAGTACGCCGCCGGGGGACACGCCCTGTACGAGTGTCAGGCCGTATCCGCCGCTGATCGCACTCCGGAACACCGGGGAGGAACGTATCCAGGCGTAATGCTCTGTTGTTACCGAAGCCATGTCCCACAGTCTGCCCGCCACCACTGACATCCCTTCCAACCCCGCACCGCTCCACCTCCCGCTCCCCTGCGTCGCCGTGCAGGCTCTCGTACTGGTGGGCTCGCCTGCCGCCGTCTCGATCACGGAGACCCCGGTTCGGTAGCCGATCTGTTCACCGCCAACGGGGTCTGGGAGTGGGCTCACGGGGGGCCGTCGTACCGAGGGTGACCGCGACCTCATACCTGGTGACCTACCGTGTCGACGGTTACGTTGACGGGATGCTTCCGCCGCGGCTCCCTGCCAACGTCGGTCACTACGAGGACACGTTTCAGAAGGTCGACGGCGAGTGGCTCCTCGCCACCCGAGCCGTGTTCCTGCCCTTTGGCGGCGATACGGAGCGTCTGCCCACCTCGCCTCGCGACGCATGAGAACGGACTATCGCGGGGGCGGGGTCAATCTTTTGGTGTCCGTGTGTGGTCACCGGGGGACACGCCCTTCAACTCGGAGACCAGCGTCCAGATGAGCTGCGATGCGCCTGATCGTCCGGGCGTTGTCCTCGAACAGATGCGCCTGCATACCCACCGCCTGTGCAGCCTCGACGTTCACTGCGAAATCGTCGATGAAGAGACAGCTCTGCGGCCGCACCTCCAGGCCGGCGCATGCGGCCTCGAAGGCACGTGGGTCCGGCTTCTCGATGCCGATCTCGTGTGAGTACACGATCTGCTCGACCAGTTCGTCGAAGTGGTACAGCGCGGTCTCTCGCTCGCGGGCACCGACGAAGCTGTTGCTCAGGATGCCCAGCCTGCAGCTTCCTCGCAGCCCTCGCACATAAGCGATGAGTTCCTCGTTGGGCGTTCCCAGATATTCCGCCCAAAGATCCGCCATGAAGGCTTCCACCCGGGGCGCGTCGAGCCCCAAGCGGGCTGCTACCTCCCAGTGCACGTCGTGTTCGCTGATGTGGCCGACGCTCCCGGCGTGCCACACGTCGCGCATCCGCTCATGCACAGTGCCCAGCGGCAGCGCCAGCCGCTCTTCCCACCGCTGCACCCACCCCGTTTCCGGCGTGATCTCCAGCACGCCACCGATATCGAGAATGACGCAGGTCGCCGTCACTCGAACTCCCCCTCTTCGTCCTGCCGGCCGGCGAGCGCACACCGCCCGCTCGTGTGATCTATGAAGACACTGTTGTCCCTCCCTCTGGGGCAAGGTCAAGCAATCTTGGAGCCTTGTGGCAGCCCTGTTGCGAGCCGCCGACACGACTCGGCTGTATCAGCTGGTGCCTTCGAATTCGTGACGATCCGCCGAGACCTCGGCCGGACGACGACGTCAGAACTCGTCGACGCGACGTAGCTCAAAGGCTGTGGTTCTGGTGGGCTTCTGTGGCGAGAAAGTCTCGCGCCGCGGAGGTAACCCGGTCGCGAATGTGCTGCTGGTCCGGAGGTTGATCCTTCGGCAGGTCGAGCGCTCTCGCCAGATCAACGATGGGTTGCAGCGCGTCGGGGTAGTCGAGTTCGGCTGCAGCTTCCTCATGGATCAGCTTCGCTCCGTGCACGGGATCGAGTTGGCACGCCACGATCTGGCCGGCCCACCACTGGGCCGCGGTCCATCGCGCCTTGGCAAGATCTTCTGAGGTCAGCGGCAGCAGACCCGACTCCTCCAGCACAAGGTCGAACAGCTCGCGGGCCTGCGGATACTCACCACGCGCGAGGCCGGCCAGCAGGGGAAGCGAGGGAGCCTCGATGCCGGCCATCAGAGCGTCCAGGCCCAACTGGACCGGCTGTCGCCTTCTCATCATCTTTCTGTAGAGGGAAGTCCTATCACCGAGAGCCGGTGGTTCATCAGGTGGCCAGCAATACGCGCTTGCGTAGCACGCTGGAACCGGCTCGGCCGAACATCTGGCGTAGAACCGCTGGCTTCGTGTGCCAAGGCACCGGCCGCAGTGGTCGCCGCTCTCGTTGAACCGTTCCGGGAAGAGCGGATCACAGCAGTCCGCGGGATCGAGTCCGGCCGCGGAGCCTGCGCAAAAACGCGTTGGCGAACCACTGCGGCCACTGCTAGCCTCCTGGAGGCCGTGCGAAAGAACGAGGAGGTGGTACCCGTGAACACAGTATCGACATGGGTGCTCCCCTCCGGGGTCACGGTCGGGCGATAGGTCGTCCGGGAGCGCCGTCTCTGAGCACTCCCGAAAGGCTCGACCATGCAATTCACTTCAGAACAGCACCTCGACGACGGCGTCCTCGAGCGCGAATTCATCCTCGGCGAGATCCCCGGCACCCTGTGGACGCCCGGATCCGCGCCGACCCCGCTGGTCCTGATGGCCCACAACAACGGCCTGCCCAAGGCGGATCCCCGGCTGGTGGCCCGGGCCCGGTACACCGCGGCGCGCGGCTACGCGGTGGCCACCATCGACGCCGCCGGGTGCGGTGACCGTCCCCGTTCCGCCGCCGACGAGCAGGCCCGTGCCGACCTCCGGCGGGCGATGCAGGCCGGCGAGCCGGTCGACGAGATCTTGGAGTCCTTCATCGGCCCGCTGGTGGAGAACGCGGTCCCGGAATGGCAGACCACTCTGGACGCCCTCCTTGAACTGCCCGAGATCGGCGGCCCGGTCGGATACTCCGGGGGGTGGACCGCCCTCGGCATTCGGCTGGCGGTGGTTGAGCCGCGCATCGCGGCCGCAGGCTTCTTCGCCGGGGGGTACGTGCCCCGTGCCCAGCGCGAGGAAGCCCGGCAGGTCACCATTCCGCTGCTGTTCCTGCTGCAGTGGGACGACGAAGGGAACCCCCGGCAACGGGCCCTGGACCTGTTCGACGCCTTCGGCAGCAAGGAGAAGACGCTGCACGCCAATCCGGGAGGGCACATCGGCACCCCGTGGTTCGAACTGGAGGACGGGTGCCGGTTCTTGGACCGGCACCTGAAGTGAGGCCGGGCCGTCCGGCGGGCGGCAGACGGTAGGCGGTGCCGGCCAGGATGCCGTCATCGAGGACAGGTCCCGGCCCTCCTCGATGGCGGTACCCGGCAGGTGCAGGTACTTCACCTGCCGGGCAGTGCAAACCCGCGACCTCGACCTGGAGGAGCCCGCGACCGATCACACGGTTTTCGTCCACGTCAAGCAGACCGAGGCCGAACGCGCACCGTGGCTGGCGGCCCAGGTCGGGCTGCGGGTCATCGGCGATCTGGTGATGGCACCGTACTGAGAAGGTCATGAACAGCGGTGCGTCACCGCTGGATTCGCCCGGCGGTGACACACCCAGGAACAAAGGAACCGCTCAGGCCCGGTTATGCGAGCCGGCTCGCACAAGCCACCCATGTCCGCGGTGATCTCCACTGAGCGAGGCGCTGACAGCGGGGAGCATATCGGCCCCTCACCGGTCGATCGCGGCCCCGAGCTACCGCCCAGGGCTGCAGCCGTTGGTCGGAGGCATGCCCTCGGGGCGGAGGAGGGGGCGCATCGTACGTCCTACTCCTCCGGCTCCCACGCGCGAAGCAAATCGAACAGACCTGCGTCTCCGTCGATCTGCAGGGAGTCCGCCGGGATGCGGTCGTACAAGTAGAGGACCAGCTCACTGGCCGTGCCGCGGACGGAGACGCCGGCCGTGTCCGGGCCCTCGTCGGCAGCGGTGACGCGCGTCGTGCGCGGCGCGGGGATACGGGTGGATCGTGCGCCGTCGCCGTCGACCGTGAGGCGCCAGGAGTGGCCCTGGGTGGCGTGGAAGTCGAAGGCGGTGGGCTTGTGCGGCCAGGCACTCGTCGTTGCGACGCAGGTGGACAGGAACTCCTCGATGCCGTCGAGCGCCACCTCATCCGGCAGCGGCTCCGGGGCACCCACAGTGACCTGGGCGTCGTAGGTGTGCACCGCGATCTGCTGGAGCTGGTGCCGGGCGACGGCGCCACAGGTCTGCGGCGACTGGGACGCACCCCACCATGTCCAGCAACCGCGATCCGGGCCGGCCTCCCGCAGTGCGTCCAGCAGTTGCTCCGTGGACTCCGCCAACCAGGCCGGCAGGGCCTCGCGCTCCCGAGGCGCAGCGGGGGCGCCCTCCGCTTCGGACTTGGCCGGAGCGGCAGGCCCCGCGGCGACGGTGGCGGCCCAGGCGCGGCGCCCCTCGCCGATGTGCTGCGCCAGATCGAACAGCGTCCACTCCGGGCAGGTCGGCACCTGCACGTCGAGGCCGGGCGCGAAGGCGATCGCAGTGCGGAAGGCGGTCGACCGTTCGTCGATCAGTCGCAGGAGAACGGGGAACTCGAGGGTCGTCGTCACATGGACTCTCTATCACCTCGTTCCACAATCGGACAGCGATTTTCACAGCCACGCGGCGAGCGCGCGGTATGAGCCGGGCTCCCTCGGATGACGCCCTGTTCTCGTACCTCGATGGTCCCGAGACGCCGCTCTTCGACCCGCCCCAGATCGATGCCTGGAACGAGGCCCTGGAGCACGCGCGCTGATCCGATCCCCCGCCTGAAGGTCGGCATCTCCCACCCGGTGCCGCCCCAGCCGAGCGCTGATGACGGCTGGAGGCAAGACCACGAAGGAGCGACGTCACGCGTTCGAGTGTCCCTCCGTCCCGTCAGAGCCCACCCGGGGCGACCGACACCCTGCAAGAGAACGTCTGTCACGATCTGACCCCGGCGGACCCGTTACCCACCGCATCACCAACGTCGCCGTCACCGACCGGATCGTGGTCCTCGACGAAGGCCGGATCGTGCAGGAGGGCACCTACCAGCAGCTCGCCGAACGGCCCGGCCTGTTCCAGCAGTTGCCGTCCTACCAGTTCACCTCCGATCCGGACGGCAGAAGGACGGGACACACACGTGAGCAGCCACGGCGCCCCCTCGACGAGCCCGGCCACGGTCCCCTAACCGCACACGTCGGCCGACCGGCCCACGCCCCGCGGAATGACAAGGCTCGGCATCCGCGCGGAACGCGGCACGGCCGCCGGCGTGGTCACTGGAGCTTGCCGGCATCGAACGCCCGTCGTGGCGCGGGTGACTCCTGACGTTCGCGAAGCGACGGAACGGAACGTGGGTTGTCACCGAACCGCAGGGCGTCGAGCCGTAGACTTCGGCAGTGAAACGCCGACGACGTCTGGCCGTTGCGCGCCCTCGCGGGGAGGAGATCGGATGCAGGACCCTTCGGACTCGATGGAGATCGCCGAGCCTGAGGAGAACCGCCAGATCAGTACCGCCGACTCACCTGTTGCGGACGATCCGATACCCGACCCGGACATCGACTCGGCGACGGCGTCGACGGTCCTGGCGGAGGTGCTCCCAGGGGTTGCTTTCGTCTTCGGTGACGTCCCGGCGGAACTCAAGTCCGATCTGATCGACTTCGGGATCGTGCCGGCCGCCGACCGTCGGCAGATCACCGCAGTCCTGGCCTCGATCGGAAGTACGGCGACCGTGGCCGGCAACCTCGGGAACGCATTCGCCGGTGTGCAGGGGCTCTACAAAATCAGCGACGCGACACGGGCCCTGCTGAACGCCGGCGGAACGCTCGCCGTCAAGGACGGCGCGAACCTCGGGGCAGTGTTCGCCAACGGCAAGATCGTCGGTCAGGCCCGCCTCATCCCCCTGACCGCGGTGAACAAGGCGCGGACCTCGGCCTCGGTCGGGCCGGCGCTGGCCATGGTCGCCCTTCAGATGCAGCTGAGTGAGGTCACGGGCCTTGTCAGGACGAACGTCGCGCTGACGAGCCAGGTACTCACCAGCATCCGCAACGAGCAGTGGGCCGAACTGACGGGGCTCGTCGCCACCGTCGATCGCGCAGTCGACCAGGCGCGACAGGTCGGATCGGTGCCAACCTCCTTGTGGGACAGCGTCGCGGGTAGTGAAGCGGCACTGCGTAAGCAGCTCGACCTGTACCGACGGAACGTCCGCGGCCACGTCGGCCAGATCGATCGGCCCGACACACGTCAGCGCCGTGAGTATCTCCAGGCGAACGCCGAGGCGATCCTCTTCGACGCCAACGCCCTCCTGTCCTCCGTCAAGGCATGGACCGGGTATCAGGCGCTCCGCGCCGGGAAGGCGAGAGCCGCTGGACGCGAAGACGCTGACGAGGCACGGCTCGTCGACGTCATCGCGCGCGACACTCGCACGGAGCTCGATTCCGCTCTCGCCGAGACGACGAGCCTCGTCGACGCGCTGACGCGGGAGCTACGCATCGTCGCCGAGCTCCCCGGACGCGACACGCTGTCACAGTCACTGACGGGGAAGCGGAGGGATTCGAAGGCAGCCCGCGAGACCTCCGCCCGTCTTCTGGAGGCGCTCGAGCCGCTTGCCGATGTTCTCCATCCGCCGGCCCCTCCGCTCGAGGCTCCGGAGGTCGTCTGCGCGCCGACATCGCTGGATCTCGAGCCGTACCTTCGCATCCTGCGATGGTTCCTCGAGGACGGTGAGACCGTACGTGTCCTCGGCTTCCCCGACCAGCTCGATGCCCTCGGTCCGATTTCTGCGATCCTCGGCGGAGCGAAGGAGAAGTTGGCCGCAGCGAGGGACAAGGACAGGGCCGCGGCAAAGACACTGGTCGCCGTCACGGACCGCCGCATCATCACGGCCAAGGCGAACGCATTCCTTGAGCAAGGCGAGATCCGGCAAGGCATCCCGATCGACCGAGTGCGATACGTCCGAGCAGCGACCGCACAGGACCGAACCGCGCGTTTGGCGATCGACCTCATCACGCGCGACGAGAACATCCGGTGGCTCTTCCACGCTGACATCGACCGCACTCAAGTGGACGCGCTCGCCGCCGTGCTTGCCGAGTCGATGACGATCCCGGACGTCGAACGCGATGAGCTGCAACGGCGGCGCCACACCCCCATCGAGACGGGCAAGAAGGGCGGGAGCACCGGCACGAGGTCTACGGAACCGACCGGATCCGAGGCCACGACCAGCGATGCCGAGTAGGCCTCGGGCCCATTGACGAGAGGCCGCCCCGACCGCACGTACCGAGCCCGGTCACGTGTGGTGGTAGGCATGGGTGCCGGATGCAGGCACGGTGGATGGAGCGAGTGAGCAGGTTTCCGGTGTGATCGATGCTCACTCGCTCCACTTGGTGGGCAGCGGTGTGCGGCCGACCGGCGCGGACATCGACGCCACCGCACGGATCACGTCCGCACCGGCTCCGGGCAGCCCCGCAACGCCCGCTCATCGGCAGACGGGCGGGTGGTCCAGCGGCCCCAGCAGACCGGCCGTGGTCCGGCCTCGGCTCTGTAGCCGTCCGGGTACCAGGGCACGCGGCAGCGACAGAATGCACAGTGCCCGGCGTCGTCGGGGCCACCCGTGCCACCCTCGCACGCGCACGCGGTGTACGTCTCCGCCACCCGGGCCGGCTCGGCGGCCGGCGGCGCGGGCATGACGGGGCGCGGCGGTGCGCGCGTGACGCCGGGGCGGCCGACGGATTCCGTCGACCGGTGCGCGGCTGGCCGGCGGGCGCCTCCCTGGCTGTGCCATCCCGCGACATTGGTTCCTTGTCGCCAGGCGTGGCGGGGTGGGGGAGCCGTCGCGTGACCTCTCCCCGCGCCCCCTCACCTAGCCTCCCGCCGGAGGAGAAGCCGCTCGCGCCGCGTCCTGTTTGCGGGACTCCCTGCGGTAGCTGCCCGGCGGAGTGCCGAGTTCGCGTTTGAAGGCGAGCGCGAAGGCCGCCTCGGAGCCGTAACCCACGGCACCGGCGATGGTGGCGATCGTCTGGTCGGTTGCGGTGAGCCGGTGTGCCCCCAGTTCGAGGCGCCACCGAGTGAGGTACTCGAGAGGTCCTTGGCCGACGGCGGTTTTGAAGCGTGCGGCGAGTGTCGAGCGGGAGACGTGTGCGATGTCCGCGAGCAGCCTGACCGTCCAGCGTCGGGCGGGGTCGGCATGCATGGCTCGGAGGGCCGCGGAGACCACCGGGTCGCTGAGGCCGTGCAACCAGCCGGTCTGGTCCGGGTGATGGGTGAGGTGGTGGCGGACGACATCGATGAGCAACACCACGGCGAGGTGCTCGGTGATCACGTTCGCGCCGAGGCCGCCCGTACGGGCCTCCTGGTCGATCCTGCTCAGGAGGTGAGGGAGCATGGCCGCGCCCTCTGCGTGGGCAGGGAGATGGATCACTGGGGGAAGTGCGTCGAGCAGGAGCTCGCGGGCGCGCCGGCCGAAGGTGAAGCTCCCGCCGACCAGGCGTGCGGTCACCGGCTGGTCGATGGATCCGACCTCAGCGCTTGCTCCGCCTGTCACACGGAAGAGGGGGGAGGCCGGCTGCACGCTGCTCTGTGGCGAGGTAGCGAGGACGAACTCCTGCGGTCGGGTGAGGAGGAAGGAGTCGCCTGCGCGTAGCGTCAGCGGGTGGTCCAGCCCGGGTGTGTCGAGCATGCAGGAGCCGACGAGGACGGAGTTGAACTTCGCACCCGCGGGAGCTGGGAAACGCAAGGCCCAGTCCCCGCGTCCGGTCAGCGTCGACGCCCGCTCCGCGCGGACCTCGACGAGAGCGAGGACGTCTTCAAGAGGGTCCATCAGCATTGGACGGTCTATAGTTTCTGCCAGACTCATTATCTTTGTGAGTCTAGTCCAGGGCTCCTACCTTGTGAGGGCAGGGAATCGCGCGCGCCTCCGGGTCTCTGCGGCCATGGTGGTCGACGCACTTGGGTGTGACGGGCGGGCCTGGCACGTACGTTGGCCTCGCGGGCACCCGCTGTCAGCGGCCAGGGCCCCGTCCTGCACCCGCGGACAGCCGAAGACCCCAGGCCGCCCGCGTCGGCCGGAGCTGAACGAACAGGGGCCCCATCAGGCCCGCCGGGCTGTGTGCGTTGGAGACGCAACCGCGCCCTGGGTCGTCGAGCGGCTGGACCTCCGCAATCGCACCTGCCGTGGCCTACTACGGGCAGGGGCACGTGACGTCCGTCAGGTGTGCGTCTGCTGTGTGGGGCCCGGTTGGCCGCCTCATTATTCTCCGCGCGTCGACTCGACGATCGCGTACGTGACCGCGTGACCCTGCTTGTGTCGCTCGACACGACCCTCGGCGACCAGTCCTTCCAGCGTGTTACGCACGACCTGGTTACTGGGAGAGCGATCTGGATGTTTCCGCAGGCAGTCCCGCCAGACTTCCTTCGCCGGGCGTGGCTCTCGATGGGCGCGAAGGAGATCCAGGAGTAGATCTCTGAGCAGGGGTTGTCGACCACTGCTCTTGCCGCCTGTGCCGGCGTGGGGCGCCGGGTCGGTGGCGGCCGACGCGCGGGGTGAAGGTTCATGCGATGTGGGGCCGCCAGGTTCCGAGACGTCTCCCGTTGCTTCGTACCGGGCCGGCGCCGGCCCCGACCCTTGTCTGGTGGGGGGTTTCCCGGCGAGGTCGATGATGTCCAGCAGAAGTGTCTCCTCCTGCCGTAGCACCTCCAGATGGCTCAAGAGCTCTGCTTGCCGGCGCCGGTTTTCCTCCAGATCCGCTACGGCCTGTTCCGCGTAGCGCGACCTGAGCGTGACGGGGCGGGGTTTGGCGGCCATGAGCGTGCACTCCCTTGCGTGTGGATACGCTGGGCATGCTACTCAGAGTCCTGAGCGCGGCGAGGTCACGTTGCGGCCGCCGGGCTCTTGGCCGACCCGACATATGTGTGGTCCCCTGCGGCACATGTCGTTTCGAGTCGAGGCAGATCCGCCACGCCGCTCAACACGTCGGCGGCCTACGTGCGGCGCACCGCCATCACGGCTGTCACCTGGAGCAGCCCTGCATGCGCGAGGTGGGTACCCGTGACAGCGGACATCGATCGGTGATGGGCGATCAGTGCGGAACCGGTAAGGTACGCCCTTGAGCGACGTCCGGTAGGCGAGTGAGGTGAAGGTGGCCACCAGGAGTTATCGTTCGCCTCGCCGCACGCAAGGGGCAGCCGAGACACGAGCGGCGATCCTGGCAGCCGCGGAAGAACTGTTCATCACCGAGGGTTACTCGTCCGTGACGGTCGCGCGAATCGCCTCGGCAGCGCAGGTTGCGGTGCAGACCGTCTACGCCAGCACCGGCGGCAAGGCGGACATCCTCAAAGATCTGCTGACTCCCGCGATCGAAGACCCCAACGTCGAGCGCACCATGCGCCGGATCTTCGAGGTTGATGATCCTCGTGAGGTCGTCAACGCCACTGCGCGCGGCACTCGTCAGGCACACGAGAGCCACTGGCGGATGCTGGTGGCGCTGGTGCCCCAGTGTCATGCCGAGCCGTCTGCCGCCGCGGTACTCGCGGCCGGCAATGCGCAGTATGTGGAGGCGTTGAGGGCCGTTGCCGAACGTCTGCAGGAGCTCGATGCCTTGCTTCCCGGTATCGACGTGAACAAAGCGGTGGACGTGCTCTGGTTCTACCTGGGTCAGGACGCCTGGTTCAGTCTGGTGGGGCACCGG
Source organism: Streptomyces sp. NPDC048521 (assembly GCF_043199855.1). Taxonomy (NCBI): domain Bacteria; kingdom Bacillati; phylum Actinomycetota; class Actinomycetes; order Kitasatosporales; family Streptomycetaceae; genus Streptomyces; species Streptomyces sp. NPDC048521. Next base: position 108,047 of record NZ_JBICWR010000020.1, read on the forward strand.
CATTGGAACTTCGGCGATGCCGAGGAGTGGCTGGCGGGGGCTGCGAGGCACGCTCTGCTCACAGCCCCCTGACGTCGCGGCAGTTCTCAGTCAGCGAGTGCAGCGAGGCGGTCGATCTGCCCGATGTCGTCGGACCAGCATCCGAGGATCACCTCGTGCGCCCCGAGATCGCGGTACGCGTCGATCGCCTTCCGGATACCGGCCTCGGTGGTGATCATCTCCTTGGCGCTCAGTTCGGCGAACTCCGGCGCGAATCCGTAATAGCGCAGCATGTTCGTTCGCGCCTCCTGCACGGTGGAGTCCGGACCCAGCGCGACATTGATCTGCCCGATCAGCAGAGGCTGACCGCTCCGCTCCGCCTCCCGCCACTGCTGACTGACGAGCCGCAACATCTCACCGGCCTGGTCAGGCAGCGAGGCGCACAGAAACCCGTCGCCCCAGCGGGCCACTCGTGCGAGTGCCTTCGGCGCGAAGGCGCCGAAGAGCAACTCCGGTCCACGCGCCGTCAGCGGGTTCGGACCCACCGGACCGACGTCCTCGGAGAGAGGTTCACCGGACCAGACGCGGCGCATCACCGCGAGTTGTTCATCGAGGCGTCGGCCGCGTCGGGAGAAGTCGGCTCCCACGGCGTGGAAGTCGTCCGGGCGGGCGCCGACTCCGAGTCCCAGGGTGAAACGTCCATCGGACAGACGGTCAAGTGTCGCGCACTGCTTGGCCAGCACAACAGGCTCACGCAACGGCGCCAGCAAGATCTCCGACTGCAGGCGGATACGCGTGGTCACTGCCGTCATGGCAGCGAGCATCATCATCGTCTCAGGATTGTCGTAGACGATCCGGTCCGGCAGCCCGAGCCGGTGGTACGGGCCCTCGTCCGCGCGCTGCGCCCATGACAGCAGCTTTCCGTGATCGACGAACGGCACCGCGAGGCCGAGTCTCATCGTGGTCAGCTCCCCGCCGTGCCGGACAGCACGGCGAGAGCCGCCCGGGCCTGTTCCCGCATGACGGGCACGAACTGCTGGGCCGGCTCCGGAAGTCCCGACAGGATGAGTGCGACCTCTTCGGGCTTTCCGACCTCGTCGAAGAACCCGACCGTCAGGTGTGCCGCTTCGGTGGGCGAGGTGGCGATGACCTGCTGGGAGAAGGCCGTCCAGTCTTCCGGCGACAGGTGCTGGGCGAGCGCCGGGAACAGGATGGGTTCCTCGTGCTCGAGGTGGCGGTGGACGAGAACGCGTACCGCCTCGGCCGCCTGGTGGAGGTTCTCCCGGTCCGCATCGCTGGTGATCGGTGCGGCCTCCAGCGCGTCAAGTGCCGCGTCCAGCCGGTCGTGCTCCGCGCTGAGCGGAGCCAGTTTCGCGGCCGCCTCCGGTGATACGTCCACGATCAGCGGCCAGAGCTGGTTGTCCTCGGTCTCGTGGTGATGGTGCAGGTTCTTCACCAGGTAGCCGCGCAGTTCCGCGAGGGCTTCGAGGGGCACCGACGTGCGCAGCGCAGCCTCTGACAGCAGAGTGGTGGCACGGCGGTGCAGTTCGTGGGTCAGACGCGTCTCGGTGACAGCGACGACCTCAGTACCGGGGTTCATAGTTGACACTCTAATCGATAGATGCATCACTATCCAAAATCGCATTTCAGCTTCATGCGTATCTCGGGCGTGTGCCGTGGTTGTCAACCGGCGCGCTGGACGTCCCGTGCCGTGCGGCCTGGCTGACCGCCCACGGCGAGCCGGACCTCGGCGATCGATGCGAGGGCGATGGCCTCCAACGGCCGTTCTCCGACTGCCCGGAACGAGGCCAGGGCCTCGCAGAGAGCCTTCAGCGCACCGTCATGATCACCCTCGAGACAGGCGATGTATCCCCGGCTCAAGGTCGCCAGACTGCACCCTTGGGATTCTCCGTACGGGGCGAGCACTTCGACAGCGAGTCGGAGATGCTGCGCTGCTGTCTTCTCGTCGCCGAGCAGATGACACAGGAAACCCAGGCCGCGGTGGCTCTGCGCCATCCCGATGACGTCTCCGGCTCGTCGCGCCGAATCCAGGACGGTGTCGAACAGGCTGGCGGCCTCCCGCCCCCAGCCCTGTCGCAGGAAGAGATCCTTCATCAGCAGGGCGAGCTGCCAGGCCGTAGTTGACTCTCCGCGCTCGGCGGCGTCTGAGACAGCGGCACGCAGGGCGTGACGCTCGTGCGCCGACCACAGCAGGACGGCCGTCTCGTCGGGCAGCCGCTGAGGTGTCACGCCGGCCATCGGCTGCGGTGCGGGGAACGGCTCGTAGCACGGACGCAGAAGCCGTACCGCGCCGTGGGCGGTGTGGAGGTAGTGCTGCAGAAGCCGCTGGCGTGCTGTGTCCTGATCGACGCTGGACTCGTGGTCAGCACTCAGTTCGAGCGCATACGCACGGGTCAGGTCATGCAGCCGGTAACCCGTGAGGAGATCCCAGTCGACCAGTCCTGTCTGCGCCAGTTCCGTCAGGTGCGAGCGGGCCGCCGACAGCGGCACTCCGACGAGGCTGGCCGCCGCGTCGATCGTGATCGAGGGACCCGGATGCAGCGGCAGGAGCCGGAACGCGCGGGCCGCCTCCTCACTGAGGTGCCGGTAGGACCAGGAGAAGACCGAGCGGACGTCGCGATCAAGGTGGGTGTCCCCCATCGCATCGAGTCTGCGGGTCCCGCGCAGCTCCGCCGCCAGATCCGACAGGGGCTGGCCGACGTGGGCACCCGGCAGGGGCCGGCCGACGTGGGCAGCCGCCCGGGCGGCGACGACCGCCAGCGCCGCCGGCAGCCGTCCGCAGTACTCGATGATCTCGTCGAGCGCCGCAGGCTCGGCGGACGCCCGCTGACGGCCGACGCGCTTCATGAAAGCCGTGCGAGCGTCCTCCATGGGCGGGACGTCCAGGCGCGCGAGATGGGCCCCGTGTGTCGCGGCCAGTCCTGTCAGCCGCCGTCTGCTGGTCACCACGACCGCGTTTCCTGCGGTGCCGGGCAGCAGAGGACGCACCTGCTCGGCGTCACGGGCGTTGTCGAGCAGGAGCAGAATGCGCCGGCCGGCGACGATGCTGCGAAACAGAGTGGCTCGCGCATCGAGGGAGGGAGGGATCGCGCCCGGACTCACACCGAGCGCGCCCAAGAAGCCCTCCAAGACCTCTGCGGGCTCGGCCCCGCAACCCCGTTCGTCGAATCCGTGTAGATCCGCATACAGCTGCCCGTCGGGAAAGTCACCGACCACCTGATGGGCCAGATGCACGGCGAGGGTGGATTTTCCCACCCCGGGCATTCCGTCGAACGCGACGATCGGCAGTGCGGGTTGCTCACTTCGGATCAGGCTCACAGCCTCGCGCAGCACGCGGCCACGTCCCGTGAAGAAACGCAGGTCGGACGGGAGTTGAGCCGGCGGGACCCTGACCTGGGAAGCACTGGGCGCCATCGCGACGCCGTCCTGCAGGAGAATCGATTCGTACGCGGCACGCAGTTCGGGGCCCGGATCCACACCCAGATCCTCGGCCAACCGCCTGCGGACCTCGCCGAAGAGCCTGATGGACTCGGCTTGCTTGCCATCGGCGGTCAGGGCGAGCAGCAGTTCGGCCTGCAGAGCCTCGTCCAGGGGATGGCGCAGTGCCGCCTCTCTGAGCATGGGCAGCAGTTGTGCGCCGCGGCCACAGCGCAGGGCGACTCGCGCGGCCTCCCGCGTGGCCTCGACGCACTCCCGGTCGATCGCGACGAACACCGGATGATCCTCGGCAGCGGCTCCCATACCGGCGGCGCACCGCCCCTGCCACAGGGAGAGGCCGGCCAAGTACAGATTGAGTGCCTCGCTGTTCCTGTCGGCCTCCGCGAGCTGCCGGGCCGTCTTGATGCGGGCACGGAAGACCAGCAGGTCGAGTTCGGCGGTGCCGTCGAGTGCGAGGCGGTACCCACCTGTCTCCCGTGCCAGGAACCGCCCGTTCGCCCGAGCCGTCAGACCCGGTTCCAGCAGCCGCCGCAGTGACCCCATGTAGCGGTGGACCATGTTGTCGGCGGTCGGCGGAGGCTTATGGTCCCAGATGACCTGCTTCAGCTCGCCGACCTCGACCAGAGCACCGGTCCGCAGGAGCAGAAGAGTCAGGGCCAGGCGCTGCTGCCTGGGGCCCAGGTCCAGCTCGGAGGCGTCCCGCCAGGCCCTCAGCGGTCCGAACACGGCGAACCGCAAACGGCCACGGTCGACCAGCTCAGCCATGGGCTTCCATCCTCCTCCTGGAACGCGGGCGCAGACGACGGGCGGACCCCGGAAGAGTAACCTATTAGTTGACCTGTCCACCAGAACACGGTCGCCGGTGCACACCCGGCGCCACGGACGCACCTGCGGCTTGGGGTGCGCAGCCGTGCGACGACAGTGGACGGCCGCTACGTATGGGGTCCCGCAGCTCCACGTACACACTCGTCGGCGTGACGACCAGGCAACGTCAGAAACGTATTGCGTGCGTCGACGTTCCCGCACAGCGGACTGCCGCTGCCACCCCACCCTTGCCGCCCGAGGCCGGCCGGACCTCACCAGCTTGGAGTCATTGGTGATTCAGAGGCGATTCAGTGGGCGCGGTTAGTTTCAGGAGGCGCGCCGGAGGAAGTCCCGGTGCCGGACGCGGCAGCCCGCCCCGCGTAGCTGCCGATGTCCGCTGCGACAGCCGTCTTCGGCGCACCCGGTTGATGGAGAGGCTCATCGGTGTCCCAGCACAAACAGCCACAGCCGCGTGTCGTCCCGGTCGAGGGGGATGCGCGAGCGGTGGGCATGAAGCACGCCAGAAGCACTCTGCCGGCCTGTCATGGCTCACCGCATGCCGGGCAGCAGCCCACGCCGGCCGAGCACGGACGAGGAGGCTGGATCGCCGTCGGCGCGGTGGCCGCCGCGTCCTTCGCACTCGTCCTCTCACAGTTCGTCATGATCGCCGTTCTGCCGGACGTCACAGAGCAGTTCGACGTCTCCGCCGGACGAGCGGGCCTGACCGTCGTCCTGCCCGGTCTCCTCGCGGCCGTCGCCGCACCAGTGCTCACCCTGGCCTTCGGACAGCTCGACCGGCGTGTCGTGCTGTGGGGACTGACAGGCGTCGTCGCGGTGTCGGATGCCCTCGCTGCCGTCGCCCCCGACTTCGCCACCCTGACAGCGGCGCGACTGCTGCTGGGCGCCGCCATCGGCGCCTTCTGGACCATGGGAGTGGGAGTGGGCCCCCGACTCGTGCCACCGGCGCAAGTCACTCGGGCCACCTCCCTGGTGATGGCCGGCATCTCCGCCGGCACGGTGGTAAGCCTCCCCCTCGGCAACCTCATGGCCCAGTGGTGGGGGTGGCGATCCGCCATGGCGACAGCGAGCGCCTTGAGCGTCGCGGTCCTACTGGTCCAACTGCGCACCCTTCCCAAGATGCCCGCAGTACGCGCGCTGCACGCCGGGGATGTCTTCGGGCTCCTGCACCGCCCCCGCGTCCGAGTGGGCCTGCTCCTGTCCGCGCTGCTGTTCTTCGCACACTTCGGGGCGTACACCTTCGTCTCGTCGTTCCTGACAGATCAAGCGCACTTCTCCGCCTCGGCAGTCGGTGCCCTCCTCCTGCTCTACGGCGTCGCCGGATTCGTCGGCAACTTCACGGCCGGCGCGACTCTGGACCGCAGTATCCCCGCCACCTTGGGCACAGCGGCGGCCGTGCTCACCGCATCGGTGCTCGTCCTCGGGCAGTGGCACTCCCAGCCCGCGGCGATCGTCGCGCTGTGCCTGTGGGGGATCGCTTACGGAGCCATCCCCATCTCGTTGCAGACCTACATGATGCGCGGGACGACAGCCGAGGGCGGCTTGGCGCTGTTCGTGACCGCCAGCCAGCTGTCACTGGCTACGGGGTCCTTCGTCGGAGGCCTGGTCGTCGACGGCTTCGGCCTGCCCGCCGACTACAGCCTCTTCGCCGTACCAGCGGTCATGGCCGTCCTCATCACCGCGACGCGGCTGCGCAGTCTGCTCCAGGAGACACCGCCGGAACCGAGCACGGACGCGCACCCAGCAGCAGCGGAACCCGGAAGAGAATGAGAGTCAAGTGAGCACAGCCAACCAGAGCGAAGTCACCCTGATCATCAACGGCACCAAGAAGACGGTGGTGGTCGACCATCGCGTCACCCTGCTCGATCTGCTGCGCGAGCATCTAGGGCTCACCGGCACGAAGAAGGGGTGTGACCACGGACAGTGCGGTGCGTGCACGGTGCTGCTGAACGGGCAGCGCATCAACAGCTGCCTCAAACTGGCGGTGTCCGCCTCGGGCGCGACCATCACCACCATCGAGGGGGTCGCCGATCTCACGGAAGGTGACGATCTGCACCCGCTGCAAGAGGCGTTCGTCGCCAATGACGCGATGCAGTGCGGCTACTGCACCCCGGGACAGATCTGCTCCGCACTCGGGGCACTCGCCGAAGCCGACGCCGGCTGGCCGAGCCACGCCACCGCCGACGTGACGGCAGGTGTGGAGTCGGCCTCCGCGCTCACCCCCGACGAAATCCGCGAACGCATGAGCGGCAACCTGTGTCGATGCGGCGCCCACCACGGCATCATCGCCGCCATCTCCCAGGTCGCGGCAGCGGGGAGCACCCGATGAGGACTTTCGCCTACCACCGTGCCGCGAGCGTCGACGACGCCGTCGCCGCGGTCAGCGCCGACCCCGAAACGCTGTACCTCGCCGGGGGCACCAACCTGGTCGACCTGATGAAGCTCGGGGTTCGCCGACCGCGGGTCCTGGTGGACATCTCTCACCTGCCGCTGAATCACCTGACGCACCACGCGGACGGTGGAGCCGTCATCGGTGCCACCGCGACCAATGCGGTCGTCGCCGGTGATCCCCTCATCCGCAGAAACTTCCCCGTGCTCTCCGAGAGCATCCTCGCCGGCGCGTCCGGGCAACTACGCAACAGCGCCACGATGGCGGGAAACCTGCTCCAGAAGACCCGCTGTGCCTACTTCCAGGACGTCAGCAAGCCATGCAACAAGCGGGCACCCGGTTCGGGCTGTCCGGCCGGCACCGGGGCCCACCGCGACCTGGGCATCCTCGGCGTCTCGTCATCCTGCATCGCGACTCAGCCCTCCGACATGGCCGTCGCCCTGTCCGTCCTCGACGCGACTGTGCACCTGCGCAACGCCACCACCGAACGCGCTGTGGCCCTGCAGGACTTCTACGTCCCCCCAGGCAACACGCCCGACCGGGACACCGTCGTGGAGCACGGCGAACTCATCACCGAGATATCGCTTCCCGCCCTCCCCGCGGGCGCGGTAACGCGTTACCACAAGGTACGGGACCGGTGGTCGTACGCCTTCGCCGTGGTCAGCGTCGGCGCAGCAGTCGTGCTGGACGACGACGGACGGATCGAGCAGGCGCGCATCGCCTGGGGCGGCGTAGCGCCGCGTCCGTGGCGTGCCTCCATCGCCGAGGCCGAGCTGCGCCACCACAAGCCGTCCCGGCAATTGCTCGAGCGGGCATTGCGCGCCGAGCTGCGTCACGCCACCCCGCTGCCTCAGAACGCGTTCAAGGTGGACCTCGTCCGTGAGGTGACGGCCGCGCTGCTCACAGACCTCGTCCGCACCGCGGAGGACCGGAAGGTGACACGATGACCTCGGTAGGGACACCGCTCGAACGCCAGGACGCGCGAGCAAAAGTCATGGGGGCAGCCACTTACGCCTACGAGCATTCCGTAGACGGCGTCCTGTACGCGTGGCCGGTCATCTCGACCGTCGTCAAGGGCCGCATCGCCGATCTCGACACGCGCTGCGCGACGAGCGTTCCCGGAGTCGTGGCAGTCCTGCACGCAGGCAACGCCGCCCGGCTCAAGAGCCCGATCGATCTCGGCCCCGTTCAGCAAGCGGCAGTGCCTGAACTGTACGTCCTGCAGTCGGACAAGATCGCATACCGGGGACAGATCGTCGCCGCGGTCATCGCGACCTCGTTGGAGGCTGCCCGGGAAGGCGCGGAGAGCCTTGACCTCCGCTATGAGGAACACCCGCACGACGTGGCATTCCGCCCGCGCGACCCCCGGGCCTACGTGCCGGGCATGGTCGGTGACCTAGGTCCCGGCAACGTCGTCCGGGGAGACGCGGACAGGGCCCTGAAGACAGCCGAGGTCGTCCTCGACGTCGCCTACACCACGCCCGCACAGCATCCCCATCCGATGGAGCCGCACGCGACCATCGCCACGTGGAACAACGGGCGGCTGACCCTCTACAGCTCCGAGCAGGGTCCCTCGAACACCGGCCAGGCCTTCGCGGCACTCTTCGGCATGGAGGCCGACGACGTCGAGGTGATCTGCGACTACGTCGGCGGCGGATTCGGCGCCAAGGCCTCACCGCGTCCGCCCGCCGTGCTGGCGGCGCTCGCTGCGAAGCTGGTCGACCGGCCGGTGAAGGTCGCGTGGAACCGGCCGCTGATGAGCGCGCACGCGACCTATCGATCACCGACGATCCAGCGCGTCCGGCTCGGCGCCGACAGCGACGGAAAGCTACGCGCCATCGTGCACGAAGCCCAGCACATGGCCTCGGCGCTGTCCGACTACGTCGACCAGACCGCCAGCTCCGCCCGGATGATGTACGCGGCTGACCATGCGCGGACCACAGCCACCGCAGTGCGCCTCGACGTTCCTTCTCCGGGCTGGATGCGCGGGCCCGGAGAGACACCAGGCATGTTCGCTCTCGAATGCGCCATGGACGAACTCGCCTACCGTCTGAACCTGGACCCGATCGAGCTGCGCATACGCAACGAGCCCACGGTGGATCCGTCGGACGGCAAGCCCTTCAGCAGCCGCAGTCTCGTAGCCTGTCTCACCACAGGCGCGCAGCGATTCGGCTGGCCGGAACGCGACATGCGCCCGGGCGTCCGTCATGACGGCCGGTGGCTCGTGGGCACCGGCGTGGCCGCTTCCCGCTATCCCGTCTTCACGGTGCCCAGCCGCGCGTCCGCCACCGCAGAGCTCGACGGAACCTACAGCGTCGCGATCGGTGCGGTCGACATCGGCACCGGATCCCGGACGGTGCTCACCCAGATCGCCGCGGACGCACTGGAAGTCCCGGTCGAGAAGGTACGTCTCGATCTGGGCCGTGCCTCCTACAGCGCGGCCGCGTTCGCCGGAGCCTCTCTCGGCACCGCCTCCTGGGGCTGGGCGGTCGACAAGGCCGGGCGGACGTTGAAGGAGAGACTCCGCACCGGCGCACAGCTGGGCGTCACGGTGGACGTCGACACGACCGAGGAGGTGAGCGCCATGCACGACGTCAGCCGCAACGCCTACGGCGCGCAATTCGCCGAGGTACAGGTCAACACCATCACGGGCCAGATACGCGTGCGGCGGATGCTCGGCGTGTTCGCAGCCGGCCGGATCATCAACCCCCGCACCGCCCGATCTCAACTCATCGGCGGGATGATCATGGGGATCGGCGGGGCCCTGATGGAAGCCGCCGAGATCGACCAGGCCTACGGCGACTTCGTCCAGTCCGACCTGGCCGGATATCACTTCCCGGCCCACGCCGACGTTCATGACATCGACGTCGTGATGCTGCCCGAAGCCGACAAGGAACTCAGTCCGGTCGGAGGTAAGGGGATCGGCGAAATCGGCATCGTCGGTGCGGCGGCCGCCATCGCCAACGCCGTACATCACGCAACGGGCAAGCGCTTCCGTGACCTGCCGCTGCACCTGGAGGACGTGAGAGCGGCCCTCACGGCGCCCGGCCCCCGGTAAGGGCGAGCCTGCGCGCAGTGCGCATGCGCAGTCGCCGCCCCGCACGGGGGGCCACGGACGACAGAAGATCAACGATGGCGCGCCCCTGCCCTCGCCGACAGGAGGGCGGATGCGAGGCATGCCCAGCCATGCTTCGCTTGGGCTACAGCACTCATGAGGAGCAACAAGATGAAGGTACTCGTCACCGGCGCATCGGGCACCGTAGGCGGCCTGGTGGTTCGCACGCTGGCCGAGCGGAAGGTGCCCGTCAGGGGCGTCGTGCGCCGTCAGGAAAGCGCCGCCGCGCTGCGCGACCAGGACCTGCCGGGCGTCGAAGTGGTGGTCACCGACCTCGCGAACGCCGACGCCGTACCCGCATTGCCGGCCGGCGTCGACGCGGTGTTCCTGGTGACGGCGAACACGTCCGACCAACTCGCCCAGGAGCGGAACGTCATCCGGGCCGCGGCCGCAGCAGGAGTGCAGCGCCTGGTCAAGCTCAGCGTCGGCGGCGCCTCGCCTGAAGCACCGATCGCCTTCGCTCGCGTCCATCACGCTGCCGAGCAAGAGCTCGCCGCCAGTGGCGTTGCGTACACGGTGCTGCGGCCTGCGTTCTTCATGGACAACCTGCTGCAATTCATCCCCTGGATCGACGCCTCCGGGCGGCTCGCTCTGCCGACGGGTGACGGCGCCATGGCCATGATTCACTCCCGCGACATCGCTGACGTCGCGGCCGTCGAACTCACCTCTGGCTCCACGGACAACCGCGACCTGGTCCTGACCGGCCCCGAGGCGCTCACCATCGACCAGGCCCTGGCCCGCGTGGGTGACGTCGTCGGCCGGTCCCTGAGCCACATCGACGCCACCCGAGAGGACTTCCTGCGCCGTTACGTCGCCCTCGGCAACGCGCCTGACTACGCGGAAGACATCGCCACCCTCTACGACGGCATTCTGCGCCCAGGCTACGGCGCCACCATCACCGACACCGTGGAGAAGACGACCGGCACCGCGCCCCGCACCATCAGCGACTTCGCCCGTGACCACGCTGCGGACTTCGCTCAGCCCTCGGGCACGAACAACAGCTGACACCCGTCCACGGCCTCGGGGGGGGGGGGGGCGAGGCCGGGCCCCCCCCCCCCCCCCGGGGCGCCCCCCCCCCCCCCCCCCCGCCCGGCCCCCCACCACACACCGCCCACCCCCCCCGGCGCACCCCCCCGCACCCCCACCCCCCACCCCCCCCCCCCCCCGCCGCCGGCCCCCCCCCCCCCCCCCCCCCCCCCCCCCCCCCCCCCCCCCGCCCGTGGACCACCGCCCTGCTCCCAGCCGGACGAGCCGCACACAACACAGGGCACACGCCGACGGGCTCACGCGACTGCACCCATCGCCACCCGGTACGACAAGACCGCCGAGTCCCACGAGGCAGCCGTCACCCTCGCATCACTCCTGATGTGGGCGTGCCATGGGGCGACGGAACCTGATGCCCTCGCCGCTGCTGGAGCCAGGTTTCGTAGTGGTCCAGCACAGTCTCCTCGATCGAGCGGTAGGTGATGCCGAGTTCATGCACGCTCCGGCTGTTGTCCACCCGGAAGCGGATGCCGAGGTGCTTGCGGATGTAGTCCTGCGTCAGTCCGAATGCGGGGCCCAGAACGCGCACCGGCCAGTGCGGAAGCGCTGTGCGGGGCAGGCGCAGGTCACGAGGGTGCCGGGTCCGGATGATGCGAGCCATCTCGTAGAAGGACGTCATCGTTTCGGCGGCGACGATGTACCGGCCCTCGGCGTCGGGATTCTCCGCGGCGGCGATGTGCGCGTCGGCCACGTCCCGGACGTCGGCCGTGGTGAAGCTGAAGTCGGGGGCGCCGTAGAAGAAGTAGCCCTTGAACAGCTCGTCCAGCAGGAACAGACTGCCGGATTCGGATGCGGGGGTCAGGGACGGGCCGAGGATCAGTCCGGGGTTGACGGACACCATGCGCCAGCGGCTCTGGGCCGCCTCCGCTGCCCACGCCTCTTGCTCGGCGAGGGTCTTCGCGTAGTGGTAGGGGTTGTTGTCCACCGTGCTGGTGGTGTTGACGTACTTCTCCGACAACGTCTGCTCGGCCATGCCCAGTACGTCTATGTAGTCGCCGAAGATCGCGCCGACGGTCGAGGTGAGGACCAGCTTGTCGACGGTGGGTGTCCGTTCCACGCTCGCCAGCACGTTGCGTGTTCCGTTCAGGGCCGGTTCGACCATGTCCTTGTGGCCGTCCTTGATCTTCTCCGGCATGCGAAACGGCGACGCGACGTGGAAGACCGCACGGCAGCCGTTCATCGCCTCGTCGAAGGAGCCCGGTCGGAGGAGGTCCGCCTCGAACAGGCACAGCCGGCTGGGGAACTCCTGCTGAAGCCTGTGCAGGGGCCTGACCTTGGCCGAGTGCGTGGTGCTCCGCACCGTGGCGTGCACCTGGTAGCCCCGCTCCAGCAGTCGCCGGACCAGGTGGCTCCCGACGAACCCGCTGCCGCCGGTCACCAGTGCCTTCGTCTCGTTCACACCCTCACCTCTTGCCGGTGCTCGATGGTCACGGTGTCCATCCTCCTGTCGCGGGCTGTCCCCTCACGATCTCCGGCCGGCGTGCGCCGTGTATCCGACGCCACAAGACGTCCGGCCGGCCAGTGCCGACCAAAGGCGGAGCGGTGACTCGCGCACCTCGCGCGAGCCGCGCTCAGCCGTCGTACGCCTCGCGGAACAGCTTGCGCACAAGGCGATTGTCGTACAGACCTCGATAGGCGCGGATGAGGCCGTCCTCGCCCACCTCCAGACGGTCGTCACCGTGGAACTCCACGAGCCGATCCGCACCGACAGGGGTGCCTCTGAACTGCCACGCGACGATCATCGCCGACCGCTCCACCTCGAGGTACAGCCCGATGCGCGTGAACGAGGACGAGCCGTCGGGGAAGGTGCGCGCCATGTCCCTCACGTGACGGCGAACAGCCTCCCGGCCGCGCCGGGTGTCACCCAGTGCGGGTTCGTCGTAGAGGAGATCCTCCGCGCACAACTCCGCGACGGCGTCGCCGTCCAGATCGTTCCAGGCGTTCTCCCAACGGTCGCAGAGCACCTTGAAGGCCTCTGCTCGCGCGACGTCGGACTCGTTCATGATCGTCATCACATTCTTTCAGGACGGGTGGGTAGCGCGGGACGGTGGCCGGCTGGGCACAGTGGTCAGGCGTCCTCGAAGACCCTTCGGTGCGCGGCGGTGCGCCTCCGGCAGCCAGCCGGCCCGGCCGGGGTGCGCCACGGCATGGGTGTGTGGCCTCAACTCGAGACGGGTTGTGGCGGGAGCGTCGCCGGTTCCTGGTGAATGGGGCCGCTCGACAGCTGCAGGGGTGTTCCACTGCCGCCGTGGCGGAGGGCGATGATCTCCGCGACGATGGACACGGCTGTCTCTTCGGGGGTACGCGCCCCGAGATCAAGACCTATCGGTGAGCGGAGCCGAGCCAGCTCGAGCTCGCTGAGCCCTGCCGCGAGCAACCTGCGATGTCGGTCCGCGTGTGTGCGCCGCGAACCCATGGCCCCGACGTAGGCGACCGGAAGCCGCAGGGCCAGCTGTAGCAAGGGAATGTCGAATTTCGCGTCATGGGTGAGCACGCAGAGCGCCGTACGGTCGTCCGTGCGCGTGGACGCCAGATACCGATCCGGCCACGCCGCGACCACCTCGTCGGCCGCGGGGAACCGCGCGGGGGTGGCGAAAACAGGACGGGCGTCGCACACCGTCACGTGGTAGCCGAGAAGTTTCCCTGCTGGGACGAGCGCTGAGGCAAAGTCCGTAGCACCGAAAACGATCATACGAGGTGCGGGGACACTCGTCTCTACCAGCAACGTGATAGGAACTCCGCAGTACGAGCCGTCTTCCCCGACAACCACGGTGCCGGTACGGCCCGCTGCGAGAGCAGCACGGGCGGCGGCCACGGCGGCCGGGGTCAGTCCGGGACGGCCATGGAAGCCACCCTCGTGTGAGCCGTCGGGCCTGACCAGCAGTGCGTGCCCCAAGAGGTCGGCTGGACCTCGTGCCACCCGCACCACCGCTGTCGCCACGCCTCGTGCGGCTACCGCCACAGCGGAAGCGACAACCGCCCGGGCGGCATCCGCCTTTCGCACCGGGGTGACCAGAACATCGATGCTGCCACCGCATGTCAGACCCACGGCGAAGGCATCGTCGTCACTGTAGCCGAAGCTTTCGCCGCTGACCTGGCCGTCCTGGAGGGCTTGCCGGCACAGGTCGTAGACGGCGCCTTCCACACATCCGCCGGAGACCGATCCGACGACGGTTCCGTCCGAAGCGACGGCAAGGGCGGCTCCTACTGGCCGCGGTGCGCTTCCGTCGACCGCCGTGACCGTGGCGACGGCGAAGTCGCGTTCCTCGTCGATCCACCGAGCCAGATCTCCGGCGATCTCCAGCATTCAGTCTCCTCAGCAGTAGTGAAGGCGGCAGTCGGAATGCGCCAGCCCCTGGACTTCTGCCTGTCCTGTGCGCCGCAATGTCCCATCGAGCGAGCGTGCAGGGCGGGCGCCGCCCAACGAGCAGGCGTGCGGCCGGCCTGGCGACCACGAGAGGTCGTGCGGGGCTGGTGCGGCGCGAAAGCATGCTTGTGGGTTGATGCACCACGGCAGGCAGGGTGGACCTGCGGCAATCGCATGCGGAACGGTTCGCGTTCTGGGCGTGTCCCGAGCGTCGGTCCCGGCCCGAGCGTGGTCTTGGGCAGAGCTTTGGTCCCGGTCCGAGCGTCGGTGCCCGCGACGTACGCGGGTAGGAAGCAGTACTCCCATCCGCTCGAGCGGTGCGTGCCGGCCCGGCCCATGCGTCGGTCGGGGAAGCGGGTAGCAGCGGCCGAGTTCGGAAGCGGCGGGGAAGGGGTGACGCGACCGCGAAGGTAGGACCGTAGGCACCAGTGGGATGCCGGCCGCGCTCGTCGCCGGCGATGCCGCGTAGGCGCTAGACGGTCTTGAATCGATGCTGGTAGGCGCGCGGTGACACTCCCAGGCGGGTGATGAAGGCGCGCCGCAGGGTTTCCATGCTGCCGAAGCCCGACATGAAGGCGGTGTTGGTGACGGACTCCCCGCTGTCGAGGAGGGAGCGGGCCGTGTCGAACCGTACTTGCTCCACGAACTTGGCGGGCGTCGTCCGCAGTTCTTCCTGGAAGAGTCGTGAGAGGTGGCGCGGACTGACAGCGGCGCGGCTGGCGAGGTCGGTCAGCGTGTACTGCGCCGAGGGATCCGCGACGATCTCCTCCGTCAGCTTGCGCACCAGCGGATTGCGGGGTGCGGACGTCACCTGGCCTGCGGGGTCGGCGGGGGGCGGTTGGTAGACCACCAGATCCCGGGCAACCACGCTGCGCACCTTCTCGCCCTGGTCCTCTTTGAGGAGGTGCAGGGTCAGCGCGATGCCGGCGCCTTCTCCGGCCGAGGTGATGAGGTTGCCGTCCGATACGAGTTCGCTGTCATGAATGATCTCGGCTTGCGGATAGAGCTCCTGCAACCGTTGGGTGTGGTGCCAGTGCGTTGTCGCCTTGCGGCCGTCGAGGAGACCCGCGGCACCCAGGACGAACGCACCGGTGCAGACGCTGGCCACCCGCCTGGCGCGGCCGGCGAGGTGGCGAGCCGCAGATATGTATTCGGGACTGAGAGTGCGGTTGGGCAGGCCGCAGCCGCCGGCGATGATCGCGGTGTCGATGGGCCCTTCGTCGTGGGCGTCGCAGTCGGCTTGCAGGGAAAGGCCGCTGCCGGTGGTCACGTTCTTGCCATCAGGTGAGCAAACGACGAGATCGTAGGTGCCGCTGGAGTGGCGGGACTCGGCGAAGACCTCCGAAGGCGCAGCGACATCGAGCATGGACACCCCGTCGACCACGAGCAGAGCGACTCTCCGAGTCACAGCCGTGTCCGGTTTTGATCCGTTCATGGGCCGATCGTAGAAATCGGCTAGTGGATGTGTCAATTGTTTAGAGCTAACTTTCACGTGTACATGGCACGGTGCGCCTCGGGAGGTATGAACGTGAGGTTGTTGACTGCGGCGCACTCTTACTCAGCGTCAGACTCACTCTCAGGTCGGCCCCAAGGGTCCGTTTCCCGCCGAGTGATAGCGTCGACAGGCGGTCGCTAGCGCTGGAGTGGATTTCCTCGAAGGGCACCGACGTATGAGATGTCAACCACTTGTACAGTGGTTGTATGAGCAACTCTCCGCGTTGGCTGACGACGACCGAGGAACGGGCATGGCGAGGTCTGCTGCGGATGCACGACGTCCTCGTCCATCGGACAGGTCGGTCCCTGCAGAAGGAGTTCGGCCTGTCCGGCGCTGACTACACCGTTCTGGCCGAACTCACACGCGTTCCCGAGGGTCAGCTGCGGATGATCGAACTCGCGCGGACCCTGGGATGGGAGAAGAGCCGGCTCTCGCACCACCTGGCGCGCATGGCGAAACGGGGTCTGGTCGAGCGTACGGAGTGCGCCGACGACAGGCGCGGTGCCTACGTGGCGGTGACCTGGGAAGGCAGGGAGGCGATTACGGCCGCTGCCCCTCGCCACGTCGACGATGTCCGGGAACTGTTCCTGGACCACCTCACACCCGGGCAGATCACTCTGCTCGCAGAGATCAGCGACTTGATCATCGAGAAGATCGACACCGACGACTGAGCCGCACCGGGCGGTTCGACGCCTTACGAGGCGTGCGTGGCCCACTCCGCCAGCACCCGGCCGTCGGCGAGGTGAGGGGTCGGGCCGGCGCACGGCACATTCCTCCGTCGCCCTGACTCTCCAACCTCCGTGCTGCAGTGCCCTGCATCAGACGCAGCTCGGTGCAGCGGGCGGGTCGCAGGCGGTGCACGCCGGCCACCAGGGCGCCGGTACCAAGCGGCCCGCGCAGCCCCAGGTCAGTAGTCGGATTCCGAAATGACGTGCACGGCAGCCTCTTCCGCGGAGGCACCGGCACCGTCGAGTCCCTGGTCGAAGGCCAGCAGATCGGACTCCGTGACCTCATGCGCCCCTTCGTCGGGTGCGACGAGGCGTCCTGCTCGTTCGTAACCCACTTCCAGGTCAAGGGGCTCGCCGTCGGTGTCCCAGGCATCTCCGATGCCGTCACCTCGCGGCACCGCGACATCAGGCACTTCTTCCGCGAGGCGCTCGTCCAGACTCTCCCCGTGCCGCTGCTCCGACGCCGTGACGCCGCTGTGCTCAGCGCCCCACGGCCTCTCCGGCGGTGAATACCCCTCGTCGAGAGCCTCGTCACCGCCTCTGTAGTCGAGGGTGTCCAAGGCGTCCAGGAGGCCGATGTCGTCCTGGACCTCCGATCCGTCCGGTTGGTAGACGTCGTCTCCCATGCCTTCGTCGATCAACGGAACTCCTTCGTTTCAGGGCAGTCGGGCCCGTGGTCCTCGTCGGTGAGTTCTTGTGCGTGCGGGTACATGACGTCCGCGAGCTGGTACGGGCGGTCACCCGCACCGCAGCCTCGAGCCACTCGCACACAGGCGACCTGCGGGATCACGGGGTGCGGGGATCACGAGGTGCGCAGACGTGCCCTCCGGGGTCGCTTGTCCGGCCGTGCCATCGCCTGCCGGGCGGGTACCGCTCAGCTCGCTGCGGTCCTCTGCCCGCCCTTCAGGCAGCGACGGGCGCGGCATCAGACGATGAGCACGGCCGGACCGGCGAGCTTCCGGGCCGCGATGTCCTCGTGGGCCCGTGCCGCGTCGGTGAATGCGTACCGGGACATCTGGAGGTCGCGGAAGATCCCGTCCCTGATCGCCTGGAACAACTGCCCCGAGGCCTTACCGACCGTGGATGAGTTCACGTACTGGGGCACGCCGCCGCTCACCACTTTGACACCCCGTCGGGTGAGCTCTGCCGTGTCTGATGGCGACTGGCCGGAAGCGGCACCGATCGCGACGATCTTCCCGCCAGAGCGGACGGCCGCCGCAGAAATCTCTGCTGTTGCGCGTCCCACGAAGTCGAACACCACATCGACCCCCTCCGGGGCCACTGTCCGGATCTTGTCGAGGGCTTCCGGGTCCTGGGCGTAGATGGCGTGATCGGCGCCGGCCCGCACCTTGTCGAGCTTGTCCTTCGACCCGGCTACGCCGATGACCGTCGCTCCCAGCGCCTTCGCCCAGCGCGACAGGATGGAGCCGACATTGCCCGATGCTCCCTGCACGAGCAGCACTTCGCCAGAGGTGACGGTGTGCAGGGCACGCAGGCCCATCCATGCCGTAAGGCCCTTGGCCAGGAACGCCGAGGCCTGCTCCGTGCTGATGTCCTCCGGCAGACGGATGAGGGACGCTGCGTCGATCAGTCGCGCGGTCGCGTAGGCACCGGCGGAAGCGAAGTACCCGACCCGGTCGCCTACGGCGAACCCCGGCGTCTCGGGACCGACGGCCGCCACCACCCCCGAAGCTTCAGAGCCCAAGATCAGCGGCAGTGGGCTGTCCGCGCTGCCGTCCCGCAGCATGGTGTCGAAGAAGTTGACGCCGAGAACCTCCTGCCTGAGCTTCACCTCCCCGCGCCCGGGCTCCCCGACGTCGGCGGTCTCGATCCGCAGTACCGCCGGGCCGCCGTGTTCGTGGATACGAATGACCTGCGCCACGGTTGACACTCTCCCTGGGCTGGAGCGGTCGGCCGCAGAGCCGACCGCTGAGCGATGCTTACACGTGCTGCACTGCAAGGGAGGACGGCGTCCCCAGGAGTGGGTGGTGCTGCCGGCCGCGCATCCTCCAACGCTTCGACCGGTGACTTGCCGTCCTGCGATGGTGTACTCAGCCGCGGAGGCGATCGGCGATGTCGGCAAGGTGGCGGCCCTGGTAGCGGGCCGCTTCGAGGGTCGCCTGGTCGGGGCCCTCACCGCCACCGCTGGGCCAGCTGGTGCCGTAGGGGTTGCCTCCCGAGGCGAACAGGAGCGGATCGGTGTAGCCCGGCGGTACGAGAATGCAACCCCAGTGGTAGAAGAGGTTGTTCAGGGCCAGGAGCGTGGACTCCTGGCCCCCGTGGCGGTTCATGGCCGAGGTGAAGCTGGTCGCCGGTTTGTTGTGGAACACGCCGGCCTGCCACAGGCCGCCGGTCGAGTCGATGAACTGCTTCAGCTGCGAGGCGACGTTCCCGAAGCGGGTGGGCGTTCCCACGGCGTACGCCGTCGCCCACTCGAGGTCCTCCAACGTCGCCTCAGGCACCTCGTGCTTGGTGGCGTCCGTGTGGGCGCGCCAGGCAGGGTTGGCGTCTATCGCGCTGTCGGGCGCCAGCTCTGGTACGCGACGCAGTCGGACGTCCGCGTTGCGACTCGCTGCCCCCTCTGCCACTGCTTGGGCCAGTTGATGCACATTGCCTGTGGCGCTGTAGTAGATCACGGCAACCCGAACACCCATAGCGGACTCCTGCAGCATGTAATGGATAGCGCTGTGCTCCGGTGGTACTCCCGGTGCTGCCGGGCCTTCCGGTCTTCGAACGCGGATACCAGCGCCTGACATTGACCAGCCTGCATCGCTGATCCGCTCGATGCCCCTCAGTAATGGGCAGGAACCCCACGGATCGGGACGTCCCCCACGGGAGGCCGGCCCAGCAGGATCCGGCCGGGGGAGTGCCGGGCCCTGGCCCTCGTACTGGGTGTACGTGGACCGGGGCCCGGTGCGGCGAGAGTGCGCGCATGGCGTCGCGCGGCAGACGGGAGATTGACGACAGGGCCTAGGTCGAAAGTCGGTCTGGTGAGTCTCGCCTTCGCCGGAGACGATCGGCTCATGGTCGACATCCACCAGCTGATCGCCTTCTGCACCATGTCGTTAGCTGTCCGCCATCCCTGGACCGAGCGTGCTGTTCGTCGTCGGACGTGCCCTGGCCCACGGACGTGGCACAGCACTGGCTTCCGTACTGGGCAACGCGCTCGGCGGCTACGTCCTGGTCGTGGCCGTGGCTCTGGGGGTCGGGAGCGTGGTCGAGCGGTCGGTCCTGCTCTTCAGCGCGATCAAGCTGGTCGGCGCCGCCTACCTGGTCCTTCTCGGTGCGAAGGCGTTGCGGGCGAGCTGGAGGAGCCGGGCGGTGACGACGAGCGTCACCGCGGAGTCGCCCGGCGGCAGCGCCGGAGGTTCTGTACGGGCGGGGTTCGTGGTCGGGGTGACGAACCCGAAGAGCGTGGTCTTTCTCACCGCGGTGCTGCCGCAGTTCGTCGACCGCGAGGCCGGTCACGTCGGCGCCCAGATGCTTCTCCTCGGTCTGGCCGGCGCCCTGTTGCAGTTGCTCTCCGACGGAATCTGGGGGCTGACCGCCTCCACCGCGCGTGATTGGCTGGGCCGTTCCCCCCGGCGGACGGCACTGATCGGTGGCACCGGTGGACTGGCCATGATCGGACTCGGCGCAGCGGTGGCCATCACCGGTCGCGCCGACTAGGGACTTTCGTTCGGATCAGCGGGCGGACAAGGGATCTTGCAGGTCGCGCGGTCGAAGGCCGGTGGCCGACTCAGCGACTGCTGGTCCGGATCAGCCGCGCGGAAAGGCGGCCCACGCGGTGATGGCGAAGCCGTCGCCGTCTCGTCGGACCTCGGCGGCCCCGTGCCCCGGCCAGTGGGCCGGGATGACGAGCTCGCGCAGCTCGGCAGCGCGGGAGAGATAGGCACGGCGCGTCCTGGCAGCGAGCTGGAGGTCGTCGCAGAAGCAGCTGTTCCAGCCGGGTTCAAGGACTTGGACGGGGCTGTGCAGCATGTCCCCGACGAACACGGCGCGCTCGGTGCCCGAACGCAAGGTGAGGACGGACGAACCGGGGGTGTGGCCCGGTGCGGCCTCCAGCAGCAGGTTGCCGTCGATGCGGTGGGCGTTCTCCCACAGCACAGCCTGTCCGGCGCGGTGGATGGGGGCGATGCTGTCGTTGAACACGATTGTGCTGCCTTCCCAGCGCACGCGTTCGTGCTCGTCGCGAGGCGCCCGGCTGCGACGGGGGTTCTCCGGGTCGAAGTACAGGTGGTCGGCGCGGGGGATCAGGTACGTGGCGTTGGGGAAGGTGGGAACCCATTGCCCATCACGCCACTCGGTGTTCCAGCCGACGTGGTCGTAATGGATGTGCGTGTTGACGACGACGTCGACGTCCTCGGGTTCGACGCCGGCCGCACGCAGGCGGGCCAGGAAGTCGGTCTGCAGTCCGGCGAACTGCGGGACCTGCGGGCGCTCCCGATCGTTGCCGACCCCGGTGTCCACCAGGATGGTCCTGCCCTCGCTGCGCAGGACCCAGGTCTGGATGTGGCAGCGATAGGCGTCATCCGCGGGGGTCCAGAAGTCCGACGCCAGCCACGCCTGGTTGCGCCGCCAGGTCTCCTCGTCGCTGTCCGGGATGATGAAGCGGGTGGTACGGATCGGGCCGGACCACTCGACGACGCGCGTGATCTCGACGTCGCCGAGCGACATGCTGTGCGCGGGCACGATGGGACCTCCGTAGAGTGCGGCAGGGATCGCAGACAGATACGGTCGGTGGGTCAGGCGGGCCGCGCCGGACCGTCCGGCGCGGGTGCGTACCGGGCCATGAAGCTGCGTACGGCCTCCTCGATCACCACGTCGTGAGCGGGCTGGACTGCGGTCTCCTCCTCGAACCCCATGACTCTCGGCCAGACGAGGAACTCCTGGACGAGGCCCATGAACTGGCGGGCCGCCAGGTAGGTGTCCGGGCAGTGCAGGAGGCTGCGGCGGACCAGGTCGTCGAGGCAGTCGACGAACGCCGCCACGACCGGGCCCTTCCCCAGCCGGTAGAACTCGTCCGCGATCCACGGCAGACGCCCTGATTCCGTCACCACGAGCCGCGCGAACCGGATCTGGTCCGTCTCGGTGGCGAAGCGTTGCAGCGCCAGGGCGAATCCGCGCAGCACCTCCTCGGCACTTGCGCCGACGTCGCGCTCGGCGAGCCGCCGGTCCGGGCCGGCGAAGGCCGACCAGTGGTGGCGGACCATCTCCCGGAAGACCGTCTCCTTCGAACCGAAGCGGTTGTAGACGGTCTGCCGGGAGACACCGGCGCGCTCGGCGACCCTCTCCAGAGTGACGCCGTCGTAGTGGTCGGCCAGGAAAAGCTCCTTCGCCGCAGTGAGGATCTTCTCGTCGGAGGCCGACCTGCGGCGTCCGGGCTCCGTCCGCCTCGCCACGAGTCGGTCCGCGCTCAGCTGTTCCCTCATGCCGTTCCGCTCCTCGCTCGCCCTGCCGGTCCCCAGGCCGGCCGGGGGCGTCGGTGCCGATGTCGTCCCGGTCGGCGGCCCCACTGGATCCATCGCGCTCAATTCTTTACTTTACAGTACAGTCAAATTTTCGACTCCGGTAATGCGGCGGCCATGCACGCCAGGCGCACAGCCGGGCTTCGCAGTCAGTGGGGGCTCGTAGGTCATCCCCTCAACGCCCCGGTCCTCGATCGACACTGCCACCCTCCACTACTCAGTGGTACCGTATAGCGGTACTTGGTATCACGCAGTACCGACCAGGGCTGAGGAGCACCCGCGATGGACGACCTGACGGAGATGTTGAAGGGCACGCTCGAAGGGTGCGTGCTCGAAATCATCGGCAGCGAGGAAACCTACGGGTACGCCATCACCCGTCAGCTGAACGCGCTCGGCTTCACCGACGTCATCGAGGGGACGGTGTACACGATCTTGCTGCGGCTGGAGAGGAACGGACTCGTCCAGGTGACCAAACGACCATCCGGGGTCGGTCCGCCGCGCAAGTTCTACGCGCTCAACGACGCCGGACGCGAAGAACTCGCGAAGTTCTGGGCGAAATGGCAGTACGTCTCATCACGCATCGACAGGCTCAAGGAGGGCGGGAGATGAACTTCTGGGAGACCGTCACAGGCAGCGATCTCAGCAGGGATTGGAAGGCCTTCGAAGCCCGGGCCGAGTCCCTGCCGGACGACTACCGGGCGGCGTGGGGACAGATCAAGGGCCACCTCTTCCCCCATGCAGACTTCACCGGCCGCAACCTGACGCCGATCCTCGACGCCGCCCTGGGGCTGCTCGAAGAAGCAGCGGCGGACGGACAGAGCGTCCACGAGGTGCTCGGCGACGACATCCGGGGCTTTTGCACGGCGTTGGTCGGTGGAGAAGGGGCTCGAACCTATCGCGACCGGTGGCGCGAGCAGTTGAACAGGAACGTCGCAAGGAAATTGAGCCGGCTGGGAGGCTGACGTGAGCATCCACGACATCATCGAGGGCAAGAAACAGTGGCGGGCGCACGTGGCTCGGGTCAAGGCACTCCCGCCGGACTACCAGATCGTCTACAAGGAGATGCAGAGGTACCTGTTCAAGGTCGGACCGATCAACCTGCCCGACGGGCCCCTGCTCCCTGGGATCGTCGACTTCTTCGAGGAGGGCGTCGCCGCGGGCAAGGGAGTCTTGGAACTCATCGGCACCGACGTCGCCGCGTTCTGCGACGACCTGGTCAAGGACTCCCCCACCTACGCGGACGTCTACCAGGAATCCATCAGCGGGGAACCCGACCCGGACGAGAAGTAACGCCCGCCGCCCATGCCGGCGGGCATAGCCCACCCGAGGGGACTGTCGGCAGCCCAGGTGGACGATGCGTAGGGTTGGCGCCCGGCGCGTCGGCTGTGGTCGGCTGCCGTCGGCGCCTGCCGGGTCGTCAGAAAGCGTCGTTGATGCCTGTGTTCTCGGGATTGGCAAGGTGTGCGGCGAGCAGGCAGCCCGGCCAAGTCGACGCTGGTGCCTTGCCGGGGCGCCTGACGGCCTGCGCCACGACGGAATCGCCGAGCACCACCTCGATGTCAGCGCGCGGAAACTGCTGCAACCTCGAGTGCACGTCTGCGTCGACCTCAACTGTGTCCGCGCTGCCGAAATCCGTGACCACTCCCAGGCGGACGAGGCGGGTCAGGGGTCCCATCCGTTCCGCGATGCCCGGGGAGGTGTGCAGGGCGATGGCCTCCCATACCTGCTTCTTCAACGAAGGATCCCAGTCATTGCCGGAAAGGAATTCTACGGCCGCGTCGGCGCCCTCCACCTCGAATCGCTGTGGCCCGTCATATGCAGGCGAGGTGCCAGCGTCGTGAAACAGGCATGCGACGGCCAGCGCTTCTCGCTCTACCGGTGAAAGGGGCATGCGGCCGGCTGCACTATCGGCGATGAGCCAGACTCGAATGCTGTGATTGAGTATCGCAGGATGTAGTAGCGTGCGTACGTACTCGTGAGCCGCGTTTCCGGCGGAGCCACCGAACGAGATATCCATCCACGCCAGTCCAGGTTCGATTCGTTGTGCACAGCAGAAAGCCGCTGCGCCCTGTTTTCCCAGGATATCCAACAGGCATCGCGTCAGGTGCGGGCACGATCCAGGTGCTGCAGCCCGGGTTCGCGCGCCTCAGCGGGACAGCACGCCAGTGGCGTAGTTCCACAGGCGGTCCGCTGCCGCCGCATCGACGGCGTGTGCGGCAACACCACTGGACTCGCCCTGGTCCCCCGACACGACCACGGCTTCCTGGTTGTTCTCGAAGTAGCGGCCGGTCACGCCTGCCAGCAAGGGAGACGCGGCCAGCAGTACGGACGTCGCGGCCCCTTGGGACGGAGTCTTGTAGTACGGCAGGGGCTTCACGTTTCCCTCGTCGTCCATCACCCCGAACGAACGCATCGTGTCGTCATCGAGATGCCGCTGCAGGTTGGTCAGTACGTAGCCGGGGTTGACCGCATTGGCGGTGATGCCCTCGGTCGACCAGCGGCGGGCACCCACGGCGAAGAGGACGTCGGCCGTCTTGGACTGTCCGTATGCCACCCAAGGGTCATAAGGACGCCGGTCGAACTGCGGGTCTTCGAAGTCGAACGGAGAACCGCGGTGGGCTCCCGAACTCACGATCACTATGCGTGCCGAGCCGGACGCCTGCATCGATGGCAGAAGTGCACCGGCCAGCGCGAAGTGCCCCAGGTAGTTCGTGGCCAGCTGCATTTCCCACCCTTCAGGAGTCGTCACCCGCGTGGGTAGCGCCATGATTCCGGCATTCGCCACAAGGATGTCCAAGGGGCCCTGCCACTCCCGGGCGAAATCATGTACGGAAGTGAGGTCCGCCAATTCGAGTGCCTGCGCGCGCACTGGCCCTGCCCCAGGAATACCAGACAATTCGCGGGTAAGTGGTCCTGCGGTCTCGGGGCGGCGGGTGGCCACGGTGACCTCCGCACCGGCCAGGGCGAGGGCTCTGACGGTCTCCGCGCCGATGCCGGAGGTGCCACCGGTGACCACAGCGCGGTGCCCTGTGAGGTCGACGCCGTCAAGGACCTCGAGAGCGGTCGCGCTGGGAGCGAAGGGAGTCGTCATCCGAGGTGCTGCGTTCATGTGAGGATCCTCAGGGAGCGCTGGGTGTGCTTACGCACCTGAAGGTACTGACGTACTGCTGGACGTACTATCGCTGATCGTCCAGCGGTTATACGCGAGCGTCCGATGTGATGAGTGTGCCTGCGACGGAAAGGAAAGCGGTCCCAGGACTCGCACCCCGGGCAGCCCCTATCGCAGACAGCGCCCAACTTGCTGGACGTGCGACGCAGCCGATGTCATGATCACGCTGTCGTCGGGCATGAGCCCGGTACGCAGGGGAGAAACCGTGAAGCTGTATCTCGCCGTGCCTCTTGTCCTGTTGGTGCTGCTCATCGCCGCTTCCGGCGTTGCGGCGGTTAGCAGCGGCTGGGTGCTTCCCATGCATCGCCGCCATGTTCGCGCCCCGCGGATCTACGGCTGGGGTCAGCTGGTGGTGGCCTTCGCGTTGTGCTGGCAGCTGGTCTTCGGGTTGATGATCAGCGATTCCGGTGCTCGGCCGTCGGGAACGCTGATCGGCGCCGCGATTCTCCTTGCCGGCCTCATCGTCATGTTGGTGGGTCAGCTTGGTGGGGGTAACCGGAAGGGCGGCGGCACAGTGTGAACCCTGTCCGAGGGTTCATGTTCCGAGCGCTCGGCATCTGTCAGATCGCCCCGCCCCACGCCGCCGACAACGACCCAGGCACGGGGCGGGTGTGTCGGTCCCGGAGGGAGGTGTTCGTCGTATGGTGAGATGCGGCCGAAGGAGGCCGACGGCCAAGGGAGCCATCTATGACGCGGTACCTGATCTCGTTCGACGACGGCGCGATGACCTTCCCCGAGGAGGAGTTGCCCGAGGTGGCCGAGGCCTCGCACAAGGTGGTGCGGGAGGCTCAGGACGCCGGTGTGTGGGTCTTCGGCGGTGGACTGGAGAGGCAGCAGGCGAGCGTCGTGGCCCCCGACGGGACCGTCACCGACGGCCCGTACCCGGAGACCAAGGCGGTCCTCGGCGGGTTCTCGATCATCGATGTGCCCTCACGTGAGGACGCGCTGGAGTGGGCTGCCAAAATCGCTGCCGCATGCCGTTGTGCGCAAGAGGTCCGGGAGATCATGCCCGACCCAGCCGTCTGATCGAAGACGACCCGTCGCGGCTGGAGCCTGGTCGGAAGTGGCATGTGACCTGCGGGTTCGGCTGTCGCGGGCCTGTGGGCGACGCGGTTGGGCGGCCTGATCTGACGGACGAGGCGTGGGCGGTGGTCGAGGCGTTGCCGCCGGTCGCGGGGAGCGGTCGTCCGGCGCGGAACCTGCGCCTGCGGGTCGAAGGGGTCCGGAACCGGGTCCGGGCGGGGTGTCCGTGGCGACACCTGCCCGAACGGTATGGGCCGTGGTCGAGCCTGTAGCGGGTGTTCCGCCGTTACCAGCGCGAGGGCGTCTGGAACCAGGTCTTGGACGCGCTGCGGACTCTGGCCGGACGGGGGCGGGCAGATCTGCTGGGAAGCCTCGGTCGACTCCGGATCACGCGGGCGCACCAGCAGGCCGCTGGCACCCGACGGGACAGCGCCGGGCAGAAGGAGCCGCCAAGGGCCGAGCCGCCGGTCACGGGCCCGGGCGCTCCCGGGGCGGGTGGACCACGAAGATGCGGCTCCGGCGCTTCGGGGCGCTTGGTGAGGCGACGTCACAAGGAGACACATGGTCGCCCGGAAAGGTGGGCGGCCATGCGGCCCGCGCCGCCGCACAGGTGACGGCTGCCGTCGCCGATGCGGCCGCGTGGGCGACGGCTGCCGTCGCCGATGCGGCCGCGTGGGCGCCTGACAACCACTGAGCCGGAAGCCTTCTCGGCGCAGTGTGGGCGGCCCGAACTGCCAGACGGCGCGCAGGGGGAAGCGCCCGCTCCGGCAGGCGGCCACTCCATGGCACCAACCCGGAGTGTCACCGCCACTGCCTGCCCATCGACAACAACCCTGCGGGCGCGACCATGTGACCGATGAGATCGATGACTTCGACGGGCCGGCTCCCTTGGAGAGCGGCGGCTTCCAGGCCGCGCATGCGCCACGTCTCGCGCAGATCTCGAAGCCGCGACCGGCTCCTCGCGCCGGGAGGGGGAGACGACGGCCACGTCCGCTGCCACGGGTGCCCGTGTCCCGCGCGAAGCTCCTCTCTGCCCGGCCGCCGGGGATCTGGTCTGGATCTGAGGTGTTTCCGCCTTGATCCGAGGTGCTTCCGCCGAGGCGGCAGACCAAGCTGGTGTGTGTTCACAGCCCCGTTGAGTAGGGAGTACATCATGGCCGGCAATCCTCGCAACGTTGCTCTGGAGCCCGCTGCACAAGCCTTCGTGGATGCGACCTCGAAGCCGCCCTTCCTGTACCAGATGACGCCCGAGGAGGGACGCAAGACGGTCGACCAGGTCCAGGACGCGCCGATCTTCAAGCCGGAGATCGACGAAGAGTGGGTGGAGGTGCTGGGCGGCCCGACGGGCAGTGTGAAGGTCCGTATCGTGCGTCCTGTGGGTTCGGCAGACAGCACACTGCCGGTCATCCTGTACGTGCACGGCGCGGGTTGGGTCTTCGGCGACGCGCACACCCACGACCGGCTCGTGCGTGACCTGGCGGTCGGCGTCAACGCCGCGGTGGTCTTCCCCGAGTACGACCGCTCCCCCGAGGTGGGCTACCCCGTCGCGCTCGAGCAGAGCTACGCGGTGGCGCAGTGGGTGGTCAGCAACGGCGCGGACAAGAACCTGGACGGCACGCGGATGGCCGTCTCCGGGGACTCGGTGGGCGGCAACATGGCCATCGCCCTGACCCTGCTGGCGAAGGAGCGCGGCGACGTGCGGTTCGTGAAGCAGGTCGAGTTCTACCCCGTGACCAACGCGGCCTTCGACACGGCCTCCTACGAGGAGTTCGCCGAGGGCTACTTCCTCTCCCGCGAGGGGATGAAGTGGTTCTGGGACCAGTACACCCTCAGCGAGCAGGAGCGTTCCGCGATCACCGCGTCGCCGCTGCGAGCCAGTCTGGAGGAGCTGGCCGGCCTTCCGCCGGCCCTCATCATCACGGCCGAGGCGGATGTCCTGCGTGACGAGGGCGAGGCCTTCGCCGCCCGGCTGCGCCAGGCAGGTGTGCCGGCGACGAACGCCCGGTTCGGCGGAATCGTCCACGACTTCGTCATGGTCAACGGCCTGCACGACACCGAGGCGGCCAAGCACGCCGTCCTGCTGGCCGTGGCCTCCCTCAAGGAAGCACTGGGCACCACGGTGTGACCCCCGTCGCCGGCGGCTGCCCGCACTCACGGGCGGCCGCCGCGGAGGCCGTGACCCCATGGCACACTCGGACGGCCAGCAACACATCCCACCGGAGAGGACCAGCATGAGCGACTCACAGACGCCGGCCGCGCAGATCGTCGACAATGCGGAAGCGAACCGATACGAGGCTCTCATCGACGGCGAACTCGCGGGCTTCGCCGAGTACATCCGCACACAGCGCCTCATCGCCTTCGTGCACACCGAGGTGCACACCGGCTACGAGGGGCAGGGCATCGGCGCGGCGCTCGTCCGCTCGTCACTGGACGAGGCTCGCGCTGCCGGTCTCGCCGTTCTGCCCGTCTGCCCGTTCTACGCGGGCTGGATCGCCCGGCATCCTGAGTACAAGGCGCTGGTCTACTCGGGCAAGAGCAAGGTCAGCGACTGATGGCCACACCGTCTCCTGGCGGCGAGGATCGCACGAGGCGGCCCGGCGCCAAGCGCTATGAGGCCGCTGAGATCGCTGTCAGCTACGAATCCCGGATCTGCCTCCACCAGGCGGAGTGCCTGCGCGGGCTGCCGTCGGTCTTCGATGCCGATCGCAGGCCGTGGATCGTCGTCGACGCCGAGCCCGCGGCTGTGGTAGCCGAAGTGGTAAGGCGCTGCCCGAGTGGCGCCCTGCAGTACCACATGCGCGCAGAGCGCAACGAAGAACCACAGCGGCCCACTCACCTACAGCGGCATCCGGATGGAACACTGCATATGCGCGGCGACTTGCACATAGAAACAGCTGGAGGTATTCGTCGCGAAACGCGGGCCATGCTGTGCGGCTGCGGCAGATCCGCGAACCAGCCCTTCTGTGACCATTCCGGGCCCTGCGGGCAGCGGGATTGATCGGCCCGACGCGGTCGCCACGCTGCGCGAGCGGGTGGCCGCCATGCGACACACCCTCGCCGTCATCACCGAGGGTCCGTTCGCCAGGGTCGTACTCGCTGCGCTGATCGAGATCCAGCAGCAGACGGCCCACCGAGTAGCCAAGGCGCCACACCTCAGCCCGCTGGAGGCCGCCGGCCAAGAGGACATCATCACCGACCGGCTGGAGGACCATGGCATCGAGCAGGGTCTGCAGACAGCACCAGCCTTCGTCCAAGCCGGCCTGGACACCGCATGGCTGGACCGCATCGCAGCGTCGGTCGGCCACGCCACCCTGCCGACGGCAACCGATTGGCTCGGCCAGACAGTCGATACCGAACTGCTGACGAACGAGACAGCGGATTCCACCGCACGCATCTCGCACCTCGCGACACCGGCACCGGCACCGGCACCGGCACCGGCATCGACTCCGGGATCCGGGAACGGATCTTCGACCCCTTCTTCACCACCAAGCCTGTAGGCGAGGGCACCCGACTCGGTCTCGACATCTCCTGGCGGATCGTGGTCGACAAACACCACGGCGCCCTGCAGGTCGAATCCGTACCCGGCGACACCCGCTTCCAGGTACTGCTCCCCCTCACGACCCTCGACCCCAACCGCAAGGAGCCCCGATGACCCGCGACGCCGGTATCGATCCCACCGTCCCGCCAAGCGGCACCGGCTGCGTGGAATGCGAGGCCACGAACGGCTGGTGGTTCCACCTCAGGCGCTGCACCAGTTGTGGTCACATCGGCTGTTGCGACAGCTCACCGTCCCAGCATGCGACCGCCCACTACCACGCAACCGGACACCCCGTAGTGCAGAGCTTCGAGCCGGGCGAGGACTGGTTCTGGGACTTCGCCCACAAGGACGTTCTGGACGTCGAACTGGAACTCGCACCGCCTGGCAGCCACCCCGAGGAACAGCCGGTCCCGGGTCCGGCGGGCCGAGTGCCCGAAGACTGGGTGCGCCGGCTGCGGCGCTGAACACCTCTTCCCGCGCGACGCTCATCGGAATGCGACGACGGCTCGGCCATGCGCAAGGACCCGGCCAGGGCCGTGAGCCCCCGGCTCCGCTGCTCGACCGCCCGCATCACGAGCCTCGACCGGCCGTCCTCAGCCTGCCTCGCCAGTGCTGAGGACGGAAAGGGCTCGTGTGCGGGCTTCCGCGCTCTCTCGTTGTCCCTCACAGTTCTCGGCCCGTCTCCAACACGCCCTGCAGTCACAGGACATGGCACCGGGCCGCGCCCCAAAGCGTGCTGCCGACCGAATCGGCAGTGAGGTGACGGAACAGGTACTCCGTGGCCGTACGCAGTCGAACCGCTCCCCTGCCTCCGGCTCGGCTCCGTTGACGTGGACGGGCACACCGGTCGGGCCGGGGGCCGGCCCTCGGTGATCCAGTGGCACGACTGCTCGTGTGCGTCGCCCATCCAAGGCACCAGCCCGCCCGAGGCCGGGAACGGCGGATGCGGCTCCCAGGCGCCTGGCACAGGCTCGCCGCCAACTCGGTGCTCTTGGCGAGGTCATCGGGCATGAACGCGCCGTGGAAACCGACGGACGTGCCGTCGCCGAAGGTCTCGACGAGCGCCTTGCAGTCGGTCGGCACCGGCGGACGGCTCGCCGTACCGGCCGGAGCGCGTCTCGACGAGGTCGCCCAGGTCAGCACGGCCGGAGACGGGAAGGCAGACATGACCTGGCGCATACCCGTGCGACCGTGCAGGCCGCCAGTGACCGGGATCGGCGTGCGCCTGTGGCTGCGTGGTGGGGCGTTGACCCCGTGAGCGTTCGAGACGTTGTCCCGTCCGATGCCGCGGTGTGAGATCTCTTGACGCCGACCGGGCCGATTCCTACAGTCCCAACCGTCAGGCGTTACTCGTTTTTGCGCAATGTTTCGGAGCACTGTGCAGTCCGCTTTTCCGGCTCCTACGGAGAGGACCGAGCGAGCACCATGAGCTATGCCAGACGACAGGCGTTGATCGTGCGCGACGGCCGGGAGGGCGACAGCCCCGTCCAGACCACGAACCTCTTCCTTCCCTTCCTCGCCCGACACGGATTCGATGTCCTCGTGGAGGACTGCTTGGAGGTCTACGAGGACAAGAAGTTGCTGGCAGAGACCGACCTGGTGGTGCAGTGCTGGCCCGGGGGCGACATCACGCCCAAGGAGAGCGCCGGACTGCGGGCAGCCGTGCAGGGCGGTACGGGACTCGCCGGCTGGCACGCCGGTCTCGTGGACACCTTCTCCGAGGACCTCGACTACCAACTGCTCGTCGGGGGGAGGTTCCAGCTCGACCCGTCGGAGACCGGCCGTCGCCGGGTACGACTGGCCGCGGAGCGCGCTGACCACCCGGTGATCACCGGCCTGCGCGACTTCGACACCCGCACCGAACGGTACTGGGCGCTCAACGATCCCCTGATCGATGTCCTGGCGACCATCACCTTCGACGGCGATGAGAGCCGGCCGGGGGCGTCGACCGTACCGGCGGTGTGGACCAGGACGTGGGGGCGCGGCCGGGTTTTCGCCTCCACCCTCGGCTGCCGCCCTGACGACTTCGACACTCCCCAGGTGCGCGCGCTGACCGAGCGCGGGATGCTCTGGGCCAGCCGGTGACGCACCGGCGCGTCCGCGGCGCCACGATCAGCGCCGCCGACCGGCGACCGCATGCCTCCGGTCCTTCCCGGCGGCACCGGCCGGGCCTTCTGCGCGGCTCCCCGGTGCCTTGACGGCGTCCACTGCGATCTCCTAGCTTCACTACCGGTTGTTTCGCACATTTCGCAGTCGCGTGCCGGTAGTTCTACAACGCATCCTGTCGGCGACGGCGTGCTCCGCACGGAGCGCCCTGGTGCCTCGCCGTCCGCATCGCACCGGGAAGAGAAGCCATGTCGTCATCAGCCACACCGGGCCCCTTGCAGGTCACCGTCTGGAGCGAGGGGCGGCACGAGCGGCAGGACCCCGAGGTCGCCGCGCGATATCCGGAGGGCATGCACGGCGCGGTGGCGGGGGCCGTCACCGAGCACCTGGGTGAGGGAGTCAGGGTGCGGACCGCGACGCTGGACGAGCCGGAGCACGGACTGACCGAGGACGTGCTGGCCGCGACGGACGTGCTCACCTGGTGGGGGCATCTGGCGCACCGGGAGGTGTCGGACGAGGTGGTGGCCCGGGTGCACCGCCGGGTGCTGGCCGGGATGGGCTTGATCGTGCTGCACTCCGGGCACTGGTCGAAGATCTTCACCCGGCTCATGGGCACGAGCTGCACGCTGCGCTGGCGCAGCGCACGCGACCGCGAAGTGGTCTGGACGGTGGCCCCCGCGCATCCCGTGGCGGCCGGCGTGCCCCACCCGTTCGTCATCGACGAGCAGGAGATGTACGGGGAGTACTTCGACATTCCCGTTCCCGACGAACTGGTCTTCGTCAGCTCCTTCAGCGGTGGCGAGGTGTTCCGCAGCGGCTGCGCCTTCCGGCGCGGCCACGGAAAGATCTTCTTCTTCAGCCCCGGAGACCAGGACTATCCCGTCTATCACCATCCGCACGTCCGCCGCGTCATCGCCAACGCCGTGCGCTGGGCGGCTCCCGAGGCGGACCGGTCGGTCCCCCGGCTGATCCACAGCGAACCCGGCTGGTTCGAACCCGGGGGCGGACAGGCGTGACACCCCAGTCCTTCAGGACGCTGCCGCCGGACGGCGGTCCTCTGCGTGTCCTGGTCGTGGGGGCCGGCGGCATGGCCCGTGTCTGGCTCCGGGCGATCCTGGCCTCGCCGGACACGGAACTCGCGGGCGTCGTCGACCTCGTCCCCGCCGCGGCCGAGGCGCTCGTGTGCCGGGCGGGCGTGCCGGCGACGCCCACCGGCCGTGACGTGGCCGCGTTGGCGGCGGCCACCCGGCCCGACGCCGTCGTGGACGTGACCGTTCCCGAGGCTCACCTGCCCGTGACCCTTCAGGCACTCGCCCTCGGGCTGCCGGTCCTCGGGGAGAAGCCCGTGGCCGCCACCGTGCCCGAGGCGCTGCGACTGGTCGCAGCGTCCGAGGCAGCCGGTGAATTGTTCATGGTCAGTCAGTCGCGCCGCTACGACCGCCACTTGGCCGCCTTCCGGGACCGCGCGCGCCTGCTCGGCCGGCCGGGCATCCTCACCACCGACTTCTTCCGGGCTCCGCGTTTCGGCGGGTTCCGGGAGACCATGGCCCATCCGCTCCTCCTCGACATGGCGATCCACCCCTTCGACACCGCCCGCTGGCTCCTGGACGCGGAACCGGTGTCGGTCCGGTGCGAGGCGTACAACCCGTCGTGGAGCTGGTACGCGGGCGACGCCGCTGCCACGGCCGTCTTCGAGATGACCGGCGGCATCCGCTACGTCTACAACGGCAGTTGGTGCAGCATGGGCCTGGAGACCTCGTGGAACGGGGCCTGGCGGCTCAGCGGCGAGCTGGGGTCGGCCGCCTGGGACGGCGAGCACCCGCCCGAGGCCGAGCTCCATGACGCCGACGGCGTACCGCTCGCGGACGGCGAGGCCGGGCAGGCGGCCTGCGGTCCGGAGGGAGTGGCGGGCGCGCTCGCGGAGTTCGTCCACGCCCTGCGCACCGGTGTCACGCCCACCGGCGAAGTGCACGCCAACGTGCTCAGCCTCGCCATGGTGACGGCCGCCGTGGCCTCCGCGCGGACCGACCGCCGCGTGCACATCGGGCCGCTGCTCGAGAAGGCCCTGACCGAGGCGCTCACGGCCGCCACCGGGCCGGAAGCGGCACGCCTGCGTGCCTGGCCGTCGGTGGGCGAGGCGCTGGCCGTCACACCGAGAGGACTGCACCGTGCTGGATGACGTCAGGTCGGCGGGCAAAGGGCCCGAGGCAGCGAGCCGGCTGCCGCGCCCCACCCTCGCCCAGATCGCCGAGACGGCAGGCGTGTCGGTCTCCACCGTCTCCAAGGTCCTGAACGACCGGACGGACGTCTCGCAGGACACCCGCGCCAAGGTGGACTCGGCACTGCGCGAGCACCGGTACGTGCGTCGCGGTATCCCCGCCACGGGGCCGACCGTACGGACCGTCGATCTGGTGATGAGCGGGCTCGACGGCTCGTGGCCCGCCAGCGTCGCCAGCGGCATGGAGGCGGCGGCGTACGAGGCCGGCGTGCACGTGGTGATCTCCGTGGCGCGCACCTCCCCTCCGGTCGGCAGGCAGCCGGGCCCGGACTGGGTGGACCGCATCCTGGAACGCGGCAGCGCCGGCGTGGTACTGGGCCTGATCGAGCCGACAGCGAACCAGGTGGCGCGGCTGCGGCGGGCGCAAGTGCCCTGCGTCGTCATCGACCCGCTCAGCGACCCATCCCCCGACGTGATGTCCGTGGGCACGACGAACTGGGCCGGTGCGTACGAGGCGACTGCGCACCTCCTGGAGCGAGGCCACCGCCGCATCGGACTGGTGACCGGCCCGCCCGACCACCTCTACGCCCGGGCCCGCATCGCCGGTTACCGCTCGGCCATGGCCGCCGCAGGCATCGAGGTGTCGCCGGAGCTGTTGCGGCACGGCACCTACGAACGGGCCAGCGGCGCCGAGCAGGTCCGGGCGCTGATCGCGCTGCGTGAACCCCCGACCGCTCTCTTCATCTGCTCCGACCACATGGCCATCGGCGGGTACGAGGCACTGGCCGGGGCCGGTCTGCGGGTGCCCGACGACATCAGCGTGATCGGCTTCGACGACCTGCCCGAAGCCCGCTGGGTCTCTCCCGCCCTGACGACCGTGCGCCAGCCACTCAAGGAGATGGGCGGCAGCGCCCTGCGCACCCTGCTCAGACTCATCAATGGCGAAGAGTTGGAGAGCCGCCGGGTCGAACTGGCGACCACCCTCGTGGTCCGGGACAGTACGGGCCCTGCTCTGCACCACTCCCCTTCCTGAGACGGCGCGTCGGACTCGGGCCTGCTCTGCACCACGCGCGTTCGCGGGACGGTGCGTCGGACTCGGGCCTGCTCTGCACCACGCCCGTTCGCGGGACGGTGCGTCGGCGGGGCGCCGTCCGGCCACCGTCCATGTGCGGGACGCGGACCACGCCCGCCTGGAAGCGCGGGCAGCGCGCCCTCGTGCTTCGCCCGCCTCCCTCGACGTGGTCGCCCCCGAGCCCCTGCCCGGTGGGCACCCGCTGTGGCGGCACCCGGAGGTGCTGATCACTCCTCATGCCGCCGTCCCACACGCCTTCACGGCGGACTCGACAACTTTCCTGATACGGCAGTTGCGCCGGTACGCGAGCAAGTGGGAGCTCCTCGACACGATGACCGTCGTCTGTCCGGCGGGCGGCGGCCATGCGCGTCACTTATGGGCGGCGACAAAAACATTCATTGGCCTCATCGGCGGCTGGGCCGGAGAGTGAACGCAGTTGCGACGCGGGCCGAGCGACGGCCCCCAACCCAAGGAGTTTCCCGTGAGCATCGCCCAGGAGCGTTCCGGACAGCGACTCGTCGTCATCGGCGCCGGGTCCGCGATCGGCCGCCGGCTCGCTGCGACCGCCTCGGCGGCGGGGGCCGAGCTGGTCCTCGCCGGTCCCGATGCCGGCAGGCTGAAGGAGACGGCCGGTGAACTGCCGGGCGAGTCGCGGATCGTCCCGTTCGACATCACCGATGACGCCTCCGTCGCGCGGCTGGCGCAGGAGGTCGGCACCTTCGACCACCTGGTGTCCACGGCGGCGGTTCCGGCCAACGGCCCCCTCACCGATCTCGAGCCGGCGGACGTCCGACGCGCGTTCGAGGCCAAGGTGATCGGGCCGCTGTTCCTCGCCAAGCACCTGTCCGGCCAGGCGCGCGAGGGCGGTTCGTTCACCTTCTTCTCCGGCGTGGCCGCCTGGCGTCCGGCGCCCGAGCGCACCGTGATGGCGACCACGAACGGGGCACTGGCCTTCCTCGTACAGGCTCTCGCCGTGGAGATCGCCCCGCTGCGCGTCAACGCCGTCTCCCCCGGCATCGTCGACAGCGGCGCCTGGGACAAGCTCGGCGACGCCAAGCCGGCATTCCTCCGGAAGGTCGCCGACAGCAACCCGGCGCGGCGCGTCGGAACCCCCGACGACATCGTCAAGGCTGTCCTCTTCGCCATCGACAACCCGTACGTCACCGGCACCGTCCTGCACGTCGACGGCGGCGCCCGTCTGGCCTAGGCCGGGACGGGGAACCGGACGACGACCGCACGACCGCACCCCCAGGAGAAACGCCATGACCAGCACCGGGGAAACCGGCACGCCCATCGTCCTCGTCGCCCGCATGCAGGCGCGCCCCGGCAAGGAGAAGGAGCTGCGCGACGCCCTGCCGCCGCTGGTGGCGGCCACCCGGCGAGAGGAGGGCTGCCTGACCTACGCGCCGCACCAAGGCCTGGACGATCCCGGTCTGCTGGTGATGCACGAGGTGTGGCAGAGCGAGGAGCACCTGCGGTCGCACTCGCAGAGCGAGCACCTGCGCGCGTTCGCCGCGCTCGCCGGGGAACTGACGGACGGGGGCATCCGGATCGAACGGCTCAGGCCCTTGGACATCTGACCCCGGCCCTGCGCATCTGACCACCGCCGCCTCCTGCGTCATCCGCCCCTGGATACCGTCCTGGGGGCGGCGGGGCCGGGCGTGGGACGGAACCGCGTGGTGCCATCGGACGGCGGGCCGGCCGCGGCCGCGACTGCGATCTGACCGTTCGTCAGCGGTGGCGCCTGGCCACGGGCTGAGCGGCGTCGGCCGGAGCCCCGGCCCGGCTCATGGGCGGGACCTACGGGATCTCGTCGATGTGGTCCTCCACCCACATCCGCAGCTGCGCCAGCGGTCGGGCCACACTGCGGCCCAGGTCGGTGAGCGCGTACTCCACGTGCAGCGGCACCGCGGGGTAGATGGTCCGGTCCACGAAACCCTTCTCCTCCAGGCGGCGAAGCGTGGAGGTGAGCACCTTGGGGCTGACGCCCTCCAGGCGCCGCTGCAGCGCCCCGAAGCGCTGAGGTCCCTCCTCCATCGCCCCGATCGCGAGCGCCGACCACTTGTTGGCCAGCAGATCCAGCACCTCACGACAGGGGCACTGGGCCGCGTAGACGTCGTGGTGATCGTGCCGTTCGGATGCGCATATCGTCACCAATGGTCGTGCCCTCCCTCATGGAAACTACGCCCACCAGCTTACTTCCCTTCGGGAAGTAGGCGCCGTTGCAAGTTACTACCTCCCCAGAGTTACGTTACCGACGCACCGACACCGCGGCACCACAAGGAGCAAGAGATGAGTGAGATCCCGGCCACCATGCCCGCCGTCGCCTACCGCAAGAGCCTGCCCGTGGACGACCCTGAGAGCCTCGTCGACGTCACGCTGCCGGTGCCGCAGCCCGGCCCCCGGGACCTTCTGGTACGCGTCGAGGCCATCGCGGTCAACCCGGTGGACTACAAGGTGCGGCAGAGCAACGATCCGGGCGGCGAGCCGAAGGTCCTCGGGTGGGACGCCGCGGGCACGGTCGTCGCCGTCGGCGACGAGGTGGAGGCGTTCGAGGTCGGCGACGAGGTCTTCTACGCGGGAGCCATCGACCGGCCCGGCACCAACGCCCTCTTCCACACCGTGGACGAGCGCATCGTCGGTCACAAACCCGCCACCCTCTCCTTCGCCGAGGCGGCAGCCCTGCCACTGACCTCGCTGACCGCGTGGGAGGGCCTCTTCGAACACCTCGGCCTGCGCGACGGCGCTCTCGAGAAGACCGGCACCCTGCTGGTCACCGCGGCCGCGGGCGGCGTAGGTGCGATGGTGGCCCAGCTGACGCGCGCGCTGACCAGCCTGACGGTGATCGGTACCGCCTCGCGCCCGGAGACCACCGAGTTCGCCCGCCGCATGGGGGTGTCCCATGTCGTCGACCACCGCGAGCCCCTCGCCCCGCAGGTGGCCGAGGCGGCACCGGGCGGAGTGGACTTCGTCTTCAGCACCGCCGGCACGGACCGGAACCTGGCCGCCTACGCGGACATCCTCAAGCCGCTCGGACGCCTCGTCGCCATCGACGACTTCGGCCCTCTCGAGATCGGCCTGCTGAAGTCCAAGAGCATCTCCTTCCACTGGGAGTTCA
The DNA here is from genome assembly GCF_043199855.1 of Streptomyces sp. NPDC048521. Taxonomy (NCBI): domain Bacteria; kingdom Bacillati; phylum Actinomycetota; class Actinomycetes; order Kitasatosporales; family Streptomycetaceae; genus Streptomyces; species Streptomyces sp. NPDC048521. Next base: position 146,157 of record NZ_JBICWR010000020.1, read on the forward strand.
TGTTCACCCGCTCACTGCACCAGACGCCCGACCAGGCGGTGCAGCGGCACATCCTGAACCAGATCGCCCGCCTGGTGGACGCCGGGATCCTCACCACCACCGCCACCACCGACCTCGGCACGATCAACGCGGAGCACCTGCGCGAGGCGCACCGCGTCCTGGAGTCGGGCAAGGCCATCGGCAAGATCACGATGACCGGCTTCTGAGCACGCTCCGCCCGACGGCTCGCTCCCCGCGGATCCGTCGGGCACCGTCCGCGCGCGACAGGCAGTTGTCGAGTCCGCCTGCCCAGATTCCGATGCGCCCGAGTCAGGGTCGCCGGCCGCTCACCGGTGCCGGCTGGCTGCCTCCTGGTCGTCCAGGAACGCCGTGATCTGGGCTGCACCGGTTCGCTGCAGCCAGGTGCGGAAGTCCGTCGCAGCGGGGTGGATCTGCCGTGTGGCGCGGCGATGTCGGCGCGGTAGCCGCGTTCGTCGAGCCACTCGTGGGCGAACGCGAACTGCTCGTTGACCGCGCGGATCGTTTCCATCGGGATCTGGGCGTACGGAAGCGGGCGCCCGATGGCCGTCTCGATGTGCGCGGCGATCTGGACCGGGGTCGGTTCGTCGCCGGCCGGAACCATCGCTCGCCCGATCCACTCATGGGGCAGGTCGCTCACTCGGCGCTTCGGGGCGGGCGTCGGGCGCGGCGGCCGGTGCCGCGCAGGCGTCTGGCGACGTGGGCGGGCATGAGCGGGGCATGGTCGCCGAGGGCCTCCAGGAAGGACGAGGTGACCGGGTCGGGGCTGGTACGGGTGTACCCGGTCAGTTGCCGGAGCAGGGGCGGGTCGGGCCGCAGGAAGGCGCCGCCGAAGTGCGGCGGGATGGTGTTGGCGGGCACGAGCGTGGGTCCGAGCCCGGCCGCGGCGTACTCGATGGCGGAGGCGGCCTGCTCGGTGCGCACCGCGATGCGGGGCCGGAACCCGGCCGTGGCACACGCCCGGTCGAGGATGTCGGAGAGACCGCTGTCGGGCGTGAAGTGCACCCACTCCCGCTCGGCGAGATCGGCGAGCCGGACGTCCGGCGCGCGGTCCGCGGATGCCACGGGATCGTCGACGTGCGTGACGACCAGGAACTCCTCGGTTCCGATGTGCCGGGCAGTGCCCTCCCAGTCGTCCGGCAGGGGACCCACCGCGACGTCGGCCTGGCCGGCCGCCATGGCCTGCGCCATCTCATCGCCCCGGCGGTGCTCGAACAGTCTGATCCGGACGCCTGGATGCCGTCGGCGCCATTGCCCGAGGACCGTGGGCAGCACGCCGGAACTGACCGAGTAGAGCGCCGCCAGGTGCAACTCCCCCGTGGAGACGCCTGCGGCCCGGCGCGCGGAGACGGTGGCCCGGCCGGCCTCGGCGAGAGCGGCCCGGGCGTGCGGGAGCATCGACCGGCCGGCCGGGGTGAGCCGCACGCCGCGTGGCAACCGCTCCAACAGCGGTCCGCCGACCTCGCGTTCCAGCGCCTGGAACTGGTGGGAGAGTCCGGGCTGGGTGACGTTCAGACTTTCGGCGGCACGGGTGAAGGAGCCCTCGTCGACGATGGCCACCAGGTATTCGAGCTGACGCAGCGTTGCCATGCGCTGAGCATATAGAAACGATGTAAGACACTTCCTGGGCTTATGGGTGGCGCCCGGGGACATGACGAACGCACGCCGGAAGCGCGGCCTCCGCCGGGGACGGCCCGCTCCGGGCACCCGGCGGCACACCGCGATCGGCGAGCCCACCGGGCATAAGCGGTACACGACGGGTGACCGCGGCGGCGGCACGGTGGAAGGAGAGCGCGATATTGCCCACGGTGACCGTCGGTCCGCGGGGGGAGTGCGATCTTCTTGATCTCCCGGCGTTCGGGCAGGGTGCAGGTCTTCGGCCGGCCGCCCTTGTCCTTCGGGTAGAGCGAGTCGAAGCCATCGGTGTGGAAGTTGTGGATCACGTCTCGGACCCGGTCCTTGCTGGTGAACGTCACCTCGGCAATCTTCACCACGGGCATGCCCTGAGCGGACAGCAGCACCATCTGGGCCCGCCGCCAGGTCACCACCGACCCTGCGCCCCTGCGGATGATCCGCAGCAGGCGCTGCCCCTCGTCGTCATCGATCTCCCGCACCTGCACCCGCTCGGCCGTGCCGGACAGTCTGGACCGAACACGCTGGCCGGGAACGGCGTTCCGGCCGGCACGTCGAGCACAGTGACGTGTGTCAGCTCAGATGCCGGGTGAAGAACTGCAGTGAGCTGTCCACTTCGAACGACGGCACGTCCCCGTGCTTGCCGGTGTTGGCGTGCAGCGTCTTCTCAGATGAGGCCAGCGCGTCGAACAACGCCAGGCTCTGGTCCCGCGGAACCATCTGGTCGTCCCACTGGACCAGGAACTGCACCGGTGCAGTGATCCGCGCGGCGTCCTCGGCCAGCCCGTGCACGCCGAGCAGGCCCAGCACTGCGGCTCGGATCCGGGGTTCTGCGGCGATGAGCGGAATGCCGAGCCCGCAGCCCATCGACATACCGCAGTAGCCCACCGGTCCGACGCCGACCTGGTCGAGGCTCTGGACTGCGGTCAGGACCGCCTGCCAATCCGCGACGGCCTGACCGGCCAGATAACTGTGCATGTCGGCGACCAGCGCGCCCGGGTTCTCACCGGCGGCCATGCCGGCCCGCATGTCGGCCACGATCCGGCCGAACTCCTCGTCCTGGGGCCGGTCGCCGTGGTTGGGCGCGTCGATCGCGACGACCGCGAAGCCCTCGGCGGCGTAGCAGCGGGCGCGGGAAACGGTGCTGGGGGCCATCTTGTGCTGCCTGCCGCCGTGGCCCAGCAGAATCAGGGGACGCGTGCCAGAGGCGTCTTCCGGCGTCCACAGCACGCCGGGGATCTCGTCGAGGGTGAAGAACTGTTCGGTGACGCCATCCGAAGACGTCTGGGAGGTGAAGCGCATCAGCGTTTCAAGCCTTTCGGGATGCCTTGCGCGGGCGCTCCCTAGGCCATGCGAAGGAGGGAGCCCCGACCTGTCACAGCGTCGATCGGTCTCACCTCCTTGAACTCGCAGTTGTGCACGGCGGCGCCGAACGTATCACAGAGATCAACACCCGCTCCCCGCCGGGACGAAGGCTGCCTGGCGGCACTGGGGTCCGTCTTCAAACGGATCTTGCCCAGAGGAGAAATGACGCGAGGGTGACCGCTGCTTCGTAGGAGACCGCGGTCTTCTCGTATCTGGTGGCG
>NZ_JBICWR010000021.1:0-51845 GCF_043199855.1 Streptomyces sp. NPDC048521
AGACGGTCGCGGAGCGGGTGAAGGAGCGGGGGTGGCGGCACACCTGGTTGCGGGTGAGTCACGCGTTCCACTCGCCGCTGATGGAGCCGGTCTTGAAGCGGTTCCGGGAGGCGATCGCGGGTGTCACCTTCAGCGCCCCGACCATTCCCTTCGTGTCCACCGTGGACATCGACGCGGCTCCGGTGGACGCCGACTACTGGGTGCGCAACGTCCGGGACACGGTCCGTTTCGCCGATGCGGTGGCTCACCTGCACGAACAGGGCGTCAGCACCTTCCTGGAGGTAGGCCCGGACACCGCGCTGACCGCCGCCGGGCCGGGCTGCCTGCCCGAGGAGAGCACGGCGGCGTTCGTCTCGCTGTTCCGCCGCGACCAGCCGGAGGTCCGTGCCCTGGCCACGGGTCTGGCCCGCTTCCAGGTGCACGGTGGGACGGTCGACTGGGCACGGTACCTGCCCGCCGCGGCCCGGGTCGAGTTGCCCACCTACGCCTTCCAGCGCCGCCGCTACTGGCTGGAATCGGTCGCCGGTGGCGATCTCGGCGCCGTAGGGCTGCTCCCGGCGGGCAACCCCCTGCTCGGCGCGGTCACCGCGTTGGCCGGGTCCGATGCCTACTTGCTCACCGGCCGGCTGTCGGTGCTGTCCCAGCCCTGGCTGGCCGACCACCGTGTCTCCGGAGCGATCGTGCTGCCCGGCGCGGCGTTCGTGGAACTGGCCGTGCAGGCCGCCGACCGGGTCGGCTGCGACCGGGTCGAGGAACTCGTCCTGCGGGCGCCGCTCGTACTCCCCGACAGCGGCGCGGTGCGGCTGCAGCTGGCCGTCCGCGAAGCCCAGGACTCGGGCCGTCGTGCCGTTGACATCTACTCGCTGGCCGTGGACGCGCCCGAGGACGAGCCGTGGACGCTGCACGCCACCGGCACCCTCGCCACCGGCCCGGCCGAACCCGTCGTAGCGGAAGAGGCCTGGCCACCGCGGGACGCCATCCCGCTGGCCGTGGACACCGCCTATGCCGATCTCGCCGCCCGCGGCCTGGACTACGGCCCCGCGTTCCAGGGCCTGCGTGCGGCCTGGCGGCGCGGCGCGGACATCCTCGCCGAGGTCGCCCTGCCCGACGAACACCGTGCCGGGGCCGGCGCGTTCGGCCTGCACCCGGCGCTGCTGGACGCCGCACTGCACGCGCTCGCGCTCACCGACGACAGCGGCACCGCGCGGCTGCCGTTCTCCTGGGCCGGCATCCGGCTGCACGCCGCCGGAGCGTCCGTCGCGCGGGTCCGGCTCACCCCCACCGGGGAGGGCAGCGTGGCCCTGGACCTCTTCGACGCCACCGGCTCCCCGGTCGCCTCCGTCGGTGCGCTCACGTTGCGTGCCACCACCGGCCGCACCACCACCCGGGTGGACCGCGACTCGCTGTTCCGGCTGGACTGGGACACCATCCCGGCCCCCGCCGAACCGGCCACCGGCTCCTGGGCGGTCGTAGGCACTCTGCCCGAGACCCTGGCCGACGCCCTGCGTGCGACCGGAGTCGATCTCGTCGCCGACGCTGCCGCCGTGGGCGACGACGGTGCCGCCGAGGGGAAGCACGGTGCCGCCGAGGTCACCGTGCTGGCCGTTCCGCCGGGGCAGCCCGCCGAGCAGGTGACCTCCGCCGTGCTGCGGCAGGTGCAGGACTGGCTGGCCGCCACCGCCGCGCCCGCCCGGTTGCTGGTGGTCACCGACGGGGCGGTCGCCACCGAACCCGCCGACCACCCGGCCGATCCGGGCGGCGCGGCGGTGTGGGGGCTGCTGCGCGCCGCGCAGGCCGAGCAGCCCGACCGGATCGTGCTGGCCGACCTCGACGGCACCACCGCATCCCGCCGCGCACTCCCGGCCGCTGCGTCCACCGGGCAACCGCAGGTGGCGCTGCGCGACGGCGCGCTGCTCACCCCCCGGCTGGTCAGGCCCGAGCTGGTGCCGCCCGCGGACCCGCACTGGCGGCTGGCCGTCACCCGTCCGGGGACCCTCGACAACCTCGCGCTGGTGCCTGCCCCGGCCGCTTCCGCCCCGCTGGAGCCGGGCCAGGTGCGCATCGCCGTGCGCGCCGCCGGGCTGAACTTCCGCGATGTGCTCATCGCCCTCGGGATGTACCCCGGGGAGGTGCCCCTCGGCGGGGAGGGTGCCGGTGTGGTCACCGAGGTGGCCGCCGACGTCACCGACCTCACCCCGGGCACCTCGGTCACCGGACTGTTCGGTGACGCGTTCGCGCCGGTCGCGGTGGCCGAGCGGGCCGCCGTCGCGCCGATCCCGGACGGCTGGACCTTCGAGCAGGCCGCCGCCATGCCGATCGCGCACCTCACCGCATACCTCGGCCTGGTCGAACTCGCCGGGCTGCGGGCCGGCCAGTCGGTACTGATCCACTCCGCGGCCGGCGGCGTCGGCATGGCCGCCGTGCAGCTCGCCCGGCACCTGGGTGCCGAGGTCTACGGCACCGCCAGCCCCGGCAAGTGGCACGTGCTGCGCGAACTCGGCCTGGACGACGCGCACATCGCCTCCTCCCGCGACACCGGCTTCGCCACGAGGTTCGGCCCGGTCGACGTCGTCCTCAACTCGCTGTCCGGCGAGTTCGTCGACGCCTCGGCGGGACTGCTGCGCCCCGGAGGCACCTTCCTGGAGATGGGCAAGACCGACCTGCGCGACCCGGCCGGCTTCCCGGAGATCGGCTACCGGCCGTTCGACCTGATGCAGCTGCCGCCGTACGAGATGCAGCGGCTGCTGGTCGCGGTGCTGGACCTGTTCGCCGCGGGCGCCCTGACCCCGCCGCCGCTGTCGGTGTGGCCGATCGCCCGCGCCACGGACGCCTTCCGGTTCCTCAGCCAGGCCCGGCACACCGGCAAACTGGTGCTCACCCTGCCCCGCCCGCTCGACCCCGAGGGCACCGCACTGATCACCGGCGGCACCGGCACCCTCGGCGGGCTGGTCGCCCGGCACCTCGTGCGCGAGCACGGCATACGGCACCTGCTGCTCACCGGCCGCCGCGGCAGCGCACCCGAACTGGCCGCCGAGCTGACGGAACTCGGCGCCGAGGTCCGCGTGGTGGCCTGCGACGCCGCCGACCGGGACGCGCTCGCCGCGCTGCTCGCCGGCATCCCCGCCGAGCACCCGCTCACCGCCGTGGTGCACGCGGCCGGGGTCGCCGACGACGGGCTGTTCAGCGCGCTGACCCCGGAACGCCTGGCGGCGGTGCTGCGGCCCAAGGTGACCGCCGCGGTGCACCTGGACGAGCTGACCCGCGGGCACGACCTGGCCGCGTTCGTGCTGTTCTCCTCGGCCACCGGCACGCTCGGCGGCCCCGGCCAGGCCAACTACGCCGCCGCCAACGCCTGCCTGGACGCGCTGGCCGGCCGGCGGCGCGCCGCCGGGCTGCCCGCCCAGTCGCTGGCCTGGGGCCTGTGGGCCCCGCCCAGCGGCATCACCGGCGACCTGTCCGCGGCCGACCTGGCCAGGATGGCCCGCGCCGGAGTGCAGGCGCTGTCGGCCGAGGAGGCGCTGGCGCTGTTCGACACGGCGCTGACCCTGGACGACCCGGTGCTGCTGCCGGCCAAGGTCCGGTTGCGCACCGCCGACCCCGCGCTGCTGCCACCGCTGCTGCGCGCTCTGGTCCGCGACCGCCGCCGGACCGCCGCGGCGACCGAGCCCGGTACGGTGAGGCCGGCCGAACCGACGGCCGAGGAGCTGCTGGCGCTGGTGCGCGCCGAGGCCGCCGCCGTCCTCGGTCACGCCGACGCCGACGCCATCGACCCGCAGGCGGAGTTCCGCGCGCTGGGCGTGGACTCGCTGTCCGCTGTGGAACTGCGCAACCGGCTCACCGCGGCCATCGGCGCCCCCCTGCCGGCCACGCTCGTGTTCGACTACCCGACCCCCGCCGCGCTGGCCGGCCACCTGCGCCGGGACCGGCCCGAGGAGACGGCCCCGGCCGTGCGGCCCCCGGCGCGCACCGGCGCCGACACCGACGAGCCCATCGCGATCGTCGGCATGGCCTGCCGGTTCCCGTCGGAGATCCGCTCCCCGGAGCAGCTGTGGCAGTTCCTGCTCGACGGCGGCGACGGCATCACCGAGTTCCCCGCCGACCGCGGCTGGGACCTGGACGCGCTGTTCGACCCCGACCCCGACCGGCCGGGCACGTCGTACACCCGGCACGGCGGCTTCCTGCGCGACGCCGCCGGCTTCGACGCCGAGTTCTTCGGCATCAACCCGCGCGAGGCGCTGGCCACCGATCCGCAGCAGCGGCTGCTGCTGGAAACCTCGTGGGAGACCTTCGAACGCGCCGGGATCGACCCGGCCTCGGTGCGCGGCAGCAGGACCGGCGTGTTCGTCGGCGTGATGCGCCAGGACTACGGGCCGATGCTGCACCACGCCGCGGACGGCGTGGAGGGCTACCGGCTCACCGGCAGCGCGGCCAGCGTCGCCTCCGGCCGGCTCGCCTACACGTTCGGTCTGGAAGGCCCCACGCTCACCGTGGACACCGCCTGCTCGTCCTCGCTCGTGGCGCTGCACCTGGCCGCCCAGGCGCTCCGTCGCGGCGAGTGTGACCTGGCGCTGACCGGCGGCGCCACCGTGATGGCCACCCCCGGGCTGTTCGTGGAGTTCTCCCGGCAGCGCGGCCTGGCCGCCGACGGCCGCGTGAAGGCGTTCTCCGCCACCGCCGACGGCACCTCGTGGTCCGAGGGCGCCGGCATGCTCCTCGTGGAGCGGCTGTCCGACGCGCGGGCGAACGGGCACCCGGTGCTGGCCGTGGTGCGCGGCTCCGCGATCAACTCCGACGGCGCGTCCAACGGGCTCACCGCGCCCAACGGCCCCTCCCAGCAGCGGGTGATCCGCACCGCGCTGGCCGCGGCCGGACTGTCCGCGCAGGACGTCGACGCGGTGGAGGCGCACGGCACCGGCACCACCCTGGGCGACCCCATCGAGGCCCAGGCCCTGCTGGCCACCTACGGCCGCGACCGGGACGGCGAACCGCTGTGGCTCGGCTCGGTCAAGTCCAACCTCGGGCACACCCAGGCCGCCTCCGGCGTCGCCGGGATCATCAAGATGGTCCTGGCCCTCCGGGAAGGCCTGCTGCCGCGCACGCTGCACGTCCGCGAACCCAGCCCGCACGTGGACTGGGCCTCCGGCGCGGTGTCCCTGCTCACCGAACCGCGGCCCTGGCCCGAGACCGGCCGCCCCCGCCGCGCCGCGGTGTCCTCGTTCGGCGTCAGCGGCACCAACGCCCACATCATCATCGAACAGGCCCCGGCCGAGGCACCGGCGGCGGCACCGGCCCGGGCGGTCCTGCCGCTGCCGGTCGTGGTCTGCGCACGCACCGCACCGGCGCTGCGCGCCCAGGCAGCCCGGTTGCTGACCCACCTCCGCGAACACCCCGACGTCGAACCGGCCGTGCTGGCGCACTCGCTGCTGACCACCCGCACCGCGCACCCGCACCGGGCCGCGATCCTCACCGACCCGCCCGCCGGGCTGGCCGCCCTCGCCGACGGAACTCCCCACGCCGACGTGGTCACCGGCATCGCGGCCGACGCCGGGAAACTGGCCTTCCTCTTCCCCGGCCAGGGCTCCCAGCGCCTCGGCGCCGGCCGCGAACTGGCCGCGGAGTTCCCCGCCTACGCCGCCGCGTTCGACGCGGTGTGCGCCGAACTCGACCGGCATCTGCCCCGGCCGCTGCGCGAGGTGCTGTTCGCCGCCGAGGGCAGCCCCGAGGCCGAACTGCTCGAGCGCACCGACTTCACCCAGGCGGCGCTGTTCGCCGTAGAGGTCGCGCTGGTCCGGCTCGTGGAGAGCTGGGGCCTGCGACCGGACCTGGTGGCCGGCCACTCGGTCGGCGAGATCGTCGCCGCGCACGTCGCCGGGGCGCTCACGCTGCCCGACGCCGCCGCGCTGGTCACCGCCCGCGGCAGGCTCATGGCACGGGCCACCCCCGGCGGCGCGATGGTCGCCGTCCAGGCCACCGAGGCCGAACTCGCCCCGATGCTGGCCGAGCACGCCGGACAGGTGCGGCTGGCCGCGGTCAACGGCCCCGGCTCGGTGGTGGTGTCCGGCGACGCCGACGCGGTCGCCGCGATCGGCGCGCACTGGCGCGAACGGGGCCGCCGCACCCGGCAGCTGCGGGTCAGCATGGCCCCGCACTCCCCGCACGTGGACGGCATCCTGGCCGAGTACCGGGAGGTCGTCACCCGCATCCCGATCACCGCGCCGCGGCTGCCGGTGGTGTCCACGGTGACCGGGGCGCCGCTGTCGGAGCGGGAGATCACCGACCCGGAACACTGGGTGGCCAACGTCCGCGACAGCGTGCGCTTCCTGCCCGCCGTGCGCGCCCTGGCCGAGGCCGGGGCCACCGCGTTCGTCGAGATCGGCCCGGCCGCGGCGCTGACCGCGATGGCCCGCGACTGCCTGCCCGGCGCGGACGGCGGCCTGTCCGGCGCGGACGGCGGCCTGACCGGCGCGGGAGGCGGTACCGCACCCGGCACCGGACCCGCTGTGGAACGCATCGTTCTCCCCACCCTGCGCGACGGCCGGGACGAGACCCCGGCCCTGCTGGACGCGCTGGCCCGGCTGCACGTGCACGGCATCTTCCCGGACTGGGCCGCGGTCACCGAAGGCCGCGCACCGGCGCCCGTCGCGCTGCCCACCTACGCGTTCCAGCACCGCCGGTTCTGGATGACCGGCGAGACGGCCGCCGACGCCGGCGCGGTCGGCCTCGGCCCGGTCGGGCACCCGCTGCTCGGCGCGGCCGTCACGCTGGCCGACGGCGCAGGCGTGCTGTTCACCGGACGGCTGTCCACCACCACCCAGCCCTGGCTCGCCGACCACGTGGTGGCCGGCCGGATCGTGCTGCCCGGCACCGCGTTCGTCGAGCTCGTCGCCCGCGCCGGGGACGAACTGGGCTGCGGCCGGATCACCGACCTGACCCTGGACGCGCCGCTGGTGCTGGCCGAGCGGGGCGGCGCCGCGGTGCAACTCGTGCTCGGCGCGCCCGACGAACACGGCCGCCGCGCGGTGACCCTGTACTCGCGGGCCGAGGCGGGCACCACCGACGAGCCGTGGACCCGGCACGCCGCCGGCACCGTCGAGCCCCCGGCCGGCACCGCGCCGACGCAAGCGGACCGGCCCCCGGCCGAGACGGCCGGCACCGAGTGGGACGAGACCGACCCGGGCGAGCTGTACGAGGTGCTGGCCGACCGCGGTCTGGCCTACGGACCGGTGTTCCGCGGGCTGCGCGCGGCCCGGTGGCGGGACACCGGCACCGGCACCGAGGTGTTCGCCGAGGTGGAACTGCCCGCCCCGGCCGAACCCGGCGGCTATGGGGTGCACCCGGCGCTGCTGGACGCAGCGTTGCACGCCCTGGCCACCGACCCCGGGGCGAGCACGGCCGCCCTGCCGTTCGCCTGGACCGGGGTGACCGTGTGGCAGCCCGGTGCCGCGACGCTGCGGGTGCGGCTGACACCGGTCGACGGCGGTGTCGCGATCGCCGCGTACGACGCCCACGGCGCTCCGGTGATCACCGTGGAAAGCCTGACGCTGCGCCCGATCCCGGCCGGACTGGGCACGGCGGACCCCGGCTCCGAGGCGCTGCACACCGTGGCCTGGATACCGGTGCGCACCGGCGCCCGAGGACCCGCGCCTACCGCACTCGGTGCCGCTGTGTCCGGCGGCCTTGGTGCCGAGGGTTCTGTGCCCACCGGACTCGGCGTCGAAAGTTCCGTGCCCACCGCACTCGGTGCCGAAGGTTCCGTGCCCACCGGACTCGGTGCCGAAGGATCCGCGCCCACCGCGCTCGGCGCCGTAGGATCCGTGCCCACCGCGCTCGGCCCCGAAGGACCTGTGCCCACCGCACTGGGCCCCGATCTGGACCTCGCCGCGGTGACCGAACCGGGGGAGTGGCTGCTGGCCGCGCTGCCCGCCGCGGCGGACGGCCCGGCCGGGATCGCCACCGCCACCCACCGGGTGCTGTCCCTGCTGCAGGCGTTCCTGGCGGAGGAGCGGTTCGCCACCACCACGCTGGTGCTGCGCACCTCCGGCGCCACCGACGGCACCGACCTGGGCGCAGCGGCCGCCTGGGGCCTGGCCCGCTCGGCCCAGTCGGAGAACCCGGGCCGGATCGTGCTGCTGGACAGCGACGACAGTGTGCCCGACCCCGTCGCCCTCGTCACCGGCGAACCCCAACTCGCCGTCCGCGACGGCGCGGTGCTCGTTCCGCGGCTCGTCCGCGGCAGTGCCGGTGAGCCCGCCGCATGGCACCCCGACGGCACCGTGCTGATCACCGGCGGCACCGGCGCGCTCGGCTCGGTACTGGCCCGGCACCTGGCCGCCGAGCACGGCGTACGGCACCTGCTGCTCGCCGGGCGCCGGGGCCCCGACACCCCGGGCGCCGCCGAACTGGTCGCCGACCTCGCCGCTCTCGGCGCCACCGCCGAGGTGGTGGCCTGCGACGCCGCCGACCGGGACGCGCTGGCCGCGCTGCTGGCCGGCATCCCCGACGAACACCCGCTCACCGCCGTGGTGCACACCGCCGGGGTGCTGGACGACGGCATGCTCGCCGCGCAGACCCCCGAGCGCGTCGACCGGGTGCTGCGGCCCAAGGCGGACGCCGCGCTGCACCTCGACGAGCTGACCCGCGGGCACGACCTGGCCGCGTTCGTGCTGTTCTCGTCGGCCGCCGGGATCCTGGGCAGCCCCGGGCAGAGCAACTACGCCGCCGCCAACGCCGTGCTGGACGGCCTGGCCGTCAGACGACGCGCGGCCGGCCTGCCCGCCGTGTCGCTGGCCTGGGGCCTGTGGGCCGGCGCCGGCGGCATGGGCGACACCGCGGACGGCGCCGCCCGGCAGCGCATCGAACGGCTGGGTGTGGTGCCGCTCGACCCCGCCGAGGGGATGCGGCTGTTCGACGCCGCCGTAACAGGCGGGACCGCGCTGGCCGTCCCGGTCAAGCTGAACCTGCCCGCGCTGCGCGAACAGGCCCGCACCGTCCCGCCGGCCCCCGTGCTGCGCGCGCTGGTCCGCGTCCCCGCCCGGCGCACCACGGGCACCGGCGCACTGCGGACCGCGTTCACCGGGCTCGACGAGGCCGCTCGAACCAGGCTGGTCCACGACACCGTACGCACCGCGGTGGCCGCCACCCTCGGCCACGACGACGCGACCGCACTGGGCGACCGGCGCGCCTTCACCGACCTCGGGTTCGACTCCCTGACCTCGGTGGAACTGCGCAACCGGCTGGCCGCCGCCACCGGACTGTCCCTGCCCGCCACGCTCGCCTTCGACCACCCCAGCATCTCGGCCACCGCCGAGTACCTGCTCGGCAGACTCACCGCGGCCGCCACCCCGGCGCGCACCGCACCCCGCCCCAGCGGCCCGGCCGACGAGCCGATCGCCATCGTCGGCATGGCCTGCCGCTACCCGGGCGGCGTGCGCTCCCCGGAGGACCTGTGGCGGCTGGTGGCCGGGGACGGCGACGCCATCTCACCGTTCCCCACCGACCGCGGCTGGGACACCGAACGCCTCTACGACCCCGACCCCGACCGGGCCGGGCACACCTACCTCACCTCGGGCGGCTTCCTGCACGACGCGGCCGAGTTCGACGCCGCGCTGTTCGGGATCTCGCCGCGCGAGGCGCTCGCCATGGATCCGCAGCAGCGGCTGCTGCTGGAGACCTCCTGGGAGGCGCTGGAACGCACCGGCATCGACCCCCTGTCACTGCGGGACACCGACACCGGCGTGTTCGTCGGCGTCATGTACCACGACTACGCCACCCGGCTGCCCAGCACGCCGCAGGACGTGGAGGGCTACCTCGGCGCGGGCACCGCGGGCAGCGTCGCCTCCGGCCGGATCGCCTACACCTTCGGCCTGCAGGGCCCGGCGGTCACCGTGGACACCGCCTGCTCCTCCTCGCTGGTCACCCTGCACCTGGCGGCGCAGGCACTGCGCGCCGGGGAGTGCTCGCTGGCGCTGGCCGGCGGCGCCACCGTGATGTCCACGCCGGGCACCTTCATCGAGTTCTCCCGGCAACGCGGCCTGGCCGCCGACGGCCGCGTGAAGGCGTTCTCCGCGGACGCGGACGGCACCGTCTGGTCCGAGGGCGTCGGCCTGCTCGTGGTGGAGCGGCTGTCCGACGCACGCCGCAACGGCCACCGGATCCTCGGCGTGCTGCGCGGCTCCGCGGTGAACCAGGACGGTGCGTCCAACGGGCTCACCGCGCCCAACGGCCCCTCCCAGGAGCGGGTCATCCGCACCGCGCTGGCCGCCGCCCACCTGTCCCCCTCGGACGTCGACCTGGTGGAGGCGCACGGCACCGGAACCGCGCTCGGCGACCCGATCGAGGCGCAGGCGCTGCTGGAGACCTACGGCCAGGGCCGCGACGACGACCCGCTGTGGCTCGGCTCGGTCAAGTCCAACCTCGGGCACACCCAGGCCGCCGCCGGCGTCGCCGGGGTGATCAAGGTCGTACAGGCGATGGAGCACGGCCTGATGCCGCGCACCCTGCACGTCGACGAACCGACGTCGCACGTGGACTGGTCGGCAGGCGAGGTGCGGCTGCTCACCGAGGCGCGGCCCTGGCCGGAACGGGACCGGCCGCGCCGGGCCGCGGTGTCCTCGTTCGGGATCAGCGGCACCAACGCGCACGTGATCCTCGAGCAGGCCCCGCAGACGCCGCCCCCACGGACCCCGGTGCCCCGGCGGGTGGTGCCGGTGCCGCTGTCCGGCAACAGCGAGGCCGCGTTGCGCGCCCAGGCCGGCCGACTGCTCGGCTGGCTGGCCGCCGAACCGGACGCCGGACTGGTCGACGTGGCCGCCGCCCTGGCCACCGGGCGCTCCGCACTGACCCACCGCGCCGTGGTGGTCGCGGCCGACCGCGCGGACCTGCTCACCGGGCTGACCGCGCTGGCCGCCGGGGACACCGCGTCCCACCTGGCCACCGGAACCGCCGGGGCCACCGGTCGCACGGTGTTCGTGTTCCCGGGTCAGGGTGCGCAGTGGGCGGGGATGGCGGTCGGACTGCTGGAGTCGTCGCCGGTGTTCGCGGCGCGGATGGCCGAGTGCGCGTCGGCGTTGGGCGAGTTCGTGGACTGGTCGTTGCTGGGTGTGCTGCGGGGGGAGGCCGGGCAGCCCGGGTTGGACCGGGTCGATGTGGTGCAGCCGGTGTCCTTCGCGGTGATGGTGTCGCTGGCGGAACTCTGGCGGTCGTTCGGGGTCGAGCCGGACGCGGTGGTCGGCCACTCGCAGGGTGAGATCGCGGCCGCCTGTGTGGCGGGGGCGCTGTCCCTGCGCGACGCCGCGCTGGTGGTCTGCGTACGCAGCAGGCTGATCGCCGAGGAACTGACCGGACACGGCGGGATGGTGTCCGTGGCGCTGCCCGCCGACGAGGTGACCGGCCTGCTGCCCGCCGGGGGCCAGGTGACCGTCGCCGCGGTGAACGGCTCCGCCTCCACGGTGGTCTCCGGCGACCCCGCGGCCCTGGACCGGCTGCTGGCCGACTGCGCCGAACGCGCGGTACGAGCCCGCCGTGTCGCGGTGGACTACGCCTCGCACTCCGCGCACGTGGAGCGCATCGAGACCCGCCTGGTCGACGCCCTCGCCGGGATCCAGCCGCGGGCGGCACAGGTGCCGATGTTCTCCACGGTCACCGCCGACTGGGCCGACCCGGCCGAGCTGGACGCCGGCTACTGGTACCGCAACCTGCGCCGCACCGTCCGGTTCGAACAAGCCGTGCGCGCCCTGGCCGAGCAGGGGCACCGCGCCTTCGTCGAGGTCAGCCCGCACCCGGTGCTGGCACCAGGGATCGACGAGACCCTGGACGAGGTGACCGTCGTGGGTTCGCTGCGCCGCGACCGGGGCGGCCTCGACCGGTTCCTGCTCTCCGTCGCCGAGGCGCACGTCGCGGGGCTGCCGGTGCGGCCGACCGCCGCCTTCGACGGCCTGCGGACCGCCCCGGTGGACCTGCCCACCTACGCCTTCCAGCGGCAGCGCTACTGGCTCGCCGCCCCGGAGCACACCGGGACCGGCGCGGCGGACGGCGCGTTCTGGGCGGCGGTCGACGGCGCCGACCCCGCCGACCCGAAGGTGCTGGCCGACCTGCTCGGCGTCCCCGCCGAACCCCTGGCCGAGGTGCTGCCCGGACTGGCCGCCTGGCGCGCCGCCCAGGAGACGGCCGCCACATCCGACGACCGGCGCTACACCGTGGGCTGGCGACCCGTCGAACCGGCCGAGGCGGTGCTGACCGGCACCTGGCTGGTGGTCGCCCCGGACGGCTCGGACCTGGCCGCGGACTGTGCCGCCGCGCTCACCCGCGCCGGAGCCGCGGTCCGCCTGGTCGGCCCGGACGCCGTGGCGGCCGAGGCCGGTACGGCGTCCGGGGTGGTCTCCCTGCTGGGCCTGGCCGAGGGCCCGCACCCGGAGCAGCCCGCCGTACCCGCCGGCCTGGCCGCCACCCTGGAACTGGTCCGCGCCCTGGCCGCCACCGACACCACGCTGTGGCTGGTCACCACCGGCGCGGTCGCCGCCACCCAGGCCGACCGGCTGCCCCACCCCGAACAGGCCATGCTCTGGGGCCTGGGCCGCACCCTCGCCCTGGAACAGCCGAAACTGTTCGGCGGCATCGTCGACCTGCCCGAGGACCCGGGCCGCGCCCTGGACCGGCTGGCCCCGCTGCTGGCCGGCACCACCGAGGACCAGGCCGCCCTGCGCGACACCGGGGTGCTGGTGCCGCGGCTGGCGCACGCCCCGCTGCGCGGGCGCACCCCGGCCCGGCGGTGGCAGCCCACCGGCACCGTGCTGGTCACCGACGGCCTCGGCCCGATGGGCCTGCCCGTGGCCCGCTGGCTGGCCGCGAACGGCGCGCAGGCGCTCGTCCTGACCACCGACGACCCGGCCGCCACGGCACCGGACGACCTCGGCGTCCCGGTCACCCTGAGCACCTGCGACCCGGCCGACGAGGCCGCGCTGGCCGCACTGCTCGCCGGGATCCCGGCGGACCTGCCGCTGACCGCGGTGGTGCACGCCGCGGGCACCCTGCGCTCCGGCACGCTGACCGGCACCGACCTCGCCGAGGTCGCCGCCACCCTCGACACCAAGGTCCGCGGCGCGGCCAACCTGGACCGGCTCACCGGCGAGCTGGACGCGTTCGTGCTGTTCTCCTCCGTCGCGGCCACCTGGGGCGGCAGCGAACAGGGCGCGTTCGCGGCGGCCAACGCCTACCTCGACGCCCTGGCACAGCAGCGGCACGCCCGCGGGCTGCCCGCCACCGCCATCGCCTGGGGCCCGTGGAAGGGCGCCGGACTCGGCGGGGCGGACGCCGACACCGAGGCCGAGCGCCGCGAGCAGCTGCGCCGCCGCGGTGTGCTCGCGCTGGACCCCCAGCAGGCGCTCGTGGCCCTGGCCGACGCGGTGCGGCACGCCGACACCGTGGTGACCGTGGCCGATGTGGACTGGGCCGGCTTCGCGCCCGCGTTCACCGCCGCCCGGCCCAGTCCGCTGCTCGGCGAACTGCCCGAGGTCCGCGAGAGCCTCGCCGCCGACACCGACGAACCGGCCGCGGCCGAACCCGGGCTCGCCGCCCGGCTCGGCGCGCTGCCCGAGGCCGACCAGCAACGCGAACTCGTCGAACTGGTGCGCAGGGAGGTCGCCGTCGTCCTCGGCCACGACGACCCGGACGCACTGCCCACCGGGCGGCCGTTCACCGAGCTCGGATTCGACTCGCTGGCCGCGGTGAACCTGCGTAACCGGCTCGGCGCGGCCACGGGCGTGCGGCTGCCGGCCACCGCGGTCTTCGACCACCCCACCCCCGCCGGACTCGCCGATCACCTGCGCAAGCAACTGGTGGTGCCCGCCACGGCGGCCGTCGGCTCGCTGGACGAGGAACTCGACCGGCTGGCCGGAGTGCTGGCCGAGGTGTCCGGCGAGGACGACCGGCGGCGCGCGCTGACCCGGCTGCAGGGCCTGGTCAGCCGGCTGAGCCCGCGCTCGGACGGTACCGGCGACTCGGTCACCGAGCAGCTCGGGGCCGCCAGCGACGAAGAGATCTTCCGGTTCATCGACTCGGAGTTGAGCTGATCATGAGTGATGTCAACCGTCTCCGCGACTACCTGCGCAAGGTCACCGTCGACCTGCACGAGACCCGGCAGCGGTTGCGCGCGTACGAGCAGCGCGACGCCGAGCCGATGGCCGTCGTCGGCATGGCCTGCCGCTTCCCGGGCGGCATCACCTCCCCCGAGGACCTGTGGGAGGTGGTGGCCTCCGGCCGCGACGTGATGTCGGCCTTCCCCACCGACCGCGGCTGGCCGCTGGACCGCCTCTTCGACCCCGACCCGGACCGGCCCGGCACCACCTACGTCAAGCAGGCCGGGTTCCTGCACGACGTGGCCGACTTCGACGCCTCGTTCTTCGGCATCTCCCCGCGCGAGGCGCTGGCCATGGACCCGCAGCAACGGCTGCTGCTGGAGACCTCCTGGGAGGCGCTGGAGCGCGCCGGCATCGACCCGCTGTCCCTGCGCGGCAGCCAGACCGGCGTGTTCGTCGGCAGCGGAGCGCAGGACTACGGGATGCTCGCGGCGCAGGCCGCCGAGGACCTGGAGGGCTACCTGCTGACCGGCAACGCCATCAGCGTGCTGTCCGGTCGGCTGTCCTACACCCTGGGCCTGGAGGGACCGGCGCTGTCCGTGGACACCGCCTGCTCGGCCTCACTGGTCGCCCTGCACCTGGCCTGCCGTTCGCTGGCCCGTGGCGAGTGCTCGCTGGCGCTGGCCGGGGGAGCGTCGGTGCTGTCCACCCCGGCCGGGTTCGTGGAGCTGTCCCGGCAGCGCGGCCTGGCCCCCGACGGCCGCGCCAAGGCGTTCGCCGAGGCCGCCGACGGCACCGCCTGGTCCGAGGGCGCCGGGATGCTGGTGGTGGAGCGGCTGTCCGACGCGCGCCGCAACGGTCACCGCGTGCTGGCCGTGGTGCGCGGCTCTGCGGTCAACCAGGACGGCGCGTCCAACGGGCTGACCGCCCCCAACGGGCCCTCCCAGGAACGGGTCATCCGCGCCGCGCTGGCCGACGCGGGCCTGGCCGCCGCCGACATCGACGCGGTCGAGGCGCACGGCACCGGCACCGCGCTGGGCGACCCCATCGAGGCCAACGCGCTGCTGGCCACCTACGGCCGCAACCGGCCCGCAGACCGCCCGCTGTGGCTGGGATCGCTGAAGTCCAATCTGGGCCACGCCGGTGCGGCCGCCGGGGTCGGCGGAGTGATCAAGATGGTGATGGCGCTGCGCGGCGACCACCTGCCGCGCACCCTGCACGTCGATGCGCCCACCTCCAAGGTGGACTTCTCCTCCGGCGCGGTCGCGCTGCTGACCGAGCCGCAACCGTGGCCGGAGACCGGCCGCCCGCGCCGCGCCGGGGTGTCCGCGTTCGGCATCAGCGGCACCAACGCGCACGTACTCCTGGAACAGGCCGACGAGTTCGCCGCACCCGAGCCGCCGGACAGCCCCGACACGGGTCAGGCGGCACCGGCCGGCACGAGTGCACTGGACGGGCCGAGTGCGCCGCGTGGTACGACTGCCCCCGTTGGCACGATTGCCCCGGCTGGCACGGCGGTCCCAACTGGCACGGCTCCGGTGGGCACGGCCAGCCCGACTGGCACGACCCCAGTGGGCGCGACTGTCCCAACTGAATCGACCGCCCCGGCAGGCACGACCGCACCGTCCGGTGCCACTGCCCCGGCGGGCGCGCCCGCCCCGGCCGCGACGACCGGCCCGCCCCGTCCGGTGCCGCTGGCGGTGTCCGCCCGTACCCGAGAGGCGCTGCGCGCTCAGGCCGAGCGGCTGCTGCCCCTGGTGCGGCGCGGCACCCCGCTGCCCGACCTCGCCGCGGCCCTGCTGCACCGCCGCTCCACCCTTGAACACCGCGCCGTCGTCGTCGCCGACGACGCCGACACCACCGCCGAGGGCCTGCGCGCCCTGGCCGAGGGCCGGCCGCACGACGCCGTGGTCAGCGCCGCCGCCGCGCCGACCGACCGGGTGGTGTTCGTCTTCCCCGGCCAGGGCTCGCAGTGGGCGGGCATGGCCGCCGAACTGCTGGACTCCGCCCCGGTGTTCGCCGCGCACCTGGCCGAGTGCGACACCGCGGCCCGCGCCTTCGTGGACTGGTCCATCGCCGACGTACTGCGCGGCGCGCCCGACGCGCCCGACATGGAGCGCATCGAGATCCTGCAACCGGTGCTGTTCGCGGTGATGGTGTCGCTGGCGGAGCTGTGGCGCTCCTACGGCCTCACCCCGGCCGCCGTGGTCGGCAGCAGCCAGGGCGAGATCGCCGCCGCCTACACCGCGGGGGCGCTGTCCCTGCACGACGCGCTGAAGATCGTGGTGCTGCGCAGCCAACTGTTCGCCGACGAACTGCGCGGCAACGGGGCGGTGGTGTCGGTGGCCGCGTCCGAACAGCAGGTCCGCGCCCGGCTGGCCGCCCAGGGCGACGCGCTGCACATCGGCGGCGTCAACGGCCCCAACGCGGTCACCGTGGTCGGCGCGTCGGCCGCACTGGAGCGGTTCGTCGCCGAGGCCACCGCCGACGGGCTGCGCGCCCGGCTGGTCGGCTCCACCGTCGCCTCCCACTGCGACCAGGTCGACCCGCTGCGCGAGCGGATCCTGGACATGTTCGCCGATGTGCGGCCCACCGCCGCCGCGGTGCCGTTCTGCTCGACCGTCACCGGCACGTTCACCGACACCACCACCCTGGGCGCGCCGTACTGGTTCGACAACGCCCGCCGGCCGGTGGCCTTCGACCCTGCCGTGCGTACCCTGCTGGACTCCGGGCTGCGGTTCTTCGTCG
This sequence comes from Streptomyces sp. NPDC048521, assembly GCF_043199855.1. Taxonomy (NCBI): domain Bacteria; kingdom Bacillati; phylum Actinomycetota; class Actinomycetes; order Kitasatosporales; family Streptomycetaceae; genus Streptomyces; species Streptomyces sp. NPDC048521. Next base: position 16,821 of record NZ_JBICWR010000021.1, read on the forward strand.
AGGTCAGCCCGCACCCGGTGCTGCTCACCGCGGTGCAGGACATCGCCGAGGACGCCGGGGCCGACGCCGCCGTGGTCGGTTCGCTGCGCCGCGACCAGGGTGGCCTGGACCGGTTCCTGCGCTCGGTGGCCGACGCGCACACCCGCGGCGCCCCGGTCGATCTCGGCGTCGCCCTGGCCGGCCGGGACACCGCCTGGGTGGACCTGCCCACCTACCCCTTCCAGCGGCAGCGCTACTGGCCCGAGCCCGACCCCACCGCCGTACCCGCCACGGCCGACCCGGTGGAGTCCGGCTTCTGGGAGGCGGTGGAGAACGCCGACCTGGCCGGCCTCACCGATGTCCTGGAACTGGACGCCGAACCACTGGCCGCCGTGCTGCCCGCGCTGTCGGCCTGGCGGCGGCAGCGTCGCGAGCAGTCCGTCGTGGACTCCTGGCGTTACGCGCTGGACTGGCGGCCGGTGTCCGACCCGGCGAGCGTCCGGCTGTCGGGCGACTGGCTGGTCGCCGTGCCGCCCGGGTACACCGGGCCGGAACCCGACGCACTGGCCCGGCACGGCGCCCGGGTGATCCGGGTCGAGGTCACCGCCGACCCGCCGGCCCCGGAAGCCCTGCGCGGCGCGCCGGCCGGTGTGCGGCCCACCGGCGTGCTCGCCCTGCTGGGCTGGCCGGCCGCCGTGACCCTGGTCCGCGCCCTGGTCGAGCTGGGCGTGGAGGCCCCGCTCTGGTTCACCACCACGGGAGTGGTGGCACTGGACGCCGAACCGGACGGTGACCCGGACCAGGCCGCGCTGTGGGGCCTGGCCCCGACGGTGTCACTGGAACATCCCGGCCTCACCGGCGGCGTCGTCGACCTGCCCGCCCGGCCCGACGAACGCGCGCTGACCCGCTGGTGCGCGGCGCTGTCCGGGCGGACCGGGGAGGAACAGCTCGCCGTCCGCCCGGCCGGGCTGTTCGCCCGCCGCCTGGTGCGCAGCCCGCTGACCGGGCTGACCGGCGCCGCCTGGCGGCCCACCGGCACCACCCTGGTCACCGGCGCGGACACCGCCATGGGCGCGACCGTGGCCCGCTGGCTGGCCGCGGCGGGCGCCCCCGCGCTGCTGCTGGCCGTCGACCCCGGCGGCGCGGTGCCCGAGGACACCACCGCCGAGCTGCGCGAACTCGGTACCGATGTGCGCACGGCCGCCTGCGACCTGACCGACCGTGCGGCGCTGGCCGCGCTGCTGGCCGGCGTCCCCGCCGGACATCCGCTCACCGCCGTGGTGCACACCGCCGTACCGCTCAGCGAGGCGCCGCTGACCACCCTCGACGGCGCCGCCGCCGCGGCGGCGCTGCGCCCCGGCGTCACCGCCGCGTGGCATCTGCACGAGCTGACCCGCGACGCCCCGCTCACCGCGTTCGTGCTGTTCTCCTCCCTCTCCGGCACCTTCGGCGGCGTCGGCCAAGCCGCGTACGCGGCGGCCACCGCCGCGCTCGACGCGCTGGCCGAGCACCGTGCCGCGGCCGGGCTGCCCGCCCTGTCGGTGGCCTGGGCACCCTGGGCCGACCCGGCCGACACCACGGGGGTCGCGGCCACCCGCCGGGAACGGCTGGCCGGCCGGGGGATCGCGGTGCTGGACGAGCAGCGCGCCCTCGCCGCGCTCGGCGACGCGCTCACCGCCGGGGACACCCGTCTGATGCTGGCCGACGTGGACTGGCCGCGGTTCCGTGGCGCGTACACCCTCACCGGCCCGCGCCCGCTGATCGCCGAGTTCACCCCCGACCGCGGCGGCCGGGAGGCCACCGGACCGGCCGGCCCGGACGCCGGCCAACTGGCCGCGCTGCCGGCCGCCGAGCGGTTCGGCGCACTGCTGTCCACGATCACCGGGCAGGCCGCGGCCGTCCTGGGCTTCCCGGACGGCTCCGCGATCGACCCGGCCCGCCGGTTCCTGGAACACGGCTTCGATTCGCTGACCAGCCTGGAGCTGCGCAACCGGCTGTCGGCGGCCACCGGCGTGCGGCTGACCGCGGCCACCCTGTTCGAGTACGACACCCCCGAGGCGCTGGCCCGCCACCTGCAGGGCGAACTCGGCGCGGAACCGGCCGCCACCACCGGGGCCGGACCCGGCTTGTTCGGAGCCCTCTACCACGAGGCGGCCGAGGCCGGGAAGACCGGCGAGTTCGTCGAGGTGCTCGGCGCCGCCGCCAAGCTGCGCACCACGTTCGGCTCCGCCGAGGAGGCCGGCGCGCTGCCCGAACCGGTGGAGCTGACCGCGCACGAGGACGGCCCCGTGCTGGTCTGCCTGCCCACCGTGCTGGCCACCTCCGGCCCGCACCAGTACGCCCGGTTCGCCGCCGGGCTGCGTGACCGGCGCGCGGTCTCGGCCGTCACGCTGCCCGGCTACCTCGACGGCGAACCCCTCCCCGCCGACCGGCCTGCCGCGATCGAGGCCGTCACCCGCCAGGTGCGGGCGGTGGGGGAGCGGCCGGTGGTGCTGGTCGGCTACTCCTCGGGCGGCCTGCTGGCCAACGGCGTCGCCGCCCGGCTGGCCGCGCTGGGCCGCCCGGCCGCCGGACTGGTACTCATCGACACCTTCGTGTTCGGCCCCGAGCTGACCACCACCGGCGCCGCACTGTTCGAGCAGATGTTCGCGCGGCTGGCCGACAGCGGCGCCGTCACCGACGCGCGGCTCACCGCGATGGGCGCCTACCTGCGGCTGCTCACCGACTGGGAGCCCGTCGACTGCGCGACCCCCATCCTGGTGGCCCGCACCACCGAGCCCCTCGCCGGATTCGACCGGCCGCCGGCCGACTGGACGTACCCGCACGACGCGGTGGAGCTGGTCGGCGACCACTTCACCGTCCTCGAAGAGCACGCCGACCGTACTGCCCAGGCGGTGCACGAGTGGTTGGAGAAGCGATGACGCGACGCACTACCGTCCTGGTCGTCGGCGCGGGCCCGTGCGGCCTGGCCATGGCCGCGCAGCTGAGCCGGCTCGGCGTCCAGGTCACCGTGGTGGACGCGGCGGAACACCCCCACACCGGCTCCCGGGCGATCCTGCTGTGGCCGCCGGTGCGGGAGGTGCTCGGCGAACTCGGCCTGGCCGAGCGTGCCGCCCGGGACGGCATCCGCCCCGCCGCGCTCCACTACCACCTGGGCTCCGGCGGCAGCGCGCGGGTGCCGCTGACCGACGTCAACGCCCCGCTGGTGCTGCCCCAGGAGCGCACCGCGCGGCTGCTCGCGGAGGCACTGGCCGACCGCGGCGCAGGCGTCGAATGGGGCACCCGGGTCACCAAGGTCGTCCCCGACGAGCACACGGTCACCGTCACCGCGACCCGCGCGGACGGCGGCACCACCGAGATCGAGGCCGACTGGGTGGTGGGCGCGGACGGACTGCGCAGCCAGGTGCGCACCCAGTTGGGCATCGACTTCTCCGGGGCCCGCTTCCCGGCCACCTACCTGCTCGCCGAGGGACGCATCGCCGGAAAGATCAGCACCGAGGAGATCCACTACTTCCTCGCCGACACCGGCGTCGCGCTGATCGCCCCGCTGCCCGGAGGCGAGTTCCGCATCTCCGGCGCCGTCCCGGCGGGCACCGAGGCCACCGCCGAGCACGCCCAGGCACTGCTGGACGAGCGCGGCCCCGGTGGGCTCCGCTTCACCGAGGTGCGCACCGTGACGCTGTTCTCCAGCGACGAGCGGGTGGCCGGCGCGCTGCGCTCCGGCCGCTGCTTCCTCGTCGGCGACGCCGCGCACGTCCACAGCCCGATCGGCGGCCAGGGCCTCAACCTGGGCATCCCGGACACCCGCAACCTGGCCTGGAAGCTCGCCGGCGTGGTGCACGGCCGGCTGCACGAGTCGATCCTCGACAGCTACGACCCGGAGCGGCGCGCCGCGATCGCGCAGACCCTCCGGGCCACCGGCCGGATGGCCCGGCAGGCCGAGGCCGGCCCGATGGCCCGCCGGGTCCGCGACCTCACCTGGCGGCTGCTCCAGGCCACCGGCGCGCTGGCCCACGGCTACGCGCCGATGCTGGCCGGCTGGCGCAGCCGCTACCCGGACGTGCTGCTCGGCGACCCGGCCGGCGGCCGGGACCGCACCCGGCCGCGCCCCGGAACCAGGGATCCCCGGTGGATCCCCAAGGCCTCCGACGAGCTGGCCGGCCGGTTCCAGCTGATCACCTACGGCGGTCCGTCCGGCGAACTCGCCGCCGCGGCCGCCGAGTTGGCCGACCGGTTGCCCGAGCTGGTCGCGCACTTCCCGCTGAACGGCCGTACGCAGCGGTTCGTGCTGCTGCGCCCGGACGGCTACGTGGCCGCCTCCGGTGGCGCCGACCGGCTCCCCGGCGTCGCCGCGAAGCTCGCCGCGCTGGTCCCCACCCCGTCGTCCCCGGCCGCCACCGCACGGTGACGGCCGACCACCAACGATGAAAGGACACGACATGCCCAACCCCGACGGTGATGTGGCCACCGGCTGTCCCGTGCACGCCGACGCCGCGGCGGGCCCCCGCCCGTGGACGCCCGGGCTCCCCGAGCCCCGCCCGGTGGAACAGCTGCTGCTGCCCGACGGCAACCCGGTATGGATGATCACCCGGTACGAGGAGGCGCTCGCCGCGCTGAACAACCGCAAGCTGAGCAAGAACTTCGACAACGCGCTGCCCGAGCTGTGGCCCGCACTGGGCTACGACGGCCGCAAGTCCATCCTCAACCAGCACATGAACCTCGCCGACCCGCCCGAGCACACCCGGCTGCGCAGACTGGTGTCCAAGGCGTTCACCCCGCGCCGGGTGGCCGACCTCGAGGAGCGGATACAGCAGATCACCGACGAGCTGCTCGACGCGGTCGCCGAGGCGGGCACCGCCGACCTGAAGGACGCGTTCATCTCGCCGCTGATCTCGACGGTGCTGTACGAGATGCTCGGCGTGCCCCTGGCCGACCGCGACGAGTTCGAGCGCAACACCTACATCTTCGTCGGCCTGGGCAACTCCTCCAGCCCCGAGGAGGTCATCGCCTCGGTCGGCTGGTTCGAGGAGTACCTGACCAACCTGACCGCGCAGCGCCGCGCCGACCCCGGCCCGGACCTCATCTCCGGCCTGGTGCAGGCCAACGAGGACGGTGACGCCCTCGCCGACCTGGAGATCCGCTCCACCGTCATGCTGCTGCTGCTCGCCGGCGCGGAGACCACCATCAACCTGCTGTCCAACGGCATCCTCGCGCTGCTGCGCAACCCCGAGCAGCTGGCCGAGCTCAAGAACGACCCCGAGGCGCTCGGCCCGGCCATCGAGGAGCTGCTGCGGCTGACCAGCCCGGTGTTCACCGTGGTGTACCGCTTCGCCACCGAGGACATGGTGCTGGGCGGCGCGCACGTCAAGGCGGGCGAGCACGTGATGATCTCGCTGGCCGCGGCCAATCACGACCCCGGCCAGTTCAGCGACCCGGAGACGCTGGACATCCACCGCGACGCGTCCAAGCACCTGGCGCTGGGCCACGGCACGCACTTCTGCATCGGCGCCCCCCTGGCCCGGCTCAAGGCCCGCATCGCGCTGCGCACCCTGTTCGACCGGTTCGACGATCTCCAGCTGGCGGTTCCGGAGGTAAAGCTCACCTGGACGCCCAGCCTGGTGGCCAACAGCCTCGACCACCTGCCGGTCACCTTCACCGCGGCCACCCCGGCCGCCGCGGGGTGACACCCGGCGCAGCACCCCGCACTCCCCGGCCGCCGCAGGCTGACACCCGGCCCACCCCGAACACCTCTGGCGCCCGCACCACCACCCCGAACCGAGACGACACCTTTCCGCGCGGCGACCGCCGTCCCGCGCGGGGTTGGGAACGCGAGACATGACCGAAGCACCCATGCTCGACCCGGGCTTCATCGCCCAACTCCTGCCCTTCGACCCCTTCGACCCGGCCTTCCTGGTCAACCCCTACCCGAGCTACGCGCAGGTCCGCGACAAGGGTCCGGTGACCCGCACCCCGCTGGGGCTGTGGGCGGTGACCGGGCACGAGGCCTGCTCGGCGGTGCTGCGCGACCAGCGGTTCGGCTGGGGCGACGGCGCCACCGTCGCCGACCACTTCCGCACCGAGGCCGACGGCTCGGTGGTCCGGCCGTTCATCTTCTCCGACCCGCCCGAGCACACCCGGATCCGTGCCCTGGTCAGCAAGGCGTTCGCCGCGCGCCAGGTCGACCGGATGCGCGCCACCGCCGAGCGGGTGGTGCGCGAGCTGATCGAGACCGCCCGCGCCGAGGCGGGCGACGGGCCGATCGACCTGATGCGCGCGATAGCGCACCCCCTGCCCGGCCGGATGCAGAACGCGCTGCTCGACGTCCCGGCCGAGCACGCCGCCCGGTTCGACGAGCTGTCCGGCGACATCGCCCGCGGCCTGGACCCGAGCTTCCTGCTCACTCCCGAGGAGATCGCCAAGCGGGACGACGCCCGGGCCGAGCTGTACCGGTACATCGGCGAGCTGGCCGAGCAGCGCCGGGCCGCGCCCGGCACCGACCTGATCAGTGAGCTGGTCGCCGTCGAGGAGGGCGGGGACACGCTGACCCCGCACGAGCTGGAGGTCACCTGCACACTGCTGCTCTCGGCCGGCTACGCCACCACGGTCAACCTGATCGGCAACGGCATGTTCGCGCTGCTCAACCATCCCGAACAGCGGGACTGGCTGCGCGCCCACCCGGACCGGGTGCCCGCCGCGGTGGAGGAGATGCTGCGCTTCGACGCGCCGGTGCAGATGATCGCCCGGGTCGCCGTGGCCGAGGCCGAGATCGCCGGGCACACCGTCCAGCCGGGCGAGCAGGTCATGCTCATGATCGGTGCGGCCAGCCACGACCCGGCGGTCTACGACGACCCCGACGAACTCAAGCTGGACCGGCCGGCCGGCCGCAACCTGGGCTTCGGCCTGGGCATCCACTTCTGCGTCGGCGCGCCCCTGGCCCGGCTCACCGCACAGGCCGCGGTGTCCGCCCTGACCGCGCTGGACCTGGAACTGGTGACCGAAACGCCGCCCCGGGTGCCCAACATCATCATGCGCGGCCTGGCCGAACTCCCCGTCCGCGTCACCGGCTGAAGCGCACCGCACCGGGCGGATCCCGGTTTCGGCGAAGGAACACGGACCTGGACACGTGAGCACCGGACGTCTCCGGTGCTCACGTGTCCCGGAGTGAGTGCCCCAGGCGCAACGACCACCACCATCATGACGAACGGATCGCCTCGCCATGTCCGATGAGACCCACCCCATGCCCGAACCGTCCGCCGAGGCACGGGAGTTGCCGCACAGGGACGGAGCGCGCACGTGCTGACGGATCTGGCCGACCTCCTCGAGTCTGCGAACGTCCCCTCCGAAGACGTCGCCTCCTTCCCCCTTCCCTCCTCCTACCGAGCGGCTGTGGTCCTCCGGGACGAACAGCACATGTTCGACCACCTGCCCGTCACCGAGCGGGAACCCCGCAAGTCGCTCCATGTGAGGGAGGTACCGGTCCCGGAGGTCGGTCCGGGCGAAGCCCTGGTGGCCGTGATGGCCTCCTCGGTGAACTACAACACCGTCTGGTCGTCCATCTTCTCGCCCCTTCCCACGTTCACGTTCCTGGAGCGCTACGGCCGCACCAACGAGCTGGCCAAGCGGCACGACCTGCCGTACCACATCCTCGGTTCCGACCTCGCGGGCGTCGTCCTGCGCACCGGCCCCGGCGTCCGACGGTGGAAGCCCGGCGACAGGGTCGTGGCGCACTGCCTGTCCGTCGAGCTGGAGTCCTCCGACGGTCACAACGACACGATGCTCGACCCCGAGCAGCGCATCTGGGGCTTCGAGACCAACTTCGGCGGGCTCGCCGAGATCGCGCTCGTCAAGTCCAACCAGCTGATGCCGAAGCCGGACCACCTCAGCTGGGAGGAGGCCGCCGCCCCGGGCCTGGTCAACTCCACCGCCTACCGCCAGCTGGTCTCCCGCAACGGCGCCGGCATGAAGCAGGGCGACAACGTCCTGATCTGGGGCGCCAGCGGCGGCCTCGGCTCCTACGCCACCCAGTTCGCCCTCGCCGGCGGCGCCACGCCCATCTGCGTGGTCTCCAGCGAGCAGAAGGCCGAGATCTGCCGCTCGATGGGCGCCGAGCTGATCATCGACCGCGACGCCGAGGGCTACAGGTTCTGGAAGGACGAGAACACCCAGGACCCGAAGGAGTGGAAGCGCTTCGGCAAGCGCATCCGCGAGCTGACCGGCGGGGAGGACATCGACATCGTCTTCGAGCACCCCGGCCGCGAGACCTTCGGCGCGAGCGTCTACGTCACCCGCAAGGGCGGCACCATCACCACGTGTGCCTCGACCTCGGGCTACGTGCACGAGTACGACAACCGCTACCTGTGGATGTCGCTGAAGCGGATCATCGGCTCGCACTTCGCCAACTACCGCGAGGCCTGGGAGGCCAACCGGCTGATCGCGAAGGGCAAGATCCACCCCACGCTGTCGAAGGTGTACGCACTGACGGAGGTGGGCCAGGCGGTGGACGACGTGTACCGCAACAGGCACTGCGGCAAGGTCGGCGTGCTGTGTCTGGCACCCATGGAGGGAGGAGGAGTGGACGACCCTGCCATGCGGGCCCGCCACCTGGAGGCCATCAACCGTTTCCGCCGTACCTGAGGGAGGGGAGCAGCACCGCGGCGCCGACGGGGAAGACCTGTCAGTCGGCGGTGCTGTTCTTCCGGATGACCAGCTCGGCGATCTCCCCGAGCAAGGTGATCTGGCCAGGGGTGAGATGTCGAGGAAGTAGCGTCGGACGTCCTCCACATGGCGCGGGACAGCGGCGGTGATGGCGTCTCGGCCCGCCGGGTGACCACCACGAACGTCGCACGCTTGTCGCCTGGTGGCTCGGGTTCGCCCAGGCCAGAACATCGAGAGGGACGGCGAGGAGCCCTGGGCGTCGGCGGAAGCCGTGTACCCGCCCGAGGAGACGGTGTGCGCGCTGTCGGTGCCGGGCCTCTACCTCGTCTGCGATCGGGAGTTCATGATCGATCGCCCGTCGCAGCTCTCCGAGCACCTCGTGTCGTCCAGCCGGGGCCGACGGCTCTACCTCCATGCGATGCACAGCGTCGTCGACTGGCTGGCTTTCGCCATCCGGGAAGACGGGCGACTGCTGCGCTCACTGAGTCTGTCCCCGGACACCGGCATCATCGAGGACATGGGCGAACGGCTTGCGTTCGAACTTCCTTACTGGGAGGGCCGACACCCGATGGCGCCCTGTCCATCCGACGGGGACGAGGAGCCGTACCCCCGGCCGTTCCACCCACTCGATCTGGGCGAGCGGGCGATGCTGGAGTTCTTCGGCTTCTACGTGGAAGGCAGCTGTGCCGGGGACGAAGCCGCCGATCCGGTGGTGGACGCCTGGGGTGTCGAACTACACGGCTTTCGCGTGACACGCGCCTCATGAACGGGGCTGACCATGAAGTCCCTCATCGCACCGCGGTGTCGAGACGGCCCCCCACCTCGCCGGTTCGCGGTGCTCAGTCGAGACAGAACTCGTTGCCCTCGATGTCCTGCATCACGATGCACGAATCGTTGCCGTCGTACAGCAGTCGCACGCGTACCGCGCCGAGCGGGAGCAGCCGTGCGCACTCGGCTTCGAGCGTGGCCAGGCGCTCCTCACCCACGAGCCCGGTGCCGACCCGCACGCACAGATGCACCCGATTCTTGACGACCTTGCCTTCGGGAACGCGCTGAAAGAACAGTCGCGGGCCCACACCTGAGGGGTCACTGCAGGCGAACCATGAACCCCGATCCTCAGGAGACCGGGAGCGGTCGAAATCATCCCACGTGGCGAACCCTGCCGGTGGCGGCGATACGACGTACCCCAGCACCTCGCACCAAAAACGAGCGAGGCGCTCAGGTTCCGCGCAGTCAAAGGTGACTTGAAACTGCCTGATCGATGACACAGGCGCACCTTAACAGGGGGGACCCTCTCGCCGATGGCGGTGTTGGGCCGGCCGGAGCGCAGGGCTCGTTCGGCGCGCAGGCGGGCCCGCCCGGTGACGGTGACTCCCTCACGCGGACGGCACCACGTCCGCGTGACACCGGCCTCGGCCAGTGCGGACGCCTGCTCACCCCTGGCGAGGGCGCCGGGCCGGACGAGCCGATGGGACAGCGCTTTCGCGCAGTTGCCCATATGCGCCGGCTCGCCGGGGCGGACGTAGCATCGACGCCTGTTCCCCACCGGTTCAGTTCGGGTTCGCCCGGCACGCAGTGCACAGGAGTGTCAGAACGTATGGATGGGACATCGGACGGCCCTTGGTCGGGAACCGGTCTGGACCCGCTGGGCGGACGGGTGCTGGAGTACCTGGTGACCGTGCCGTCGGCGGACGCGGCCCAGGTGGCGGCAGCGGTGGGGGTGCCCGTGGCGGAGGCGGAAGAGGCACTGCGGCACCTGGAGGACGTCTCGCTGGCGTTGCGCGTCGGCGGCGGGGCGGCGCGGTGGGCGGCAGGCCCCCCGCGGGCGTCGCTCGGCGCGCTGCTGGCCCGGCGGCGGGCCGAACTCGCGCGCGCCGAGGCGCTGGTGGAGCGGCTGCACGAGACGTACGAGGCGATCTCCGGGCCGCGCACGGCGCATCTGGTGGAGGTGCTGGAGCGCGAGGAGGAAGTGTCGGCGCGCTACGGCCAGTTGCTGAAGGGCAGTGCGGCCGAGGTGCTGCACCTGGCGAAGCCGCCGTACGTGACGGGGCCCGACATGTCGGCCGGGGACCTGGGCGTGGCGGACGGGGTGCGGATGCGCTCGGTGTACGAGACGGAGGCTTTCACCGATTCGGTGTCGCTGGAGACGGCGTTGCGCGGGACGGCGGAGGGGGGCGAACTGCGGCTGGCGTCACGGCTGCCGGTGAAGCTGGTGGTGTTCGACCGGGCGGCGGCGCTGCTGCCGGTGCGCGGGGACCGGCCGGCTGCGGGCTCGCTGGTGGTGCACTCGCCCGCCCTGGTCGAGGCGCTGGTGGCGCTGTTCGAGAGCGTGTGGGAACGGGCTGAGCCGGTGCCGCTGGCGAGCCGGCGCGACGATTCGGTCCCGCTGGGCGACCGGCCCGAGGGGCCGGTGCCGGAAGGGGGCCCGAAGACGGTGGGGCCGGACGCTCGGACGCGGGAGATCCTGCATCTGATGGCCACCGGGATGAAGGACGAGACGATCGCCCGTGTGCTCAGGGTGAGCCGCCGTACGGTGCAGAAGCACGTCAGCGAGGCGGGGACCCTGCTCGGTGCCCGGACCCGGTTCCAGATCGCGCTGCTGGCGGCGGAGCGGGGATGGCTGGGGGAGCAGCCCTGACAGAGCATCCCTGGCAGGTTTCAGGTTTCAGGCGGGCCGGGGACGGTGCCGTATCCATGCCGGATACGGCACCGTCCGTGCGTTCCGCGGGTACGGAAGGTGGGGTTCAGCCCGCGGTCACGGCCGCGTCCGCAGGGGTGCGGCGGCCGTCGGCCCCGCGGCCTCGAGCGCGAGGTTCTTCCGTGTGACCCGGTCGCCGTGCACCACGGCCCGCCGGGTGAGCGGCTGGTAGCCGTCCGCCGTCACGCGCAGGGCGTGCACGCCGGGACCGGCCGTGAACAGCGTGTACAGGCCGTCGCCGACGGCCGGGTCCTCCGGCGTGGCCACGGTGAGCGCGCCGGCGCCGGGCGCCGAGGCGTCCGTGACGGTCGCGCCGACGACACCGCGGCCGGTGCCGGCGTCCCTGACGGTGCCCACGGTCAGCCCGCCCGGTACCGGCTGCAGCGTCCGGCTCTCCACGGTCACGTCGTCGACCTGCCAGAAGTAGGCCCAGTTCGCGACGAAGTGGAAGCGCAGCCGTACGGACGGCTGCCCGGCGAACTGCCGCAGCGGCACGTTCACCGTGAGATGGTCCGCCTGGCCGCCCGCCTTGGGACCGGCCCACACGTTCCGCCAGGTTGCGCCGTCGTCGGTGCTGGCGTCGACGGTCATGTGCTGCTGGCTGAGGTTGGTGATGTAGCCGGTCTTGAACGTGAGAGCGGCCGACTGCGCGCCGGACAGGTCGTAGGCGGGACTGATCAGCGAAGTGTCCTGGTGCGGTCCGAAAGGCCCGCTGTCGCTTTCGATGACCGCGAAGGCACCGCTGCCGCCGGTGGCGTTGCCCCGCTCGTTCGGATCGTCGAACTGCCAGCCGTTGTCGCTGCCCGCCGCGGTCGTCACCGACCAGCCCTGCGGAGCGGCCGTGGTGGAGTCGAAGCCCTCGGTGTGCTCCGTGCGGTGGAGGCCGTAGCCGACGGCGGTCGCCGCGTCGGGGTCGGCGGTCAGTGCCGCGTCCGCCGTCACGGGCTTGCCGCCCAGCGTCACCTCGCGGGTGAGGGGTTCGTAGCCGGGCAGCGCGGCGGTGATGTCGAGCGTGTAACCGGCGTTCTTCGGCAGCGAGACGGTGTAGTCACCGGTCACCGGGTCGGTCCAGACCGGCGCCTCCGGCGAGCCCTCGACGGCGACCTTGGCGTAGAGCGGCCAGCCGTGCCCCGAGCCGTCCCGCACGGTCCCGCGCACCTGGGTGCGGGGCAGCGCCTTCAGACTGAAGTCGCGGGTCACGGTGCTGCCGTCCTCGATCTCCACGGTGACGGGGGCCGTGGACGCGTAGCCGAACGCCTTGACGGTGAGCCCGCCGACCTCACCGGCGGGCAGGTTCAGCGTGTACGTGCCGTCGGCGCGCGTCGTGGCCACGTCGAGTCCGGAGCCTACGGTGGCGCCGGCCACGGGCTCACCGGTCTTCGCGTCCGTCACCGTGCCCGACATGGTGCCGCTCGGGCCGCTGCGGAAGGCCGCCAGGCCGGCCGGGGTGCCGAGGCCCGTGGGGCCGTCGTAGCCGGTGCCCGCGGTGCACAGGTACGCGGTGGCGCAGGTGCCGTTGGACCCGGAGGTGATGTCGTTCAGCCCGGAGCCGCCGGTCGCGTACGGGTAGGCGTTGGGGTAGGTGCCCGGGCGGGGCGGGCCGGCCAGCGCGTAGGCGCCCGCTATCACCGGAGTGGACGCGCTGGTGCCGCCGTAGCGCTGCCAGCCGGTGCCCAGCGAGCCGAACGTCGAGTAGACGGCAACGTTGTCAGCGACCGCGGACACGTCGGCGACACTGCGTCCCGAACAGCCGGTGTCCTTCTGGAACTCCGGTTTGGTCTGGTACGTCGCGCAACCCGAGCCGGGGCCGTAGGAGTTCCGCTTCCACACGGTCTCGTCCCAGCCGCGCGGGCTGGCCGGGTCGGCGGTCAGATTCGTGCCGCCCACCGCCGTCACGGTGGAGAGCGTGGCGGGGAACGCGACGCCGTAGCCGTTGTCACCGCTCGCCGCCACGATCGCGACGCCGGGATGGTCGTAGGAGGAGCCGTAGGTCTGCTGGTCCGTGGCGAAGTCGCCCGCGCGGCCGTAGGAGTTGGAGACGTACTTCGCGCCCAGCTCCACGGCCTTGTCGACACCGGCCGCGAGCCGGTCCAGACCGTCGTTGTCCGTCTCCACGAGCAGGATGTGCGCCTGCGGGGCGACGGCGGAGACCATGTCGAGGTCGAGGGCTATCTCACCGGCCCACATGTCGTTCGACAGCGGATAGTCGGTGCCGCCGCGCTGGTCGACCTTCTTGAAACAGCCGTTGGCCGTGGTGCACGGCGGCAGCCCGTACTGGGCGCGGTAGACCGCCAGATCCGCCTCCGCGTTGGGGTTGTCGTACGCGTCGACGATGGCGATGGTCTGCCCGGCGCCGCCGTCGGCCGGGAGGCTGTAGGCGCTCTGGATGTCCTGGGGGCCGAGCCCCGGCGGGGTCTGTGCCGCGGTCAGCCGGAGCAGCGGGGCCTCGTCGGCGGAACGCATGGCGAAGCAGGTCGCGTGCCCCTTGGCGGGCGTGCCGCACACGGGAGCCAGGTCGGCGCCGGCCGGATCGGCGGCGTCGGAGGCGGTGTCGAGGCGGACCGGCGGGGTGGTGGTCCCGGAGTCCGGGAGCGGCGCGGCGAGCGCGGGTGAGGAGACCCCGAGGAGAACAAGGGTGGTGAGTCCCAGGGTGGCGACGCCGTGCCTGAGCGCCTGAGAGACGGTTATTCGCTCTCTTCGGAGCGAGGATTTGTTCACGTCGTACCTATCATGACGGACCCTCGAATGCGGGCCGGTGAACGGGCAAACACTTCCGGACAATTAGCCGGGCGAAATGAAGAGCTGTCAACACTGCATTCGTTACGCGTTCATGTCGGGGCGTCAGGGGCATGTGCGCCAAGGCCGGTACGCGGTCGACCTTGGCGCCGGCGGCAGAACTTTGTGGTGGTACGCAACGGTTTCAGAGGAGGTGGAGACCCGACGTCGTCAGGGTTCTCACTTGTGCAGGAGCACGTATTCCCACAACGCCGTGCTTGCCCGTCCGTCGTTCCGGTGACCAGAATGGGCCGACAAGAAGCTCCACCTGGTCCGTCTCCCGGCGAGAAACCCGGTGTGAAACAGAAACGAGGTTCCGGAGGCGTCCTCGATCGCCGGAACCGAAATTCGTCCGGTGCCGTCACGCACCCCTGCATATCCGCGGCGTCCAGGCGCCGCACCGCCTTTGGGGCCTGCCGCACGCGCGGCAGGCCCCTTTGCCGTGCCGCGCGCGGACGGGGGAGCGCCCCGCGGCCGGCCGGCGGCGGCAACGGACCGGCCCGACAGGGGGATTGACAAGCAACCAGCCGCGGAAGGAAAGTTTCAGCTTGCAAGGATCGGTGTGAAAGTTTCTTTCGGAGGTCCTGTCGTGCCACTGGAACAGCCCGGAAGCCTCGGCGCGCCCGACCGGCTCGGGGTCAGCCGGCGCCGGTTCGGAGCGGGAGTCCTGTCCGTGGGCGGCGCGCTCGTGCTCGCGCCCCTGGGGACCGGATCGGCGGCGGCGGAGGGCAGCGGTGACACACCGCCACCGCCGGGACCGGCAGCCGCTCCCGGACCGACTCTGCGACGCGGCTCCGCCGTCCGGGCCGGGCTGCTGCCGGAGCCTCTGGCGGAGGTCGTCACCGTCGCCGAGCGGTACCTGCAGCCCGCACCCAAGCATCCGTACTGGTCCAGCGCGGTCGTCCTCGCCGGGCGCGGCCGAACCGTCGCTCTGGAGAAGGCCGTCGGCAAGGCGGTGCGCTACCAGGACTACGACCCCGCCACCGACACCGGCATCGAGTTCCCGCCCGACCAGCAGCTCGACACCACTCCCGACACGGTCTACGACCTGGCCTCCCTGTCCAAGCTCTTCACCTCGCTCGTCGCCGTCCAGCTCATCGAGCGCGGCCGAATCGAGCTGGAGGCCCCCGTCGCCCGGTACGTGCCCGAGTACGCGGGGGGCGGCAAGCAGGACATCACCGTCCGGCAGCTGCTCACCCACACGGCCGGGCTCCAGGCCGACATCGCCTTCTACCGACTGGGCAGCCGGCAGGAGATGCTGCAGGCCCTCTGGGACGAGAAGCCCATCCACCAGCCGGGGACCGTCTACCTGTACTCCGACCTCAGCATGATCTCCCTCCAGCAGGTCGTCGAGCGGGTCACCGGAAAGCCGCTCGACGACCTGGTCGCGCAGGGGATCACCGGGCCGCTCGGCATGACCGCGACCCGCTACAACCCGCCCGCCTCCTGGCGGCCGCACATCGCGGCCACCGAGGTCGCCCGGCAGCCCTGGTCGGGTCTGGACCGGGGCCTGGTGTGGGGCGAGGTGCACGACGAGAACGCCTACGCGTTCGACGGCGTCGCCGGCCACGCCGGTGTCTTCTCCCGTGCCTGGGACCTGGCGGTCCTGGCCCGGACCCTGCTCAACGGGGGCGCCTACGGCGGAGTGCGCATCCTCCGCAGGCAGTCGGTGGAGCTGCTGTTCACCAACTTCAACACCGCCTTCCCCGGCGACGACCACGGCCTCGGGTTCGAGCTGTACCAGCACTGGTACATGGGCGCGATGGCCTCGCCGCGCACCGCCGGGCACACGGGCTTCACCGGAACCAGCATCGTCCTCGACCCGACGACGGACTCCTTCCTCGTCATCCTGGGCAACTCCGTGCACCCGGTGCGGACCTGGCGGTCGGGTTCGGCGCCGCGGGTGGCCGCCGGGGACCGTATGGCACGCGCCGTTGCGGTGCGCCCCGCCCACGGGGAGGCGGCATGGTTCGGTGGCACGGCCAACGCGAGTACGACCACGCTGACCCTGCCCGCCCTCGACACCTCGGCCGGGGCCCGGCTCACGGGCGACCTGTGGTGGGACACCGAGCCCGGCTCCGACGCCCTGCACGCGGAGACGTCCACCGACGGCGGCGCGACCTGGCAGCCGCTGCCGTTCACCACCCGGGCGCCCGACGCCACCGGTACCACGGCTCACGACGACGGCACCGTCTCCGGCTACAACGGACGTGTCTGGCACAGGCTCGACGCGGCCCTTCCCGCCGGCTCCGCTCTGCTGCTGCGCTGGCGGTACGCCACGGACGCGCTGTACGTGGGTCGAGGCGTGTACGTCGGGGCACTGAAGGTGGAGTCCGGGAGCACGCTGCTGTACTCCGACGCCCGGCCGGGCGACATCTCCCGGGTGAACGCCGTCGGGTGGACCCGCCGGCAGGACTGACCCGGGTACCGGGTGGCACCCGGTACCCGCCGCGAACGTCAGGCCGTGGCCTCGTCCAGGAGTTCCAGCACGTGCCGGTAGGGGTGGCCCGTGGCCCGGGTCATCCCCATCTCGCAGGTGCGGTTGCAGGAGGCGTAGGCGTCGTACGTCCCCGCGTCGATCTCGGCGGCCTGGGCCGCGACGGCGGACGCGGTGATCTCCGGGTGGAGCAGACCGCGGTCCCCGGCGAACGCGCAGCAACCCCAGGTGTCGGGGACGGTGACCTCGTCGCTCACCGCCGCGGCCACGGTGCGCAGCGCGTCGTCGACACCGAGGTGCACCGTGGAACAGGTGGGATGCAGGGCGAGGCTGCCCAGGCGGCGGGGTTCGGGCAGGGCGGGGAGCAGGTGCTCGGCGGTGAAGGCGACGCTGTCGACGAAGCGCAGCGACGCGAAGCGGGCGCGGCCGGATTCCGGGAGCGCTTCGTGCAGTCGCTCCAGGCCATGGGTGCAGGACGAGGCGTCACAGACCACCGGCAGCCGGCCGTGGTCGCTCTCCTCCCACAGCGCCTCCAGGGTGCGGGCGGCCATGGTGCGGTGCCCGGCGGTGTATCCCTTGGACTGCCAGGGCGTGCCGCAGCACAGACCGGCCAGCCCGGAGGGCACGGTGACGGGGACACCCGCCCGTTCGCACAGCCGTAGAAAGGCCGCCGCCGCCCCGGCCGCCTCTCCGGCCGCCGCGTTCGTCGCCCCCGGCGCACTCCCCTCGGGCGCGAAGACGCTGCCGATGCACGCGGCGAAGAACACCGCACGCGCCTTCGCCGGGTGCCGGGGCGCGGGACGGGCCGGGCCACCGCGCGGGATGTCGTCGGCCCAGGCGGGCACCAGCTCGTCCGCGCCGAGCCGGCGGAGCGCACCGGTGGCGGTGCGCAGGACCGGGGCGGGTACGGCGTGGGCGGTGTTCAGCCCGGCGCGCACGGCCTTGACGGCGGTCCCCCAGTGCCGGGCGACGGCGTCCCCGGCGCGCTGCGCCGCGGCACCGTGCCGCTCGGCGCGCAGGCGTTTCATGACCGCCCCGGTGTCGATGGTGACCGGGCAGGCGGTGACGCAGAGGCTGTCGGCCGCGCAGCTGTCGACGGCCGCGTAGGCGTAGTCCTCCGTCAGCGCACGGCGCCGCTCCTCGTCCCCCGTCGCCGCGGCCAGCGCGATCTCACGCTGGAGGGCGATGCGCTGACGCGGCGTCGTCGTGGCGCCCGCGGTCGGACACACCGGCTCGCAGTAGCCGCACTCGACACACGCGTCCACGGCGGGATCGACCTCCGGAATGCTCTTGAGGTTGCGCAGGTGCGCGGCCGGATCGTCCTCCAGGAGCACGCCAGGGTTGAGCACACCGTGCGGGTCGCACAGCCGCTTCAGCTCGCGCATCACGTCGTACAGCTCGTCGCCGTACTGGCGGCGGACGAAGGGCGCCATGGCCCGGCCGGTGCCGTGCTCGGCCTTCAGCGTGCCCCCGGCGTCCAGGACGAGGTCGACCATGGCGTCGGTGAACCGGGCGTAGCGCTCGACCTCCGGGGCGGAGTCGAAGTCCTGGGTCAGCATGAAATGGAGATTGCCGTCGCGGGCGTGACCGAAGATCACCGCGTCCTGGTAGCCGTACCGGTCGAAGAGGCCGGTCAGGCCCTCGCACGTGCGGGTGAGGCGGTCCATCGGCACGGCGATGTCCTCCAGCAGCGCGGTGGTGCCGGGTCGGCGCGCGCCCGCGACCGCGGTGTACAGGCCCTTGCGCAGGTGCCACAGCCGGGCCCTGAGGCGCGGGTCACCCACGAGCGAGGACCCGGTGACGGTCGGCAGGCGGTCCAGGGGCTGCCGCGCGGCGGCCACCCTCTCCGCCAGCGGCTCCGCGCCCGCCTCGGCGAATTCGACCAGGAGGGCCGCGTGCCCCTCCACGCGCAGGCCGCGCACGTCGTCGACGGGATCGGGGGACCGCTGCGCCACCCGCAGCGATGCGGCGTCGAGCAGCTCGGCGGTGCGGGCACCGGCGGCCAGCAGGGCGGGCAGGGCGTCGGTGGCCTCGGCGAGTCCGGGCAGCACCAGCAGGCCGGTGGCGGTGTGCGGCAGCAGGGGAACGGTGCGGAAGACGGCCTCCCCGACGAAGCCGAGGGTGCCCTCGCTGCCGATCATCAGGTGGGCGAGGATGTCGGCCGGTTCGTCGTGGTCCAGGAACGAGTTGAGCCCGTAGCCCATGGTGTTCTTCATCGAGAACAGCCGTTCGACGGTGGCGCGGGAGCGGGCCGAGGCGCGGACGCGGTCGCGCAACCGCAACAGCCCCGCGTGCAGTTCGGGCTCGCGGGCGCGCAGCGCCTGGTCGGCGTCGGGGAGCGCGGTGTCGACCACGGTGCCGGAGGGCAGCACGAACTGCAGGGACTCCATGGTCCGGTAGGCGTTGTCCTGGGTGCCGCAGTTCATGCCGCTGGAGTTGTTGGCGACCAGGCCGCCGATGGTGCAGGCGGACTCGCTGGCCGGGTCCGGGCCGAGCCGGCGCCCGTACCGGGCGAGCCGCGCATTCACCTGACGCACCGTCAGCCCTGGCTGCACCCGGATGCGCAGGCCCTCGTCGAGGACCTCCGCGGTGCGCCATTCGCTGCGGACGTCCACGAGGATGCCGTCGCCGCCCGCCTGCCCGGAGAGGCTGGTGCCGCCCGAGCGCAGCGTGAGCGGCAGCCCGGCCGCGCGGGCGCCCGCCATCAGGGCACCCACCTCGGCCGCCGACGCGGCACGCACCACGGCCCGCGGTGTGAACAGATACGGCGAGGCGTCGTGCGCCGCCGCGACCCTGCGGGGCACGTCGGTCGTCACTCGGGCCGGGTCGCTGACACATGCGGCCAGCAACTCGGCCAGGCGGTCGGGCCGGTCCAGGGCCTCAGAGGCGGCCGGCGCGGAGGAAGGTGTGGCGGCGGAGGGGCTCATGGGTCCTTGCCGGTCGAGTCGGGGTCAGGGGATGGGGTCAGGGGATGATCCGCAGCAGGTGCGGCGGCTGAGCGACGGGTTCGGGCAGCCGCAGCGGCGCCCGGCCGGGGGTGATGCTGCCGAGCAGCGTGGCCCGGGAGGCGCCGGTGGCAGAGGGATGGGTGCCGGGCAGACCGTGGACCGTGAGGAAGCCCAGGACGGCGAAGGCCAGGGCCTCCTTGGCGTCGGAGGGCAGACCGAGGTCGTCACTGCTGCGCACCGGCACGCCGGGCAGCTCTTCGGTGATCATGCGCATGAGCACCGGGTTGCGGGTGCCGCCGCCGGAGGCGACGAGTTCGGTGACCCCGTGGGCACGGCAGGCATCGGCCACGGTCACGGCGGTCAGCCGGGTCAGCGTGGCCAGTACGTCGTCAGGGGCGGGCGTGGGCACCGCGTCGAGTGCCCGCCGCAGGTAGGGCAGATGGAAGTGCTCCTTGCCGGTGCTCTTCGGTGCGGGCCTGCGGTAGTAGGGGTCGTCCAGCAGGAAGCGGAGCAGCTCGGGGCTGACCCGTCCGGCGGCGGCCCGGCGTCCGTCCGCGTCGTAATCGGCGGCGCCGCCGGTGAAGTGCCGTACGGCCGCGTCGAGCAGGGCGTTGGCGGGGCCGGTGTCGAAGGCGAGCGGCTCGGCGCCGGGCGCGAGGACGGTGACGTTGGCGATGCCGCCGAGGTTCAGCGCCGCGGGAGTGCCGGGCAGGGCGCGCAGCAGCAGGCTGTCGGTCATGCCGACCAGCGGGGCGCCCTGGCCGCCGGCCGCGACGTCCCGGCCGCGCAGGTCGGAGACGACGGGCAGTCCGGTGGCCTCGGCGATCCAGGCCGGCTGGCCGAGTTGCAGGGTGCCGCGGACGATGCCGCCCTCGACCCAGTGGTGCATGGTCTGGCCGTGCGAGACCACCAGGTCAGCGGCGCCCGCGCACAGTTCCCGCAGGGCACGCGCGGCCGCGCCGGCGAAGGCCTGCCCGATACCGGTGTCCAGGGCGCAGACCGCCTGGGTGGTGGTGGCGGCCGGCGGCAGGGAGGCGGCGATCAGGTCCCGCAGGTCGTCCGGATAGGGCACGGAGAGATGCCCGAGGGGCCGCAGGAGCAGGGTGTCGTCGTCCAGGGTGAGGTCGGCGGCGGCCGCTTCGATCGCGTCGTATGAGGTGCCTGACATCAGGCCGATCACCCGCATGACGCCTCCTGGTTCGCTACCCGCACGGCGGGCGGAGTGGGCTGGGGCATGGTGCCTTCCGAGAGGGTTCGGGGGTGCGGGGGCGCTGGGCGCTGGTCCCGCGTGCGGTGCGGTGCGGTGCTGGTGCGGTCCGTGCGGAGTACCGGTGCGGTCCGGTGCCCAGGTGGTGCTGTGGGCTGGTGCGATCCGGTGCGGGCGATCCGGTGCGGGTTGTTGGTGCGGTCCGTGGTGGGGGAGTGCGGGCGTATTGGTGCGGTCGGGTGCCGGAGTGCGCGGGCCGGGCTGGGGCCGGGGTACGGCCCCGGACTAGGCCGGGCCGCCGGTGCGGGCCCGCACCGGCAGGTGGCCGGCGCGGTCCCGCACCCGGTGGGTGGGCGTTGAGTCCTGGTGCCCCGCACCCGGGGGGTGGGGTCAGTCCTGGTGGGCGGACGCCGTGATCCGCCCCTGGTCGGGGCCCGGCTCGCCGTCGCCCACCGGGACCTCCGTGGCCTCGGGAGCGCGGTGGAACAAGCTCATCAGGCCACCGACGACGAGGGTGACCACCACGCCGATCGGGACCAGCCACTGCGCGGCGATCGCCGTCGGCACGGTGGTGCCGGCCGCCGTGGTGACGTCGATCTTCACCTCGCGCACGATGTACGTCATCAGCGCCACCGTCACCAGGAACGCCACGACGGAGTCGATCTCGTTGGCGCGCCGCACGATCCGCCCGAGCAGGAACGCGCCGAGCAGGGCGCCGTAGGTGTAGCCGGCGATGGTCAGGCCGGTGAGGTAGACGTTGCCGGTGCTCGTGCTGAACGCGCAGGCGAAGACCGCCATCAGCGCAGCCCACACCAGCGTCATCACCCGGGCGAGCTTCAGCAGCGACGCCTCGGAGGGTGTCGTGCGGAAGAAGCTGTGGATGATGTCGGCGACGGTCGAGTTCGACATGGAGTTCAGCGCCGAGGACAGCGAGCCCATGGCGGCACCGAGGATGCCGGCCACCAGCAGACCGGATACCACCACGGGCAGCCCGTGCAGGATGAAGTGGGGGTAGAGGTTGTCCGAGCTGTTCAGGCCCAGCTCCTGGAAGCTCTTGCCCTGGTTGTACGCCCACAGCAGCGCGCCGACGAGGGAGAAGGCCGCGAACTGGAAGGTGACGAAGACACCGGAGGCGATCATGGCCTTCTGGCCGTCGCGCAGTGACCGGGTGGCCAGGATGCGCTGGACGATGAGCTGGTCGGAGCCGTGACTGGCCATGGCGAAGATCGCACCGCCGACGATGGCGGTGGGCAGGGCGAACGGGCTGGTCATGACGTGCGCCAGGCCGAAGTCGGTGTCGAACAGCTTGAACTCGCCCGCGTGCAGGGCGCGCGTGAAGCCGGCGCCGCCGACGTGCCCGGAGAGGACGGCGATGGTGAGGACCGCGCCGCCCAGGTAGAGGCCCATCTGGATGGCGTCGGTCCAGATGACCGCCTTGATGCCACCGAGATACGTGTAGACGACGGTGATCACGGTGAGCACGATGATGATGAGGCGGTAGCTCGTGTGCACCCCGAACTCGTCGAGCAGCAGCTTGATGGGGATCGCGGAGGCGAAGAGCCGGACGCCCTCGGCCAGGAGGCGGGTGAAGACGAAGGTGACCGAGGCCAGCCCCTGCAGTCTCAGCCCGAAGCGGGTGCCGAGGTACTGGTAGGCGCTGACGAACCCGCCCCGCTTGTACAGGGGGATGAGCACGGTGGCGACGACGACGCGGCCCACGACGTAGCCCAGGGCCAGTTCGACGTTGCCGAAACCCTGTCCGCTGTAGGCGCCGCCGGGCACGCTGATGACGGTGAGCACGCTGGTCTCGGTGGCGACCACGGAGAACGAGACGGTCCACCACGGCATGCTGCCCTCGCCGACGAAGTAGTCCTTCGACGTCTTCTGCCGGCCGGCCAGGCGCAGTCCGATCACGGCGATCGCCACCAGGTAGACGACGATCACCACGAGGTCGAGTTGGCGCACACTCTCTCCTAAGCAACGGCCGGCGGGGAGACCGGCGGGGTGGGGACAGCGGGGAAGGGCGCCGTCCGCCGGACGCGGACGACGTGCGGTTCGTGCGGCGTACGGGCATTCAGGGCCAGCAGGCGCGCACCGTCCAGTGGGTCCCCGAGCGCGGGCCGCGGGTGGAGGGGGCGCGGGAAGCCGGCGAGCGCCGAGCGCAGCGGCCCGAGCAGCGGTTCACCGAGGCCGGTGAGCCCGCCGGTGACGGTGACGCCGAGGCCGTCGCCGCCGATCCGGCGCGCCGCGGCGAGCACGGCCTCGCCGAGTGCGGTGGCGGCGTCCCGGATGATCGCCGAGGCCGTGGTGTCACCCGCCGCCGCCGTGCGCGCGACGTCCGGGGCGAAGGACGCGGCGGTGCGGGCCGGGTTGCCGTCGCGGCCCAGGGCCAGCGGCAGCCGGTCGGGGTCGCCGAAGCGCTCGACCGCGGCGGCCAGCAGCGCCGTGTCCGGTCCGCGTCCGTCGTGGGCGCGCAGCGCGGCACGCAGTCCGGCGGCGCCGATCCAGGCGCCGCTGCCCTCGTCCCCGAGCCAGGGGCCCCATCCGTCGACGCGGGCGTACGACCCGTCGTCCCCGATGCCGATGGCCACCGAGCCGGTGCCGATCGCGAGGACCACGCCGGTACGGCCGCCCAGGGCGCCGGCGTGGGCGGTGACCGCGTCGCTGGTGACGGCCACCTCGTCCGCGGGCAGGTCCGCGAGGAGCAGGCCGGCCAGGGCGCGGGCCGCCTCCGGTGCGGCGGCGGCCCCGGCCGCGCCCACGCAGACGACCGCCGGCCGGACCGACGGCTTCTGCTCCAGGAGGGGGAGGACGGCGGCGAGTACGGCCGTACGGGCCGTCTCCACTCCGTTGTCGGAGGCGAGCCCGGGGGCACCGGGCACCTCGTGAACGTCGAGGGCAGGTCCGGTGCCGTCCCACAGCAGGGCACGGCAGCCGGTCTTGCCCAGGTCCACCGCGACTGCTGCTGTCATGCGGCACGCCTTCGTGTGTCCAGGGATCCGTCACGTCGAACGGTCACAGAGCGGCCAGGAGGCCAGTGGCCGGCGCGGATCGCGGTGCAGCGAGTATCAGAAGACGAACCTCCGGATGTCAATAAGTAACCTCATCGAGTGAGGCGCGTAAATTTTTGACGTGCGGGCGGGGCGTGGTTACTGTGGCGCCACCCACCCAGGAGGAGCGGTCCATGGCCGGCCAGAAACCACCCCGCACCCCGGCCCGGCCGGCGGACGAGTCTCCCGCCGGCACGCTGGCCCGCATCCGCGCCGAACTGCCCGCCATGGCACCGTCGGAACGGCGGGTGGCCGATGTCGTCCTCGCCGATCCGGCGCAGGCGTCGGAGCTGTCCATCAGCGCGCTCGGCAAGCGGGCCGACACCTCGGTGGCCACGGTCATGCGCTTCTGTCGCACGATAGGCATCACCAACTACCCCCAGCTGCGCCTCGCACTGGCCGCGGCCGCGGCCCGCGAGCACGCCCTCGACGGCGAGCGCCCGATACCGAGCACCGACATCAGCGCCACCGACACGCTGAGCGAGATCGTCCACAAGATCGTCTACAACGAGGTCCGTGCCCTGGAGGACTCCGGGTCCGGGCTCGACATCGACGTCCTGGGCCGCGCGGTGGACGCCGTGGCCGCGGCGCGCAGGATCGACATCTTCGGCGTCGGCGCCAGCGCCTTCGTCGGCCAGGACCTGCACCAGAAACTGCACCGCATCGGCCACATGGCGTTCATCTGGACCGACCGGCACGCCGCCCTCACCGCAACCGCCCTGCTCGGACCCGGCGACGTCGCCCTGGCCATCTCCCACTCCGGAGAGACCGAGGACACCGTCGAGCCGCTCCAGGCCGCCGCCGAACGCGGCGCCACCACCATCGCCCTCACCAACGTCCCCCGCTCCGCGCTGGCCAGGAGCGCGGACCTCGTACTGACCACCTGCGCCCGCGAAACACCCTTCCGCTCCGGTGCGACGGTCAGCCGCATCGCCCAACTCGCCGTTGTCGACTGCCTGTTCGTCGGCGTCGCCCAGCGCGGCTTCGACGCCGCGACCGCGGCGCTCCACGAGACCTACCAGGCCGTCCAGCGCCGCAGACCCCCACAGTCACCACGGCGCGCGCCGACCGGTGACTGACGGCAGCCCCGCCTCCGTACGGCCTGACGCCCGCGCAGCCCTGACTTCCCCGACCGCCTGACACCCGCACAACCCTGACGCCCGCGCAGACTCCCCGCGCCGCCCGAGACCTAGCGCACCGCCCCCGCTTCTCCGCACCGCCCGAGACCTACCGCACCGCCCAGGAAAGGAACAGCGCCGTGGACCTCAGCACTCTCGGCACCGAGACCCGCAACGAGCGGACCGCCGACCTGGACCGCATGCCGGTCCGCGAACTGCTGTCGGTCATGAACGACGAGGACCGGACCGTCGCGCTGGCGGTACGCGACGCCCTCACGGACATCGAAGCCGCCGTCGAGGCCATCACCGAGTCGCTACGGCAGGGCGGACGGCTGATCTACCTCGGCGCCGGCACCAGCGGCCGCATCGGCCTGCTCGACGCCGTCGAGTGCCCCCCGACCTTCGGCACCGCACCGGAACAGGTGGTGGGCCTGCTCTCCGGCGGCCCGGGCGCCTTCGTCGTCGCGGTCGAGGGCGCCGAGGACGAACCCGCCAGGGCCGCCGCCGATCTGGACGAGATCGGCGTGAACGACCGGGACACGGTCGTCGGGCTCGCCGCCAGCGGCCGTACCCCCTACGTCGTCGGCGGCCTGCGGCACGCCGCCGCCAAGGGTGCGGCGACGGTGTCGGTCGCCTGCAACCGCGACGCGGTGGTCAGCCGCTACGCCGACATCCCCATCGAGGTCCCCACCGGGCCGGAGATCCTCACCGGGTCGACCCGGCTGAAGGGCGGCACCGCCGAGAAGATGGTCTGCAACATGCTCTCGACCGCCTCCATGGTGCGCCTGGGCAAGGTCTACGGGAACCTCATGGTCGACGTCCGGGCCAGCAACGAGAAGCTGCTCGACCGCGCCCGCCGCATGGTCGTCGAGGCGACCGGCACCGACCCCGACACCGCCGCCGAGGCGCTGCGGGCGGCCGACGGCCATGCCAAGACCGCCATCGTCATGCTCCTCGCCCACTGCACCGCCCAGGAGGCCGCCCAGCGCCTCGAAAAGGCCGACGGTGACACCCGAACGGCCATCGACCGCCCCTGACCGCCCCCTGCGGCCCGGCCTCCGCCAGCCCAAGGCCCGGCGATCCGGCGACGGTGACCGTGCCGCACGGCGGTCTTCTCTCCGCCCGCCGTCGACGCTAGGGTCCTTCCCTGCACGATCCGCTCTTCGCTCTCGATTCCTAGCTCTCGATTCCTCGATCTCAGCACTCAACATTTCTGCCGGCGCTGGAGCCGACGCCGACCGGGACTTCGATTCCGTCCCGTCCGCGTCACCATGGACGACTCCTGGCGGCGGGAGGCGGTGCCCGCGACGGGCGTCCTTCTCCCGGACCGCCCCACCGCGCAGCGGAAGGTTCACGTTGACACCGCGGCACTGGTTCCGCCGTACCGCACCGCATTTCTTCCGTACGGCACGGAAGTCTCGCGCTACCGCACCGGCTCGGGCGGGAACCGCCTCCTACCGTTCAGCCCTGCGGACCCCCGGCGCGGCGGCCTTCTTCCTGGCCGCGGCTCCCGCCCGGGTCGGGGTGGCCATGGCCGGCCTCGGCATCGTCTGGCTGGTCCATGCCGAGACCGGGTCCTTCGGGGTGGCCGGCCTGGTCACCGGCTCGTTCGCCGTGGCGGAGACCCTGGTGGGCCCGCAGACGGCCCGCCTCATGGACCGTCTCGGACAGCCGCGCGTCCTCGTACCCCTCCTGTGCGCCCACGCCGGAGCGATCGCCGCCCTGGTCGCGCTGGTCCTGGCCGGGGCGCCCACGGTGCCGCTGATGGCCGCCGGCGTCGCCGCCGGGGCGACCATCCCGCAGTTCGGCGCGCTCTCCGCGGCCCGCTGGTCGGCCTTGCTGCACGGCAGGGCCGAACTCACCCCGGCCTTCGCACTCGAGACGATCAGCAACGATGCGGCCTTCCTCCTCGGTCCCGCCCTCGCAGCGCTGACGGCAACCGAGTTGCACCCGGCCGCGGGTACGGTGCTGGCCGGGGCGCTCGTCCTCGGCGCCGGACTGGTCTTCGCGGCGCTACGTCGTACGGCCCCGGCGCCCGCCGCGACGCCCGCCCCGGATCGTACGGCCGCCCGGGGTCCGGGGACTCTCTGGACCCGGAACTTCGCCACCCTGCTGGCGGTCAATCTGGCCCTGGGCGTCTTCTTCGGCTCGATGCAGGTCTCGGTGAGCGCCTTCGCCGACGTCCACCACGCCGCCGCGACAGCAGGATTCCTGTACGGACTGATGAGCGCGGCAAGCCTGCTGGCCGGCCTGGTCTACGGGCGACACCGCCCGCACACCCCGCCCGCGGCCCAACTGCCCCTGATCCTGGCCTTTCTGGCCTGCGCATCGCTGCTGCCGCTCCTGGCCGGCGCCCCCTGGCAGCTCGGTCTCGCCCTCCTGCTCCCCGGTGCGGGCGTCGCCCCGTGCATCATCGTCTCCTCGACGCTTGTCGAGTCGGTCATGGAGCGGTCGGTCCTGACCCAGGCCTTCACCTGGACGAATTCCGCGAGCGCGGCGGGCATCGCCGTCTCCGCCGCCGCGGTCGGCCGACTCGTCGACGGCCCGGGCGGCACCCGAGCCGGCTTCACCGTCCCCTTCCTCGCCCTGACCGCGACGGCAGCCCTGACCTGGTCCAGCCGCCACGCCCTCACGACGCCCCCCACAGCCCCAGGCAGCCACCGGCAAAGCCCGGCCCGAGGCCGCCACCCCCTGACCGACCCTCACGTGGAACCTGATGGTGAAACCAGCCAAGGCTGACGCGTCGACACCGCCTCCACGGCTTGCGAACAATGCCATCCGTTCCCCCTGATGTCGTTGTGGAGGGAGGACCTTCCGCGCCCGCCTGCACAGCCGCGGGATCAAGACCCGCGCTGGTCGCGGACCCGAAGGCGTTCCTGACCTGCAACCACGACGCACCTGGCCGATCCGAAGTGGGCGGACAGGCACGCCGACGCGGACCCCCGGGCGCTGTCGCCGCTGCGGTCGGCCGGTGGCTGCCGCCTCGCTCGGTTTCGGTTCAGTCGTGGTGTGGGGGCGGCGGGACTGACTCTCGTGTCGAGGCAGCCGGGTTGTGTCCGGGGGTGCTTTGGCTGGCAGCCCAGGAGGCTAGGAGGGCCAGGCCGTCCTGCGAGGCGGATCCGGGTTCGGCGGTGTAGGTGATCATCGTCAGGCCGGGTTCGGCTGCCAGATGCATGAGGTCGTAGCGCAGGTCGAGGGGGCCGACGAGGGGGTGCTGGAAGCGTTTGGTGCCGCGACCGTAGGCACGTACGTCGTGGCGGGCCCAGAGCTGGCGGAAGGTGTCGCTGCGGGTGGACAGCTCCCCGATGAGGTCGGTGAGATGGCGGTCGTAGGGGGTGGCGCCGGCGGCGGCGCGCAGGTGCGCGACGAGGTCGTCGGCGACGCGGTGCCAGTCACGCCAGAACTGCTCGGCCTGGGGGGCGAGGAAGGTGAACCGGGCGAGATTCGGCCGCTCGCTGCCGTCGGTGTACAGCTCGCTGTACAGGGCGCGGGCGAGGGCATTGGTGGCGACCACGTCGAGGGTGGGGCTGCGCACCAGGGCGGGGACGCCGACGAGGGCGTCGAGGACGCTCTGCAGCTGCGGGGCGATCGCCGCGGGCGGGTTACGCCGGGGGCGGGACGGAGCCGCGTGGCTCTGCCCGGCGCGGGCGAGGGCGATCAGGTGGGCCTGTTCGGTCTCGTCGAGCTGCAGCGCGCGGGAGATGGCGGTCACGACGCTGTCGGAGGCATGGGTGAGCGCGCCGCGCTCCAGGCGGATGTAGTAGTCGACGCTGAGCCCGGCCAGGGCGGCGACCTCTTCGCGGCGCAGCCCGGGCACGCGCCGCTTGCGCCCGGCCACGGGCAGCCCGACCGACTGGGGGCTGATCCGTGCCCTGCGGGAGGCGAGGAATTCCTGGATCTGGCGGCGATGGTCCATGTCTTCCACGGTAGGCACCCCCGTTCGAGGTTAAGGAGGACTTGCCAGTACCCCCTTCAACGCGTCCTGCCGCACCGCGCGCGATGTTGGTTGCCTGGATGCCATGACGAACAAGACCACGCCTGCAGCCCCGGCCCGGGTAGCTGCGGCTCCCGCCTCCGCTCCTGGCTCGCGCGGCATGAACGGGCCGTTGACGCTGCTGTTCGCGCTGGCCGGTGGTGCCGCGGTCGGCAACCTGTACTGGGCCCAGCCACTGCTGAACACGATCGCCGGCTCGCTGCACATCAGCCCCGGCTCGGCCGGGCTGTTGGTCACCCTGACGCAGATCGGCTACGCGATCGGTGCGTTCTTGGTGGTGCCGCTGGGTGACCGGCTCAACCGGAGCCGGCTCATCCCGGTGATCATGCTGGCGTCGGCCCTCGCCCTGGCGGCCAGCGCCGTCGCTCCGGGCTTCACGGCGCTGCTGGTGACCTTCGCACTGGTGGGGGTGACGACGGTGGCCGGGCAGCTGCTGATCCCGCTGGCGGGCGATCTGGCTCGCGATGACCAGCGTGGCCGAGTCGTGGGCACCGTCGCGTCCGGGATCCTGATCGGCATTCTCGTCTCCAGGGCGATCAGCGGCGTGGTCGCCGACGCGTTCGGCTGGCGCACCATCTACTGGGCGGCCGCCGCCCTCATGGTTGTTCTCGCCGCGGGCCTGGCCCGCGTGCTGCCAGCGATGCCGTCGCGGACCTCCACCAGCTACCCGGCCCTGCTGGCATCGGTGATCACCACCGTGCGGCGCCACCGGCCGGTGCAGGTCACGCTGGTCCTGGGGGCCGTCGCGATGATGGTGTTCACCCTGTTCTGGACCGCCCTGACCTTCCTGCTCAGCGCCACCCCCTTCGACTGGTCGGCCACCCAGATCGGTCTGATCAGCCTCGTCGGCCTGGCCGGCGCCCTGGTCGCCCAGCGGGCCGGCCGTCTGCACGACCGCGGCTGGTCGGTGCCGGCCACCGGCGCGGGACTCCTGCTGGCCCTGGCCTCAGTCGTGCTCGGCGCCGCCGGCGCCCACTCGATCGTCATCGTCCTGATCGTGGTCCTGTTGCTGAACACCGCGATCCAGGCGGTCAACGTCCTCAACCAGACCCGGCTGATGAGCATCGAGCCCCAGAGCCGCAGCCGGCTGAACACCGCCTTCGTCACCTGCAACTTCATCGGCGGCACCATCGGCTCCGCGCTGGCGGCCGCCCTCTGGCAGACCGGCGGATGGGTCCTGGTGATGGGCGGCGCTGCCGTCCTGTTCGTCGTCGCGCTGATCGTCTGGGCGGTTGCGCGACGGAGCCTGTCGGTCGCCTGACGCTTCCCCCACGACCCGGCCATGTGCCGCAGATCAGCAAAGCCCCACAGAACGCCCACCTGCGAGCAGGGCACCTCTCTGCCTGGCGTTCTCCTGAGAAAGGACCACCATGGCCCTCGGAACCGCAATCATTGTCGGCGTCGGACCCGGCCTCGGCCTGGCGCTCACCCGCACGTTCGCCGATGCCGGGTACCCGGTCCCGCTCCACACGCCGGCGTTGTGGATGACCGCATCCAGCGGCTCGGCGTCGTTCAGTTCGGCGGTGATACGCCGTACGGCGACACGGTCGGTGAAGTCGCCGACCACCAGGTGCGCCCCGCGGCCGACCAGCGTGTCGAGACCTGCTGCACGCTCGGGGCTGCGGGCGTGGACGATGACGTCGTGTCCTGCGGACAGCAGGGATTCGGCCGCGGCGCGTCCGAGACCGTCCGCGGAACCGGTCACCAGGATCCGGCTCACGAGCGCACCCCCTGTCCAAGTTTGCTTCTCCCATCTGGCTGTTCCTTCCCTTCGTCGCTGCCCGCGGGGTCCGGTCGGGCTTCGCTGGAGCGCCTTGTGCCGCCGGGCGTGAAATCGCCCGGCGGCACAAGGCGCAGTTGGCGGGATTGGTGAAGACCTGCTTGGCGACCGTGATCGCGGTCATGGCCTTGGGCCCGCCGGCGTAGAAGGCGAGCTACTTGTCACTTCACCGTAGCTTCGCGAAAACAGGGCCCAGACGGGCTGGGCCGGAATCGCGTTCGCGAGGGTCTGGTCAGGGGTGGGAGGCATCCTGGTGGGTTTCGTCCGGGCTGGTGGCGGCCCAGGATGCGAGCAGGCGTAGCGCGTCGTGGTGGGGTGTGCCTGGTTCGGCGCTGTAGGCGGTCAGCGTGAGGCCGGGGTGGGCGGGCAGTTCCATGGCGTCGAAGTCGAGGGTGATCTCGCCGATGGCTGGGTGGCGGAAGGACTTACGGCCGGTGTGGTGCAGGCGCACGTTGTGTTTGGCCCAGGCCGCGCGGAACTCGTCGCTGCGGGTGACGAGTTCGCCGATCAGCCCGGTCAGTTCGGCATCGCCCGGGGCTCGGCCGGCTTCGGTGCGCAGCAGGGACACGGTGGTGTGGACGGAGGCGTTCCAGTCGGGGAAGAAGTCGCGGCTGGTGGGGTCGAGGAACTGGAAGCGGGCGATGTTGACCGGGCGGGCCGAGCCGGTGAACAGGGGGGCGTAGAGGGCCCGCCCGAGCGGGTTGACGGCGAGGATGTCGAGACGGCCGTTGCGGATGAAGGCCGGGGCGTCGGCCATGGAGTCCAGAACGCGGGTGAGGCTGGCCGTGACGGGCGTTTTGGTCTTGCGGGCGGCGCGGCGCGGTGGGCGGTGACGCTGGGCGGTGGCCAGATCGTGCAGGTGGGCGTGTTCGGCCTCGTCGAGCTGGAGGGCGCGGCTGAGAGCGTCGAGGACCTCCTCGGAGGCGCCGGCGAGCTGGCCGCGCTCCAGGCGGGCGTAGTAGTCGATGCTGACACCGGCGAGCATGGCGACTTCCTCGCGGCGCAGCCCGGGCACTCTGCGGTTCGCGCCGCCGAAGGCCGGCAGCCCGGCCTGCTGCGGGGTGATCTTCGCGCGGCGGGTGGCGAGGAACTCTCGGATCTCGTGGGCGGTGTCCATGCCGTCCAGGCTAGGCCGGGTGGCACAGCCCTGGGGGGTCCTGTCAGTACCTGTAACAGCAGTGCCTTCCGTACGGCTGTGAGCTGCGGTTTCCTCGATGGTGGCAGCGGATGCGGTCCGGTACGCAAGGGGTGGGAACCCGCTTGCGGATGCTGTCCGGCCCGGTGCGGCCGACAGTGAGCAACGCCGCATCCATGATCGAACCATCGCAGGGAGTGACCCCAATGGCGAAGCAGTCCGCGCCGCAGGAGCTGGCCGGTATCGCGCCGAAGCTCGTCGAGATCACCGACAACGTGCTGTTCGCGGATGTCTGGGAACGGCCCGGGCTCTCCCCGCGAGACCGCAGCCTGGTCACGGTCAGCGCGCTGGCCGCTCTGTACCGCAGCGAGCAGCTGCCCTACCACCTGGGCGTTGCCCTGGACAACGGGCTGAGTGTGGAGGAGCTGTCGGAGGCGATCACGCACCTGGCCTTCTACGCCGGATGGCCTAACGCCATGACTGCGATCACCCAGCTGAAGGAGATCGCGGACGAGCGTTCCGCCTGATCACGGCACGTGCAGCGCAACGATGCCCCGCACGGTCAGCGGGGCGGATCGAATCCAAGGAAAGAACGAGATGGCTGTCAACGATTTTGATCAGATTTTCCCCCTGGGGGAGAAGAACGACGCCTTCGCGCAGTACTTCATCGGCCAGAGCTACCTGGCTCCGCTCGCTTCGGGGAGCGTTCCGGTCAGCAACGTCTCCTTCGAGCCGGGCTGCCGCAACAACTGGCACATCCACCACGGCACGGGCGGCGGCGGTGACCAGATCCTGCTGTGCACGGCGGGCAGCGGCTGGTACCAGGCCGAGGGCGAGGACCCCGTCAGCATGGAGCCGGGAACGGTCGTCCGCGTTCCGGCGGGCACGAAGCACTGGCACGGCGCGAAAGCCGACTCGTGGTTCTCCCACGTCGCCTTCATCACGCCGGGCGAGGGCGTCAGCAACGAGTGGCTCGAGCCGGTCACCGACGAGGTGTACGGGCAGCTGAAGAAGAACGGAGCACACGCATGACCGTCCTGGACGAGACCTACACGCTGGCAGGCGGCGTCGAGATTCCCAAGCTGGGGCTCGGCACCTGGTTCATCGACGACGACAAGGCGGCCGACGCGGTCCGCGCGGCCGTGGAGATCGGCTACCGGAACATCGACACCGCCCAGGCGTACGGCAACGAGCGCGGTGTCGGCGAGGGCGTGCGCACATCGGGGGTGCCCCGTGACGAGCTGTTCGTCTCGACCAAGCTCGCTGCGGAGATCAAGGACTACGATCAGGCGCTGGCTGCGATCGACGGCTCTCTTGAGAAGCTGGGCCTGGACCACGTCGACCTGATGCTGATCCACAGCCCGCAGCCGTGGGACGACTTTCGCGGCGGCGACTACGCCCAGGGCAACCGCGAGGCATGGCGTGCCCTGGAGGAGGCCCATCAGGCCGGCAAGATCCGGTCCATCGGCGTCTCCAACTTCCAGCAGCACGACCTGGAGAACATCCTGCAGGGCGCGACCATCGCCCCGCACGTGAACCAGCTGCTCGTGCACGCGGGCAACACCCCCTCCGAGCTGCTGGCCTACTGCGAGAGCAAGCAGATCCTCGTCGAGGCGTACTCGCCGATCGCCCACGGCGCGATCCTGAACAACGCCGAGGTCCAGGAGATGGCGCAGAAGTACGGCGTGTCCGTCCCGCAGCTGTGCATCCGCTACACCCTGCAGCTGGGCACCGTGTCGCTGCCCAAGACGGCGAACCCCGACCACATGCGGTCCAACGCCCAGGTCGACTTCGAGATCTCCGACAAGGACATGGACGCCCTGCGGGGCCTGCGCGACGTGGACTACGGCGAGCACAGCGCCTTCCCCGTCTACAGCGGCAAGTGACGCCGGACGAGCGCCACCTCGCGCCGGCACGGGTCGGCCCTGATGCACCGGGCCGGATGCGTCCGCGCCGCCGGCGTCAACGCCGAGGCGACGTTCACTGACGCGTCGGGTCGACCCGTGCGCCGCACGGTGCGGCCCCGCCCCCTTGCAGGGGGCCGGGACGTCGGTTCTGACTGAAGAAAGGCACCACCATCATGCGCGGAGCGATTCTGCACGCACCGGGCGACGTCCGCTTCGAGGAGCGCGACGACCCCAAGATCATCGATGCCACCGATGCGGTCATCCGCACGACGGCGACCTGCGTGTGCGGGTCGGACCTGTGGGACTACCGCGGCATCAACCCGGTCGAGCAGCCCACCCCGTTCGGGCACGAGTACGTCGGCATCGTCGAGGAAGTCGGCGACGGGGTGAAGAACATCAAGCCGGGCCAGTTCGTCGTCGGCTCCTTCTTCGCCTCCGACAACACCTGCCCGAACTGCCGCAACGGCTACCAGAGCAACTGCCTGCACCGCGAGTTCGTCGGCGCCGGCGGCTGCCAGGCCGAGAAGATCCGTATCCCGCTGGCCGACGGCACCCTGGTCGCCACCCCCGAGGTGCCCGACGAGAAGTACATCCCCAGCCTGCTGGCCTGCTCGGATGTGATGGGCACCGGCTGGTACGCGGCCAAGGCCGCCGACGTCGGCCCCGGCGACACCGTCGCGGTCGTCGGTGACGGCGCGGTCGGCCTGTGCGCCGTCATCGCCGCCAAGGAACTCGGCGCCAAGCGGATCATCGCCATGTCACGGCACGAGTCCCGCCAGAAGCTGGCCCGCGAGTTCGGCGCGACCGACATCGTCGCCGAGCGCGGCGACGAGGGCGTCGCCCGCATCAAGGAGATGACCGGCGGCATCGGCGCCGACCGTGTCCTGGAGTGCGTGGGCAACGAGCAGTCGATGCAGCAGGCCCTGAACTCCACCCGCCCCGGCGGCAACGTCGGCTTCGTCGGCGTCCCGCACGGTGTCTCCCTCGACGGTGAGCAGCTGTTCTACTCCCATGTCGGCCTGCGCGGCGGCCCGGCCCCCGTTCGCGACTACCTTCCCCATCTGATCGACCTGGTTCTGTCCGGACGCATCAACCCGGGCAAGGTCTTCGACCTGGAACTGCCCTTGGACCAGGTGGCCGAGGGCTACAAGGCGATGGACGAGCGCCGCGCCATCAAGACCCTGCTCAAGCCCTGACCCGTAGCACTGCCGGGGGGGGGGGGGGGGGGGGGGGGGGGGGGGGGGGGGGGGGGGGGCGGCGCGCCGGGCCGCGCGGGGGGGGGCGCGCCGGCCCAACCCGGGCCGGGGGCGGGCGGGGGGCGGAGGCGGGGGAGCGGGTCGCG
>NZ_JBICWR010000021.1:51854-148954 GCF_043199855.1 Streptomyces sp. NPDC048521
GCCCCCCCCCCCCCCGGCCGCCGGGGGGGGGGGGGGGGCGGCCCGCCGCGCCCCCCCCCCCCCCCCCCCCCACCGCAGCAACCACTGCACCTTTGCGCGTGACGGGGAGATGTTCTTTGTGCTGGCAATCGGTCTGACCTCCTACGGCCCTCCCGAGGTACTGCACCCGGTGGAGGTGGACGAGCCGCACGCCGCGGCGGGCCAGGTCCGCATCCGGGTGCGTGAGCAGCAGCCGATCGGCCGCCTGGGCACCGCCGAGGAGATCGCCAACGCCGTGCTGTGGCTGTGCAGTCCCACCGCCACGTTCGTCTCGGCGTCGCCCTGCCCATGGACTCGGTTTCACGGCCCACTGACCGCCGGAGGCCTTCCAGGTTCTTGCGCTCGCACCCGCAGGTCGCATGGGAGGCACTGCCAGTACCTGGCATGACGGTGCCTTCCCCGCGCATCCGGGCGGCGGTTCCCTGGAGACGAGCGCCCACGGTGGGCGGCGCATCGGGCCCTGGCCGGTCCCGGCCCCGCCCGGCACCGCTGCTCTCCCACCTGTTCTTGGAGCTGCACCCCATGTCCCTGTCTGCTTCCCCCTCCCGCAGTGGCGGTCTCAGCGCGCCCGAGCGGCGCGGGCACCCGGCGGCGGCGCTGGCCACGGCCCTGCTCGGCTTCTTCGTGATCACGCTCGACGCGCTGGTCGTCAACGTCGCCCTGCCCGCTATCCGCAGCGACCTGGGCGGCGGCATCACGGGCCTGCAGTGGGTCCTGGACGGCTACACCCTGTTGTTCGCAGCGCTGCTGCTGTCGGCCGGCTCCCTGTCGGACCGCATCGGCGCCCGCCGTGCCTTCGGCCTGGGACTGGCCGTGTTCATCGCCGCCTCCACCGCCTGCGGCCTGGCACCCACCCTCCCGGTGCTGATCGCCGCCCGCCTCGTGCAAGGCGCCGGCGCCGCTGCCATGATGGCCTCCAGCCTGGCACTGATCCGCGAGGCGTACACCGACCCCGTCAAGCGCGCACGGGCGGTCGCCCTGTGGGCGGTGGGAGGCGCCGTCGCCTCGGCTGCCGGCCCCGTCGCCGGCGGCGCGGCCAGCCTGATCAGCTGGCGGATGATCTTCTTCATCAACCTGCCGATCGGCCTGGTCGCACTGCTGCTCCTCGCGCGCACCGACCGGTCCCCGCACCGGCCGGCCCCCTTCGACGTGACCGGGCAGGTCACCGCGGTCCTCGCCATGGGCGCACTGACGTTCGGCGCGATCGAGGCCGGCGAGCGAGGCTTCACTGCCCCCATCGTCTGGGGCGCGGCCCTGATCACCCTGGTGGCCGCCGCCGTGTTCGTGCGAGCGCAGGCCCGCGGCCAGGCCCCGATGGTTCCCCTGCCCCTGCTGCGCCACCGCACCGTGGTGATCTCCTGCGCGGCCGGGTTCGCGTTCATGGCCGGCTTCTACGGCATGGTGTTCCTCTTCAGCCTCTACCTGCAGCAGCACCGGGGCCTGTCCCCGCTGGCCACCGGAGCAGCATTCGTGCCGATGACGGTGCTGTCAGCGTTCATCAACCCGCTCTCCGCGCGGGCCGCCGAGCGCTTCGGCCCGCGCGTGCCGATCGGCTGCGGTCTACTGCTGATGGCGGCCGGACTGATCACGCTGGCTCTGGTGCCCGAGGCGACGCCGACCTGGGCGCTGGCGGCGCTGATGCTCCCGGTCGGCCTGGGCGGCCCGCTGGCCATGCCGCCCACCACCGCCCTGCTCGTCAACAGCGTGCCGGCGCAGCAGACCGGCACGGCCGGCGGCATGTTCAACACCTCCCGCCAGCTCGGCGGCGCCTTGGCCGTCGCAGTCTTCGGCGCGCTGCTGGCCGGCCAGAGCCACATGCCGACCGGCGTGCGCACCAGCCTGCTGCTGGCCGCCGCCATCGTCGGCGCCGCGGGCATCGCGGCCTGCCTCCTGCGCCCTGCCGCAGATCACCCGGTCGGCCCCGCCCCGGCTCCCGCCCCCCGGACCACCGGAGCGAAAGGACCCCTGCCGCATCCCGCCCAGCCCCGCACAGCGAAGGAGACCACCCCATGACCCCCTGGAACCCGCACGCACTGGAGCACCTCGCCGCCGCCGACGAACTGCACATCGCTCCCCGCCGCAGCGACGGCTCGCTGCGCAAGCCGACCACCATCTGGGTCGTCACCGACGGCGATCAGGTGTTCGTCCGCTCCTGGCGTGGCACCGACGGCGCCTGGTGGAAGACGGCCCGCACCACCGGCACCGGACACATCAGCGCCGGCGGAATGGATGCCGACGTCTCCTTCACCCCGGTCACCGACCCCGCCGCCAACGACAGCGTGGACGACGCCTACCGCGCCAAGTACGGCCGCTACACCGGTTACGTCGAACCCATGACCGCCGAACAGGCCCGCGCCACCACCCTGCGGCTGACCCCGCAGACCTGACCCCGCCCCCGCCACACGCCCCTTGGATGAACCGGAGACGCCTTTTCATGACCACCCTCGCTCTCATCGGCGCCGGACCCGGACTGGGCGCTGCCGTCGCACGCCGTTTCGGCCGCGAAGGCTTCGCCATCGCGCTCATCTCCCGCAGCCCCGAACACCTGGACGCACTGGCCGCTGACCTGCAGCAGGACAACATCACCGCGCAGGGCTTCGCCGCCGACGTACGCGACGCGAAAGCCCTGAGCGCGGCCCTGGACGCAGCCACCAGCACTCTCGGGCCCATCGAAGTCCTGCAGTACAGCCCCGTCCCGCACAAGGACTTCATGAAGCCTGTCCAGCACACGCGCCCCGAGGATCTGCAAGGCCCTCTGGCCTTCTCGCTGTTCGGGCCCATGACGGCCGTCGAGCAGGTCCTGCCGGACATGCGGCAGGCCGGCCGCGGAACCATCCTCTTCGTCAACGGCGGCAGCGCGGTGCGCCCGCACCCCGAACGGGCCGGCACCTCCATCGCGTTCGCCGCCGAGAGCGCCTACGCCCGCATGCTGCACGACAGTCTCGCCGCCGAAGGCGTGCACGTTGCCCAGCTGATCATCCCTGGCGCCATCGCTCCCGGCGACGAGCACACCGACCCCACCACCCTGGCCGACACCCTGTGGAGGATCCACCAGCAGCGCGGCGACTTCCGCCACTACGCCTCGCCGCTGGACACCTGATGCCCCGCGCCCCCTTCCGCCTGCACCATGCCGCCGTGCCGGCAGCCGCGGCGGCCACGATCCTCACCGCCGTCGGCTGCACCACCACCGGCCCTCAGACGGGTGCGCCCGCCACGACCGCGCAGAGCCAGCAGGCCGCCACCACAACACCACAAGAGAGCACCACCATGGACATCCAGCTCACCACCGACAATGGCACCTACCACGCCACCTTGAACGACAGCGCCGCCGCTCGTGACTTCGCCGCCCTGCTGCCACTGACGCTCACCCTCAACGACTACGCCGGCACGGAGAAGATCAGCGACCTGCCCAAGAAGCTGTCCACCGCAGGATCCCCCTCCGGGACCGCCGCCAAAGCCGGCGACCTCACCCTCTACGCTCCCTGGGGCAACCTGGCCATCTTCTACAAGGACTTCCCCCACTCCGAGGGCCTGGTCAAGCTCGGCGAGTTCACCGACAACATCGACGACTTCGCCCGACCCAACGGCAACTTCAAGGTCACCATCACCGCCGTCGGCTGAGCCGAGCAACCCTCCCACCGCCACCCCATTATTCGGAGGAGGCGCCTCGCAGGAAGAAGTGGTCCCATGGCACGCGTGTTCGTGATCGGCGCAACCGGAGGCGTCGGCAACCGCCTGATCAACCAGCTCATCGCCCGAGGCGACGACGTCCTCGCCCTGCACCGCTCACCCGAGCAGGCACGACGCCTGGCCACCGTCGGCGCGACCCCTGTGCAAGGCGACCTGACACAGCTAGACACCGCCGAACTCGCCGGACACCTGCGCGGCTGCGACACCGCCGTGTTCACCGCGGGCGCCCCGGACCAGGGGCCGGCCGCAGCCGACGCCGTCGACGGCCGCGGACTCGCCCTCGCCGTCGACGCCGCCCTCACCGCCGGTGTACCGCGCTTCGTGCACCTGTCCGCCTTCCCCGACGCCTGGCGCGACCAAAGCCTCGGGGCGGACTTCGAGCACTACATGAAGGTCAAACGCCGCCAGGACGTATACCTGACGGCAACCAGCCTCGACTGGGTGATCATCCGGCCCGGCACCCTCACCAACGCCACAGGCACCGGATCCGTGCGCCTGGGCGCGGCCATCGACTACGACGACGTGTCCCGCGACGACGTCGCCGCCACCCTCGCCGAGGCCGTGCACCAGCCCCGTCTGCACCGCACCATCCTCGAACTCACCCGCGGCACCACCCCCATCGCGCAGGCCGTCGCCGACGCCACGTGAACGCTCCCGCCCACCGGCCACAGCCCGGACCGGGCGCCCCCTCACAAAGAAGACTCCCCGTGCTCGGTCTTGAACTAGTGGTCCTGCTCGGAGCGACCCTGCTGGCCGCCCACCTCGGCGATCCGCCAGGTCCAAGCCGTGCGCACTCGCGTGTTCGATTATCTGTTCGATACCGTGGAGCGTGGGAGGTGAGGACAGTGAGCAACGGCATGACGCAGGCCGCGCAGTCGACGGTGATGCATGTGCGCTGCCCGGAACGGCTGCCGGAGGAGGCCTACCGGCATGTGCTGGAGCTCCTGGCGGATCTCTCCCTGGTGGTCCAGGCCCTGCCGCCGTCCGCGGCTCTGGTGGAACTCAAGGGCGCCCTGCGCTACCACGACGCCGACGCCCGCCACCTCGGTGAGATGCTGCGGGTCAGGTGCGTTTCGCGTCTCGGGATCGACGTCCGGGTCGGTATAGGCCCGACGATCACGATCGCTGCCACCGCCTCCGCCCAGATCGCCGACCCCGGAGGCGTCCTCGCCATCGCTCCCGAGCAGGTCACCGAATGGCTCGGGCCGCTGCCGGTGGAGGCCCTGCACGGCATCGGACCCCGCCAGGCCGCTGTCCTGCGCGACTACGGCATCCACTCGATCGGCCTGCTCGCCGCCGTCTCCCCGTCCACCGTGCAGCGCCTGCTCGGCAAGAAGGCCGGCCGGCTTGCCGCCGACCGTGCCCGCGGCATCGACCCCCGCCCCGTCGTCCCCCGGGCCCTGCCCGTCTCCGCCTCCGTACGACACCGCTTCTCCGACCACACCCTGGACGGCGCCGTCGTCCGGGCCGCACTGCTGGACCTCGTCGTCCGGCTCGGACTGCTGCTGCGCCGCCGCGGCCAGGCAGCCCAGGCCCTCACCCTCACCCTGCGTTTCGCGGGCGGCGCCAGCTGGGAGAAGACCCGCCGACTGCCCGAAGCCTCGGCGCACGACGAAGACCTGCGCACCCTCGCCTACCAGCTGATGGACGCCGCCGGCCTGCAGCGCGCCCGCCTGACCGGGATCATCCTCAAGGGCGAGGACCTCCTCGACGCCGACCAGGTCGCCCAGCAGATCAGCCTGGACCAGGCACGCGAGTCCCGACTGATCGCCGAAGGCGCGATGGACCGCATCCGCCGGAAGTTCGGCCCCGACGCGATCAACCCCGCCGCCGTCGCACCGTTCCACCGCGCTTCATGACCCCTCCGCGCTTCACCTCTCCCTACACGAACGCCATATATCAGACAAAATAGTCATACGCGCGTAATCACCATTCAAAGGCACGCGTGCTCGCTGCGTGCCAGGGGAGGCATGATGAGCCAGCAGCCGGTCCTACTCCCCTACGCCGACCCGTCCTTCCTGGCAGATCCGTTCCCGCTCTACCGACAGCTGCGCAAGGACGGTCCGGTCCGGCGCGTGGTCATGGCCGGCGGCCTGGACGCCTGGATGGTCACACGCTACGAGGACGGGCTCGCCGCCCTGTCCGACCCGAGGCTGAGCAGTGACGTCCGTGACGCCTCCGACCCGCGCCTCATGGCACAGCTGCCCGCTTTCGAGCGTGAATCGATGATGAGCAACATGCTGCGCTCCGACCCGCCCGACCACACCCGCCTGCGCCGTCTGGTCTCGAAGGCGTTCACCGCACGTCGGGTCGCCGAGCTGCGGCCCCGTGTTCAGGAGATCACCGACCGGTTGCTCGACGCGGTGGTGCCGGCCGGCCGGGCCGAACTCGTCGCGGACTTCGCGCTCCCCCTTCCCGTCACCGTCATCAGCGAGCTGCTGGGCGTACCGGTGGACGACCGGCACGACTTCCAGCGGTGGACCGACGCCATGCTCGTGCGCGGCGAGAGCATGCCGGACCCGGTCGTCGTCAACGAGGCGTGGCAGCGGATGCGCGCCTATGTGACGAAGCATCTCGAGGCCAAGCGCGCCCGGCCCGGTGACGATCTTCTCAGCGCGCTGATCAGCGCCCGCGACGAGGAGCAACGGCTGAACGAGGACGAGCTGATCGCCATGGCCTTCCTGCTGCTGGTGGCCGGGTACGTCACGACGGTCAACCTGATCGGCAGCGCTGTCGCCGCGCTCCTGACCCACCCCGACCAGCTGACCCTGCTCCGGGACCATCCAGAGTTGCTGCCGGACGCGATCGAGGAGTTCCTCCGCTACGACGGCCCGGTCAACCCCGGCATCGCCCGGTTCGCGCGCGAAGACGTCGAGATCGCGGGCGTGACCGTCCCCCGCGGGGCAACCGTGCTCATCGCGTCCGCGATCGCCGACCGCGATCCGGAACAGTTCCCCGACCCCGACAGACTGGACATCACCCGGCGCGACAACGGCCACCTGGCCTTCGGGCACGGCATCCACTACTGCCTGGGCGCGCCACTGGCCCGGCTGGAGGGCCAGATCGCCATCGGGACGGTGCTGCGCCGCCTGCCGGATCTCGCCCTGGCCGTGCCGCCGACCGAACTGAGCTGGCGACCCGGCGGTCTCCGGGGCCCGACGCGACTTCCTGTCACCTTCACCGCCTGAACATCCTTGAAACGCCCGATCACTCCGGTCGATTAGGGTTGCCCGATGTTCGAAGGAAACCTGGTGAGACTGCGCGCGCTGCGCTCCGAAGACGCTGAGCACCATGTCCGGTGGCGCAATGACCCGGAGGTGGTGCGCTGGGCCGCAGCAGGTGACCCGTGTTTCGGCCCGGTCACAGCGGAAGCGGTCGGGCTCGGCTTTGACACCATGCTGCGACTGAGCCCGAGGGAGTCGGCCGTGTTCACGGTCGAGGATCTGGCAGGCGGGAAAGTGATAGGCATGGCCGACTACCGGGACCTCGACCCCTACGCCGGAGTGGCCACGCTGGGAATCACCATCGGCGAGCGGGAGTTCTGGGGCCGCGGTCACGGCAGCGACGCGTTGCGGCTGCTCGTGAGCCACTTGTTCGGTGCGTACGGTCTGAGCCGGCTGGAGTTGGACACCTGGAGCGGCAACGAGCGCGCCGTGCGCGCCTTCACCAGGTTGGGCTTCCGCGAGGAAGGCCGCCGCCGGTCGGCTGTGCTGGTGGAGGGGGAGCGTTACGACCGCGTGCTCTTCGGAATGCTTCGCGAAGAGTGGGCGAACCCCGCGTGACGCCGTGAACGCCCCTTCCACGGGCTGAGGCCGGCAAGGACGAGGACGCCCAAGATCGCACGCCGGCGCTCGCGGAACGGGGCGGGCGCGTGGTGTCGTAGGAGACGCGTCCCGCAGGCAGGAAGAACAGAGCGATCAGCGCGCCGCCCCGCACCTCGGCACCCTCGTGGCGGGGCCGCCGCCGACGTCCGGTGGGTGCC
Organism: Streptomyces sp. NPDC048521; assembly: GCF_043199855.1. Lineage (NCBI taxonomy): Bacteria > Bacillati > Actinomycetota > Actinomycetes > Kitasatosporales > Streptomycetaceae > Streptomyces > Streptomyces sp. NPDC048521. The sequence continues at coordinate 59,566 of NZ_JBICWR010000021.1, forward strand.
GGCCACCGAAGACGGGCAACTCCCGGTCGCCGCCCGGCTCCGACCGGAACCCCGGACCTCCGCCATCAGTGACACTGCATCGCCGACCACGAGGAGGACGGAGGCGCGCGAGGAGGACGGGGGCGCGCATGCCACGGCGGGCTTCAGTGGTCCTAGGCGGTCAGTGCGCGCATGACTGGCTGGCCGCGCATGAACCGCGCTTCACTCGTCAGGCTCCCTTGGGATCGATCCTCCAGGGATCCGGGAGGCGCTCTACCGGCGGACCGCCGAGATCAGTCCGCCGGGCCGCTCCTCGCGCTGCGGCGGGGTGCTGATCGGGCGGCCGTAGGCGGCAGCGCGCTCGCGCAGGGTGTGGCTGTCGGCGTCCCAGCCGTGCCCGGCCAGCCAGCCCACCGGGTCGTCGGGCATCTCCGAGACCCACATGGACGCCGCCGATCCCGGCGCGGCGTCCGCGCCGAAGCGCTCGATCACGCCGCGCGAGCCCAATGTCAGCCCCATCCGACTGCCTGCCGCCGACTGCGTGCTGATCCGGGCCAGCAGCAGCTCCACCGCGTCCTCGGGCAGATAGATCAGTAGTCCTTCGGCGATCCACGCGGTCGGCACGGCCGGGTCGTGCCCCGCGGCGGCCAGCGCGCCCGGCCAGTCCTCACGCAGATCCACCGCGACGGTGATCCGCTCGCAGCGTGCGACGGCCCGCTCCTGACGCAGCACCGAAGCCTTGAAGTCCAGTGGTGCAGCGGTGTCGACCTCGAACAGCCGGGTGCCCTCGGGCCAGTCCATCCGGAAGGCCCGGCTGTCCATGCCGGCGCCGAGCAGCACGACCTGCCGGACCCCGGACGCGGAGGCCTGCTGCAACAGGTCGTCGAGGAACTTCGTCCTGATGACGATGGAGAACGACACGGCCAGCCGGCGGCGTTGCGCGGCCTCGTCATCGGGCAGCGGCGGCGAGGAGGGCCACAGGCCGCCGGCGGTGGCGAAGGCCTGTGCCAGTGGGTCGCGGAACAGCGCGTCCTCCCGCTCGGTCTCCAGCGCCCGCACCCTGGCCACCCCCACCGCCGTGGCCCACACTCCCGACGGCTGCACCCGCTCCCGCTCATCAGTCACCGCGCCAGCCTAGGTGATCGATTCCAGGGGGGCCTGGTGAGGGGAGCCAGGTTCATGCGCGGCCGGCCGGTCATGCGCGCACTGACCGCTCCATGTCAGTGATTTCTGAGATCACTGCCAGCTGTCGGTGCCGGGTGCAAGACTGCCCGGCATGATCGAACCGAACCCGAAAGCGGACCTCCTCCGATATCTGCAAGAGGCGCGTGATGCCCTGCTGTGGAAGCTCGACGGGCTCTCGGAGTACGACATCCGCCGTCCGCTGACGCCCACGGGTACGAACCTGTTGGGGCTGGTCAAGCATGTCGCCGGGGTGGAACTGTCGTACCTCGGCGACACGTTCGGACGGCCGTTCTTCGACGAGGAGCCGCCGTCCTGGTGGTATACCGAGGAGTCAGAACCCAACTCGGACATGTGGGCCACTGCGGACGAGTCACGGGAACAGATCGTTGGGCTGTACCGGCAGGCATGGGAGCACTCCGACAGCACGGTCGCGACGCTGGCGCTCGACGCGACAGGTCACGTCCCCTGGTGGCCGGAGGAACGACGCGAGGTGACACTGCACCACGTCCTGGTGCGCGTCATCTCCGACACTCAGCGGCACGCCGGCCACGCCGACATCGTGCGAGAGCTCATCGACGGATCCGTCGGATATGTGCAAGGCAAGGACAACCTGCCGCCGGGGGACCAGGCATGGTGGGAGGGCCACCGGAGCCGACTGGAGCGTGTGGCGCGGGAAGCCGACGGCTGATCTCACCCAGCGGCCGACCCCGCCGGCTCCGGGGTCGGCCATGCGACGCCGATCAGCCGGCCCGCGTTTGTTCGGCCATGACCCGAAGGCCTGGCGCGGACTCCGCGTGCCGAGCCCACACTCATGGAGTGATCTGGCTCACAGTCTGTCACAGCGCGCAGTCCCGCGGTGTCTTGAGGCGGAATCGCTTCGGACGGAGGAGACAGCGTGACCGAGGAGATCGAGGCGGTCGTGATCGGCAGCGGGTTCGCAGGTGTCAGTTCCCGTCAGCAGTCGGAGCTTGTCTCGACGTCAGCGGCCGGCCCTCCGCGCTGTGTCTGCGTGCAGGCCACGCACGGCGCGTAGGCCGTCGCGGGGTGGACAGCCTGACCAGGCATTCGAGGGAGAAGACCGAGAGATGACCGACCACACCACCGCCCAGACCGCGACCGACACCTTCGTCGCCCACCGCAATCTGCTGTTCACCGTCGCCTACGAGATGCTCGGCTCGGCGGCCGACGCCGAAGACGTCCTCCAGGAGACCTGGCTACGCTGGGTCAAGGCCGACCTGGGACAGGTGAGCGACCAGCGGGCGTACCTGGTGCGGATCACGACACGGCAGGCGCTCAACCGGCTGCGCACCATGAAGCGCCGCAGGGAGGCGTACGTCGGCCAGTGGCTGCCCGAGCCGCTGCTCACCACCCCGGACGTGGCCGAGGACATCGAACTCGCCGAGAGCATGTCGATGGCGATGATGCTCGTCCTGGAAAGCCTTTCCCCGACCGAGCGGGCGGTGTTCGTGCTGCGCGAGGTCTTCGAGGTCGACTACGACGAGATCGCCGAGGCCGTCGGCAAGACTCCGGCGGCCGTGCGGCAGATCGCGCACCGCGCCCGTGGGCACGTCGACGCCCGCCGGCCCCGCCGGACGGCCTCGGCGAGTGAGACCCGGGCGGCACTGGAGTCCTTCCAGCGCGCCCTCGACACCGGGAACCCCCAGGACCTCCTCGACGTACTCGCCCCCGATGTCGTTCTGCTCAGCGACGGCGGCGGCGTCAAACGCGCCGCGCTCAGCCCCGTCGTCGGCGCCGAGAAGATCGTCCGCTTCTGCCTCGGCGGCTCCGCCAAGGTCGAGGCCCCGATCACCTGCGAGCCCACCATGGTCAACGGCAGCCCCGCACTCGCCATTCACAGGGGCGGCGAGTTCGACAGCGTCATGGCCGTCCGTGTCGAGGACGCCCGGATCACCGGCCTGTACTTCGTACGCAACCCCGAGAAGCTGACCCGCGTCACCGCCGAGACCCCGCTCACCCTGCGCTGACGCCAACGGCTCGGAAGCACCCGCCTATCGCCGCACACCACACGAGGGACCACACCATGACCAGACAGACGACGGCCACCGCGCCGCGCGGCCTCACCTTCCTCAGGACCGCGATAGCCCTGCAGACCCTGACCCTCTTCTTCCAGGCGGTCACTGCGGGCATGCTGCTGACCTCGTCCCAGGGCCATCTGATGCACGAGGTCGGAGCGAGGGTGATGTACGCAGCCGCCATGCTGTACGTGCTCGCCGCGATCCTGGCCTGGCGCCCGGGCGGCGGCTCACCCCGCCCCGTCCTGTACGCCACCGGCTTCCTCCTGCTCGCCTCGGCACAGGTCGTGCTGGGCATCGCCCACGTGCCCTCGTTCCATGTCCCCCTGGGCGTGGTGATGTTCGCCCTCAGCACCCTGGCCCTGGCCCAGGCACTGTCCCCGCGCTCGCGGCTGCGCCCCGCCTGACGAACCCCGTGGGCCCGGGCGCGGCTGCGCATGGGGACTCGATCACTGCCGCACGGCGACCCCGGCGATGACCGGTCCGGAGTCACGGGCCCGCGATCTCACGCATGACGTGCTCACCCTGGCCGCTGCCGTATCCCACACCGTGGGCGTCGGCCGGGTCGGGGTCCCCCTGCCCGCACGGTATGAACCTGGCGAGGGCTCTCACTCGTTAGGCAGACGAGAGTCTCTTCTCACCTCTGCGGAAGGCACTGGGAGCGCGATCCGCCGGTGTCCTGACTGTCGCACTTGGGGCGCGTCCCTGACGGCCTGAGGAGCCACGACTCTCGGTCGATCCCTCTCCTGGGCAAATGCCGACAGGAGACGAAAGAGTAGGAAGTGTGGTCACATGCCGGACGAGAACCGCGTGATGGAATTCCTCGAGCGGGTGGTCGCTGACAACGCCGCCGCGTTCGCAGGGGTTTCGACGTCTCTGGGTATCCGCCTCGGACTGTACGAGGCGATGGCGGGTGCGGGGGCGCTCACCTCGGAGGAACTGGCCGAGAAGACGGGACTCGTCGAGCGGTACGTCCGCGAGTGGCTGGCGGCGCAGGTCGCCGGTGCCTACGTACTGCATGACTCCGAGACGAACACATATGTCCTGCCGGACGCTCATGCTGCTGTACTGGCGGATTCCTCTCTGCCGACGTACGTCGGTGGTGGCTTCACCATGCTGAAGGCTCTCTACGGTGCCGAAGAGGCGTTGGCGAGCGCGTACCGCAACGGCGGTGGCGTGAGCTGGCAGGAGTACGGGCCGGAACTGGCGGAGGGCGTTGCCGCCTTCTTCAAGCCCGGATACGAGGCAGTGCTGGTCCAGGAGTGGCTGCCCGCCATGGAGGGTGTCGAGGCGAAGCTTCGGCGCGGTGCCTCGGTAGCCGATGTGGGTTGCGGCTTCGGCCACTCGACCGTGCTCATGGCGAAGGCGTTCCCGGAATCCCGCTTCCATGGCTTCGACTTCCATCCGCCGTCCATCGAGGCGGCCCGGAAGCTGGCCGCGGAGGCCGGTCTCGGTGATCGCGTGACGTTCGAGGTCGCCGCCGCGCATGACTTCCCCGGCGCCGCATACGATCTCGTCACGTTCTTCGACTGCCTCCATGATCTGGGGGACCCCGCCGCAGCGCTCAAGCGCGTCGAAGAAACCCTCGCCGACGACGGAAGCTGTCTCGTCGTCGAGCCGAACGTGTCGGCCGAGCCCGGTGAGAACATCCATCCGATCGGCCGGTCTTTCGCCTCCACCTCGGCTGTTCTCTGTCTGCCGGCGGCGATGGCGCAGGACGGCCCGTACGCGCTGGGCAATCACCCGGGGCAGGACGCTCTCAAGGAGATCGCCGCCGAGGTGGGTCTGAACCACTGGAAGCTCGCCGTCGAGACCCTCACCAACCGCATCTACGACGTCAAGCGCCACTGAGGACTTCTGCTTCAGCCGGTTGAAGCACCGTTCCACCACGTTGCCTCACAGGCCGGCTGCCGGGCCGGCCGCTCGCGGAGGGGGGAGCGCCCGCCGCGGCGGCCGGCGGCAGGACCCCGCCGTTACAGTTCCGGGCCGGGGTCGACGTCCGGGTGGCTGAGACGGGCCAGACCACCGGACGGCACCGGGAGGACCGACGGCCCGGACGACAGCTTCGCGAGCGACCGGTGGGTTCGACGGCCACGCGCGTCCCAGATCTCCAGCCGAACGCTCATCGGGAACGCGTCATTGACCACCAGCGGCGCGCTGTCGTCCGCGTTGGCGATCAATACCTCACGCCACGGCCCCTTCGGCAGGGTCACCGCGTGCGGCGCGTAGCGGGCGACGACGTGACGGTCGCCGTCGTGGGCGGCGACCAGAGGGTAGAGCAGGTCGGGCCGCTCCGGGTGCAGTTCGCCGTGGAGCAGCGTCTGCCGGTACACGCGCCACACCCGCAGCCAGAACGCCAGCGCGTCCGACGGCGCGTCGTCGAGCCGTACGAGGTCCACGGACACCTGCGGGACACCGAACAGCGCGTTGATCAGGTGGTGTGCGACGCGCTCGGCGGAGTCGTCCGCGGCCCACATGATCGGGTCGCTGTGGATCGGCGTGCCGGGCCGGGCCATGCGCAGGTCGATGATGCCGACCCGGTTCTGGGTCGCGCTCAGCGGGCAGTCGCCCACCCGCAGCATGGTGGCGAACCGGCCGACGGCCGGGTGCACGTACGGCTCCCGGAACTCGATCAGCGGCTGGGGACCGGCCTCCCTGACGGCGTCCGTGATCTCCGCGAGCAACCGCACGGTCGCCGCCACGGGGGAGTGGGGTGACGGATCGTCCGGCACCGGCGTGGCGAACCGTTCGAGGAAGTCGAGCTTGACGCCGTCCGCGCCGGTCTTCACCACGAGGTCACGGATGCGCTCCACGAGGTAGCGACGTGTGGCGTCGTCCCGCGGGTCGAGGACCGCGGTGTCGAGGTCGGTCTCCTCGTACCGCGTGGCGAGACCGGCCGCACGAGCCCGTGCGCGGAACCCCAGGAAGGGGGTGCCCACCCACCACATGGTGCGCAGTCCCCGCGCGCGGAGATCGGCGACCATCCCGGCCGGATCGGGGAACTTCTCCGCGGCCGCCTCCCAGTCGCCGCACGAGCCGTAGCCGCGGGCCAGGGACATCGTCTGCCAGCCGTCGTCCACGATGACCACGCCGAAGCCGAGCGCGGCGGCGCGGTCGGCCTGGGCCAGCACTGCCGCGGCCGTGACGTCCTGGTGGGCGAAATACCAGGTGCACAGCACCGCGTCCTCCGCGCCGGGTGCCACCGCCGGCCGGCTCTCCCGTTGAAGCCGGCGCCCGGTGTCCGGTACGGCCTCGGCGAAAGGGCGGCCGGAGACGTCGAGCAGCAGCCGGATCTCCTCGCCGGGCCGCGCGTCCTCCACGGTCACCATGACCGCGAAATCCGCGCTTTCCTCGACCAGTCCGGCGCGCACGGAGGTGCGGTGGCTGCCCGCGTCGAGCGCGTAGACGAGACCGGTCCGGTCCTGGCGCACCAGCAGGGCGCCGAGGGGGATGCCGGCGAGCGCCGTGGTGTCGGCCGGGTCTCCCCAGGACGGCGGGATCGTGGCATGCGGCACGGTGCTGCCCGGACGCCACCAGGTGACCGCGTCCGCCGCCGGGATCAGGACGGTCAGCTCCAGCGCGGCACGGCCGGTGCGGAACGAGACCTCCCACACCCCGTCGGCCACTTCGGTCGCCTGAGCGGTGCCGGTGTCGGTCGCCTGGAGCCGTAGTCCCCGTGCCGCCGCGGTCGCGCCCAGGAACACGGGTTCCTGCGGTGGGGCGTTGTCCCGTCCGGGCACCCAGAAGGACGCCGGTGCCGGGGATGGAGTGTCAGTCATTTGTTTCCAGAGAAGGAGATTCCGCCGATGATGTGGCGTTGTGCGAGGAAGAAGATCAGTACGCAGGGCAGGGTCACGACGACGGTCGTGGCCATGAGCAGTGGTGTGTTGGTGCCGTTCACCGACTGGAATCCGGCGAGTGCCAGCGGCAGCGTCTTCCACTTGTCGTCGGTGATGTAGATCGCGGCCTGGAAGAAGTTGTTCCAGTACGACATGAACTGCAGGACCGCGGTCGCGATCAGCACCGGGCGTGACAGCGGAAGGTAGACCGACCACCAGATGCGGAACCATCCGGCGCCGTCGAGGATCGCGGCGTCCGTCAGCGATTCCGGGAGCCTCAGGTAGAACTGGCGGAACAGGAAGATGAAGAAGGCCGACCCGAAGAAGGTGGGCACGATGATCGGCCACAACGTGTTCATCATGTCGAGGTTCTTGAACAGGATGAACTGCGGAACGATCGTCACCTCCTGCGGCAGCAGAAGAGTCGCCAGCACGATCCCGAACAGCACGTTCGAACCGCGGGCCCGGATCCGCGCGAACGCGAAACCCACCAGCGACGACGAGTAGACGACCGCGACTACCGGCACCAGCGTGCTGAGCAGCGAGTTGCGGAAGTACCGCCAGAACGGGAACGAGTTCAGGCCGCTCGAGAAGTTCGACCACTGCCACTGGACGGGCCACAACGCGATTCCCCCGCTGGAGACACCTTCCGGTGTGCGCAGCGCCGTCGCGATCATCCAGAGGAAGGGGTAGACGAACACGACCGAGCCCACGACGAGGACGGCGAGCGCGGTGTAGCGCGCGGCCGGCGTCCCGTCGTGCCGCGTTCGCCGGTCGCGTGCGGTCCTCCCGGCCCGTGCGCGAGGCATCGTCTTACTTGGCGCGGACACGCCGCCTCCCTTCCTTGGGACGCTGGGATTCGTAGTAGACCCAGAAACTGCTGCCCCGGAAGACGATCGCCGTGAGCACCATGATCATGAGGAAAAGGATCCAGGCGAGGGCCGACGCATAGCCCATCTGGAAGAACTTGAACGCGTTCTGGTACAGGTACACGACGTAGAACAGCAGGGAGTTGGAGGGGCCGCCGCCGTTCTGGGTGATGACGTAGCCCTGGGTGAAGGTCTGCATCGCGTAGATGAGTCCTGTCACCACGTTGAAGAAGATGACCGGGCTGATCTGCGGAATGGTGATGTTCCACAGGACGCGGAGGCGGCCGGCGCCGTCGAGTGCGGCCGCCTCGTAGAGTTCGGACGGTATGTCCTGAAGTCCTGCCAGATAGATGATCATGTTTCCGCCGACGGTCCACAGACTCATGAGGACGACCGCCGACAGCGCCCAGTCAGGGTCGAAGAGCCACTTCGGACCCTCGACACCCAGCGCCCTGAGCACCCCGTTGACCAGACCGTGTTCGGGGTTGAACACCCAGATGAACAGCACGGTCTGGGCGACCCCGCTCACGAGGGAGGGCAGATACCAGATGGTGCGGAACACATGGATGCCGCTGACTTTCACGTTCATCAGCAGCGCCACCGCGAGCGACAGCACCGTCTGCGCCGGGACGCTGAGCACCGCGTACAGCAGAGTGACCTTGACGGCCTGCCCGACGTCCGGGTCGTGCAGCGCCTGCCGGTAGTTGGCGAGCCCGGCGAACTTCGCCGGGCTCAGCAGATCCCAGTGGGTGAACGACAGAATCAGGGAGTAGACCATCGGGCCGCCCGTGAACAGCAGGAAACCGACGATCCAGGGGGAGACGAAAAGCCAGAACGCCGCGGTCGCGCGACCGATCCACCTTCGTCTCACCGCGAGCCACAGGGCGGCCCCGACAAGCCCGAAGACGACGGCCATCATGATGACGAAGGCGACGATGGGCTGGAGCGCTACATCCAGGTGGAACCGTGCGAGGAGGCCCTCCAGGCCCTTCACTATCTCTGACATGTTGAGGATCGGTCCTTCTCGTTGCCGCTCGCGGCCGTCCGCCTAGGGGTTACTTGGTCGCGTCGAGCATCTTCTGGCACTTGTCCTGAAGCTGCGGCAGCACGGTGGCCGGGTCCTCGTGGCCGGTCCCGATCGCGGTGCGGGAGTTCAGAGCGGTCGAGAAGGTGCTCTCGATCTGCACCTTGTTCTTCACGTACGGCGTGGTCACCGCGTGCTCGACGGCGTCGATGAACGCCTGGAGATTGGCCTTGGGCGCGGCGGACTTGAAGGCGGCCAGCGAGTCATCGACCACGGGCACGCCCAACGCGGAGGTCTTGGACGCCAGCAGGTTCTGGGCGGCCGGGTCGGTGCTCATGAACTTCGTGAAGGTCTCGGCGGACTTGGCCTGCGCGGCGCTCGCGCTCTTGGCGATGCCGAGGCCGTCGACCTCCATGGGCTCACCGCGGCCGGGCATGGGGACGAGAGCGAAGCGGGAGGAGTCCAGCGCGGCGAACTTCGCGATGTTCCAGGGGCCGAAGTCGGGCAGCGTCGCGACCTTGCCCTGTGCCAGCCACTGGAACATGTCCTGGCCCTGGGCGGCGATCGAGGTCGGCGCGAAGCCGTCGGGCTTCACCGAGTCGACCACGGTCTTCGCGGCCCGGATTCCCGCCGCGTCGCCCATCGTGCACTTCGTGCCGTCGGCGTTGTAGTAGGAGCCTCCGTCGGCCAACAGCCATCCGTCGTACCACAGGGGTGCGGAGCCGTAGACCTTGGCGGAGCCGGAGCCGCTGGTCATCTTCCTCGCCGCGGCGACGAAGTCCCCGGTGCTCAGCGGCGTCGTGCCCGACGGCACCGGGAGGCCTGCCTTGCGGAAGCCGGCCTTGTCGATGGCCATGACCTTGCTCTTGGCCACGAACGGCACGGCGTAGTCGGTGCCGTCGACGTTGCCCGCCTTGGCGACGGCCGGGGAGTAGTACGCGCTCTTGTCGACGCTGACCGGTTTGAAGACGGTGTAGAAGCTCGGCAGCGAGGTGTTGGAGATCGCGGCCACGGTAGGGGCGTCGCCGCCGGCGATGGACGTCTGGAGCTTCTGCTCGTAGTCGCTCTGGATCCAGTTGGCTTCGACGTGGATGTCGGGGTGGGCCTTCTCGAAGGCGGCGACCATGCTCTTGATCGTCGCGTTCTCCTCGTTGCTGCCCCAATAGGCGAACGAGATGGACGCGGAATCGCCGCCGCTGTCTCCAGGGGTGGCCCCGCTCTCGTTGCTGCACGCGGCGAGGGAGGCCATGCAGCCGACGACTATGGCGGCTGTCACTGCGGTTCTCAACACGGGAAGGTCCTTGTCGTTGCGGGGTGCCGTTGGGGAGGTGTTGCGGTTCATTTCTGCTCAGGAGCTACGGTGGTGTCGCCGTCGGCGGTGACGCGCACCCGTCCGCCGACGGGGACGTCCACCCGGGTGGTGCGGCCGTCCGGCCAGGTGCTGGTCCAGGTGATGCCGCTGCCGGCGGTCACCCACAGTTCGCTCGCCTCGTGTCCCTCGTGGCGGACACCGATGGTCGAGGTGCCGGCGGCGATCTGGTCGACCTCCAGCCAGGCGTCCGCCGGGATGTGCGAGCGGGTGCGCACCTCGCCGTCGCGCGGTCCCACGCTCAGGCCGGTCAGGCCGGTCGCGATGTGGGCGACATGAGTGAACGGGACCTCCGGATAGTCGGCGCGGGATTCCGCCAGGAACCGGATCCACCGAAGGGCCTCCTCGTCACGTCCGTAACGGAGATAGGCCTCGGGCAGGTAGGTGAAGGCTTCGATGTTGTGCGGCGGGCTCTTCTCCAGGCAGGCGCTGAGGAAGTCCAGGTGGGCGGTTGCCCTGTCGTCGGGCCGCATGAGGCCCTTGACCGCCGGGAACCACGTGCTCTCCAGCCCGAATCCGCTGACCGGCCCTTCCTGGGTGAAGCCCGCCGTGTAGTGCTCGTGTTCCGCCAGCCACCAGCGCTCGGCGAACTCGGTTTCCAGAGCCGCCGCCCGTTGGGCGTTCCAGCGCGCGAACTTTGGGTCCAGCGCCGCATCGGCCGCGACGCCCGCGAGCGAGGCGTGGGCCGCCCACTGACTGGCGATGCCGTCGGCCGCGACCAGCAGGTGCGGCGGATGCTCGACCTCGTTGTACGTGGCCGTTCCCTGAAAGATCTTGCCGCTGCCGCGCTCACCGGCGACTCCGGTCCCCAGTGGGTCGTGGGCCTGCACGAACGAGGTCAGAGTGGTGCGGATGAACGCGGAGATCTCCGGCGTCCGCAGGAACCGCTCGTCGCGCGTCCAGCGGTACTGCTCGACGGCCTTCTCCACCAGTTCGAACGGTGCCGGGATCTCGCGGACGAAGTCGTCGTCGTCGTGGTAGTCGATGGCCGCGGGGGTGCCGTCGAACAGGAAGGCCCACAACGGGTACCAGCCGCGCCGCTCGGTGGCGGAGGCGGCGAAGTGCCGGAGCATCGCCAGGTTCTCGGCGTCGAGGCCGAGGAGGTGGCCGCCGAGCATCTGGTGGGCCAGATCCCGTGAGTAGAACATGGGCCGGTCGGTGAGTCCCGCCCAGTAACTCGGCAGGAAGTCCGCGCGCTGTCCGGTCTGTACCCACTCGCGCGCCCGCTGTGACGCCCAAATGAAAGATTCGACAAGATCCGTCATGGACGATCTCGCCTGGAGCATGGTGTTGTGCAGCTTTGGGCCGCTGAAACGTGTGGAGGGCTGCGGAAATAGTGGTCCCTGCGCCATGAAAGGGAGTGTTACACGCACGTCAACTTCAGGTCAATGCATCGATGTTTCAAACCTGCTCAGCGACAAACGTGTGCCCATCATCGCAGGCAGCGAGGGCATGAGAAGTGTTACGGACGTCCGGAGCGTGTCCGAGAGTGCGCCACTGTGGCCTGTGGGGCAGCCGCTCGGCTCGTTCCAGGCCGCTGCTGCGCCAGGTTGCGGAAGGTGTCCTGCCGGCGGATGACGTACTTATGACGGATCCGTCAATCATCCGTCAATGGCGCCCCGGTGATCTTCGAGTCGACATGGCGCAGGGGTCAGGCGGCGTGATGCCGCCGGTGCTGGTCTGGAGCGAGTCCTGGTGGAAGGCGGCAGTGGGCTTCGCAACGCCTCAGGAGCGCGGCGGCGCAGTGGAGCCGCGCACGATCAGCTGCGGGTCGAACAGCAGCTCGCCCGAGGGGACCAGCTTGCGGTTCACCAGGTGCACCATGGCCGTCGACACCGACTGCGCAAGCCGCTCGACGGGCTGGCGCACCGTGGTCAACGGCGGATCGACGAAGTCCATGACCTGCGAGTCGTCGTAGCCGACCACCGACAGGTCCTCCGGGATCGACATCCCCCGGCGCCGGGCGGCCCGGATCGCGCCGAGAGCCATGTAGTCGCTGGCCGCGACGATCGCCGTCACCCCCAGGTCGAGCAGCGTCCCGGCGGCGGACATGCCGCCCTCGACGCTGTAGACCTGTCGGACGACCAGCCGCTGCGGATCGGCGACACCGCGCGCGGTCATCGACTGGACGAACCCGGCCAGCCGGCGCTCGCTCGGCCGGTTCCCCACCGGCCCGACGATCAAGCCGATGTCGCGGTGACCGAGCCCCCACAGATGGTCGACCGCCAGCTCCGCCGCGACGGTGTCATTGGTCGAGAAACTGGGCGAGGGGTGACCCTCGATCGGGCCGTTCACCAGCACGAAGGGGATCTTGCGCTCCGCGAGCAACTGGTAGACGGTCGGGTCGGCACCGATCAGCGTGTTGCTGGCCGACGCGAAGACCGCACCGGCGATGCCCAGGTCCATCGTCGAGGAGATGAAGTCGATCTCCTGGAGCCCGCCCACGGTGGTGGAGGCCACTATGGCCCGGAAGCCCTGCGACGCCAGCGCCGACTCGATCAGCTCGCACAGGTGGCCGAAGAACGGCTGGGCCAGCCCGGGGGTGAGCACCACGACCAGCTGACTCTGCGCCCCGCGCTCGTAGCCCAGCTCGCGGATCGCTTCCTCCACCTGGCGTCGTGTCGCCGCCGCGACGACCCCGCGGCGGTTGATGACGCGACTGACAGTGGCCTCGCTGACGCCCGCTCGCGCCGCGACGTCGCTGATCCCGACCTTGGCCATGACTCCCTCTGCGGTGAACGGCGCCGCCTGGCGTGTTGCGAGTGTACCGGGATCACTCCAGCCATCGAGCTGCCGCCCGCCCCCGCCGGGGCCGGGCGGGGCTGCGCTCAGCCCGCCGACGGCCCGTGGGGGTGGGCCGGCACGACGCCTTCCAGAGGGTGAATTCGGGCTGGCTACACTGACGCGCCAGAACTTTGACCGGACATTAGGGCAACGTCAACTCCATTCGGCTGTCCGGTATGACGTGGGCCCGGCACCCCCGAACAAGGAGTATGCGTGGCGCTTCGCACCATGGTCGATGTCACCGCGTTCGGCGCGGACCCGAGCGGTACCCGCGACAGCGCCGCAGCGGTCGCCGAGGCCCTGCGCACGGCCTGCGCCGTGACGGCGCCGGTGACCGTACGGTTCCCGCCCGGCCGTTACCACTTGTATCCGGAGCGGGCCGAGCGCCGCGACCTGTACGTCTCCAACACCGTGGGCGCCGATCGGCGTCACCTGTCCAAGACCATCGCACTCCTCGTGGAGAACGCCCGCGATCTGGTGATCGACGGCAGGGGCGCCGCCCTGGTGCTGCACGGTGCGCAGACCGCGTTCGCGGCGATCGACTCGGCCGACGTCCGCTTCGAGGGGTTCTCCTTCGACTACGTCTCGCCCCGGGTCGTCGACGCCACGGTGGCCGACGCCGGCACGGACGGCACCACGGCCTGGCGGGAGCTTGCCCTGCCCGCGGACGCCCGCTTCCGGATCGACGGCACGACCGTCACCTGGCTCGGCGAGCCCAGCCCCGCCGACGGCGAGCCGTACTGGAGCGGCACGAACGCGATGGAGTACACGCAGGTGCACGATCCGGTGGCCCGGCGCACCTGGCGGGACCGCAACCCCCTGTTCGACGAAGTGGCCGCCGTCCGTCAACTCCCCGGCCACCGCCTGCGCCTGTCCTACCGCTACGCCGACGCCCCCGAGGACGTCGGGCTCGTCTACCAGATGCGCCCGACAGTGCGTGACCATCCGGGCGCGTTCGTCGGCGGCAGTGAACGGGTGGAGATCCGCGACGTCTCGGCGCACTACCTCCACGGTTTCGGCCTCGTCGGGCAGATGAGCAGGGACTTGACCGTACGCGATGTCCGTTTCCGCGCCGACCCGGCCACCGGCCGCACCTCGGCCGGGTTCGCCGACTTCATCAACCTGTCGTCGATGGCCGGTCATGTGCGGATCGCCGACTGCGTCTTCGACGGGCCGCACGACGACCCGGTCAACGTCCACGGCACGTACCTCGTGGTGGCCGACCGGGTGGCGGACGACATCGTGACGCTGGCCTACCGGCACCCGGAGACGGCCGGCTTCCCCGCGTTCCGGCCCGGTGACACGATCGAGTTCACCGCTCGTGCCACCCTGGACACCGAGGCCGGCTTCACCGCGTGCGTCACCGCCGTCGACGGTCCCCACGACCGGGACGACGCACACGACCGGCGCATCATGACCGTGACCCTGGACCGCCCGTTGCCCCCCGCCGTCACGCCGGAGCACTGGGTCGCCGAGAACGTCACCGCCACGGCGTCGGTGCACATCGTCGGCAACCACTTCGTCAACGTGCCCACCCGCGGAGTCCTGGTGACGACCCGTCGGCCGGTCGTCATCGAGGGCAACCTCTTCGACGGCGTGACCATGGCCGGCGTCTACGTCTCCGCCGACGCCGAGGAGTGGTACGAGTCGGGGCCGGTCGCCGACCTCACGATCCGAGACAACACCTTCCTGCGTCCGTCCACTCCCGCGGTGCTCATCGCGCCGACCAACGCCGTCCTCGACCCCGCTCACCCCGTGCACCGCAACGTGACGATCAGCGGCAACGTCTTCGAGGACGCCCACGCCCCGGTCGTCCGCGCCCGCTCCGTCCGCGGGCTTCGCGTCACCGGCAACCACCTGACGGGCACCGGCGCCGAGGCCTTCACCGAGTCCGGCCTCGTGGCCGCCGAAGGCTGCTCGGACGTGGTCGTGGAAGGAACGTCGGGCACGCTCCGGCCGTGAGCGCATGGGTCGGCGACGCTCACCACCGACCCGGTCACACCGCTGCCGGCCCGCCGAACACATGTGACGCGGACGCCTTGACACTCGACCGCACGGGAGCCCACACTTTCCACCAATTCCCAACACCTGATGAGCGTCCAACATCCCTCAAGCAAGCAGCCTGCGCCGGCGGTTCCGGCGTACCGGGCTCGCCGTCGGCTCCGTGAGGTGACGCGTATCCCCGCGCTCGCTCCTCCCGCGCCCCGCCCGCACAGAAGGTCCCCGTCGTGATGCAGAAAGCCGCCGTCTTCGTGCCCCATTTCCACTGGGACCGGGAGTGGTATGAACCGTTCCAGGTGTTTCGGCACCGGCTGGTCGCCGCCCTCGACACCGTGCTGGAAACGGCCGAGGCCGATCCCGACTTCCGGTTCACCGTCGACGGGCAGATGGCCGCGATCGAGGACTACCTCCAGATGCGGCCGGAGAACCGCGACCGCATCGAGGCCCTGGTCACCGCCGGCCGGCTCGCCATCGGGCCGTGGCTCATCCTGCTCGACGAATTCCTCTGCTCCGGTGAAACCATCGTGCGCAACCTGCAGATGGGTTGGGCGGCCGCGGCGGAGCTCGGAGGCTCGATGCCGATCGGCTACCTCCCCGACATGTTCGGCCATATCGCACAGATGCCGCAGATCCTGGCGCGCGCCGGCATCGAGCACGCGGCCCTGTGGCGCGGTGTGCCCGGCACGGTCGACGGTCATGCCTTCCGCTGGCGCGCCCCCGACGGCTCCGAAGTGCGCACCGAGTTCCTCTTCGACGGCTACGACAACGGCCTCGACGTCCTGCTGGTACCCGACCAGATCGGCCGCGCGCTCGGCGAGTACGCGCAGATCACCGCCGGGCGCTGGGGCGGCGACCCGGTACTGGCGATGGCGGGCACCGACCACAACGCGCCCGACCCGCGTCTGGCCTCCTGGCTGCGGCGCGCCTCCAGCGACGAGCGCCCCATCACCATCGCGACGCTCGACGCATACATCCGCACCCACGTGCGCGACGAGGTGACCACCGTCGTCACCGGTGAGCTGCGCAGCCACGTGCGCGGCAACATCCTCCCGGGCGTGCTCTCCGTACGCCTCGGCCTCAAGCAGCGGATGGCCGTCGCCGAGCGCACCGTCGACCACGCCGAGCGGATGAACGCCCTGTGGTCCCGAGAGGACGACGCGCCGTTCCTCTCCCTGGCCTGGCACAAGATCATCGAGTCGACGGCGCACGACTCGGTCGTCGGCTCCGGCACCGACGAGACCTGCGAACAGGTCGAGGCCCGTCTGGCCGAAGCCGCGCAGACCGCCCGCGCGGTGCGGGACGCGGCCCTCGCCGAGCCCGCCGCCCGGGTGCCGGGCGACGGCCACCTGGTCGCCAACCCGCTGCCCTTCCCCCGTACCACGTTGGTCGAGGTGGACGTCGCGGGACCGTCCCAGGGATCCACGCCGGCGGCGACCGGGGCGGACGGCACGGTCCGTCCGGTGCAGCTGATCTCCGAAGCCCCGACCGTGCTCAGCGATGAACGTATGGACGCCTCGCACCTCGAGCGCGTGCTGCGCCGGATCCATCGCCGCGAACTCTTCGGCCGTCTCATCGACCGCTACGAGCTCACCCCGGGATCGCTCGTCTTCCACCTCGCCGAAGTGCCCACCAGCGGACCGTTCGACCTGCTGATCCTGCGCCGCGAGGTCGCCGACGCCGCCGCGGCACATCCGGGCGAATGGCGGGTGACGACGCTGGAGGAGGCCCGGGCCACCGCACTGGTGCCCGTGACCGTTCCCGCCTCGGGGCTTACGAGCTTCCGGGTCGGACCGAGCGACCGGCCCGCCGCACCCGTCGCGGCGCCCGCGCGCGGAGACGAGACGGCCCGCACACTGTCCAACGGACTGGTCGAGGTCGTGATCGCCGCCGACGGCACCCTGGACGTGACCGGGGCCGACGGCACCGTGCTGCGCGGAGTCGGCCGCCTCGTCGACGGCGGCGACCGCGGCGACAGTTACAACTACGCGCCCCCGGCGCACGACGTGCTCGTGTCGACGCCGGCGAAGACCGCCGTCGAACTGCTCGAGAGCGGCCCGCTGCGTTCGAGGATGCGTGTCACCCGCGTCTACGAGTGGCCCGTCGCCCTGTCCGACGACCGTGACCTGCGCAGCGGCCGAACCCTGCCGACCCCCGTGGAGACGCTGGTGGAGGTGCGCGCGGGTGAGCCCTTCGTACGCCTGACCACATCGTTCCTGAACCAGTCCGCCGACCACCGGCTGCGCTTCCACGTGCCGCTCCCCGAACCGGCGGCCGTCTCCGCGTCCGCCGGCCAGTTCGCCGTCACCGAGCGGGGGCTCACCGCCGAGGGCGGCTGGGGCGAATACCCGATCCCGACCTTCCCCGCGAGTTCGTTCGTCTCGGCCGGTGCCGTCACCGTCCTGCTCGACCACTCCGGCGAGTACGAACTCGTCGACGACGGCCGTGAGCTGGCCCTCACCCTGCTGCGCGCGATCGGCTCGATCAGCGTCAACATCCATCCCCTGCGTGACGAGCCCGCGGCGAGCGAGATTCCCGCACCCGGTGCCCAGGAACTCGGTGCGCGGATCGTGAACCGGTTCGCCGTCCTGCCCTCGGCGACCGGCTGGCAGGGCGCGAACGCGGTCGCCCTCGCCGAGGAGTTCCGCAACGACGTACTCGTCGCCCGGGGCACCGCGCCCGTCGGAGGCCCGCTTCCCCCCGACGCGCCCGGTGTGCGGGTCGAGGGGAACGACGTGCTCGTCTCGAGCATCCGCCGCGTCCTCGATCACGAACGGGGTGCCGGGACCGAGCTGCGGCTCACGGCGATGAGCGACACGGGATCGACCGTGCGCGTGACCGGCGCGTTCACCGAGGCCACCACAGTCGACCTGCTCGGCCGCCCCCTTCGGCGGACACCGGCCGCGGACGGGCTCGAACTCGCCCTCGGGCCCTGGGAGATCCGCACGGTCGTGCTCCGGTAGGCACCCGCGACCGCCACCCGCGCCCCTTCGTCACCAGGAAAGTGTCGTGATCCCGTGCCCTCCACCTCTTCCGCGTACGTCTCGGACACCGCACCGGGCAGCGGCGCACTGCGCCCGGCCCGCTCGTGGCTCCACTCCGACGCGCCCCGTCTCTGCCTGAACGGGCCTTGGCGCTTCCGGCTGTCGCCGACGGCTTCGGTGGCGGAGGATTTCGCGGCCGAGGGCTTCGACGACAAGGGCTGGGACGACATACCGGTGCCCTCCCACTGGGTCCTCCAGGGCGACGGAGCCTACGGCCGGCCGATCTACACCAACGTGCAGTTCCCGTTCCCGATCGACCCGCCCCACGTCCCGGACGAGAACCCCACCGGCGACTACCGCCGCCACTTCTCCCTCCCCGCCGACTGGCCGGACGTCGAGCGCGTCGTGCTCCGGTTCGACGGCGTGGAGTCGCTGTTCAAGGTGTGGGTGAACGGCGTCGAGATCGGCAGTGCCTGCGGCAGCCGGCTCACCCACGAATTCGATGTGACGTCCTCGGTGCGACCGGGCGACAACGTCGTCGCCGTACGGGTGCACCAGTGGTCGGCGGCCAGCTATCTCGAAGACCAGGACCAGTGGTGGCTGCCGGGCATCTTCCGCGACGTCACCCTGCTCGCCCGGCCCGCCGGAGGCATCGAGGACGTCTGGTTGCGGACCGGCTTCGAACACGGGCACGGACGCGTCGACCCGGAGATCACCGCCGACGCGGCGGCGTTCCCGGTCACCCTGCGCATCCCCGAACTCGCTGTCGAGCGGACGTGGGCCACGGCAGCCGACGTGGCCCCGCTCGACGTCGCCGACGTGGAGCCCTGGTCGGCCGAGCGGCCCCGGCTGTACGACGTCACGGTGTCGACGGCGGCGGAGAGCATCACCCTGCGAATCGGCTTCCGCACGGTCGAGATCCGTGGCGACCGATTCCTGGTCAACGGCCGCCGCGTCGTATTCCACGGGATGAACCGCCACGAGACCCACCCCGAGCGCGGCCGGGTCTTCGACGAGGAGCACGCCCGCGAGGACCTCTCCCGCATGAAGCGGTTCAACGTGAACGCGATCCGCACCAGCCACTACCCGCCGCACCCACGCCTTTTGGACCTCGCCGACGAACTCGGGTTCTGGGTCGTCCTCGAATGCGATCTGGAGACGCACGGCTTCGACACGGTCGGCTGGGCCGGCAACCCCAGCGACGAGCCGATGTGGCGCGGGGCGTACCTCGACCGCATCGAGCGCACCGTCGAACGGGACAAGAACCACCCCAGCGTCGTGATGTGGTCCCTCGGCAACGAAGCCGGCACCGGAAGCAACCTGGCCGCGATGTCCGCGTGGGTCCACGCCCGCGACGCCGGACGGCCCGTGCACTACGAAGGCGACCACACCGGCCAGTACACGGACGTCTACTCGCGCATGTACGCCTCCGTGCTCGAGACCGAGCGGATCGGAACCGACGGCTCCCGCTCGACGCTGATGAACTGCACTCCCGCGCAGAGCGCCCGGCAGCGCGGCAAACCGTTCCTGCTCTGCGAGTACGCCCACGCGATGGGCAACGGGCCGGGAGGACTCGACCGGTACGAGGCGCTGGTGCACCGGTATCCGCGGCTGCACGGCGGCTTCGTCTGGGAGTGGCGCGATCACGGCATCCTGACCACGGCCCCGGACGGCACGCCCTACTACGGGTACGGCGGCGACTTCGGGGAGGTCGTCCACGACGCCAACTTCGTGATGGACGGCCTGGTGCTGAGCGACGACGTCCCGACCCCAGGCCTCCACGAGTTCAAGGCCGTCGTACAGCCGGTCCGCTTCACCTTCCATACCGACGAGGTCGCCGTCACGAACCTGCGGCACTCGGCCGACACGTCCGACCTGCGCTTCCTCTGGCGAGTCGAGCACGACGGGACCGTCGTGGCCTCCGGGGATCTCAAGGTGCCGGCGGTCGCGGCGGGTGAGTCGCGGCGCGTGCCGTTGCCGCGGATCCCGGTGGCGCAGGACGCGGAGACGTGGCTCACTCTCGACGCCGTCCTGGCGGCCCCCGCTCCCTGGGCGCCCGCGGGACATGTGATCGCCACGGCACAGACGGACCGCTCGACGCGTCGGCCGGCGCCTGCCGTCCGGCACCGAACCGGCTGGCGGCACAGCGGCGGGACGCTGACGCTCGGGATCGCCGAGTTCGTCGACGGGTCCCTCGTACGCCTGGCCGACCGTGCCGTGGCCGGCCCGCGGCTGGAACTGTTCCGTGCTCCGACCGACAACGACGAAGGCACCTCCGACGACCTCGAGAACAGCGACGCCGGCATCCCCGGCGTCTCCCATGCCGAACTGTGGCGGCGCGACGGTCTCGACCGGCTGACCGCGCGGCGACTGTCCGTCGAACGAACGGCGGACGCCCTGCGAACGATCGACAGGGTCTCCGCGGCGAACTCCGCGTCGTCGGTGACGGTGGAGTCCGTCTGGTCGCTCGAAGACGGCGAACTCGAGCTGCGGGTGGAGATCGAACCGTCGAGCGGCTGGACGACGGTGTGGCCGCGGATCGGGATGCGCATCGACCTGCCCGACGGCGCGGCTCCCGTCGACAGCGCCACATGGTTCGGCCTCGGCCCGCTCGAGTCCTATCCGGACAGTCTCCGCGCGGCGCGCACCGGGCGCTTCACCTCGGCCGTCCGCGACCTATCCGTCGACTACGCACGACCCCAGGAGACCGGACACCGCTCCGGGCTGCGGCAGTTGACGCTGTCGAGTGCGGAGACCGAGGTACTGCGCATCGTGACCATCCCGGACAGGCTGGGCCGCCGCCCCGGCTTCACGCTCAGCCGTCACACCCCGCAACAGATCGCACGAGCCGCTCACCCCTTCGAACTGCCGGTCTCGACGACGAGTTCCCTGATCATCGACGCTGCCCAGCACGGCCTCGGATCGCGGTCCTGCGGACCGGACGTACACCCCGAGTTCGCGCTGCGCCCCGAATCCCGCACGATCAGGCTCCGTATGGCGACGGGGCGGACAGCAGGTGAATCCCCGTGAGGCAGTGGGTCCGGCTCGTCAGAAAGATCCCCACGCCCCACACGGTGATCATCACAGCCTGAGACGTGGCTCATGACCCCGACCCAGAACACCGTCATGTCGTGGCGAGTGCCTCGGTCGGGGTGAGCCGCGCCGCACGGACCGACGGGTACACGCCCGCCAGCATCCCGATGACCACGGCACCGCCCACACCCGCGCCGAGCACCGTGAGCGGGACGACGGGCCGCCAGCCCTCGTAGACGGCGTAACCGGCGGTGGCCAGTACCCCGATCACCGTGCCCGCGACCCCGCCGAGAAGTGACAGCACCACCGACTCGGTGAGGAACTGACCTCTGATCTGGCCCCGGTTCGCGCCGAGCGCGCGCCGCAGGCCGATCTCCTTGCGGCGTTCGAGCACCGAGATGTACATGGTGTTCGCCACGCCGATCCCGCCCACGAGCAGCGCCACCCCGGCGAGGCCGAGGAACAGCGACGAGAAGGCGCTGTTCGTCGCCCGCTTCGCCGCCAGGGCATCCGAAGGGCGGCTGACCTGCACCAGGCCCGGCAGTTCCGGGTACAGCGTGGCCGGGAGCACGGACGAGACCGCCTCGATGGCGTCCTCGTGCGCCTTCACGTAGACCACGGTCGGATGCCCGTCGAACGCGAGGGCCTTCTGCGCCGCCTCCCAGCCGACCAGCACCGAGCGGTCCAGGTCCGGGGCGAGCGGCAGCGGATCAAGGATGCCGATGACCGTGAACCACTTCGTTCCGACGAGGATCTGCGGTGCCTGCCGGCCCGGCACCAGGCTGGTCACACCGAGGCGGGACGCCGCCTCGTAACCGAGGACCGCTGTCGGCAGCCGGTCGGTCGCGGCGTCGAGGAACTTCCCCGCCCGTACACGGCCGTTCACCACCGACAGCAGGCCGTCGCCGCTCGCGAGGACCGTGAGGCCGAGTCCGTCGTTGGGGTCGGTCCGGTCCGAACGGTGCACCAGCTGGTGGGTGTTGGCGACCTCGCTGGTCGCCGTGACCGGTCCGATGCGGGCGGCCATCTTGTCGGCGGACGCGGGCAGCACCACCGGAGGGTTCTGGTCGGGCTGCGGGACCGCCCGGAGCATGTTCGTGCCGAGCGCGGACAACTGGTCGTTCAACGCCCGCTGACTGGACGCCGGAATCCCCGTCACGAGGACGAGGGTTGCGATGCCGATGGAGATGCCCAGCGCGGAGAGCGCGGCACGCAGCCTGCGGGTCCGGATGCCGAGCAGCCCGAGCCGCAGTACGTCGGACGGGCTCTGCCGGGCCGGACGGGCGAACCTCTCGCGGGTTACGGCGCGCACTGGTTCCCTCCGCGGGGTCGGGTTGGCGCCGCTCGCTGGTTCCTTCCGCGGGGTCGGGGCGGCGGCGCTCACCGGTTCTCTCCTGGTGCCGGGCCGGCCGCGGGGTCTGCGGACCGTCCGGACGCGGCGAGCCCGGCCGACGGTGCGGAGCCGGTGCCTCGGTCCGCAGCCGAGCCCCGGCGCGGTCCCGTGTCCCTGACGATCCGCCCGTCGCGCATCTCCACCTGGCGTGGCAGTCGCGCCGCGATGTTCCCGTCGTGCGTGATCACGGCGATGGTGGTGCCCTCTTCGTTCAGTCGGACGAGCAGGTCGAGAACGGCCTGGCCGTTGGCGGAATCCAATGCGCCCGTCGGCTCGTCGGCGAGCACCAGAGCCGGCTCGCCCACCAGCGCGCGGGCGATCGCGACGCGCTGCCGTTCGCCACCGGACAGCTGGTGCGGCAGATGTCCGACCCGGTGGCCGAGTCCCACCCGTCGCAGCGCGGCGAGTGCGAGCGGGATGCGCCGCCTGCGCGGCACCCCCGCGTACAGCAGGCTGGTGGCGACGTTCTCCGCCGCGGTCAGCCCGTCCGTCAGGTGGAACTGTTGGAAGACGAAGCCGAGCCAGCGTCCGCGCAGTGCGGACAGCCGCCGGTCGCTCAGGGACGCCGCGTCCTGCCCGGCGATCTCCACGGTGCCGCGGGTGGGCAGGTCGAGCGTTCCCATGATGTTCAGCAACGTGGACTTGCCAGAGCCGGAAGGGCCGACGATGGCGAGCAGCTCGCCCTCGTGGATGGTCAGGGACACGTCGTCGAGCGCCGTCACGCCGCCGGGGAACGCCTTGGTCGCGTTCGTGAGCCGCAGCACGGGGGACGGCTCGGCGGCCGCGGTACGGAGGGACGGCGTGTCGTCGCCCACGCCGACGGGCAACGTGTCCTTACCCTCGGACACGTGCAGTGTGTCGTCGCATCCGGAGACGGGCGGTGTGCCGTCATCCCCCGGTACGGGCAGCATGTCGTCGCCCGGGCGAAGGACGAGCGTGTCGTCGTGGGCGGGCGACGGGGCCGACGCGGTGCGCGCACCGGAGCCGTGGCCCACGCCCTCGCGGTGCTTGCCGTGGTGTCGTCTCACGACGCCGTCACCACCCGCTGGCCCTCCTCGATCCCGGCGCCCGAGACCTCGACCTGCCCCTTGGCGAACAACCCCGTCTTCACGGCGACCAGCTGCCCGCCTGGGCGCTGGAGCGCGTAGCCGCCCTCCTGGAGCGCGAGCAGCGCGCCCACCGGCACCGTGAGGACGTTCTTGCGCGTCTCCGTCGTGAAGGTCACCCGCACAGATGCCGCGTCCAGCTTGCTGACCGAGGCGCTGTCCTCCGGCACCACGGTGACCTGCAACGACGGCGAGGTGTCGCTGTCGGACGCGTCGGATTCGTCACCCGGGCCGCCCTGCACCGTCGTACCGACCGAGGCCACCTTGCCGGGTATCTGCGTGGTGTCGGGAAGGGTGATGACGACCTTGTCGCCCTGGTGGACCTGGGCTGCGTCACCGGGGTTGACCGTCACCGACACCGACTTCCGCAGGGACGTCACCGACAGGACGTCCTCCGTCGCCGTCTCGCCGAGCTGGGCCTTCACCGCGCCCACGCGGACCGCGCCGGGCAGCACGACCACCTGGCCCACCGAGAGTGTCCCGGTCTGCTGCCGGCCCGTGTCGCGCTGCCAGCGCTTCAGCGCGTCGAGGAGAGAGGACGTCAGGACGGCCCCGGGGGCTTTGCCCGTGCCGGTGGACGACTGCGTGTTGCGCGGCTCGGGGCCGATGTCGTAGCCGAGGGCCTTCAGGTTCTCCGCGAGGACGGTCACGTCGGCGCCGCTCGCCCCCGCCTTCACGGCCGCCTGGTCCAGCGTGCGGAAGACCGGGGTGTCACCGTAGAAGACCGTGACCGGCTGGTCGTCCACCCAGTACAGGGGCTTGCCCCGGGTCACCGTCGATCCGCTCGTCGGCAGCTTAGTGATCAGGCCCTTGCCCGCACCCTTGACCGTGAGCGCCGCGCCGTAACCGAGCGTTCCCGGCAGGTCCTTGCTGTCGGACAGATCGGTGCGCCGGATGACCGTGGTCTGCGCGGACGGCACCCCGGCGGGCTTGGCGTGGCCGGCGTCCCCGTGCCGCTTCAGGGCAGCCCCTCCGTAGACCCCGCCCGCGACGACGGCGAGGACGGCGACGGCGACCGCGATCCGGCTGCCGGTCCGTCTGCCACCGTCACCGACCGCGATCCGGCTGCGGTCCTGTGTGCCACCGTCGGAGGACGCGTGTGCGGCCGCCTCAGTTCTTGCCCTTGCCACCGAACGCCTCCAAGCGGCAGTCGTGGTCGATCTTTTCGGTGGGGAGAGAGCCGCCGTCCTTCGGGACGTCCTTGTCATAGGTCCAGCCGTCAGGACTCCCGTCGGAGGCGAAGACCTCGTGGACCTTCATGCCCTTCGACTTCAGGCAGCCGATGTAGGCGCGGTAGTCGTCCGCGTAGTGCGGGTTGGTCTCGGGGCGCTCCTCGACCGGCTGGAGCGGCATCTTGTACAGGCACGCGTGGTACTGCGCCTTGTACTGGTCCGCGACCTTCGGGTCGTCCACCGGAGGCGCCTGCCTGCCGGGACGATCGACCCGCGCGGTGTTCATCGGGACGCCGTGGGCTTGCAGGCACGCCCAGTACGCGTTCCAGAGCCCGTTGATCTCCTCCTGGGAGCTGTCGAGGCGCAACTGTGGACGCTTGGCCTCGATGGCGGCGGTGGAGGACTGCGCGGAAGAGGTCGCCCCGGACTTCCCGCCGCCGGACGAGGGGGTCGCCAACGACGCGATGCCGCTGTCCGACGCCTTCTGCCCGCTGTCGGTACCGCCTCCGTCTCCGCCGCCGCAGGCCGTGAGAGCGACGCCCGCCGTCAGCAGGGCAGTGGTCAGGAGGGCGGCCCGGACACGGCGCGTCCGACGCGGGGCGCGCGCCGTGCCGGGGGTGCCGGCGGCGGGGTGCGGCCGGTTGGTCTCGTTGTTCATGACGGCAGAGGCTGCCGAGCGAATGTCAGAGGATTGTCAGGAAGCGATGGCCCTGTCGTGTCCTCGTCCGCGGGGTGCTCGAGCACGTCGTGGGTGTTCCTAGACTCCTCACATGTGTGCGCATGTTGTCGTCGCTGAGGATGACGCCAAGCAGGCCGAGCTGATCCGCCGCTACCTGGAACACGAGAGCCACAGTGTGATCCTCGTCCAGGACGGGCGGGCCGCGCTCGACCAGATCCGCCGTCGCCTGCCCGATCTGCTGGTGCTCGACGTGATGATGCCCAGGCTGGACGGGCTCGACGTCTGCCGGACCATCCGGTCGGAGGCCGAGCTCGAAGGGCTGCCGGTGCTGATGCTGACAGCCCGGTCCACCAAGGACGACCTGCTGCTCGGTCTGGACCTGGGCGCGGACGACTACCTGACCAAACCGTTCAGTCCACGTGAGCTGATGGCCCGCATCCGGTCGCTGCTACGGCGCAGCGGGCGCACCCAGGCGGCGTCCGGCGCGGCAGGCGCAGCGCCGGGCGGCAACCTGCTGACCGCGGGCCCGGTGACCGTCGACCCGGCCCGGCACGAGGTGTGGGCGCACGGTACGCAGATCTCCTGCACCCCGGGTGAGTTCCGGCTGCTGGAGGTGCTCGCGGGCCGGCCGGGGCAGGTGTTCACCCGATCGCAGATCCTGGAGCGGCTGCACGGCTTCGACCGGTACGTCACCACGCGGACGGTCGATGTGCACGTCATGAACCTGCGGAAGAAGATCGAGCAGAACCCGCGCCGGCCGATGTGCCTGGTGACCGTGTACGGGGTCGGCTACAAGCTCTCCGACGACATACGCCCGTCCCGGCCCGAGGACGTGCGCCATGAGCCGTGACGTCCGGCGCGACCACCCGTCCACGCGCTCGGGTCTCGCCGTGCCCTTGGGACGCAGCCTGCTCCTGCGACTGCTCGCCGTGGCGGCCCTGGTGTCGGTGTGCTCGATCGCGGCCACCGCGTGGGTGGTCGTGCGGACGACGGCCGTGGCGATCCGCCAGGAGCAGGGCAAGGACCTCGCCGACGACACGAAGACGTACGACGTGCTGATCGGCTACGCGGCGCGGCACCGGAACTGGGACCAAGTGGGACCCACCGTGGCCGAACTGGGACGGACGACCGGACACCGGATCGTCCTGCGGGACGGCGACCGGACGCTGGCGGACTCCGCTCCGGCGCCCGGCCACCCGTACGTGGCCTCTCCCAAGCCGACCGCCGTCATCGACCCGCTGTCGGTCGATCCACAACGGCTGCCGGCCGCGGCGCGGGACGGCGGGATCGACCCACGTGTCGTCGGCCCGTACCGGCTGTCGGACAGCGACAGGACGAGACTGCTGGGTACGGCTCGGGATGTCGTCGCGTGTCTGCGGGCGGCGGGCGCCGAGGCGCGGGTGGTGGTCGGCCCCAGCGGCCGGCCCACCGTTCGGACGGCGGCAGGACAGCGCGTCGACCCCCGGTGCGAGGAGTCGGTGCTGAACGACCCGATGCCCTCCGAGCGCAAGGCCCTCGACACCCTCGACAATCTGGTCGACAACTGCCTGGCGCGGCGGGGGCTCAGCGGGGTGAACGTGCTGCTCGACGGGTCCTGGCAGGTGGCACGCGCGGAGTCCCGTACGTCCACGGCCCCCGCGCCCGAGAAGGACGTGCGGGACTGTGTGGCGAGCGGGCGTGCGGAGCAACTGCAGCCGTACGTGGCGCCCGCCGCTCAGCTCTACGTCAGCAGCCCCGGCGACCGTACCGCCACCACCTTCCTCGACCTGTCGGCGCCCAACAAGCTGCGGATCGCGTGGGGCGCGGCGCTCGTGCTGCTGGTGACGGTCGCGGTCACGGCCTTCGCGGGCATCCGGCTCGTCCGGCCACTGCGCAGGCTCACCCTGGCCGCACAGCGGATGGAGGCCGGGGACGTCTCGGCACGGGTCGAGGTGACGGGCGGCGACGAGATCGCCCGGCTGTCGGCCGCGTTCAACGCGATGTCACGGCGCCGCGAGCAGCTGGAGTCGGCCCGCAAGGCGATGGTGAGCGATGTGGCGCACGAGCTGCGCACGCCGCTGAGCAACATCCGCGGCTGGCTGGAGGCGGTCGAGGACGGCATCGTCCCGCCGGACGAGAAGCTGGTGGCCTCGGTACTGGAGGAGGCGGTGCTGCTCCAGCACGTCATCGACGACCTGCGGGACCTCTCGGCGGCCGACGCGGGAGAACTGCCGCTCACCACTGAGACGTTGAGTGTGGCCGACGTCCTCGCCCAGACGGCTCAGGGCCACGGACCGCGTGCCGAGGCCGCGGGGGTGCGGCTCGTGGTGGCGGCCGACCCCGACCTGACGGTGCCGGCGGACCCCGTACGGCTCCGGCAGGCGGTCGGCAACCTCGTGTCGAACGCCATCCGCCACACACCGCCCGGCGGCACCGTGCGCCTGAAGGCGGCCGGTGACCCGCCTGTCCCCGGCCAGGCCGGGACGGCAGCGGGGGCCGCCGGCACGGCGGGCGTCCGGATCGAGGTCTCCGACACGGGCTCGGGGATCGCGCCCGAGGACCTGCCGCACGTCTTCGACCGTTTCTGGCGGGCCGAGAAGTCCCGCTCACGCCAGACCGGTGGCAGCGGGCTCGGCCTGTCGATCGTGCGCAAGCTGATCGAGGCGCACGGCGGCACGGTGGAGGCCCACAGCACCCCGGGCACCGGCTCCACGTTCACCCTGCGCCTGCCCGGGCTCCCCTCCCCACCGCGCTGAACGGCGGCCGTGGACGGTGCGGCACTCCGGCGTCCGTGTCGATGGGACGGCTCACGGTGTTACGTCGCCGACTCCCGGGGCACCTCCAGCGGACCGGACATGCCCTGGGCGTGGCCGTCGGCTGTCCAGCGTTCCTCGAGATTGCCCAACTTCCACACGAGCAGGGCGAGAAGCCACACGCCGACGAAGAGCCCGACGATGACATAGCCGACCGAGTTGAGGTCCACGCCGGTGATCCAGTCCCAGAAGAAGCCGTGCAGGCCGGCCTTGACGGCGAGCAGTCCGAGCAGCTCCACGGTGCCGACCAGCAGGGCGACCGCCACCGAGAGCCCGGTGATGGTCAGGTTGTAGTAGACCTTGCGGACCGGCTTGCCGAACGCCCAGTCGTAGGCGAAGTTCATGACCGAGCCGTCGATGGTGTCGAGCAGGGTCATCCCGGCGGCGAACAGCACCGGCAGACAGAGAATGGCGTACCACGGCAATCCCGAGGCGGCGCCGGTGCCGGCCAGGACCAGCAGGGCGATCTCGGTGGCGGTGTCGAATCCGAGGCCGAAGAGCAGCCCCAGGGGATACATCTGCCAGGGCTTGGTGAGCGACTTCATCAGCCTTGCGAGCAGCCGGTTGAGGAAGCCTCGTCTGTCGAGTTGTTCCTGCAGCTCCGTCTCGTCGTACCGGCCGGATCGCATGGCCCGGAAGACGCGCCATATTCCGGTCAGGGCACCGAGGTTGAGGACGGCGATCAGATAGAGGAAGGCCCCCGAGACCAGGGTGCCCATCCAGCTCGTGAGGTTGTGCAGGGTGGAGTCGTCGTCCTGCAGAGGACCGGCCAGACTTCGGATGCCGAACGCCAGCAGCAGCGACAGGGCGAAGACGACACTGGAATGACCGAGCGAGAACCAGAAGCCGACGGTCAGCGGCCGGCGCTCGGCGTTCATCAGCTTCCGCGTCGTGTTGTCGATGGCCGCGATGTGATCGGCGTCGAAGGCGTGCCGCATCCCCAGGACGTAGGCGGTCACGCCGACGCCCACGCCGAAGCCCTTCTGGCCCAGGCTGAAGTGCTGGGGAGCGACGACGGTCACGAGGATGCCCCAGCCGATGACGTGCAACGCGGCGATGAACGCGAAGACGGCACCCAGCCGGGACCACTCGGCGGCGGTGACGGAACGCCGGACGAAGGACGGCTTGTCGAAGTCCAGGGGCGGTTTCCGCACGGGTGCGGGCATGGTCGGCTCCTTCCGATGGGGGTGCGGCCGGCTGCGGAACGCGAGCGGCCACGAGAAAAGCCGTGCGGACCTGTTCAGGCCCGCACGGCTCGTTCCGTCAGACCGTTCACGCCGCCGGCGGGACGTACGGGAAGGTCGCCGTGGGCTTGGCGGTGACCGACTCCTTGCCGATGCCGAGCGTCACCGGGGTGTTGCCGGCGAGGGAGAACATCACGTCGGGCGCGTTGTCGGTGAGCGTCCGGCCGTTCCACCGCGCGAAGCCGTACGACGCCGGCGTACCGACCACGTAAGGGAGGACGTTGGGCAGGATCCGGTCCGCGACCGTCCTGGCGTAGGCCTCGGGGTCCTCCGCCGTGCCGTAGGCCCGGACCACGCCGGCCACCGACTCGATGAGCGCCTTGCCGTACAGTTCGACGTCCTCGGCCGGCACGTTCTCGTTGAGACGGTCGCCGAGCGTCTCGTTGTACTGGGTGAACAGCGGGTGGATCATCGGCAGGCCCGCGCGGTTGATCGGACGCCAGCCGCCGGCGTCGGTGGCCAGGAAGGCCACGGCCCACACATCGATCTTGTGATCGTGTCCCGCGATCGGCAGCAGTTCCTCGTCGGCGACCTCCAGGACGATGGAGTGGACGGTGTGCCCCGCGAAGAGGTTCGTCGCCTCGGCGGCGTTCCAGCCGGACAGGTCGACCTTCGTGCCGTCCTGGAAGGCGTGGCCGACGGCGTGCAGGACGTCGGGCTCGATCCAGAAGGGGTCGCCCGCCTTGCCGACCCAGGCCCGGCTGCCGCCGGGAAGCTCCAGCGTCTCACCCGTACGGCCTTCGCCGAGCAGTGTGCCCTCGGCGAAGTCGCTGCGGGCGTCGGGGCCCGCCAGCCGGCGCACCTGGTAGGTCTGGACACCGCTCGTGTCGGCCTCGCCGAAGGTGAAGCGGTACGTCACGTCCTCGACCGCGTCGCCGTTGGAGTCGATCTTGAACTCGTACTTGCCCTCCGGGTGCAGACCCCGGGGGATGTCCTCGCCGGCGAGCGAATGGCTGTGGTCGGTGACGAAGACGGTGCCCTGCTCACCTCGGAAGACATAGAGGTCCGTGATGTCCAGACGAGGGTCCTGGCGGGCTATGGGGGAGTCGAGGTGGTGGGACATGTCGTCTCTCGCTTTCGCTTCGAAGCCGGACCCGCGGTTGCCGCGGCCAGCGGGTTCGTCCGCCGGCGCACTCGGCGCGAGCCGCGCGTTGTGGTCCTCAGTCTGGTGAGAGGGCGCGGAACAATCTGTCTAGACGTCTCCAAGGAGACGTGAGCGCCGTCCACATGGAGGCCGTGGGGTTAACCCCACGGCCCCCGGCGACCCGCCGGAACCCGCCGTCACCAGGGCCCTCAGACCGACTGGTCCACTTCCCGCCGACAGAGGCGAGCCAAGGCCACCCCCACTGATTCCTGTTCACTGCGGAGGGCGGGGCACACAGGGCGCGTGGCGCGAGTGCCGGGACCACAACCGGGGGTGGTCGGGCGGCCGGACGATCGAGTCCGCGTCCGATGGTGCCGTCCCGATCTGCGCGTTCCCCCAGGTGGGACGGGGTGATCCGGCTTGCGGAGGGCTCCCGGGGACCGCCACCGTCAGATGACGTATGGGAAAGCGTACGGTCCGGCGAGCATGATGGGGACCGCAGCGGATGCGTGTGACGCGTTCAGCCTTGGCAACGGGAAGTGAATTGATGGCACAGCTGGAAACCGCGCGCTACGAAAAGCAGGCCGTTCGTGGCCGGACGGACGCGAACGCGGTCCTCGGAACCCGCATGAGCACCCGCGTTGCCCCACTTGCCGGCGCACTGGTGAAGGTGTGTGTCGGTACGTGACACCGCCCCTCACGCTGACTTCCGGGGCTGTCCTCGTGGGGATAAGCCGGTGGCGTCCTCGGGCCCTTTGCGCGTTCGGGTGGGACGCCGTTCGCATTTCATGACCGAGCGGCTGTGAATCGTCGGTCGATGTCCAGTCCGCGCGGTGCCGCACAGCCTGACGCGGCGGCGATCCGGCTCGGTCCTAGGAGGTAACAGATGAGAAGGTGCCACCTGACCGTCGAGATCACACATTGGGTCGTGCGACGGCTGTCCGTGCCCATCAGATGCGAGTTCTCGTTCCATCCCAGGGATCCGTATGCCGTCACCCTGATCTTCGATGCCGAGGGTGAGCAGCCGGTGCGCTGGGTCTTTTCCCGGGAACTGCTGAACGAAGGCCTCACCGCCAGGGTGGGACAGGGTGATGTCGCGGTGTGGCCGGAGCACGGCTCGGACGGTGCGTCGACGATGTGGCTCCAAGTGGGAAACGCACGGCACAATGCACTCTTCGAGATCCCGGCCCTGCCGGTCGCCCAGTGGCTGGCGAGCACGTACGCCCTGGTGCCGCGGGGGCAGGAGACAGCGGACGTGGACTGGGACGGGTTGACTCTCCTGACTGAATGAGGTGTCCGTATTCGCGGTAACGCTTTAATTGATGCCAGAACCAACTTGTCGGGAGTGGTGCCGCCGAGGCCCGTCCTTGTGGACCGCTTGCCAAGTAGTGACACCAGGCAACAGCCAGGCAATGAGTCAAGGCGTAGTATCAGCAGCAGCGCCTGAGTACACGCCCCCTCAGTAACCGCTGTGCACGAGCCTTCACTCGAGAGCCGAACCAAGGAGGGTCCACGGCATGCCCGACCCGCAGACGAGTACGACGGAGCTGGTGACGCAATACAGCTCCCAGCTGGCGAGCGATCTCGAACGCAACGTCCAGGAACAGGACCGCATTCGGAGCGAGATCGACGAGCTTCAGGGCCGTCTGCTGGCTCTGCAGCATGATCATTCCGTACTCGCGACCATGCAGCAGGCCCTGGAGAGCGGTATTCCGATGCAGCAGGCTCCGGCGTCCACGGGCCGGCGGAGCGCGGGAACCGAGTATGACTACGGGCTGCCCGGCGGTTCGGCGGGCCCCAGGAGGCGGCAGAACAAGCCGACCCTGGTGGCCCTGATCCGCGCCTACCTCGCACAGCAGTCGGAGCCGTCCTCCGCGGCCGAGATCGCGGCCGCCCTCAGCGAGGCCCACCCGGACCGGATCATCAAGACCACCGTGGTGCGTACCACCCTGGAAGGACTCGTCGCCCGCAGCGCCGCCCAGCGCCTCAAGCAGGGCCACTCCGTGTTCTACACCGCCCTCGAGCCGACCGACAAGAAGAAGACGGCGAGGGAGGGCCGGGAGAAGCAGGCCGCCGCCTCCGCAGGCCGTGCGTCCTCGAAGGACTGAGATCCTCGCCCAGCCGTGGGAACCGCACTCCTCGTCGCCCAGGGACGCCGGCGCGGTTCCCACGGTTTCCCTGCTTTCGTGCGGCCGAGCTCGCCGCCAAGCGACCTCCGCGTCGTACAGGTGTCGACCAGCCCGCACCAGAACACCCAGCAAGACATGTGATCCACATGACCGGGGACGCATGCCACAGCGGAGTAGGTGCCTGACTTCCGCACCGACCGATGTGTGCTCCCAGGCCCCATCGACTGCCATGCCCACTGTGGCTGGAGGCCGACCGCGCATCGCGTCACGTCAGCCCGAGGGGCACGCTCCCGTTCGCTTCTGCGCCCGATCGGCCGCGCACGAGGGCGACTTGACCACGAGATGACCTCACTTGGGGACGGTGTTTGCCGTTCGGCACTGTGAAGGTGTACCCAGTGCGTACACCCGTCCCGAACCGGCTTGTGGCCACTGGGTGATCGATTAGGGTCGTTGCCGGAAGCAGACCTGTCAGGTCCCCGCGGCCCGGAACCACCCCTCCCTCCGGCGGTCGCGGAAAGCCGAGGTCCCTGCCACCCCCCGACCGGGAAGACATCGGGTTTCCCACGCGGCCCCGGGACGTGGCACGGGCAGCCGGTCGCCCCAGTGGGCAGGTGCCGTCGAGTGTTCCTCCCTCGCCGAGCGTGTCCCGGCTTCCACGGCCCTGCCCGACGAGTTCTGGTGAAGCGATGACGGACAACGCAGTACATGACGTGCGGATCGACGAGGACGCGGCGCCGGCCGCGGCGGACCACACCGCTCTGCGCGCCGCGGTGCGCGGACCGGTCCTGGTGCCGGGCGACATCGCGTACGCGGATGAGTGCCGCCTCTTCAACACGCTGCGGGTCCTGGCTCCGGCCGTCGTCGTCGGCGCCACGAGCACGGACGACGTCGCCGCCGCGGTGCGGTACGCGAGTGGCCGCCGGATGGCGGTCGCGGTCCGCAACGAGGGTCACCAGGTGGTGCTGCCCCAGCAGGACGACACGTTGCTGATCAGCACCCGCCGGATGCGCGAGGTGTCCGTCGACCCCGCGCGGCGCACGGTCCGCGTGGGAGCGGGCGCCACCTGGAGCGACGTACTGGTCGAGACCGACCGCCTCGGGCTCGCCCCCGTGGCCGGCTCGGCGCCGCATGTCGGTGTCGTCGGCTACACGCTGGGCGGCGGGCTGAGCCCGCTGCTCGGCCGCGGCCTGGGCTATGCCGCCGACCACGTCCGCCGGCTGGAGGTGGTCACGGCCGACGGAGCGGTCCGGCAGGTCACCTACGGAAGCGACCCGGACCTGTGGTGGGCACTGCTGGGCGCCAAGGGCAACTTCGGCGTCGTCACACACATGGAGTTCGACGTCTTCCCGGTGGCGCGGTTCTACGGCGGCGGCCTGTGGTTCCGTGGTGCCGAGATGCGCCCGGTGCTGCAGGCCTGGCGGGCGCTGCTCCCCACGCTCGGCGAGGACACCACCACGTCCTTCTCCGTCCAGCGGCTCCCCGACGTCGCCGCGCTGCCGCAGTCGTTGCGCGGGGCCTTCGTGCTGCACATACGGCTGGGGCACCTCGGCACGGCGCGGGAGGGAGCGCGGCTGGCCGCACCGCTGCGGGCCGTCGCCACGCCGGTCTACGACACCCTGGCGGAGCGTCCCTTCCGCGAGATCGGCGAGATACACCTCGATCCCGTCCACGGCATGCCGTTCGTGGAAACCGGTTTCGGCCTGCGCGAGTTCTCCGACGACACCCTGGAGAGGTTCCTGGACCTCACCGGCCCCGGCTCCGGCTGCCCGATGAAGAGTGTGGAGGTCCGGGCGCTCGGCGGAGCCCTGGACCGGGAACCGGCCCGGCCCAACGCCGTGCCGTCGCGCGGGATGCCGTTCATGACGTTCGCGGTGGGCGGCGGCCCGGCCGACCGAATGGGTGCGATGCGCGAGTTCGTCGGCGCCTACACCCACGGACTGACGCCGTGGCGCGACCCGCGCAACGTCATCAACTTCGTCTCACCGGACGAGGCCCTGAGCGAGGCCGCCGTCCGCACCCTCTACGGCGAGCAGCGGTACACCCGGCTCGCCGCCCTCAAACGCGTCCACGACCCGGCCAACCTGTTCAGGGTCAACCACAACATCCGGCCGGACGTGTAGACGAACCACCGTCCCCCAGCACCCCGTGCGGGGACCACGCGCCGCCCGGCGCGCCCCACCCCCTACGCACCACTCCTCCTCGCAGAGGCGAGGAGGCGAAAGGAACCGAAGTGGCCGAGCTGTTCTACGACGCTGACGCCGACCTGTCCATCATCCAGGGCCGCAAGGTCGCGGTCATCGGCTACGGCAGCCAGGGCCACGCCCACGCGCTGTCGCTGCGTGACTCCGGTGTCGATGTCCGTGTCGGTCTGCACGAGGGCTCGAAGTCCAAGGCCAAGGCCGAGGAGCAGGGTCTGCGCGTGGTGAGCCCGGCCGAGGCCGCCGCCGAGGCCGACGTCATCATGATCCTCATCCCGGACCCGATCCAGGCCCAGGTGTACGAGGAGTCCATCGCGCCGAACCTGAACGACGGCGACGCGCTGTTCTTCGGCCACGGCTTCAACATACGTTTCGGTTTCGTCCAGGCCCCGGCCGGTGTGGACGTGTGCATGGTCGCGCCGAAGGGTCCGGGCCACCTGGTGCGCCGTCAGTACGAGGAGGGACGTGGTGTGCCCTGTCTCGTCGCCGTCGAGCAGGACCCCTCCGGAGGTGCCCTGGCACTGGCGCTGTCGTACGCCAAGGCCATCGGCGGCACCCGCGCCGGCGTCATCAGGACGACGTTCACCGAGGAGACCGAGACGGACCTGTTCGGCGAGCAGGCGGTGCTGTGCGGTGGCACGACCGCGCTGGTCAAGGCCGGTTTCGAGACGCTGACCGAGGCCGGTTACCAGCCGGAGATCGCCTACTTCGAGTGCCTGCACGAGCTCAAGCTGATCGTGGACCTCATGTACGAGGGCGGCCTGGAGAAGATGCGCTGGTCGATCTCCGAGACCGCCGAGTGGGGCGACTACGTCACCGGCCCGCGCATCGTCACCGACGCCACCAAGGCCGAGATGAAGCAGATCCTCGCCGAGATCCAGGACGGCTCCTTCGCCAGGAACTGGATGGACGAGTACCACGGCGGCCTGAAGAGGTACGACGAGTACAAGCAACAGGACTCCGAGCACCTGCTGGAGACCACCGGCAAGCAGCTGCGCAAGCTCATGAGCTGGGTGGCGGACGCCGATGTCTGAGCACCTCGCCGCGGGCCGGCCGACAGCCCCCCACGCGCCCTCCCCCCGTGACCCGGGCTTCGCCGCACT
Source organism: Streptomyces sp. NPDC048521 (assembly GCF_043199855.1). Lineage (NCBI taxonomy): Bacteria > Bacillati > Actinomycetota > Actinomycetes > Kitasatosporales > Streptomycetaceae > Streptomyces > Streptomyces sp. NPDC048521. The sequence goes on from NZ_JBICWR010000021.1 coordinate 95,563, forward strand.
CCTCCTCGACAGCCATCTGCGGGTGGTCGGCACCGGGTTGTGCCCGCGCGCATGGTCCGACGACGCGGGGGCGGCAGCCTGGTTGCAGGACCACGCACCCTTCGGACTGCTCGCGCACGACACGTCCCCGGACCCGCTCTTCGTCTACGCCAACCACATCGCGCAGCACTGCTTCGGTTACACCTGGGAGGAGTTCATCGGTCTGCCGTCCCGGCTGTCGGCGGCTCCCGACGCCCAGCACGACCGGAACAGCTTCGTCGAGGCGGTCAGCCGGCGGGGATTCGCGGACGGTTACCGCGGTCGGCGCGTCCGCAAGGACGGCAGCCACTTCTGGATCGAGGACGTGACCATGTGGGACCTGGTGGACGCCGACGGCAACCTGCACGGGCAGGCCGCCGTCTTCCGGGCCTGGACCGAGGAGTGCGCACAGGTATGACGGACGGCGAGAACGCGATGAGTGAGTCGACCGAGGGACCGGCGGCCCAGCGTGGCGCCGCCGGGGGACACACGGAGTCGGTGGACGTCTTCTTCGACGACCTCGATGCCTTCGGCATGGTGTACCACGGCAGGTTCGCCGCGCTCCTGGAGCGGGCGATCACCGTGGGCTTCACCCGGCTGGGGCTGACGCTGGGACACCCTGACCTCAATGTCGTGGTGCGGGAGCTGCTCCTCGTCTTCGAGCGGCCGCTGAAGGGGATCGGTTCGGTGGACGTGACGTTCGAGCTGGAGAAGCTCGGCCGCACGAGCGCCGCGTTCGCCTTCCGGTTCCGCTCCGGCGACGTCACGCACGCGCACGGCCGGCGGGTGATCGTCAAGGTCGATCCGCGCACCGGCGCGCCGGAAGCCTGGACGCCGAGCACGCGTGAACTCCTGGAGCGCCTGCTGCTGACCACGCGGTGAGACCGGTCGGGACCGTCCGCCACGGACGGTCCCGACCGTGGCGTCACACCGCCACCGGCGCGGGCACCCGGCCTGGGGCCGCCAGCCGGTGTGTGGCGTACACCAGCAGGGACAGGCTGGTCGCGGCGAGCACGCCGTAGGCGATGTCACTGTCCAGGCTGTCCCACAGGGTGTGCAGGGTGACCGCGACCGCGTAGACGAACACGAACAGCCCCGCCGAGCGGCGGCGCCACCCGTGGGCTGTGGCGGACCACAGGGCCGCGGCCGTCAGGCCCGTCCACGCCATGTGCGCGGCGGGGCTCAGCAGCCCGCGCCACACCAGGAGGTCGTCCACCGCGGACAGATCGCCGTTGGAGTTGACGAGTTCGACGAAGGCGTAGCCCATCGTCTCGAAGACGGCGAACCCGGCGCCGGAGGCGACACCGATCAGCAGCCCGTCACCGGGGTGCCGGTCGCGCAGGATCAGGAGCAGCAGGGCCGGGACGATGAGTTTCGCCGCCTCCTCGATCACTCCGACGGCGACCATCGGCAGGACGTCCAACAGCCGCAGCGTCCGGTACTCCAGGAATCCGGCCGTGGTCACCCCGATCGCGCCGCCCGCCAGGGCGGTCACCGCGACGACCCCCATGCCGGCGCCGAAGTCGAGCCGGCGGCCGGCCACGAAGGCGACGAAGGCCGACGGCACCAGCGCCGCTCCGAAGAAGATCAGAGCGGGGATCAGGTTGGGGTTCTGCGTGGAGATCAGGGCCGAATGGATCAGCCAGAACAGCAACAGGCCGACCAGCAGGACGGCGACCCAGCCCCAGCGGCGGCCGACGCGGGACAGCCCGCTCTGGTCGGACCGGACCGATCGGTGTGTGAGCGACACGGGCACGACTTCCTCCCCGAAACATGGATGAGCCGACACTGCCCGGTCGCGCGACGACCCGCATCACACGTTCATGCCAACATGGCGCCCGCAGCGGCAGCGCGGTGCCTCGCGCTGGGTCCTATGACGACGTGCCCTGTGGCTCGGAAAGGGGGACCGGCGGAAGAGGTGAACGGAGAGCCGCACCGTTGTCCGCTCCGCCGGTCCCGGAACCGCTTGAGCGTACCGGCCTGTGCATAGACGCCCCCACACGCAGTGCCTACCCAAGTGGATCAGGTGGATCGGCTCCGACCAGCCTTTCTGGAGCCTTCCACCGATCGTCGAGCATACGGCCGGGTGATCGTTCTGTAGAGGGACGCGGTAGGTACACCCAGGGGCTGGTGAGGAGGATCGAGGGGGCGACAGTCGCTCAGTCCACCGGCTCCAGCACCAGCACGGGGATCACCCGCCTGGTCCTGGAGCGGTAGTCGTCGTAGGAGGGCCAGGCCCGGACCGCCCGGTCCCACCACTCCTGCCGTTCCGACCCCGTCGCCTCGCGCGCCCGGTAGGGCCTGCTCTCCGTACCGTCCCAGACCACGACGTCGGGGTTGGCCACGAGGTTGTGGTACCAGGCGGGGTGGGTCGGCGCGCCGCCCTTGGACGCGACAGCGGCATACCGGCCCTCGTGTTCCACGCGGATCACGGGTGTCTGCCGGGAGCGCCCCGACTTCGCTCCCCGCGTGGTGAGGATGACCAACTGAGCGTGTGTGCCGTTGTAGTCCACGGCGATGCTGTCCGTCGTACCCGACTCGATCGCGGTCCCGACCAGCCGCGCCTGGTCGTGAACCCATACCTCGTCCGGCATGACACTCAGGTCCATGTCCGCGGTGGGCTGCTCGGGTTCCGTGCGCTCCGTCATGGTTACCGCCTTACGAAAGCTGATGGGCATGACCGGCCGATGCCCGTACCGATCAGTGAGCGGTTCACGGTACCGGAGCAGTGACATCACACGGCGACGATATGACACGCATCAACAGTCAATATGACAAGGGTTGGTGCTCCAGTAGACTCATGTCGCTGTCAACCGGCCTCCCATGCATCACAACGCCGCGACGCAGAACCCCTTTTGCTGACATTCCATAAGTAGGTAGTGCTATGCCCCACACATCCACCGACCGCGCCGACGTCCGAGACATGCTGGTGGTGCACGAGGCCTTCCGGCAGAGCTATGCCCGTCTCCCGGGACTGGTCAAGGACGTCAGTCCCGGTGACGTCGAGCGGGCCGAGGTCGTCGCCGAACACGCCCGGCTCATCGAGGAGTTCCTCCACCTCCATCACAAGGGGGAGGACGAGCTGCTGTGGCCCAAGCTCCTGGAGCGTGCTGGTGATCGGCTCGGTGACGCGGTGGCCCTCCTGGAGAGCCAGCACGAGGAGATCGCCGCGCTGCTCGCCGAGTCGGCGCAGCGGCTGGCGATCTGGCGCGCGCAACCCGCGAAGGAGTCGGGTGAGAGGCTCGCCGACTCCCTGGAGCGCCTGGGGAGTCTGCTGACCGAGCACCTCGGCATCGAGGAGAAGGAAGTTCTGCCGATCGTCCCGGAGTACGTGACGGCCAAGGAGTGGCACCAGCTCGGCGACCACGCGATCAACGCGCTGCCCAAGAGCAAGCTGCCCATCGTCTTCGGCATGCTCGCCTCGTACGCCGATCCGGACGTCGTCAAGCTCATGCTGTCGACGGCCCCACTGGTGCCCCGGCTGATCATGCCCGTGGTGGGTCCGAAGGCCTACGCCCGGCATGCCCGCAAGGTGTATGGGGCGGCTGCCTGAGCCGGCCGGGCCGGGACATCAAGCGCCCGGCCCGCGCCGCTGCGCCGTTCCTCCCGAACCGCGCCGCGGCGGCTGTCCGGCGGTGGCCGCCGCGGCGTATCACCGCAGGAGGGTTTGGTGACCGCTGATGCCCGCATACGGGCGGACCTCCGTCAGGTCGCCTCGCCGCGCCCCACGCGGACCGATGCCGCCCGCAACTACGACGCGATCGTGGCCGCGGCGCGCGAGGAGTTCGTCGAGCAGGGGATCGACGCGTCGTTGAAGGCGGTCGCACGGCGGGCGGGGGTGGGCATCGCCACCCTCTACCGCAACTTCCCGACCCGGGCCGCGTTGCTGGAGGCCGTCTACATCGACGACGTCGTGGACACGGTCAGCGCCCTGTGCCGGACGGCCGAGTCCGGCGCGGCCACCCGCGACGAGCCGGACGAACCGTCCCGGGAGGCGTGGCGGAGACTGGGGGACTGGCTGGACCGGTTCGCCCGGACCGTCGCGGACGACCCGGTGCTGTGCGAGATGTTCACCGCCGGATCGCCCGCCCTGTCGCCGTGCTGGGAGGCGCTGGGGGAGGCCGTCGCCGGACTGCTGGCGAGGTCCGGGACGACCCTGCCCCTCAGGTGCGGGAGCAACGTCGACGAGATCCTGCGCGCCGTCGTGTCCGTCGCGGTGTCTCCGTTCCTGACCGACGTCCAGCGCCGGCGGGTCCTCGCCGTCCTCCTGGACGGTGTGGGAGCGGACCGCACCTGAGCGGGCGCGAGGGGGTACCCGTCCCGGCCCCTCAGCGTGCCGGGGCGGTCGCGGGCGCCTGGGCGGTCGCGGGTGCCTGGGCGAGGAACAGGGTGCCGAGGAAGCTCCCGCGCAGCGTACGCACGGCGACGGTCGCCCAGGCGGTCAGCAGCAGGACGTACAGGGCCACGGCCGCCCCGTCGAAGGCGTCCGAGTGGAGGCGCAGCGCCAGGGCGCACGTGCCGGTGACGCAGGTGCCCACGGGGAAGGTGAAGCTCCACCAGGTCAGTGCGAACGGCAGGCGGTTGCGCAGGGTGCGGAGCGTGAGCCCGGTGGCCAGGGCCAGCCACATCATCGCGAAGCCCCAGGTGGGCAAGCCGTAGACGACGCCGAAGACCGCGGCGCCGGCGGCGTACGGCTCCGGCAGGGCGAGGTGGGCCACCGACCCGAGCGCGTTCGCCGCTGTCACCGACTGCCCCAGCGGACCGAGCACGATCCACAGCGTCGGCACCATCGCCGCGGGCCCGAGCTTGTGCCGGACCAGCCGGCTCCACACCTGGGTGATGATGACGATGCTCGAGAACAGGCTGATGCCGAACATGGCGTAGCAGGCCAGCAGCAGGGTCAACCGCTCCTGGCCCGGGGCGAGATGCGGCACCAGCGCCGCCCCGGTGGCCGCGGACACCATGGGCGGGACCACCGGCATCAGCCAGCCGCCGAACGCGGAGTCCTCACCGACCTCGTGCTCGGTCATGGCCAGGTAGGGGATCCACACACAGGTGACCAGGCCGAGCAGGGTGCCGCCGGTCCACAGGACGGCGTCGACGCGTACGGCGGCCGTCGGACCGATCCAGTTCCGGCCCAGGGTGAGGGTGCCCGCGCCGACCGTCATGAGCGCCATGGCGGGAGCGCCCCAGAAGTGGCCCATGACCGGGTGGTGCGCATGACCGCGGGCGATCTCCGGATGCCGGGTCCAGTGCAGGGCCCAGGCCGCCGTGAGGGCGACCAGCAGCGCCGAGGCGAGGGCCCAGACGGCCGTGGCGAACAGGCGGAGGCCGGTCACCTGGACGGGGAGGACGGCGGCGGCGTTGGCGACGATGCCGGTCCCCATGATCGAGGCGTACCAGTTCGGACCGAGGTTGCGGAACACGTCGGCCGGCCGGTCCAGGTCACGCAGGAACCGCCCGGCCGGGCGCCGCCCGCTCTGTGTGTGAGGCGTGGGTGCAACCGAAGTAGTCATGCATCCAGCCTCGACCTCGACACATGACTCCGGTAGTCACCCTGTTCGTATCACCTCATAAGGTCGGCTTATGAGAAGGAGTGGGACGCTCGAGTGAGGAGTTGATGTCACTATCGCTCGGATGTGTGATGTCCCGCCCACAGGCCCACGGCAGCATGAGGTCTCGTAGCGACCGCCTCGACGGCGGTACGTGCGGCGGACAGCTGGGTGAGGAGACCTCATATGACGAAGTCCCATGAAGTGCCCTGTTCTGCGGCGCCATGACCCTCACCGGTCCCGCCGTCCCGAAGGCACACCGGGTCGCCGGAGGCGCCGCGCGGCTGCCCTGGAGCGGGTGATGACGGCCGTCCGCCTAGTCGCCGCCGCTGCCCGGCCTGCCGGTCAGGCGGGTGAGCCATTCGGTGAGCAGCAGGTGCTCGCCCGGGGAGAAGGGCTGCGGGCCGTCCTCCTCGTCGAGCAGGGCCTTGAGCGCCACGGCGTGCCGGGCACCACGATCGGCGCGCGACTCGGCCGTAGCGGTGTCCTGCTCGTCCGCGATCAGGGCCGCGAGGACGGCGTCCCGCGTGTTCTCCGACAGGCCCTCGTGCTCGGGGAGCAGCCCGGCGGCGCTCGCGCTGATCAGCGTCACGGTCACGCCGATGCCCGCCGCGTGGATCATCGCGGCCGCGGCCTCGACGCTCATCCGCAGCCGGCCCGCCTCGGCGACCCGGGTGACGAGCTGCACCAGGATGTCGTACGCCTCGCCCATGACCGTGGCGCCCTCGCCCGGCCGGGGGTCGGTGTACAGGAGCCGGTAGAGGGCCGGGTTGGCCAGCCCGAAGGCCACGTGCAGGTCCCAGCCGTGCCGCAGTTGTTCGACCGCGTCACCGGAGGCCAGATTGGCCTGCTTCTCGGCGAGGTAGGAGGCGAAGCCCCGCTGCGCGACCTCGTCGAGGAGCCCCTGCATGTCACCGAACTGCCGGTAGATGGTCTGGGCCTGTACGCCCGCGGCCGCGCTGACGGAGCGGGTGGAGACCGCCTCCCGTCCGCCTTCGGCCAGCAGGTTCGCCGCTGCCCGCAATATCCGCTCGCGCGGCTGCGCGATCGTCTCGGTTGCTGTCATGCAATCAATGATAACCGTTGACCGTGATCGATGCTGTTGTTATCGTCGATGTATCAAATATGTGATCGCCGATCGCGCCCCTTGGTGGGCTACGGCTCGGAGGTCACAGCCAAGGAGGAAAGTCGTGTCCCCTGCATCCCAGAACACCCAGGCGCAGACGGTTCTCGTCACCGGCGCCGGCACCGGGATGGGTGCCCTCTCGTCCGTCTCGCTCGCTCAGGCCGGGCACCGCGTCTTCGCCTCGATGCGTGACCCGGAGGGCCGGAACGCGGAGAAGGCCCAGGCGCTGCTCGCGCAGACCAAGGACGCGCCCGGCGAGCTGTCCGTGGTCGAACTGGACGTGCTGTCCGAGGAGTCCGCCTCGGCCGCCGTCGAACAGGTCGTGCGGCAGGCCGACGGCCTCGATGTCGTCGTCCACAACGCCGCCCACCTGCTGGTCGGTGTGACCGAGGCGTTCAGCCCGGAGGAGGTGCTGCGCGCCTTCGACGTCAACGCCGTCGGTGCCCTCCGGGTCAACCGGGCCGTTCTTCCGGTGATGCGCCGCCAGGAGTCGGGCCTGTTGCTGTGGATCGGCTCGGGCACGACCCGCGCCATCCCGCCCTTCCTCGCCCCGTACTCCGCCGCCAAGGCCGCCTTCGACGCCTTCGCCGAGTCGACCGCCTGGGACGTCGCCGCCTACGGCATCGAGACCACGATCCTCATGCCCGGCGTCTTCACCCACGGCACCGCGCACTTCGCCAACGCCGCCTTCCCCGCCGACACCGAGCGCACGGCCGCGTACGACAAGATCGCCCCGTTCCTCGACTCGATGGGCGAGGACACCGAGAGGATGATGGTCGACGGTGTGAGTGCCGACCCGCAGATCGTCGCCGACGAGGTCGTCCGGGTCGTCGGACTGCCCGTGGGCCGGCGGCCGCGCCGGACCGTCGCCGACGGCTCCGACTACGGCGCGGAGATCATCAACGGCGCCGCCGAGGAGCTGCGGCTGCGCCTGGCCCGCCGCATGGGCGTCACCGGCCTGCTCGACCGCCTGTGAACCGGACCGTCCCGCCACCCCCGCGGTACGGATCCACTCTGTCCGTCCACACAAACACGCACCATCCCCCGCACAAGGAGAACCGTCATGACTGTGACGCGGCGCAAGCTGGGCCTGTCGGGCCCTGAGGTTTCCACCATCGGCCTGGGCGCCATGGGCATGTCCGACCTGTACGGTCCGGCGGACGACGCGGAGAGCATCGCGACCCTGCACACGGCGATCGACACGGGCATGAACCTCATCGACACCGGTGACTTCTACGGCTCGGGCGCGAACGAGATGCTCATCGCGCGTGCCCTGCGCGAACGGCGGCGTGAGGACGTCGTCCTGAGCGTCAAGTTCGGCTCGCGTCGCGCTCCCGACGGCAGTTTCCAACCGGTCCCCTACGACGTGTCGCCGGAGGCCGTGAAGGACCGACTCGCCTACTCGCTGCGGCGCCTGGAGACCGACTACATCGACATCTACCGCCCGGCCCGCCTCAACCCGCAGATCCCGGTGGAGGAGACCGTCGGCGCGCTGGAGGAGATGCGCCAGGCCGGTTACATCCGGCACATCGGGCTGTCGGAGCTGGGCGCCGACACCATCCGGCGCGCCGCCGCCGTGGCCCCGATCAGCGACCTGCAGATCGAGTACTCGCTGCTCTCGCGCGGCCCGGAGGAGTCGATCATCCCGACGCTGCGGGAGCTGGGCATCGGCCTGACCGCGTACGGAGTGCTCTCCCGTGGTCTGCTGAGCGGCCACTGGTCGCCCTCGCGCGAGCTGAGCGGGAACGACTTCCGCGCCCACTCGCCGCGCTTCCAGGGCGAGAACCTGGAGGCCAACCTGCGCCTGGTCCAGGCGCTGGGCCGGGTGGCCGAGCGCCTCGGGGCCACCACCAGCCAGGTGGCGATCGCCTGGGTGGCCGCCCAGGGCGAGGACATCGTGCCGCTGGTGGGCGCCCGGCGCCGGGAGCGGCTGGCGGAGTCGCTGGGCGCCGCCGGTCTCACCCTCGACGCGGAGACGCTGGCGGAGATCGAGCAGGCGGTGCCCGCGGGCGCGGCGGCCGGTGAGCGGTACGCGGCCCCGCTGATGGCGACGCTCGACAGCGAGCGCTGACCGCCGTACTCGCACCATCGGAACCCCTGCGGAGCGGTGGTCGTCCCCCGGCCCGTGCGGAGCGGGGGGCGACCACCGCCCCGTACCTGTTCCCGGGCGCAAGTGATGTCATGTGGAGCAGACACGAGTCGTGTGGGCCGGCTTCAGTCACTCATCGACCCCACCTGAGTCAGCTGACGTGCCCCATGTGAGGAGCCCTGCCGTGGACCTGGATGCTGGTGGGATTCCGCTCGGTGGCGGACCCGGACGTCAGTGCGCGCGGCGAGTGCGAGAAGGCCGCCGACCACATGTGTTTCGGCCGTCGCGGCGGCCCACATCCCGATGAACGGAGGACCCGTGCAGGTCACAGCGGAACACCTGGTCGACGTCCACGCCCACTTCGTGACACCCGCCTACGTCGAGGCGGCCCAGGCGGCCGGACATCTGAAACCCGACGGCATGCGGGGCTACCCGGCCTGGTCCGCGGCCGAGCACCTGGAGCTGATGGACTCCGCCGGGATACGCACCAGCGTGCTGTCGATCTCGTCCCCGGGCACCCACTTCGGTGACGACCGCGCCGCGCGGGCACTGACGCGCGAGGTCAACGAGTTCGCGGCCGACGTACTGCGCGCGCACCCCGGGCGCTTCGGGCACTTCGCGTCCCTCCCCCTGCCCGACGTGGACGGCGCGCTGGCCGAGGCCGCTCATGCCCTGGACGTCCTCGGCAGCCACGGGGTGGCCCTGGAGACGAACGCCGCGGGCGTCTATCCGGGCGACGCGCGCCTGGAACCCCTCTGGCAGGAACTCGACAGCCGGGCGGCCGTCGTGTTCGTCCACCCCACCTCGCCGCCCTGCCACGAGCACGTCTCGCCGGACCGGCCCCGCCCGATGCTCGAGTTCCTCTTCGACTCCACGCGCGCCGTCTCCGACCTCGTCTTCTCCGGAGTCCTCCGGCGTCACCCACGCATCCAGTGGATCTTCACCCACGGGGGCGGCGCGCTGCCGCTGCTCGCCGACCGCATGGAGCTGTTCCGCACGGTGTTCGGCGTCGGGTCCGCCGACGGTCCCACCGTGCAGGAACAGCTGCGCACCCTCTGGTTCGACATGGCCGGCACCCCCTTCCCGCACCAGGTTCCGGCCCTGACGCGGACCTTCGGCTACGACCGGCTGCTCTACGGCAGCGACTACTGCTGGACCCCGGCCGCCGGAACCCTCGCCCAGGTCGCCTCCGTCGACGCCGCACCCCAGCCCGAGGTCGGCACCTGGCGCGAGCTGACCACCCGAAACGCGGCCCGGCTGCTGCCGTGGGTGGCGGACGCGTGACGGCCCCGCGTGCGGCGCGGCCGGTCACCTCACGAACTCGCGTGCCGTCGCCATCATCGCGCGGGCCGCGGCCCCCGGCGTCCGCTCGCTCGGCGAGGCCAGCGACAGCGGCCACTCCAGGTCGGCGTCGAGCACGGTCAGGGTGGCGACGTCCTCGGCCCCGCCCAGGACGAACCGGGGCAGCAGCGCCACGCCGAGACCGTTGCGGACGAAGTCGACGCCGGTGCCGATGTCGGTGATCTCGATGGCGACCCGGCGGGCGACGGAGGCGGCGGCGAAGGCGCGGTCGGCCACCGTCCGGTTGCCGTATCCCACCGGGGAGTCGACGAAGTCCAGTCCGGCCAGTTCGGTGATCGACACGGTGCGCCGGCCGGCCAGCGGATGACCGGCCGGCACGACGAGGTCGAGCACCGACGTGGTCAGGTCGGTCAGGGTGATCCCGGCCGGGCGCGGTCCGGGCAGAGAGACGAAGGCGAGGTCGAGGCGCCGCTCCAGGAGGGCGTCGATCAGGCCCTGCGAGCCGGAGGGCGCGGCGCTGGTCTGGAGCACGACACCGGGGTGACGGCGGTGGAACTCGCCGAGCAGCGCCGGCAGATCGAGCAGCCGGATCGAGGTCAAGGTCCCCAGACGCAAGGTGCCCCGCAGTCCGCCGCGGACCTCGGCGACGGCGTCGGCGGCCGCACGGGCGGCGTCGAGCGTGACGCGCGCCCGCGGCAGCAGGGCGGCCCCGGCGTCCGTGAGCAGCACCCGCTTGGAGTTGCGGTCGAGCAGCGGGGTGCCCAGTTCGCGTTCGAGGCCCTTGATCGTGGCTGAGACCGCGGACTGGACGATGTGCAGCCGGGCCGCGGCCCGGGTGAAGTTCGCTTCCTCGGCCACGGCGACGAAGCACTCGAGCTGGCGCAGTTCCATGCGTCAAGTATCTCTCAAACAGATGATCACGGTCTCCAGCTTTCGTTGGACGAGATGGATGCTGAGCGCCATTCTGTTAAGCGTTCAAGCAATTGCGACTACCAGGACTCGGAAGGCCCACCATGGCTCACTCCACGGCAGCACCGCAGCAACCCACCGCGGCATCCGGCGGCGGAGCCGGATCCGGGAGGCGACGCGCCGACGCCCGGCGGCACGGAGTCGGCTTCTCGCTCACCGCCTTCGCCTTCCTGACCGCGATGGCCTTCTCCACGGTCCCCACGCCGCTGTACCCGCTGTACATGGCGAAGGACGGCTTCTCCACCTTCATGGTCACGGTCGTCTTCGCCGTCTACGCGGTCGGCGTGATGATCAGCCTGGTGCTGGCCGGACACGTTTCGGACTGGATCGGCCGCAAGAAGATCCTCATCCCGGCCGTCGGACTGGAACTGGTCGCCGCGCTGCTCTTCCTCACCAGCACGTCCCTGCCGGTGCTGCTCCTCGCCCGGCTCGTGACCGGCCTCGGTGTCGGCATGGTCACCGCCACCGCCACCGCGCACCTGCACGAACTGCACACCGCGCACCGGCCCGGAGCCTCCGCTCAGCGCTTCGAGCTGGTGTCGACCGCGGCCAACATCGGAGGGATCGGCGTCGGCCCGCTCGTCACCGGCTTCCTGGCCCAGTGGGTCACCTCACCGCTGCGCACGCCCTACATCGTCTTCGCCGGACTGCTGCTCGCCGCCATCGTCGCGATCGCCGCCACCCCGGAGACGGTCGAGGAGCGGTTCCCCAGGCCCGCCTATCGGCCCCAGCGGATCACGGTCGACCACGGGGACAGCGCCGGGTACCTCGCCGCGGCGGCCGCCGGCTTCGCGTCCTTCGCCGTCTTCGGCCTGTTCACCTCCGTCGCACCGGGCTTCGTCGCAGGCGCCCTGCACCACCCCTCCAGGGCCCTGGCCGGGCTGATCGTCTTCGCCGTGTTCGGTTCCGCGGCCGCTGCGCAGAGCCTCACCACCCGGCTGGCCACCGCCGCCAAGCGCCGACTCGGCCTGCTCGGCCAGGCGGTCGGCGTCGTGACGCTCGTCATCGGCATGCACACCGCCAACCTGGCCGCCTTCCTCGTCGGCGGGATCGTCGCCGGGATCGGTGCGGGCATGCTGTTCAAGGCGGCCCTGGGCACCGTCATAGCGCTGGCCGTCCCGGACAAGCGCAGCGAAGCCCTGGCCGGACTGTTCCTGATCGCCTACCTCGGCCTGACCCTGCCCGCCGTCGGCATCGGCATAGCCACTCTCTCCGTCTCCGCCACCACCGTCATGACCTGGTTCGCCGGTCTGCTGCTGATCCTGCTGGCCGGCGTGGCCGCCCTGGCCCGACGCGGCTCGACCACCGATTGACCGCCCACCAGTACGGCTCGTGAGTACGGCCCCCGAGTACGGCCCCGGAGTTTGACCCGCGGAACCTGTTCCGCGACACCTTCGACCTCGCCCCGGTGCTCGTCACCTCAGGGGCTGAGCCGCATCCGACCCGGCTGATCGGAACATGGCCATGACGCACCCGAGCTCCGGACACCGTGCCGCACCCGGCCCCGACGAGCCGAGCGTCCGACTACCCGTACCGCCTCTCCGCCGCGCACGCGCATCGCCTCACCGTGCGGCCGTCGGCGGAGGCAGTCGCAGGCCCGCGAGGTCCGGTGGGATGGGCGTGTCGGGGCGGAAGAACGGTGCGGACGGTCCGTCCTGCGCCGTGGCGGGCGCGTCGGTGAGGCGGAACCGGTCCCTGAGCCGGCCATAGAAGTCGGTGGGATGCAGGCGGATGAGCCGTACGCGGTCCGGGGCGCGGAAGACGCCGATCCAGTCCCCGGGGTCGAGCACCCCGCGCAGCTGGCCGTCGACGCTGACCGCGGCCTGTCCGGAGTGCGGCAGGACCCGCAGGGCGACGGGTTCGTCGGGCGCGACCACGATGCTGCGGTCGAAGGTCATGTGCGGCGCGATGGGCGTGAAGACGACCGCGTCCATGTGGGGGGAGAGGACGGGGCCGCCGGCGGCGAAGCTGTAGGCGGTGGATCCGGTGGGTGTGGCGACGGCCAGCGCGTCGGCCGAGTAGGACGCCAGCAGCCGGCCGGCAAGGTAGACGCCGACGCTCACCTGGCGGTCACGGGACAGCTTCTCCAGGACGACGTCGTTGAGGGCGTTGACGTCCAGGGGGATTCCCCACCCGTCTCCCTCGGTTGTCTCGGGCCGGACCTGCGGGGCGGGCAGTGCCGGGCCGCGTCCGTAGAGCAGCAGGGCCTCCAGCTGCGGCGGGATCTCCAGCGGCCGGGACGCGCGCATGGTGAGGGTCATGCGCTCCTCGACGGCGGCGTGCCCCTGAAGCACCGCGTCGAGGGCGGCCCTGACCTCGTGCACGGGGACCTCGGTGAGGAAGCCGACCTTGCCCAGGTCGACGCCGAGCACCCGGGCGCCGCTCTTGACGGCGATCCGCGCGCCGCGCAGAAAGGTGCCGTCGCCCCCGAGGGCGACGACGAGGTCCGGGTGGCCCGCGGCCGCGGCCTCCTCGCGGCCGCTCCGGCGGTGGTGGTCCTCGGCCCACACATCGATGTCGGTGCACGGGATGCCGTGGGCCTCGCTCCAGCCGTGCACGGTCCGCGCCGCCTCGCGGGCGGCGGCCCGCCCCTGGTGGACGACGAGACCGATGCGGTGTACGGGCATGGTGTCCCTCCGGAAGCGCTTCCGAAACAGTGAGTATCCGATCGCAGGCCGCGACAGCGGGTCCGCGACCTCATGGATGGTGAGTCTGCGGCCTTACGGATGGTGTGAGGTCGCAGAACAACCTTGACATCACTTCCTGCGCGATGTCCCGCCGGTGCGTGGGGATTGCCCCACGCACCGGCTTGTGCGGGCTCGATGTTCCCGCACGGCACGGACTGAGAAGCTGGGCGAACCGGCCGGCGAGCCGCGACCCGTCCGCCCTCGGCCGCATCGCCGTTCCCTGGGCCCGTTCGGCCCGTCGCCGTCAAGAGGTGTCCGCATGAGTGCCTCCACCCGCCGTCCCGCCCCCGTGCCCCTGTCCCAGGCATGGTGCGAGTTCGCCCTCACCACCGTCCTGCTCCTCGTGGTGGTCACCATCGTCCGCTGGCTGCGCGCACCCACCTCGCCGCTGTACGTCGGCGACCTGCGCACCGCTCTCGCGGTGGCAGGGCCGGCCGCGGGTCTCCTCGTCGTCGGGCTGATCCTGACACCGTGGGGACGCCGCAGCGGCGGCCACATGAACCCCGCTGTGACGGTGGCCGTCTGGCTGATGGACGTCTTCCCGGGAGCGAGCGTGCTGCCGTACGCCGTGGCCCAACTGGCCGGATCCGTACTCGGGGTGTTCCTCGGACGGCTCGTCTGGGGACCGGTGGTGTCCGGCCCGGCGGTCGACTTCGCGGCCCTGCGCCCGGCTCCCGGATGGTCCCCCTCGGCGGTGTTCCTGGCCGAGACCGGCTGCATCCTCGTCCTGACCCTGGCCGTCGGGTTCCTGCTGGCCTACCCCGCGTTCGGCCGCTGGCTGCCGCAGACTGTAGGGGCGTGCATCGCGCTGACCATCGTCGTCTTCGGCCCGCTCAGCGGAGGCTCGGCCAATCCCGCCCGCCAGTTCGGACCCGCCGTGCTCGCCGGACGGACCACGGACCTGGCGATCTACCTGGTCGCCCCGATCCTCGGCTCGTGCCTCGGCGCTTCGGTGCACCACCTGCTGTACCGCAGGTTCCAACTGCGCGAGCCGCTCACGTACAAGCTCGCCGGCACGGACCGGCCGGGTCCGGGCCGATTCAGTACAGATCGTCCGGGTCCCGAACGATCGGGTGCGGAAGGGGCGGGTACGGAACCGTCCGGCACGCCCGCCGGGTGAGCGGCTGTGGCACCTGTCCGTTCCGTGCGGGAACGACGCCGTGACGCCCGAGCGGCCGGGACGACGTCCTGACATAACAGCGCAGTCGGGTCGGTAACGGGCAAACCCGCCTTGATGCTCCCCGGACCCTGCGGCAGACTTCAGGCGTGGAACAGCCCGTCGCGGAGCCCGAGAAGTTGGTGGGCCGCCTCCAGGAGGTCGATTTCCTGCGGCAGTTCGTGCACCGGGTCCAGATGAACGGCGGCGCGCTGCTGGTGTCCGGCGATCCCGGCGTCGGGAAGACCGCGCTGCTGGACGCGACCGCTGAGGCCGCCCGGTCGTCGGGGACGACGGTGCTGCGCGTGACCGGTACCGAGTTCGAGGCGGAGGTCAGTCACGCCGGACTCCACCAGGCCCTGCTCCCGCTGGTCGACCAGCTCGACGAACTCGGCGATGAGCAGGCCGCGGCGGTACGGGTGGCGCTGGGCATCGAGACCGGTCCCGCGCCGGACCGGCTCCTGCTCTGCGGTGCCGTGACGATGCTGCTGCGCGGAGCGGCGGCCCGCACGCCGCTGCTGTTGGTCCTCGACGACGTGCCCTGGCTGGACCGGGCCAGCGCGGTGGTCCTGAGTTTCGTCGCGCGTCGGCTCGTCGGCAGCAGGGCCGGGCTCCTGGCCGCCTTCCGGACCGGTTCGGCAGGCTACTTCGACGCCTCCGGACTCCCGGAGCTGACGGTGCGGCCGCTGGACGACGAGGCGGCCGTCCACCTGCTGACCGAACGGTTCCCCGGTCTCGACCCGCAGACGCGGGTCCGGGTGCTGGACACCGCTCAGGGTAATCCGCTCGCCCTGCTCGAACTGCCCCAGGCCCTGGAGGAGACGCGCCGCGGCCCGACCCGGCCCCTGCCGCGGGTACTGCCGCTCGGCCAGCGGCTGCAGCGGCTGTTCGCCTCCCGCGTGGCGGCCCTCCCCGCCGCCACCAGGCACCTTCTGCTGACCGCCGCCCTGGACAGCGGCGGCGACCTCAGCGTGCTCGAGGCGGCGGCCGGCGACGATCACCGGCTGGACGATCTGGCGCCCGCCGAGCGGGACCAGCTGGTGCGGATCGAGACCGACGGGCACCGGGTCGTGTTCCGGCATCCGCTGATCAGATCCGCCGTGGTCGCCGAGTCGACGTCCGACGAGCGCCGACGGGCGCACCGGGCGCTGGCCGCCGTACTTGCCCAGGACCCCGAGCGCCGGGCGTGGCACCTGGGCGAGGCCACGGTGGAACGGGACGAGGAGGTTGCGGAGCAGCTCGAGGCCGCGGCACGCCACGTCCTGGCCCGCGGTGACTACCAGGCGGTCGTGTCCCTGCTGTGCCGTGCCGCCGACCTCAGTCCCTCGGCGGACGGACGGGCCCGGCGCCTGGCCGAGGCCGCCTACGTCGCGGCGGAGGGCATGGCGGAGACGAGCGGCACGGCGGAGCTGCTGGAGGGGGCCCGGCAGGCCCACTCCTCCCTCAACTACGTCTCCGCCGCCGCCCTGTTGCTCCTCGACTCCGACGGGCACGTCGACACGGCCCACCGGCTGCTGGTCGGGGCGATCGAGGTCCACCCGCACCCCGCGGACGCGCAGGACACGTCCCTCGTCAACGCACTGTGGACCCTTGCGCTGGTCTGCTTCGTGAGCGGACGGGCCGAGCTGTGGACGGCCTTCCACTCGGCGACGGCGAGGCTCGCCCCACAGCCGCCCGCGCTGCTCTCCCTGGTCACCGGCATGTTCGCCGATCCCGCCCGGGACGGCGTCGCCCTGCTGCCACGGCTGGACGCCGCGCTGGCCATGGTCCACCGCGAGAACGACCCGTCGACCGTGCAGAACCTGGCAGCCGCCGCGTGGTACGCCGACCGCCTGGCCGACGTACGGGAGCCACTGTGGCGGCTCATCCGGAGCGGCCGGGCCGGCGGCCCCGGCAGGAGACGACTGGTCGCCCTCATGGACGTGTGCGTGGACGACTTCCACCGCGGTGCGTGGGCGGAGGCCGCGGAACTGGCCGCCGAGGGCCTCGGCCTCTGCGAGGAGGCCGGAGCCAGGTTCTTCGGCTGGTACTTCCGCTACCACCAGGCCCTTCTCGCGGCCGTCCGGGGCGAGTTCGCAACCAGCCGTTCCCTGGCCGACCAGATGATCGGCTGGGCCGGCGCCCGGGGCGTGGGCACGGCCGTGACCTACGCACGCCACGCCCTGGTCCTGGCCGACCTGGGCGAAGGGGACTTCGAGTCCGCCTACCAAAACGCGACGGCGATCAGCCCGGCCGGGACCCTCGCCTCCCATGTGCCGCACGCTCTCTGGGTCGTCATGGACCTCGTGGAGGCCGCCGTGCGCACCGACCGGACGACCGAGGCGGAGCAGCACGTCCGGGTGCTGGACGAGACAGGCGTCGCGGACCTCTCGCCCCGGCTGGCGATCCTCGCGGCGGCCTGCGCGGCCCTCGTCGCCCCCGACGAGGCGGCGCCGAAGCTGTTCGAGCAGGCCCTGACCCTGCCCACGGCCGACGCATGGCCTTTCGACACCGCCCGGATCCGGCTGCTGTACGGAGAACGGCTGCGCCGCTCCCGGGCGGCGACCGAGGCACGCGTCCAGCTCAGACTGGCGCACACGGCCTTCGACAAGCTGGGGGCCGTCCCGTGGGCGGCCCGCGCGGAACGGGAACTGAGGGCCGCGGGCCAGGCCACCCGGACCGCCGCGGACGCCCGCGGCGTGGCCACCCTGACCCCTCAGGAACTGGAGATCGCCCGGCTGGCGGCCTCGGGCCTGAGCAACAAGCAGATCGCCGAACGACTGTATGTCTCGCCGCGCACCGTGAGCACTCACCTGTACCAGATCTTCCCGAAGCTGGGCATCACCAGACGGGCGGCACTGCGCGACGCCATCGGCAGCGACGAGGCCTAGGTGTGCTGTCCGGACAGAGGCCGACTCCGGGTCGTCAGCTGATCCGGAGGCCGGCGATGAGCCCGTCGCGCAGTTCGAAGGCCATGGGGCCGGTGCCGTTGTATCCGTTCCCCGACACCTTCAGCGTCAGCCGGTACGAGTCCTCCCCGGGCCCGCGCTCGGCGGAGACCAGGTCGAAGTGTGCCCGCACCCCTATGTTGTCGGTGCGGTTCCACGAACTCACGCCGTCGTGGCCGTGGAACTCACGCCCCCAGTCGTTGAGGTAGGCGTCCGGGCTGAAGGCGGCGACGAACGCCTCGGAGTCACCCTCGTTGGTCGCGTCGATGAAGACCCGGATGGCTCCGGGAAGGTCGAAGTCTGGCATGGGGGCCCCTCACTGGGCTGGGAAGGTCGATGGTCACCAACTCTGTACGGTGATGACATCACGTGCTGGCCGTCACTGACATCACATGTTCGTGCGGGAGGGCTCGGGCCGGTCCGGAGAAGAGGTGGTACTCGGCCACGGTCTCGAAACCGAAGCGCCGGTACACCGGCTCGCCCATCGCGCTGGCCCCGAGCGCGGCGACCCGCATCCCCCGTTGCCGCCCGGCCCGCAACGCCGCCATGGTCAACGCGCCGCCGATGCCGCGCCGCCGGTGGTCCGCGGAGACATGGACGAGGAAGACACCGGCCACCTCGTGCGCCATGATCACCACGGTCGTACCGACCACCCGGCCGTCCAGCACCGCGGCGAGACGCACGATGTCCGCGTTGTCGGGGCGACTCTCCTCGGCGTTCACCACGCCGGCCTCCAGGCTCGGCGAGACCCCCATCGAGGCGCTGTAGGTGCGCACCAGCTCCGTCAGCCGGTCGTGGTCCCCGACCTCCTCGACCCGCAGGCTCGCGGGCGGTTCCTCGGTCTTCTCCACGCGGTCCAGGGACCGTGTCATCAGCGGTACGGCCCCGAGCGGCACGGCTCCCAGCTCCTTGAGCACCCGGGGGGTGTCCGCAGGGCTGTCCGGACCGGCCCACCACCACCAGGGAACGCCCGTGAGCCGGGCCCGCGCGGACGCCATGGCTTCTTCGGCGGCGTCCAGCGACCGAAGCCGGACGACGCCGTTGAACTGCGGCTGGGCCAGACCGCTGCGGAACACCTCCACATCGCCCTCGGTCCGCTCCTCCAGGCCCCATCCCATGAGGTACTGCCGGAAGTTGGCGGTCACCCGTTCCAAAGAGTCCGTTGCGGTCGCTGGCGGTTCCATACCCGTTGCCTCCCTGACATGCGGACGCCTCGATCCCCCCGGTGGGCCGGAACCGACGGAAGGCAGCGGCCGGTGTTGGTGCAGGGGTGCGACGTCGATCGACCGGATCCGCCGGCCCACTCGCCACACGGCGGAGGGGCGGCGTGATCCACGAGCCGGCCCGCGGCCCACCCAAAGGACCCGCGTCGGCACGGCGTTACGAAGATCACCCTACCCGGTGGCTGATACACGTACAGCACGGGCACCTCCGCCTTCGCCCAGAACGTCGGCGTCGTCTCGCTGACCCGGGTACGCAGCCGCCACGTCGTCGCCGCCCGACCCACGCACCGCGGCGCCCTGACCTGGACGTGCCGGGTCATCGGGAGGACCCGCCGTCGGGGCGAAGCCGCGGCACCCGCAAGGCGGATCGGGCCACGGGGTCGCGGGTGGAGTACTCGTCCAGGGCCGCTCGTAGGTCGCTCAGACCGGGCGGCAGGCTTCCGGTCGGCCCGTCCGCGGCTCTCGGGGCGCGGGGGGCGGCTCTGTCGGCCAGCCGCCGTAGCGCACGGGCAGCACCGCCGGCGTCCGGTCGCAGGCTCTCGGGCTGGTCCAGGACCTGCCCGGCGAGATCGTGAGCCGCCGCGGCGACCCGGTCCAGCGCGGATGCGGCGGCCCGCACGCCGCGGCGCTCTCCCGCGGTGCGCTCGCCGACCAGCTGGAGCCGGGCGCGGGCATCGAGCAGTGCCGCCCGGTGCCGTGGCACGCAGGGGGGCCTCGACGAGGTCGGCCGCTGTGGTGAGGACGGCCGCGACGGACTGCCGACGGTGCCGAACGGTCCAGCGCCGGGTGACCAGTTGTCCCGCGACGGCCGCCGCTGCCCAGCCCAGAACCGTGCGTCACGGGGTCGAGGTCGTCGGTGGTCCGGCCGGACAGGGCGGGCGCTTCCTCACCCCCCAGCAGAAGGCCGCGCGAGGTCGTACGGGTGCTCAGGGCAGTCATGCTGAACTCCTTGGGTCGCTGATCGCGAGGACGGCCGGGCCGACGGGGTTGCCTCACCCAGTCGTCCGGCGGGTGACAGCCGGACGCGGGACGTCTCGAGTTTGGCAATCCGCCGGGTGACGCGGCTGTAGAGCGCACCCAGCACCCCGGATAGGGGTGGGCCCCGTCACCCCTCTGTGGCCAACCCCACGGCGCCTGCCGCTCCGGGGACGGATCGAGCGGTGCCCCGGCCGCCGCGAGGAGAAGGGGTTTGTGAGAAACATGACTCTGATGACTGAACATGGCCCTACTCGTTCACATGAACAACATAATGTTGCTGTCATACATCTCAGAAAGGGCCATCAGTGAGCAGCATCGTGGTGATCGGCGGCACGTCCGGGCTGGGCAAGGAGGTCGCGCGCTTCTACGCCGGCCGCGGCGACGAGGTGACCCTGACCGGGCGCGACGCCGAACGGGCCGCCGCGGTCGCCGGGGAGGTCGGAGCCGCCCGGGGTCTCGCCCTGGACCTGTCGCGGCCGTCGGAGATCAAAGGTGCGCTGGCCGCGGTGGGCACGGTGGACGGACTGGTTCTGTCCGGTGTCGCGCGGGACCGCAACAGCATCGCCGACTACGACATCGAGGGCGCGCAGTACGCGCTCGTCATGAAGCTCGTGGGCTACACCGCCACCGTGCACGCGCTGCAGGACCGGCTGCACGACGACAGCGCCGTGGTCGTCTTCGGCGGACAGGCCAAGGAGCGGCCCTACGAGGGCGCGCTGACCGTGGCGACGATGAACGCGGGCGTCACCGGCATGATCCGCGCCCTGGCCACCGAACTGGCGCCGATCCGCTTCAACGCCCTGCACCCCGGTGTCGTCGGAGACAGCCCCTACTGGGAGGACAAGCCGCTCGACGCCGTCGTCGACCGCACACCGACCGGGCGGACGCCCACCATGGCCGACATCGTCGACGCCGTCGACTTCCTCCTGCGCAACCGCTCCGTCAACGGCGTCGACCTGGCCGTGGACAGCGGCTGGTTGCTGCGGTGACGTGAGCAGGGCGTGCCGTGACGACATTGTCAGTCATAAGCCATGTACCGCGTGCACTGCACGCGGTACATGGGTGTGTGTGCCGAGAAGGTCACGCGATGAAGAGCGTCCAGTTCTCCGCGATGTGGAACCCCATCGTCTGGTACAGCGGGACGCCCAGGTCACTTGCGTGCAGGAAGGCGGTCCGGGCACCGGCCTCGTACCCGTCCCGCAGCACGGCCGCCGTCGCCGCCCTGCCGTAGCCGCGCCGCCGGTACTCCGGCGGTACCGCGATGTTGAACACGCCCACGTGGTCGCCCACCAGAACGCCGAAGGACGTGGCCACCGGGACGCCGTCCTCCTCGGCGACGTACGCACGCATCGAGGGGTGCTCCATCAGGTCGCGCGAGGAGAAGACGGCGAAGATCTCCTCAGGACCTTCGTAACCGACCGCCAGCGCCGCCCGGTACAGGTCACCCTCGTCGCCCAGGAGTCTGCGGACCTTCACGTCACCGGCCCCCGGCGCCGCCAGGTCGGACTCGTCCAGCTCCTTCAGCATGAAGGGCAGGTGCATCCGCTGCCCGAGTCCGTGGCCGGCCGCCGTCGCCACGATCCGGTCATCCACCTGCTCGCCGCGCACCTGCACGCTCCAGGCCACGGACTCCAGGGCGGGTGAGGCGGCGAAGGCCGCGATCTCCTCGGCGTCCGCCGTGCGCGCGGTGCTGACGACCCCGTTCAGGAACGGCATGGCCGCGCCGGTGATCAGCTCGGACGTGCCATGGGCGCCCGCCCGGTACAGGCCACCCGGCTGGACCTGGGAGAAAAGGGCCAGGGCTGCCATCCAGGCCTGGGCGGCGTCATCGACCGCATCCTGCATGCCGTCCACATCAGTCATGTGGGCAGCATACGTAACTCATCAACTGGCAGCCGCACCAGTGGCTGAGGGCCGGTCCCTGGCACTGGCACTGCCGCCTGCGCGACACCACTACATGTGCACACACCAGGAGGTGTCGGAGCGGCACCGCCTGCCCCGACTGCCAGTACGCGAATGTGCGAACCATTGACTAATCTCTTACTTGTTTCGTACTTTTCCATCCACTCTCGGTCCCGTTGCCCGACGGTGGCCTCTCAATCCTTTCCGGCGCTAGGCGGGGCATGACGGCAGCACGGTGGTACAGGGCCAGGCGACGGGGGCTGACCAGCCTCACGATCGCTGCGAGCGGCCTGCTCGCCCTGCTGATCGGTGTCGCCTTCGCCGTCCTTCTGTGGGCGATCTCCGACGCGAACAGCTCCACCTCGGCCCGACGCGCCTCCCGGAACGCGCTCGTCGCGGCCGGCACCATGGAGCAGCTGGTCCTCGACATCGAGACCGGCCAGCGCGGCTACGTGATCACCAGGCGGGAGGAGTTCCTCCAGCCCTGGCAGGAGGCGCGCGCGCAGCTCGCCGCGGAGTCACGGCGGTTCACCGGGACCGCCACCTCCCCCGGCCAGCGGCGCGCGGCCGAGCAGATCACCCGCGGCGTCGGCTCCTTGCTGAACGACTACTCGGTTCCGCTGGTCGAGGCGGTCAGGCGAGGCGACCCCGCCGCGTCCGGCCTGGCGACGACGCTCGAGGGGAAGCGGCGCGTCGACGCGCTGCGGGCCCGGTTCGACCGGTACGTGTCGAACGAGCGCGACCAGCTCGCGGCGCGCGAGGACGCCGCAGGCGCCAACAGCCGGCGTGCGGTGATCGCGGCCGGTGTGGGGCTGACCGCCTCGACCGCGCTGGTGGCCGCCTTCACGGTCCTCCAGCACCGGGCCGTCGTACGGCCGGTGCGTGGGGTGTCGGACGCGGCGCAGCGGCTCGCGGCCGGGGACCTGGGGGTGCGGACCACCCCGAGCAAGGTGGCGGAGATCGAGGCGCTGGGCACGTCCTTCAACACCATGGCGGCCGCCCTGCGGGACAGCCGTCGGCACATCATGGAGAGTGTGCAGGCGGTGCACCGGCGTACCGCCCGCGACCTGCACGACGGGGCGCAGCAGCGACTGGTCAGCCTGATGATCGGACTCCGGCTCGCCCGGGAACTGGTCCCGGACACGGAGAGAACGACAGTCGAGCTGCTGGACCAGTCGATCGCCGAGGCCCAGACGGCGATCGACGAGCTGCGGTCCCTCGCGTCGGGCATCTACCCGCTGGTGCTGACGGTGAAGGGGCTGGCCGCGGCGGTGCAGGACCTGGCGTCCCGCTGCCCGATCCCCACCGTGGTCGACGACAAGTGCGACCGGAGGATCTCCTCCGCCGTGGAGTCCAACGCATACTTCGTCGTCGCCGAGGCGGTGACCAACGCCGTCAAGCACGCCCAGGCGTCCCGTATCGACGTCTGCCTCGAACTGACGACGGACGTCCTGCGCATCCGCGTCGCCGACGACGGCATCGGCGGCGTGGACGAAGCGACGCCCGGCACCGGCCTGACCGGCCTCGTGGACCGTGTGGCCGCCTTCGACGGCACCCTCACCATCGACTCGCCCCGAGGTGGCGGCACCTCCGTCCAGGTCCGGATCCCCATCCCGCCCGACGCGCCCGACGGGCCGGAAGCGCCCGGCACCGGCCCCATTGACCGCTGACCGGCACGCCCAGGAACGCCCCGAGGAGCAGGCCCTGATCACCTCGCTCCATGGCCCCTGAACAAGCCGGTCCGGACATGTCACCCACACTCGCACCACGGACCGTTCTCGCCGGAGACAGGGCCTTTGCGACCTCCGGCCCCACCCCGGATACGTGCTAACTTCTAGTAATCGGTGGGGGAAGTTTTCAGCCGAGAAGAGGTGGGCCGGGGTGAGGCGCCAGGCGGTCACCCGTGCGTCCGGGGTGCGGCCGGCCTGGTGGTGATGGCATTGGACGGGGACATGCTGTACGGGCGTGAGGCCGAGCTGCGGCTGCTGTCGGACCTCGTCTCCCGCAGCTTCGACGGATCAGGCGACGCCCTGCTGCTGCGTGGAGAGGCCGGCATCGGGAAGACCGCCCTGCTCGGCGCGGCCCGGGAAGCCGCCGTCGCGCGCGGCGGCCGCGCCCTGTCGGCGCTCGGCGTGCAGTCCGAGGCGTCCGTTCCCTTCGCCGGACTCCACCAGTTGCTCAATCCGGTGCTTGCCGACCACGCCTCCTCCCTGCTGGCCCGCCAGCGGCAGGCGCTGTTCGCCGCTTTCGGCATGACCGACAGCGTTGCGCCCGAGATGTTCTCCGTCGGACTCGCGTCGCTCGAGTTGATCAGCAGCCTGGCCGACAAGGCCCCTGTCGTCCTCCTGATCGACGATGCACAGTGGATCGACAGGCCGAGCAGCGAGGTCCTCGCCTTCGTCGCCAGACGGCTCGAGGGGGAGCGGGTCGCCATGGTCATGGCCGTACGCGAGGGCCACGACACGACGCTGAACGAAGCCGGTCTGGCCGAGCTGCAGCTGAACAAGCTCGACGACGACGCAGCGGCGGCGCTGCTCCAGGCACACGCGCCGGCACTCGAACAGTCCGTCCGCCAACGGCTCCTGGCAGAGGCGGCCGGCAACCCGCTGGCGCTGGTCGAACTGCCGGCCGCGCTGCCCGGGGACGGAACCGTCCCGCAGACCCTGCCGCCCTGGCTGCCCACCACCCGTCGCCTGGAGCGGTCCTTCCTCTCGCGTGCCTCAGAACTGCCCCACCCGACCCAGACCGTGCTGCTGATCGCCGCCGCCGACGACGGAGGCGACCTCGCCGAGATCCTCCGGGCCGCGGAGATCCTGGCCGGCGCGGCCCTCTCGGTGACCTCTCTGGAGCCGGCCGTCGATGCCGGACTGATCGAGATCCAAGAGCACGAGGTCCGCTTCCGGCACCCCCTGATCCGTTCCACCGTCTACCACGCGGCCACCCCCTCGAGGCGGCTGAGCGCGCACGGGGCACTGGCGAAGGTGCTGGCGGGACACCACGAGCGCCGGGCCTGGCATCGTGCGGCCGCCACCCCCGGGCCGGACGACGACGTGGCGCTGGACCTCGAACAAGCCGCCTTCAGAGCACTGACCAGGGGTGCCCCGCACGCCGCGGCCGAGGCCCTGCGACAGGCGGCCCTGCGAAGCCGTCCGCAGACACACCGGGGCCGCCTGCTGCTGCGCTCGGCCGAGATCAACTTCGAGCTGGGCGAGGCCGTCACGGCACGCAGGCAGCTCGCCGAGGCGAGATCCGCCGAACTCGGCAGGGAGGAAAGGCTTCGCCTCACCCTGTGGGCGGAGGCGCTCGACGAGGAGAGCTGGTTCAGCCCCGAGCGGGTACGGGCCTTCGCCGACGTGGCGGACCAGCTGGCCGGCGCCGACTCCGACGGTGCCGCGCTCGCGCTCAAAGCGCTGTGGCCCCTGTCCATCGGGTGCTGGTACGGCAACCCGACGGAGGAGACACGCGGCCTCGTCGTCAAGGCGGCACGGCGCCTGCAGCGAGGCGACAGCGAACCGATGGTCCTCTCCGTCGCCGCTTGCGCGGACCCGGTGGGCGAGGCGGCCTGGGTCATCGACAGGACGACCCGGATCGCGCCGGGGGTCGTGGACGACCCTGCCGAGCAGCATGCACTGGGTGCTTCCCTGACCGCGATCTGGGCGTACGACCTCGCCTGGCCGTACCTGTGCGCGGCCGTCGACGGCCTGCGCCAGCAGGGCCGCCTCGGACTGCTGGGCGAAGCCCTCGCGTCCCAGGCCTGGGCGGCGATCCCGCTCGGCAAGCACCGGTTGGCGCGCGCCGCGGCGGACGAGTCACGGCGACTGTCCCGCGACACCGGCCGGTCCCGCTGGGCGTACGTCGCCGACCTGGCCCTGGCCACCCTGGCCAGTGAGCGCGGCGAGTTCGACACCGCGAACGAACTCATCCGCACCACCGAGGCGGAACTGCTCTCGGTGGGCGCGCAGTCGATCCTCGGCTTCGCCCAGTTCGCCAGAGGGCGCCATGCCATGGTCAACAAGCAGTACAACGACGCGTACGAGCAACTGGCGCGAGTGCTGGACCCAGCCGACGTGACCCATCACCCGTTCGTGGGTTACTGGGGCATCGCGGACCTCATCGAGGCGGCGGTCCGAACCGGTCGCCACGACGAGGCAGAACGCCATCACGCTCAGCTCACCGTGCTGGCCGAGAAGACAACCGCTCCGTTCCTCGTCGCCATGGTCACCTGTACCTCCCCCCTCGTAGCCCCTGACGACCGGGCCGAGCCGCTCTACCGGCGGGCCCTCGACAACAGGCTGCTGGCCAACTGGCCGTTCCACCGGGCACAGCTCCTGCTGGCCTACGGCCGCTGGCTGAGGCGCCAACGCCGCATCCTCGAGGCCCGTCGCCCGCTGCGGGCGGCCGTGGAAAGCTTCGACGCGCTGGGTGTCACCGCGTTCGGCGAGGACGCGCGGGCCGAACTCCGCGCGGCGGGTGAAGCCGTCGGCAGGCCGACACCCTCCACCGCGGACAGCCTCACCCCGCAGGAACTGCAGATCGCCAGAATGGCAGCGACCGGAATGACCAACCGCGAGATCGGCACCCGCCTGTTCATCTCCCACCGGACCGTGGGCCAGCACCTCCGTCGGATCTTCCCGAAGCTCGGCATCACCTCTCGTGGCCAGCTGCACCTGGCCGATCTCGGTGGCGAATAGGGGGACGCGGCGCGTCCGCCGTCGCGGCGGTCTGCAGTGCGCTGACGCTCGTCGAGGAACGGGGTCGGGAGCACCAGCAGTGACATGTGACACCAACATGGAGTCATACCTGACATCAGTCTCAGGCATACTACATGTACGCAGCGCGTACACTCACCATGTGATCTCCCACCGTATGCTTCCCACTACGCCGGCACGACGTCCGAGTCGTGACGGCGTCACCGGGCTCGGGTCGCTGTCATGTGGGGGGCGCCGTCACATCGGCGCCCTTCCTGCGTGCGTCGCCGGACTCGTCCGTGCGGCGCCGGCCGTCCGGCGTTCCAGTGGCGCCCGTGTCACCCATAGGAGTACGGAGTGCAACCGATCGGCAGTGTGCTGCCCGTCGTTCTCGACAGCGTTTCGCAGGTCATCTGGGTCGTTGATCACCAGGGCAACCTCCTGTACACCAACCCCGCGGGTGTCGCGGCGCTCGGCTACGACAGCGCCGATGAACTGGTGGGCCGCTCCAGCCATGCCACGCTGCACCCGGAACGCCCGGACGGGACTCCCTTCCCGGCCTCCGAGTGCCCGATGCTCCGCCCCGCCCGTACGGGACAGCCGGCGCACGGGAACGACGAGTGGTTCAAAAGACGCGACGGCTCCTTCTTCCCCGCCTCCTGGTGGGCCGCACCCGTCGATCTCCCGGCCGGCCGGGGGGTGGTCTACTCCTTCTTCGACGCCACCGAGGAGCGCGAACTGCAGCGTGCCCACCGGGAGCGGGACGCCGCACGGATCCGGGCCGACGAGTCGCGCGCCGCACAGCGGCGGATCATGCAGAGCATCGAGTCGGTGCGCCGGCAGACGGCCCGCGACCTGCACGACGGCGCCCAGCAGCGCATGGTCAGCCTGCTGATCGGGCTGCGTCTCGCCCGCGACCTGCTGCCGGTGACGGCCTCCGACGCGGCCGAGCTGCTCGACCAGTCCGTTGCCGATGCCCAGACCGCCATCCACGAGCTGCGGGAGCTGGCGTACGGGGTCTACCCCTCGGTGCTCATGACGAAAGGCCTGCTCGCGGCGGTGGAGTCGCTGGCCGCGCGATGCGCGGTGCCGACGACCGTGGCGGGGGAGTGTTCGATGCGGCTGCCGGCGGAGGTCGAGTCGAACGCCTACTTCGTCATAGCGGAGGCGCTGACGAACGCGGTGAAGCACGCCAGGGCCGCACACATCCGCGTATCGATCGCGGCGGCGGACGACTGCCTGCGGATCGAGGTCGCCGACGACGGGATCGGCGGCGCGCCCGAGGACGCCGCCGGCAATGGCCTGACCGGGCTGATGGACCGCGTCGCGGCCTTCGAGGGCGTTCTCGTCATCGACTCGCCGCCGGGCCGTGGCACCTCGGTACGTGCGGAAATCCCCGTTCCGCACTGAGCGGTATCGTGGGGCTGCCCCTATGGTTCATCACTCGGAGCACGAGGCATTCTGGTGAGCATGTCCGTCAATATCGTGGTCGTGGACGACGACCCAGGATTCCGTCGGGTAGCCAGGATGCTGCTGACGGCGCGCGGTCTGCATGTCGTCGCGGAGTCGGAGGACGGCGCGTCGGCCCTGGCCGCGGTACGTGCCCATCGACCGGACGGGCTGCTGCTCGACCTGCATCTTCCCGACCATGACGGCGTGTCCGTCGCGCGCATGCTGCGCGAGGAGGACCGGCCGCCCCGGATCGTGCTGACCTCCACCGAGCAGTCGTTCTGGTCCGCGGCGGAGCTGGAACAGGCGGGAATCGAGTCCTTCATCGCCAAGGACCGGCTGTTCGACGCCGATCTCAAGGGCATCTTCCACCCACCGCCTGAGGCTGGGACCGAGAGTCCTACTGCTTGAGGTGGCGCAGGACGGCCAGCACCCGGCGATGCTGGCTGGTGGTCGCCTGGTTGAGACCTAGTTTCATGAAGATCCCCGTCACGTGACGTTCGACCGCGGGGACGGTCACGAACAGCTGGCGTGCGATGCCGGTGTTGGAGTGGCCTTCGGCCATCAGCGCCAGTACCTCTCGCTCCTTCGGCGTCAGCGTGGCCAGCGGGTCCTCCGTGCGTTTGCGGCCGACGAGCGTGGCGATGACGTCGGGGTCGAGGGCCGACCCTCCGGCGACGACCCGCTCGACGGCGTCGGTCAGCATCTGGGGGCTCGCGACCTTTTCCTTGAGGAGATAGCCCACGCCCCGCGCGTCGTCGCCGACCAGGTCCAGCGCGTAGGAGGCGTCGAGGAACTGCGAGAGCACGATGACAGCCGTCTCCGGCTGCGCGATACGTATCTCCTGAGCGGCCTGCAGGCCGTCCGCGTTCAGGTTCGGCGGCATCTGGATGTCGGTGATCACGACGTCGGGGCGTTGCTCCTTGGTGACGCGCACCAGCTCCACGGCGTTGTCCACGGCCGCGACAACGGTGATCCCGGCACTGCGCAGGATGTGCGCGATGCCCTCCCGAACGATGGCCTGGTCTTCTCCCAGCACTGCTCGCAGAGGTTCACTCATGAACTGCATCCTAGTCGGTGGTTCAGTGGGACAGCCGTGGAGAACATGTCGAAGGTTATGTCAGTCATATGACATAACCCTACGGCCATGCTGGTGAAGTGGCCCCTCGGAGCGCGTCTGGCAGGCCATCTCCGAGGCCGGCACCGGCGACCGGCGTGCCCCTCGTGGGGTCATCCCCACGCCGTGCCAGGGGCAGGCCACATGCCCACAGTCAAGCCTGCTCGATGGTGAGCCTGCCACCGCGGCGGAAAGACTGGGCTATGTGCCGGGGGCCGCGCCGACTGGAGCCGTCCTCCCACGGCCCATCCCGCCGGCCGGCCGCTCGACACTGTTATCGATGCTCACGGGAAAGTGTTGCCATCATTCCGATCTGCTGTTATCGTCGATAACGCAAAGACGAGATCGGCGATCTCGCCCGCTGGATCGGACACGCTGCCACACCACACGAAGGACTGGTCACCATGACGGAAACGAACACCCGCGTCGCGCTGGTCACGGGCGGTACCGGAGGCATCGGCCGGGCCGTGGTCGACCGCCTGGCCAAGGACGGCTTCGCCCTCGCGGTGCACTACGCCGGCAACAAGGCCAAGGCCGACGAGGCCGTCGAGGCCGTCAAGGCCCGCGGCGGCAAGGCGATCGCGGTGGCCGGCGACGTGGCCGACGAGGACGCCATGGCCGCGGCCTTCGACGCCACCGAGGCGGAGTTCGGCGGCATCGACGTAGTGGTCAACACCGCGGGCATCATGCTCCTGTCGCCGATCGCCACGCTGAACCTGGACGACCTGGACCGCATGCACCGCACCAACATCCGCGGCACGTTCGTCGTCTCCCAGCAGGCGGCCCGGCGCCTGCGCCGCGGCGGAGCCCTGATCAACGTCTCCTCGTCGCTCACCAGGCTCCAGTTCCCCACCTACGGCGCCTACGCCGCGAGCAAGGGAGCGGTCGAGGCGATGACCCTGGTGCTCGCCCGCGAACTGCGGGGCAAGGACATCACCGTCAACGCGGTTTCCCCCGGACCCACCGCCACCCCGCTGTTCCTCGAGGGCAAGGACCAGGCGGCGCTCGACAACCTCTCCAAGGCCGCCCCACTGGAGCGGCTGGGCACCCCCGAGGACATCGCCGAACCCATCGCCTTCCTCGCCGGCCCGGCACGCTGGATCAACGGCCAGACCCTCTACGCCAACGGCGGCATCGCCTGAGCCCGCGGCGCCACATCCTGCTCAGCCCTCCACCGGATCCCCGCGGGCCGGCCCGCACCCCCTGACTCTTCCCCCCCCACGCCCGACCCTCCGCCCTCACCCCCTGACAGCCCACCTCCGTGGTCAAGGAGACTGCCATGAGCAATATCGTCGTCATCACCGGCGCATCCAGCGGTTTCGGCGCCCTGACCGCCCGCGCCCTCGCCGACACGGGGAACACCGTGTACGCCGGCATGCGCGAGACCGCCGGCCGCAACGCGCCCCAGGTCCAGGCCGCCGCCGACTACGCCAAGGAGCACGGCGTGGACCTGCGCGCCGTCGAGATGGACGTCAACTCCCAGGACTCCGTCGACGCCGCCGTCAAGCGGGTGATCGAGGAGCACGGCCGTATCGACGTCCTGGTCCACAACGCCGGTCACATGGTCACCGGCCCGTCCGAGGCCTTCACCCCGGAGCAGCTCGACCAGCTCTTCGACATCAACGTGCTGTCCGCCCAGCGCGTCAACCGCGCCGCCCTGCCGCACCTGCGCAAGGCCGGCCGCGGGCTGGTCGTCTGGGTGTCCAGCTCCAGCGTCAAGGGCGGAACCCCGCCCTACCTCGGCCCCTACTTCGCCGCCAAGGCGGCGATGGACTCCCTGGCGGTCACCTACGCCGGCGAGCTGGCCCGCTGGGGCGTGGAGACCTCGATCGTGGTCCCCGGCTCCTTCACCAGCGGCACCAACCACTTCGCCCACTCCGGTCACCCGGCCGACCAGGCCGTCGAGGCGGAGTACGAGACCAAGTACGCGGGTCTGATGGAGCAGGTCTCCCAGAAGCTCGCGGCCCTCGCCCCCGAGGGCGCGGAGGCCTCACTGGTCTCCGACGAGATCGCCCGCATCGTGGCCCTGCCGGAGGGCCGGCGGCCCTACCGCGTCCACATCGACCCGGCGAACGACGGCTCCGAAGAGGTCTCCGAGGTCGCCGACCGCATCCGCCGGGAGTTCCTGACCCGGATCGACCTCGCGGACCTGCTGACGGTGCACCCGGCCGACGCGTGACGACCACAGCCACACAAGCCGGGGGCCGACCCAGTGGGTCGGCCCCCGGCCTTGTGTCAGCCCCAGGAGTACGCGGCTGGACTGACTGTTGACCGAGCCATACTCTGTGCCGTGGGGAGGAACTAACTATCGCTTAGTTACCTAGTAACTTATGCTGTGCGGGAGCTGACATGTTTTCCCATTAGTACCGGGCCTCCGCATTCCATCCGGAGGGACGCGCGCTGAGGCATCAGAACACTCCCGGGTCGCCGGACGGGGAGAACGGCAGACGCCGAGACGGCGGTGTACATCCTCCGCCCGGCGACGGTGAGGGGGGTTCGCCCACGACGCGGGCGAACGACCCCGCCCGGCGACCATGGAAGGGCCCTGAGCGGCACCCCGCCCAGGAGTGCGCCCTGCGCAGCCGCCGCGCCGCCGACTGCCTCCAGCACGGCGCACAGGAACGTCTGGTGGCACTGCTGCTCGGCCTCGGCCTGGTCCGCGAACAACTGGGCCGGGAGCCCGGACCCGCACCGGCGGTGGACGCCGCCGAGGAGGCGCTGGCCCACGTCAGGGACGCGACGGCCGCCCTGTACCCCGGTGTCCTCAAGCCGCGTGGGCTCAAGGCGGCCCTCGTCGGCCTGGCGGCACAGAGCCCCGCGAAGGTCAACGGTCCAGGTACAGGCCGACCTGGACGTCGATCTCGTCGTGACCGTCACGGACGACGGTGCCGCACCCGGCCGTACCGCGGACGAGGCACCCTTGACGGCCATGCCGACGAAGTGTCCGCCCCGAACGGGACTCTGAGCGTCCGTCATACACCCGGTTCCGGCACCACGTTCCGCGCCGTCATCCCCCTGCGGCACCGGTGACCCGCCGCCGCGGCAGGGGCCAGGACATCCCCATGGGAGCAGGCGACGTCCGCGGGAAGAGACGGACATCGACGAGTTCCTTGAGGCATGCCTTGAGGGCGACTGGATCGAGTAGCAGAACCACCTGGCACGCTCTCGCACGTTCATGTGATGTGAGGTCGCTGAACAGCTGGGAGCCTGACGCCACCGAACTCGATGAAAGGGCGTGGTTGTGATGCCGTTCGTGACGGTGGGGCAGGAGAACAGCGGTGCGATCGAGCTGTACTACGAGGACCACGGAAACGGTCGACCGGTGGTGCTGATTCACGGATATCCGCTCAACGGGCATTCGTGGGAGAAGCAGGAGCGGGTGCTGCTGGAGGCGGGGTACCGGGTGGTGACCTACGACCGGCGGGGGTTCGGCCGGTCGTCGCAGCCGGTGGTGGGGTACGACTACGACACGTTCGCGGCGGACCTGAAGGCGCTGCTGGAGCATCTGGATCTGCGGGATGTGGCGCTGGTCGGGTTCTCGATGGGCACGGGTGAGGTCACGCGCTATCTGGGCCGGTACGGTTCGGACCGAGTGGCGAAGGCAGCCCTGCTGGGTGCGATTCCGCCGTTCCTGCTGAAGACGGAGGACAATCCGGAGGGCGTGGACGCGTCGGTTTTCGAGGGGATCAAGGCGGCGGTGCTGAAAGACCGGCCGGCCTATTTCAAGGATTTCCTCGACAACTTCTACAACGTCGACATGTACGCCGGGTCGCGGATCAGTGATCAGGCGTGGCAGAACAGTTTCAATGTGGCCGTGGGCGCGTCGGCGTGGGCGGCGTACGCGTGTGTGGACACGTGGCTGACGGATTTCCGGGACGATCTGCCGAAGATCGACGTGCCGACGCTGCTGGTGCACGGGGACGCGGACCGGATCCTGCCGTACGAGGCCACGGCGAAGCGGCTGCCGGGGCTGATCCGCGACCTGACGTTCGTGACCGTCGAGGGAGGCCCGCACAACATCGCCTGGACCCACCCAGAAGAAGTCAACCAGGCCCTCCTGGACTTCCTGGCGAAGTAGTTCCCCCTCCACCCCGACCGAGGAAGGACGTCCCCATGGCCACCACCACCCAGCCGGCGAGCGGACAGCCGCGCGGCAGCCAGCCCCTGCTGCACCAGAAGAGCCCCGTCATCCAGGAGTTCGGCACCGTCAAGCAGTTCCCCCTCGGGCTGAGTGCGGACAGCCGCCTGTACTCCTGCCAGCGCCTCACCCGCGTACTCGCCGACACGCAGATGCTGTACCACCTGTACAAGAAGCACCACTGGCTGATGCGCGGAGCGACCTTCTACCAGCTCCATCTGCTGCTGGACAAGCACGCCGACGAACAGCTCCAGTTGGTCGACACCCTGGCCGAGCGCGTCCAGACGCTGGGCGGCGTCGCGGTCGGCGATCCACGGCACGCCGCCGAACTGACGAGCGTGCCCCGGCCCCCGGACGGCGTGGAGGAGGTCCCGGCGATGCTCTCCCGCCTCCTTGAGGCCCACGAGATCATCCTCACCGAGGCCCACGACGCCGCCGCGCGGGTGGCCGAGCTGGGCGACGACGGCACCAACGACCTGCTCGTCTCCCAGGTGATCCGCACCGGCGAACTCCAGTGCTGGTTCCTCTCCGAGCACCTCGTCGACACCCCCCTCGTCCGCGCCGACGACCCCCGCGGCTGACCGCGACCCGGCCGGCTGACCACGGCGCCGGCGGCCGACCGCGACCCCCGCAGCCGGCCGGACCCCCGCAGCCGGCCGGGGATCCGCGCGGCCGATCGCACCACCGAGCCACCTCCACACAGGAAGCGCAGGACATGACCGCATCCGATGTGAACCAGACGTCGAACCCGGACGACGGCTCGGTCGGCCGCACGGCCACGGGCGGCGACGGCCCGGCCGACGACAGGCGCCCCGCCCACCGCGCCTACCACCACCCCGCGGCCGGCTGGGGCGCCGCCAAGAGCGTCTCCCGGGTGCTGATCAAGGAACGCGCGCTCTTCGACGGGCCCCGCGCGATCTTCAAGATGAACCACGAGAACGGCGGCTTCGACTGCCCGGGATGCGCCTGGCCCGACGACACCAAGGGTCTCAAGCTCGACATCTGCGAGAACGGCATCAAGCACGTCACCTGGGAGATGACCCCCAAGCGGGTCGGGGCCGCCTTCTTCGCCGAGCACACCGTCTCCGAACTCTCCGAGTGGTCCGACTTCGCCCTGGAGGACCAGGGACGGCTCACCGAGCCCCTCGTCTACGACGCCGCCGCCGACCGCTACGTGCCGATCAGCTGGCAGGACGCCTTCGCCCTCATCGGCCGCGAACTGCGCGCGCTCGACAGCCCGGACGAGGCCGCGTTCTACACCTCGGGCCGGCTGAGCAACGAGGCGACCTTCCTGTACCAGCTCATGGCCCGAGAGTTCGGCACCAACAACCTGCCGGACTGCTCCAACATGTGCCACGAGGCGTCCGGCCGGGCCCTGACGGCGGCCCTCGGCACAGGCAAGGGCACCGCCGACCTCAAGGACTGGGAGACCGCCGACGCCCTGTTCGTCATGGGCGTCAACGCCGCCTCCAACGCACCCCGCATGCTGACCGCGCTCGCCGAGGCCTACCGCCGCGGCGCTCAGATCGTCCATGTGAACCCGCTCGTCGAGGCCGCGGCGACCAGCACGATCGTGCCGCACGAGTTCACCGACATGGCCCTGTTCAAGGCGACCCGCACCAGCACGCTCAACCTCCAGGTGCGGGCGGGCGGCGACATGGCCCTGCTGCGGGGCATCGCCAAGGCGGTCCTGGAGCAGAGCCGTACCGACCCCAAGGCGCTCGACAGGGAGTTCATCGAGCGCTACACCCACGGCTTCGCGGAGTACCGCGCCCTGTGCGAGGCCACCGGCTGGGCGGAACTGGAGCAGCAGTCCGGACTGACCCGCGCCGACATCCTCAGGGCCGCCGAGATCTACTCCCGCTCCGACCGCACCCTCATCAGCTGGTGCCTCGGCCTCACCCAGCACGAGCACGGTGTGGACACCGTCCGCGAGATCGTCAACGTCCTGCTGCTGCGCGGCAACCTCGGCCGGGAGGGCGCCGGCCCCTCCCCGGTGCGCGGGCACAGCAACGTCCAGGGCAACCGCACCTGCGGTATCGACCACCGGCCCCGGCAGAAGTTCCTGGACCGGCTCGCCGAGGTCTGCCACATCGACCCGCCCCGCGCCCACGGCATGGACACGGTCGACACCATCAAGGCCATGAACGAGGGCCGGGTGAAGGTCTTCGTCGGGATGGGCGGCAACTTCGTCCTGGCCGCGCCGGACACCGCGTACACCGCCCAGGGCTTGCGGAACTGCGCGCTCACCGTGCAGGTGAGCACCAAGCTCAACCGCAGCCACCTCGTGCACGGAGAGAAGGCGCTGATCCTGCCCTGCCTGGGCCGCACCGAGAAGGACCACCAGCGACGCGGACCGCAGTCCGTCTCCGTCGAGGACTCCATGAGCATGGTGCACCTGTCGGCCGGCATGAAGAAGCCCGCCTCACCGCACCTGCTGTCCGAGCCGGCCATCATCGCGGGCATGGCGCGGGCCGTCCTCCCGGACAGCGCCGTCCCGTGGGAGTCCTACATCGAGGACTACGACCGCATCCGGGACACCATGGCCCAAGTCCTCGACGGCTTCGAGGACTTCAACCGCCGGGTGCGGCTGCCGCTGGGCTTCCGCATCAAGCAGCCCGCACGCGAACTGGTCTTCCTCACCCCCTCCGGGCGCGCGGAGTTCTCCGCCGCGCCGCTGCCGGAGGCACCGCCTGGGGACGACGTGCTCATCCTCCAGACCATGCGCAGCCACGACCAGTGGAACACCACGATCTACTCCGACAACGACCGCTACCGCGGGATCAGCAACCTGCGCACCCTCATCCTCATGAACGGGGACGACATGCGGGCCCGCGGCATCGGACCGGACAGCCTGGTGGACATCACCGCCACCGCCCGCGACGGCAGCGAGCGGTACCTCAAGCGGTACCGGGCGATCGAGTACAGCATGCCCCGCGGCTGCGCCGCCGGATACATGCCGGAGATGAACGTGCTGATCGCCGCGAGCGACTACAGCCGCCAGAGCAACCAGCCCCTCATGAAGAACATCAAGGTGCGCGTCACCCCCAGCGCCGAGGACTGACGGATCCCCCATGAGGACAGCCGAAGCGGCACGCCTTGACGCGACTCACCGGAGGGCCACCTCTTCGGTGCCGGGAGAGCGCGGCCGGTCGGCCGAGCGGGCCAGCCGCTGCAGTGCCCGCTCGCCTGCCGGGTCGACGTGGAAGGTGCCGAGCTGGTGGCCCGGCGTGCCGTTGATGGTGAACGACTGATAGGTCAACTCCAGGGCGCCGACCTCCGGGTGCAGCAGCCACCCGCTCTGGTGGGTCTTCGCGCGGATGTCGTACCTTTCCCAGAGACGGGCGAACTCCCGGCTCTCGGCGCACAGTTGTTCCGCCAGGGCGCGCAGTGCCCCGTCCTTCGGGTGCAGCGACGACGTCGCGCGCAGGCTCGCCACGCAGGTCCATGCGAGCCCTTCCCAGTCGCGGTAGAACCGCCGGGCGGAGGGGTCCAGGAAGATGAAGCGGGCCAGATTCGTCTCCGCGCCCACGACGGAGAACAGCGCCCTGCCCGTGTCGTTCGCGGCCAGGATGTCGAAGCGACGGCTCATGATCAGCGCCGGGGTGCTCCAGGAGTCGATCAGCCGTACGAGGTGCCCGGCCACGCGTTCATCGGCGGGTGAGGTGGCGCGGCTGCGCAGTCCCTGCCGGGCCAGGCTGTGCAAGTGCTCCGCCGCCTCGGCATCGAGTCCGAAAACCCGGGTCAGCGCGTTGAGAACCTGGTCGGACGGATGTTTCTCACGTCCCTGTTCCAGGCGTGCGTAATACCCCTCACTCACACCGGCCAGCATGGCCACCTCATTGCGCCGGAGCCCTGCGGTGCGTCGACACCCCTCGTCCGGCAGGCCCACCTGCGCCGGTGAGGTGGCAGCACGGCGAGCTCGTATGAACTCACCCAGAGGATTGGTGCTATGCATTCAAATAAGGTTACTTGCTGGCCTGACACATCAAGCGTCACGAAACCCCACGTGGGTGTACGTGGCGCGTCCCCCCATGTGCGGTCCAGTGTCGGACGCTGTCGGGGGACCCCGATCCTCACCGGTTGCTGACAGGTTCTTGACCCTGCCTGGCTACTCTCCCGCCCATGCCCAGGACTTCCAGCCGTACAGACGGCTACCAGAACCGGACACGCAGGCACGCGAAACGCGAAGTCGCCCTGACCGGAGCGGCGTTGGCCGCGGCCCTCACCCTGTCCCTACCCGCCGGACCCGCTACGGCGGCTCCGCACAGCCCGTCCGTCACGGGCGCCGCGCGCGCCACGGGCGGCTCGGGTGCCTCGGGCGGCGTCGCCACCCACCCGGAGGCGGTCACCCCGGCGCAACAGCAGGCCGTGCTGGACTACTGGACCCCCGAGCGTATCGCTGCTCTCACCTCGCCGTCCGCCGGCAAGCCGCCGAAGAGCGGCCCGGACGGTGCGCCGTGGACCGGTTCCGACACCCTGAGCCGGACGGTGGGCAGGCTCTTCTTCACCGATCACGGCGAGGACGCCAGTTGCACCGCCACCGTCGTCACCAGTGCAAACCGCAGCACCGTGGTGACGGCCGGGCACTGCATGAACAGCACCGACCTGCTCGGCGAGGACAACCAGTGGGCGGCGAACGTGATGTTCGTCCCCGGCTTCCGTGACGGCCGCGCGCCGTACGGGAAGTTCGTCGGCCGGCTGGGCGTGGTCGATGCCACCTGGCTGCAGAACGACGCCGTCGACTCGCTGAAGTTCGACGCGTACGACCAGGCGTTCGTGGTCCTCGGCACCGACACCCGGGGTCGCAGGGTGCAGGACGCGGTCGGCGCCGCCCAGCGCATCGGCTTCGACCGGCCGGGCGATCGCAAGGTCTACGAGTTCGGCTATCCGCGGTCCGCCTCCGACCCGGCGCGGGAGGGCCTGCCCGAGTACACCGGTGCCCGGCTCGCCTTCTGCACGGGCCCGACCCGCGAGTACCCCGGTACGTCCGACTTCCCCGAGCCCAGGGGCCAATGGGGCAACGCCTGCGTGATGGGGGGTGGCTCCAGCGGCGGTCCACGTATCGCCGCCTTCGACCCGGCAACCGGACTCGGCACGGTCGTCGGCGACAACAGCCAGAGCGCCTTCTTCACCACCGCGGGCAGCGTCTGCGACGACTCCGACGACCCCACGTGCAGCCGCTACCTCGTCGGCCCGCAGTTCACCTCCGCGATCACCGGCCCCCTCTACGAGGCCGCCCAGCACGCGGACTGACCGTTCCGCATGGGTTCGATTCCCTGACGGACCAAGAGGGACCACGGCCGTTGCGCGGCCGGACGCGGTCGAGTCGGACGATGATGACGATGGTGGCGGGAGCTGTCGTTGTGCCGGTCCGCCGGCCATGTCTTCGGCCGCCCTCGGTCGAGGGCGGCGACCTCGCGTACGGCCTCGGTGATGGCCGGGAAGTCCTCGTGGCTTCGTCCCGCCGGCCGTACGGGAACGCGCTGTCGACCAGCACAGCGCCCAGGGCATGCTCCGGATCCCGCCGGCCGAGCGCGCCGTGACGGCGTCATGGAATGCTCACTTCATGTCTGATCAACGCGAGGTCGCCATCGTCCGCTGGCCGGGTCAGGCCCCTTTCGCCCAGGACGGGCCGGCCGAGCTGCTGGCGGCCTACCATCTGCAGACCCAGGCCGAGAAGGGTGAGGCCTGCGCCGGTGTGGACGAGCTGCCGGACCGCTACCGGGTAGAGATCACGGATCCACACGCCGTGTTCGCCGATGATGTGGTGCTACTGGCGTTGAGCGGGGACACGGCGGTGGGCTGCGTGGTGGTCACCGCCCGTGTCGACGGCCCCTCCGAGGTCAAGAGGCTCTGGACGGATCCGGAGTTCCGGGGGCGGGGCATCGCGTCCAGGTTGGTCAGGGCCGCGCTCGCGCAGGCTGCGGAAAGCGGCGTCAGCCTGGTGCGGCTGTCGGTGTGGAAGTGGCGTGCAGCCGCGATCGCCCTGTACGAGCGGCTCGGATTCACCGTCACCGAGTCGTGGGACGAGCGGGACGGGCTGGTCTGCATGGAACGTGCCGTGTGAGGGACCACGGCCCTTCCATGCCTGCCGAGCCCCGCACCGGGGCCACCCTACCGATACCGGAGACCGGTCCCTTGCCGCAGAACCAGCGGGGCGAGCGGGCGCGGTCGTCGCGCACGCTGTGCGGCGGGAGACGGACACGGTGATCTGCCGGCTGCGGTGAGCCGGGTCACCAGCCGGCGCGGACCGCTGCTCACCAGAACGGTCAGGGCGTAAGAGTCCCGTCAAAGGCGTACCGGCTGCCGTAAGAGAGCCGTCAACGGGCGATCGGATCCGGTCGGAGAGGAGGTTTGCTCTAACCGTCCGTTTCCACCGAACCTCACTCCAGGAGTCAGCGATGGCCGATCTGGCCTTCGTCGTCACCGTGCTCGCGGTCTTCGCGCTGGTGGCCCTTGTCGCCAAGGGGGTGACGAAGCTGTGACCGCCGAGAACATCGTCGGCCTCGTCGTGGCCGTCGCCCTGCTGGGCCATCTCGTCCTCGCCCTGATCTTCCCGGAGAGGTTCTGACGGTGACATCAGCTGCTACCGCAGCGGGCGACATGGGTCCCGTACTCGCAGGCGTGCTCCAACTGCTCGCCCTCATAGGCGCGCTGGCGCTCGTCTACGTTCCCGTCGGCACCTACACGGCCCGGGTCTACTCCTCGCACAAGCACCTCCGCGTCGAGAAGTGGATCTACAAGGGCATCGGTGCCGACCCCGACACCGAGATGACCTGGCCCGCGTATCTGCGCGGGATCCTGGGCTTCTCGGCCGCCGGCGTCCTCTTCCTCTACCTGCTCCAGCGTCTGCAGGGCGTCCTGCCCGGCTCGCTCGGCTTCACCTCGGTGAACCCGGCGCAGTCGTTCAACACGGCCGTGTCCTTCGTGACCAACACCAACTGGCAGTCGTACTACGGCGAGCAGACCATGGGGCACGTCGTGCAGACCGCCGGTCTGGCCGTGCAGAACTTCGTCTCCGCCGCCGTGGGCATGGCCGTGGCCGTGGCCCTCGTCCGCGGCTTCGCCCGCTCCCGCACGGGTGAACTGGGCAACTTCTGGGCCGACCTGGTCCGCGGCACCCTGCGCATCCTGGTGCCGATCGCCGCGCTGGCCGCGGTCGTCCTGGTCGCCTGCGGTGTGATCCAGAACTTCTCCGGCATCCACGGGGTCGGGCAGTTCACGGGGGGCTCGCAGCAGTGGAACGGCGGCGCGGTCGCCTCGCAGGAGGCCATCAAGGAACTGGGCACCAACGGCGGTGGCTACTTCAACGCCAACAGCGCCCACCCGTTCGAGAACCCGAGTCCGTTCACGAACCTGCTGGAGATCTTCCTGATCCTGGTGATCCCGTTCTCACTGACCCGCACCTTCGGCGTGATGGTCGGCAGCGTGAGGCAGGGCTACGCGATCCTCGCCACGATGGTCACCATCTGGCTGGGGTTCGTCGCGCTGATGATGTGGACCGAGTACGCCCACCACGGCCCGGCGCTACAGGCGGCCGGCGGGGCGATGGAGGGCAAGGAGGTCCGCTTCGGGATCGGCGGCTCGTCGATCTTCGCGGTGTCGACCACGCTGACCTCCACGGGTGCGGTGGACTCCTTCCACTCCTCCTTCACCGGTCTGGGCGGCGGCGTCACCATGCTGGGCATGATGCTGGGCGAGATCGCGCCCGGCGGCGTCGGCTCCGGCCTGTACGGCATGCTGATCATGGCGGTCATCGCGGTGTTCATCGCCGGCCTGATGGTCGGCCGTACGCCCGAGTACCTGGGCAAGAAGATCGGTGCGCGCCAGATGAAGCTCGCCGCCTGCTACATCCTGGTCACCCCGGCGCTGGTGCTGGTCCTCACCGCGGCCTCCATGGCCCTGCCGAGCCCGCCGCACTCGATGCTCAACCCTGGCGCGCACGGCTTCTCCGAGGTGCTGTACGCCTTCACGTCCGCGTCGAACAACAACGGTTCGGCCTTCGCCGGTCTGAACGCGAACACCGACTGGTTCAACACCACGACGGGGCTCGCGATGCTGCTCGGCCGCTTCCTGCCCATGGTCTTCGTCCTGGCCCTGGCCGGCTCGCTCGCCGGACAGCAGCCGATCCCGGCCACGGCGGGCACCCTGCGCACCGAGCAACCGCTGTTCACCGGCCTGCTGGTGGGCGCGATCCTGATCATCACCGGTCTCACGTACTTCCCGGCCCTGGCCCTGGGCCCGCTCGCGGAAGGGCTGGCGTGATGACCACCCGCACAGAGAAGTCAGAGGACTCGATGTCCACAGCCACACCCACCCGGGCCCCGCACAGCGGCGTCCCCACCGCGCACAAGCCCGCCGAAGGACGGGCCGGAGCGGGCCTGTTCGACCCCGAACAACTGGTCACGTCGCTGCCGGAGGCGTTCCGCAAGCTCGACCCGCGGGTGATGGTCAAGTCGCCCGTGATGTTCGTGGTGTGGATCGGCTCCGCCCTCACCACGGTGTTCTCGTCCACGGATCCCGGTGACTGGTTCGGCTGGACGATCAGCGTGTGGCTGTGGCTGACCGTGATCTTCGCCAACCTGGCGGAGGCGGTCGCCGAGGGCCGGGGCAAGGCGCAGGCCGACACCCTGCGCAAGGCCAAGACGGACACGGTCGCGCGTCGGCTCCTCGAGGACGGCTCCGAGGAGCGCGTCCCGGGCACCGACCTGACCATCGGCGACCTGGTGGTCTGCCAGGCCGGTGACATCATCCCCGGTGACGGCGATGTCGTCGACGGCGTCGCGTCCGTCGACGAGTCGGCGATCACGGGTGAGTCCGCTCCGGTGATCCGGGAGTCCGGTGGCGACCGTTCGGCGGTCACGGGCGGTACGAAGGTGCTGTCCGACCGGATCGTCATCAAGATCACGACGAGGCCCGGCGAGACCTTCATCGACCGGATGATCAACCTGGTGGAGGGGGCGGCACGACAGAAGACGCCGAACGAGATCGCGCTCAACATCCTGCTGGCCTCGCTGACGATCGCCTTCCTGCTCGCGGTGGCCACGCTGCCGCCGTTCGCCACCTACGCGGGTACGCACCTGACCATGGTCGTGCTGGTCGCCCTGCTGGTCTGCCTGATCCCGACCACGATCGGCGCCCTGCTCTCCGCGATCGGCATCGCCGGCATGGACCGGCTCGTGCAGCGCAACGTGCTGGCCATGTCGGGGCG
The DNA here is from genome assembly GCF_043199855.1 of Streptomyces sp. NPDC048521. Classification (NCBI taxonomy): domain Bacteria; kingdom Bacillati; phylum Actinomycetota; class Actinomycetes; order Kitasatosporales; family Streptomycetaceae; genus Streptomyces; species Streptomyces sp. NPDC048521. The sequence goes on from NZ_JBICWR010000021.1 coordinate 138,098, forward strand.
CGCGGTCGAGGCCGCGGGTGACGTCTCCACACTGCTGCTCGACAAGACCGGGACCATCACGCTGGGCAACCGGCAGGCCGCCGAGTTCGTGCCGGTGCGCGGCACCACCGAGGCCGAGGTCGCGGACGCCGCCCAGCTGTCGTCGCTGGCCGACGAGACGCCCGAGGGCCGCTCCATCGTCGTCCTGGCCAAGGAGGGGTACGGGCTGCGCGAACGCCACCAGGGCGAGCTGACGCACGCCGAGTGGATCGCCTTCACGGCCCAGACCCGTATGTCCGGTGTCGACGTCGACGGGCGCAAGGTCCGCAAGGGCGCCACCGCCTCGGTCGTCGCCTGGGTGGAGGAGCAGGGTGGCACGGTCGCCAAGGACGCCGACGCCCTCGCGAACCGTATATCCGAGGCGGGCGGCACCCCGCTGCTGGTCGCGGTGGAGGACGAGCAGGGCGCCCGGGTCCTGGGCGTCGTCCACCTGAAGGACGTCGTCAAGAAGGGGATGCGGGAGCGGTTCGAGGAGCTGCGCCGCATGGGCATCAAGACGGTCATGATCACGGGTGACAACCCGCTGACCGCCAAGGCGATCGCCGCTGAGGCGGGCGTCGACGACTTCCTCGCCGAGGCCACCCCCAAGGACAAGATGGCCCTCATCAAGCGGGAGCAGGCGGGCGGCAAGCTGGTCGCGATGACCGGTGACGGCACGAACGACGCGCCGGCCCTCGCCCAGGCGGACGTCGGCGTGGCCATGAACACCGGTACGTCGGCCGCCAAGGAGGCCGGCAACATGGTCGACCTCGACTCCGACCCGACCAAGCTGATCGAGATCGTGGAGATCGGCAAGCAGCTGCTGATCACGCGCGGTGCGCTGACCACCTTCTCCATCGCCAACGACGTCGCGAAGTACTTCGCGATCATCCCGGCGCTGTTCGCGGCCGTCCACCCGGGCCTGGACAAGCTGAACATCATGCGGCTGTCCTCGCCCGACTCCGCGATCCTGTCGGCGGTCGTCTTCAACGCGCTGATCATCGTCGCGCTGGTGCCGCTGTCGCTGAAGGGCGTGCGGTACCGGCCGATGAGCGCGGACCGGATGCTTCGCCGCAACCTCGCGATCTACGGCATCGGCGGCCTGGTCGCCCCCTTCGCCGGCATCAAGATCATCGACCTGCTCATCTCCTTCGTCCCCGGGATCGGCTGATCGCCATGAACAACTCCGTCACGAACACCGCCCGGTTGCTCGGGGCGGGCCTGCGCGCCCTCCTCGTGCTGACCCTGGTGACCGGCGTCGTCTATCCGCTGGTCGTCACCGGCATCGCCCAGGGGCTGTTCCCCGACAAGGCGAACGGCTCCGAGGTCACGGCGGACGGCAAGGTCGTCGGCTCCTCCCTCATCGGCCAGTCGTACAACCTGCCGCTGAACAAGGGCCGGCAGATCCCGGACGCGGACCTGAAGTGGTTCCAGGGCCGTCCGGCGAACGGCCTCGGCCCCAACAGCGTCAACACCCGGTACCAGCTGATCCTGTCCGGCGCGACCAACCTCTCGGCTGACAACACAGACCTGATCAAGCAGGTCGAGGACGCCAAGGCCGCCGTCGTCGAGGACAACTCGGTGCCCGGCTACACCGTCCAGCCGTCGGACGTCCCCGCGGACGCGGTGACCTCCTCCGGCTCCGGCCTGGACCCGGACATATCCCCGGCCTACGCCGCACTGCAGGCCCACCGGGTCGCCGCGAAGAACGACCTGCCGCTCGCACAGGTGGCGCGGCTGGTCAAGGACCACACCGAGGGCCGCACGCTGGGCTTCATGGGTGAGCCCCGTGTGAACGTCCTGGAGCTCAACATCGCGCTGCAGCACCTCACGGCGAAGCAGTGACGGCCTTGCGCGACGCAGCGGGAGCCGGCGGCCCGTGGAGGCATCCCGGGCCGCCGACTCCCGCTGCCCTGAAGCCGGTTGCCCCGCTCCCGGCCCGCTCGGCCGTACGACACGTCACTACGGCGTGGGCGCCGCCCTCGACGCAGCCACGGCCTCCGGCTCGCCGCCGCCCGTCCGCCCGACCTGGTCGTGCTCGACGTCTCGCTACCGTGCGAGGTCGATACACGCCACCGCTGACCTGCCGATTGAGCGCATCTTCCGGGCCCCGGCCGTCACTTCGGTGGCCCCGCTTCGCCGCTGACCGGGTACGGGGCGCTGACCGGGGCCCGGCTGGGCAACGGGCGGCCCAGCGCCAGCCGTGTCACGCGCGGCCAGTCGGCGGCCCTCCCGCTGCCCCGGAGCGCGTGCGGGCGGCGACGTGGTACCCGGACACGGAGTGCTCCGGGCGCGCTGCGGCACACGACGGGCGCGGGCAGGACGACGTGTTCCCCGTCGATACCGGCCGGGAGCGTGTCCGCGTCAGCTTCGACGACGACCTCCCTCGCGCTCAGCCGGAGCAGTCCCCCGGACCGCGCACCGCGCGCGGTCCGCGCCGCCTGAGCGGTGTTGTCGACCCGTACGCACACCAGGCCGAGCAGCCCTGCGTCCAGCCGTTCCCTGCGCCCCGGACGGGCTGCGTCGACAACACGTCCGTATGGATTGTTGCTGACCAGCAGGGCCTGGAGTCGCTCGAAGCAGGTCCGGTCGGCTCGCGCCCGCAGCCTGGGCGAGCCCTCGCCGGTGAGGAGACCGGGGAGGGTGCGCAGGGTGGTGCGCACCTTGGCGGCCCGGTAGTCCGGTTCCGTGACGACGGACGCGTACGTTCCGAACGAGGCGTTGTTGACGAAGACAGGGTCCGCGGCGTACCCGAGGTCGACGCGCAGTTCCACGCCGTCGGCCAGGGCTTCCAGGGCCGCCGCCGGATCGTCACGGTCCAGGCCGAGGTCGAGGGCGAAGTGGTTGCGGGTGCCGGCGGGAATCACCACGAACGGCAGGTCGTGGCGCGCCGCGACCTCGGCCACCAGGGCCTGGGTGCCGTCGCCGCCCGCCACTGCCAGGAGGTCGGCTCCTTCGGCGACGGCCCGCCGGGCCAGCTCGGTGACGTCCTGGCCCCTGGTGAGCAGGGCGACCCGGCAGCCGGCCGCCTCAGCCTTCTCCACCAGGTGGAAACGGTCCACCTTGCCCCCGCCGGAACGCGGATTCATGAGGACCCAGGGGGCGTGCGGTGCTTCGCCGACAGTCCTGCCGCAGGCGCTGTGACCGGATGTCAGGGCCGTACGTGCCGCTGTGACGGCCACCATCCACAGGGCCAGGGACAACGCGGCCGGCGCCAGCATGCCGAAGGCGGCGTACAGGGACAGCACGGTGACCGGCGCGGCCAGTGACAGGGCCGCCCCGAGGAGACGGAGCGCACCGGTGTGCGCCAGGGCCCACCACACGCCGACGGCAGCGAGCGCCAGGCCTGAGACGCCGATCAGCACCCACAGCACACTGCGCAGACCGGCGGTGACGAGCGGCACCAGGATGCTCGCCAGCCCGGCGAGTACGGCGAGGCGGGCCCGGCCGACGCTGCCCTCGCGTGCGGCCCGGGCCCCTGACCCCGCCGATCCCCTCGCATCCCCGCCGTGCCGTCCCACCTGTCAGCCCTTCTCTTCCCCCTCACATCCCGCGCGTCGAGCGCTCCTCGGGCGGGCGGAAGAGGTTGCCGCGGTCGACCACGCACAGGGCCCAGATGATGAAGCCCGAGATGGTGATCATCACGACCGACCACACCGGGTAGTACGGCAGGGAGAGGAAGTTGGCGATGATCACGAGTCCGGCGATGGCCACACCGGTGACGCGCGCCCACGTCGCGGTCTTGAACAGCCCCATGCTGACGATCACGGCGACCACGCCCAGGACGAGGTGGACCCAGCCCCAGCCGGTCAGGTCGAACTCGAACACGTAGTTGGACGTCGTCAGGAAGACGTCGTCCTCGGCGATGGCCATGATGCCCCGGAAGATGTCGAGCAGACCGACGAGCAAGAGCATCACGGCTGCGAAGGCTGTCAGGCCGGTTGCCCATCCCTGCCTCGCCGTGTATGCCGCCTGGGTGGGTGTCGCGGTCATCATGCGCCTCGCTTCGTGGTGGGCGGATGGTCAGCGGCCTGCGCTGCGGTCGGTGGTGCAGCCTGCGTCGCCGGACCCTGTCCGGCCAGTACCAGTTCCTTCGCCCTGCGGAACTCCTGGTCCGTGACGGCGCCCCGGTCGTGGATCTCGGACAGTTCGGCGAGCTCGTCGATGCTGCTGGGCCGGCCGCCGGCCGCGGTCTGCCTGATGTAGGCGTTGAACTCCTCCTGCTGCGCGCGCGCCTGAGCCACCTCACGGCGGCCCATGTTCTTGCCGCGGGCTATCACGTAGACGAGTACGCCCAGGAAGGGCAGAACGATGCAGAACACCAGCCACCCGGTCTTCGCCCAACCGTTCATGGTGTCGTCACGGAAGATGTCGGTGATGATCCGGAACAGCAGGATGAACCACATGATCCACAGGAAGAACACGAGCATGGTCCAGAAGGCACCCAGCAGCGGGTAGTCGTACGCCAGGTAGGTCTGTGCGGTCATGTCCGACCTCCGTCCCGGGCGTTCGCCCGGCAGCGATTCTGTGCCGTTTCTCAGCGTGCCCACGGCAAACAACGAGCGGCCTCACCCGGCGCGGGTGAGTGTGTGCGACCCGAGGACGCCGCCGCCCGTGTTCCTGGCGGCAGGCAGGCCGGCAGCAGGAAGGCTGCCGGACGATCAACCGGGAGAGGGCAAGGGCCCCGCGGGGGACGGCGGGCCGGGGCCGGTTCTTCCGAACAGGACCAGGTCGACCGGTGCCATCAGGTCGATCAGGGTGAAAGGCCGCCGGGCCCTCCGGCACCGCACACCGCCCGGGCCCGTCACTCCGGAAGCTGCCGCATCTCCACGACATGCAAAGCGGGGAGGGCGAGGATTCCGTACCGGGCCGCTCACCGCGCGGCGGCGGACCGGACGTGAGCCAGCCCGCTGCCAGCTCGTGCAGTGAGGCGGTCGCCAGCAGCGGGCGGATCCACGCTCCGGCGTCGAGGAACGGACGCCGCAGCCGCTCGCGCCGGGCGTCGAGAAGCGCGTGTGCCACGAGCCTGCGCGCGGTGGCGGTGTCTCCCGCCCCCTGCGCGACCTGAGCCCTCACCAGTCCCGCCCGCACGGCGACCGCCGGCCCCGTCCCGCCCTGGGTGTGGATGCTGTCGAGCAGGTCCATGGCCGCCTCGGGACGGCCTGCGGCGACCTGGATCGCCGCGGCCTCCACAGCACACGCCGGCTGGTCGCCGGACACCTCCCGGAGCACCTCGGCGGCTTGGTCGGGCCGTCCTTCGGCCAGGTGGGCGGCGGAGGCGACGAGCGCCTCATGACCTTGCGACCAAGGTGAGGCCACGGCGGCGGAGACGGACGGGTCCGCCGCCTGGACGGCGGACCGTGTCCTGCCCCTGGCCATCAGAAGACGAGCGGTGGCGAGGGCTCGTCCCGCCGCCGGCACCGGATCACGCGCGCCTGGTGCGAGCTGGGCCGCTTCGTCGAGCAAGGCTTCAGCCCGGTCCAGCTCATGACGGTCGACGGCCACGGCAGCCAGGACCAGTTGTCCGATGCCGGAGCCCACCGGCTGAGACATGCCGACCCGCTCCGTATCGGACACCGAGGCCAGCGCTTTGCGCTCCGCCCGGCCGGTCCAGCCGTTCAGGTAGTCGAGCAGCGCGAGGTGCCCCATCGACTCCTGACGGGGCAGCACGGTGAAGATGCCGCCGGGAGCACCGGCCGCGGTGGTCGGGGCAGCGCGCGCGTCCTCGAAACGCCCTGCCCACAGGAGCGCCGATCCCAGATCGGCCGACAGCAGGGCGGGGAGCTCGGGATGCTTGTCCAAGAGGTGCGCCGGGACTGCCTGGCGTAGTTCGGAGGCTGCTGCGGCGGCCTTCTCGGCCCGTGCGGGACATCCGGTCAATCGGGCGGCCAGCGCCTCCAGCAGTGCACAGGTCAGCCGGGCGGCCGCCAGGTCGGGTGCCGCATCCGGCGCCGGTTCGGGCGCGTCGGCGGCCAGACACTCCTCGGCGTGGCGCAGGCGTGGCAGGCCTTGGTCGATGTCGCGCCGTGCCAGATCGCGCCGCGCGCACGAGATCCGTCGCGGGGCTCCTGGCCCCGGGCCCCATGTGGGAGAACAATTCGACCAGGTCGCCCGAGCGCAGGCCGGTGAAGAGCCGGCCGATCGCCAGGTCGTCGACAAGGGCACCGGCGGCCAGATCCCAGTCGTCCGCGGCGGCGCCGTGGGCGAGTGTCTCCGCCAGGAGCCCCGAACGACGCAGCCACCGCGCGGCCCGCCGGTGGAGTTCCGGCTCGAGCCCGGGAAGCCGCACACGCAGATGGGCCCGGAGTATCTCCCCGAACAGCGGGTGCAGCCGGTACCACGAGTGCCCGAGGCGTTCGACGAACGCGTTGGCCCGGTGCAGCGCGACGAGAAGGGGTTCGGCATCGGTGCGGCCGGTCAGCGCGTCGGCCAGGTCGGGACAGAAGCGCTCCATGATGCTGACACGCAGCAGGAGGTCCTGTGTCTCCTCCGTCTGACCCTTGAGGACCTCGGCCGACAAGAAGTCCGCGATCGTACTGCAGCCCGCCTCGAACTCCTTCAGGTAGACCTCTGGATCGCCGCTCTCCTGGGGGGCCAAGGCACACAGGCGCAATCCGGCGGCCCAGCCTCGGGTACGGTCCACCAGCGGACGCGCGGCCGGGACCGGAAGGCTCAGGCCGTGCAGCTGCAGCAGCGCGACGGCTTCCTCGGGGGTGAAGGCCAGCTCCGCGGCGCGGATCTCCGTCAGCTCGCCGGCCGTCCGGTAACGGTGCAGCGGCAGCAGCGGCTCCGAACGGGTGATGAGGACGAGGTGCAGCCCGCGCCCGGCGTGGCGCAGAACGAACTCCAACTGCTCCGCGACCTCAGCGACGGTCACACGGTCGTACTCGTCGAGTACCAGGACGACGGGCCGGTCGCGATGGCTCAGCTCGGCGGCGAGCGCCGCCAGCAGCTTGCGGTGCACCCAGGTCGCCTCCGCAGGGGTCCCGACCGCGTCGGATACGGGCGCACCGCAGGCGCGCAGGGCCTGAACGACGTACGCCCAGAACACCCCCGGATGACGGTCTCCCGCTTCGACGGTGAGTCAGGCGACCGGCTGCCGCAGTTCGGCGGCCCAGTCGGCGGCCAGCAGGGTCTTACCGGCTCCGGCCGGGCCGTTGAGCAGTGTCAGCGGCGTTCGGAGCGCCTGGCCGAGGTGGTCGACGAGCCGCTGCCGCCGCAGGAACGTGATCGGTCTGGCTGGGTGGGCGAATCGGGTGCGCAGAAACGGCTCTCCCAGAGGATCGACGCCCGCGACGGCCGCAAGACTCAGATCGGTCGGTCCCTGGGCGTTTCCGTAGGTCTCGGCCATGGCGTTCATCACCCCTGTCCGCCAGGGCCGTCATGGCGCCCTCTCCCCAGCATCCCAAGATCACCGCCCCGGCGCGCGGCACACCGGACCAACGGCTCGCTTCACCATGTGATCCCTGCGGCACGATGGCCGCGCCCGCGGTGACGTCGCCTCTGCTGCGGGCGGATGTGTCCTACGCCAACCGCAGACCCGGCTTCCTCACTGTCCCCGTACCTCGGCTGCGGAGATCCGCCCGGGCACCCTGCACGCCAGAACGGGGAGAGCGCTCATGTGGACCGTCGGCTCGCCGGCCCCGGGCGGGCCGAGACGTCGGAAGGTGCCAGCGCCAGGTGCTCCTCCGGGCACTCCACGACGACCTTCACCGGAGTGCCGCAGGTCCTGTGCGTGAGGTGCACGACCGAACCGTCGGGCTCGCCCGCGTACGTCTCGCCCCACTGACGAAGCGCCATCAGGACGGGCCAGAGGTCCCAGCCCTTGCGCGTCAGGCGGTACTCGTGACGTGTGCGGTGTCCCGGCTCCCGATAGGGGACCGTCTCCAGGACGCCGGCCGCGACCAGTTTGCGCAGCCGGTCGGTGAGTACCGCTTCCGACAGACCGACGTGCCGGCGGAAGTCGTCGAACCGCGTGACCCCGTAGGCGGCGTCGCGCAGGAGGAGAAGCGACCACTTCTCGCCCACGACGGCGAGCGCGCGCTGGACCGGGCAGTTGTCTGTGCTGATCTCAACCCACTTCACACCGGAACCGTACCCTGACTTCATTATTGACAGTCAGATTGGAGTGCGGATAGCGTCGCCCGACACTGTCAGTTCAGGAGGCACCATGGGGCGCTCACGCACCTACGAGTGGCAGGACCCGGCCATCACGGCCGCCGCCGTAGGCCGGAAGACGGGTCTCGAGTTCATGCGGGACCTGCTGTCGGGAGACCTGCCCAGCCCGCCGCTCAGCGCCACCCTCGACTTCACGCTCGACGAGGTCGAGCACGGCCGCGCCGTCTTCTCGTTCCTGCCGGGCGAGGAGCACTACAACCCGATCGGCAGTGTGCACGGCGGTGTTTTCGCCACCCTGCTGGATTCCGCGTTGGGGTGTGCCGTCCAGACCACACTGCCCGAGGGAATGGGCTACACCTCGCTGGACCTCCACGTGAAGTTCCTCCGCCCGATCACGGTCGACACCGGACGGGTGCGGGCCGTCGGCACCATGGTGCACGGAGGCCGTCGCACCGCCTTGGCAGAGGCACGGATGTTTGACCCCCGAGACCGGCTGCTCGCACACGCGAGCAGCACCTGTTTGCTGTTTCCGCTGCCCACTGAGTGAGCTGCCCCCGGTGAGGGGTGCTTCCTCGGATCCCGGTCAGCGGGGGAGGGCCGTCGACGGCGACCCCGGCGCATGAAGGTGGTTCCCGGCCAGGCCGGCCCTCGTCAGTGCGGCGTTGATCCCTGCCGTCGCGGCAGCCAGGGGCGCCCGTAGAGGGTCCCGTGTGTTCCCGACCTGGCTGAGAGGTGCGAACGGTACGGAGGATGGTCCGCCCGACGGGGGTGGTCCGCTGCCCGTGGGGGAGAAGCAGGACAGCTGGGCCGTCCGGGAAGCGGACTGCCGGGATGAGCCCGGAGCCGTTCGACGGCATCACGGCACGCGTGCCGGGTCAGTCCTTTCCGCTTACTCGCGACAGTTGAATACACCGAACTCACCAGCATCAACCCCGGCCCCCACTTACACTCCCTCGGTGAACAACATGCGGTGCACTCAATGCGGTCAGGTCGGGCTTGAGCAGGGCTTTGTCAGTGACAGTGGCCAGGGCTCCCGCGGGTACGCGCGATGGTTCGGAAGCCTCCTTGAGCGGGGCATATTGGGCATGGCCAAGACGCGGGGCCTGCCGCAATGGCAGATCGATGCCTTCCGCTGCCCGAACTGCGCACACCTGGAACTCTTCGCCGTCCAGCGATTGAACCTTCGTGGGTGACGTCTCGCGACGGTTCGTGATCTTCGTTCAGGTGGTGCGGCCATGCCCCCACTGGAGCGGGGTGACGTCCAGGGTGCCGGCGTCTCGCCGACCGCCACGACGCCGCGTCCCGGCCGAGCAGCTTCACCCAGCTTCAGTTGAACTAGGGTCCGTCTTCAAAGATCGCCGTGTGGTGGATCATGGTGCCGTGATACGTCGCCATGAACTCACCGACCCTGAGTGGGAGTTGCTGGCTCCACTGATACCGCGGGCTGCCACGGGTCGGCCACGGGTGGCAGACCGGCAGGTCATCAACGGCATGGTCTACAAGATTCGGACCGGGATCTCGTGGCGTGACCTGCCGGAACGCTACGGGCCGTGGAAGACGGTCTGTACGCGCTTCCGCCGCTACGCCCTTGAGGGTGTGTTCACTCGAGCCTTGCAACAGATACAGGCCCAGGCCGACGCCTCCGGTGACATCGACTGGCTCGTCCAGCTCGACTCGACCATCGTCCGCGCTCACCAGCACGCCGCGGCCACCGGCCGAAAAGGGGGCGCCAGTGGCAGGACGAACCGGACGATCACGCCCTCGGCCGATCCCGAGGAGGCCTGACCACCAAAATCCACAGTGATGATGGCTGGGTGATCGCTTCGGACCTGACCCAAAAATCCACCGACGCTGTTGAGTTGTCCTGGCGAGGATGCGTCGGTCCGGGGCGATCATGCGCGTGGCCAGTCGGACTTTCGTACCTTATAGGAGCCTGACCAGAGGTCCCATCACTGTGTTGTCCGTCTGCCCGACCGGCCGGTGCTAGCCCGTTTCAAGAGCGTGGGTTCGGAAGGACAGCACCAGCAGCATGACAGCCAACGAGGCAACCCAGATAACTGTGGTCGGCGGGATCGACACCCACACCGACTTCCACCAGGCCGCCGTCATCGACACTGTGGGCCGGCAGCTGGCCACCGAATCATTCGAGACGACCCCGGACGGCTACTGGCGACTGCTGGAATGGTTCGCCTCCCACGGCGAGATCATCGCTGTCGGGATGGAGGGGACCGGTTCCTACGGTGCCGAGCTCGCCCGCTTCTTGCGCGGCAACGGACTCACGGTCATCGAAGTCGACCGCCCCGACCGCAAAGCCCGCCGTGCCAACGGCAAGTCCGACCCCGTCGACGCCTACGCGGCCGCCACCGCTGTTCTGTCAGGCCGTGCCGACGGCATCCCCAAGACCCGTGACGGCATCGTGGAATCCATCCGGGTCCTGCGTGTGGCCCGCAACTCCGCGGTCAAGGCCCGTACCCAGGCCATCAACCAGATCCGCGCTCTGATGATCAGCGCCCCCAGCGAGGTCCGCGACAGATTCCGCGGCTTGTCCGCCAAAGATTTGATCGGCACTCTCGCCCGCTCCCGCCCCACCGGGGACCTCGAAGATCCCGCTTACACGACCAAAGTCACCCTGAGGCGACTGGCCCGCCGCTATCAGGCCCTGGACGAGGAGATCAAGGAGGCGGAAGCCGAGATCGGCCCGCTGGTCACCAAAGCTGCCCC
>NZ_JBICWR010000022.1:0-142062 GCF_043199855.1 Streptomyces sp. NPDC048521
TGAACGCGCACAAGTCCGGCACCATCAAGGGCCTGACCGCCGACGTCGGCGCCTCCATCACCTCGGGCGCCGCCATCTGCGAGATCAAGGACTGAGCACGGTCCGGGTACGCATGCTCGCAGGAGGGCCTCGACGGTGACGGGGGTTCGCGGACGCGGCGGCCGGTGCCGTGGAAGACCGCGTTGGTGATGGCGGGGGCCACGCCGACGTGGACGGCCTCACCGAGGCCCTTGACGCCGAGAGGGCCGGCCTCGCGGTCCTGCCCTTCCGGGTGGATCGCCCGCAGGCCGGGACGTCGGCGTTGACCGGGACGAGGTAGTCGGCGGGGTCGGCGGTGACGATCCTGCCGTCCCGGGGTCCGTGACCGTGTGCTCCAGCAGGGCGGAACCGATGCAGGCCACCATGGCGCGAAGCGCCTGGCTGTCGGTCGGTTCGGGGCTGATGATGCGGCCCGTGTCGGACACGCCGGGGTCCGTGCCGGGCGGTGGACCGATGGGAGCGGGTGCTCGATCCTGCCGCCCGTTGCCGCGACAGCCGTCAGCGCGGCGGTGCCTGGATGCCGGGTCGGAACTTGGGGACGCGAACCGTGATCTTCGTGCCGGCTCCGACGCCCGTCTCGATGACGAGGCCGTAGTCGTCGCCGTAGACCTGGCGCAGTCGTCGGTCGACGTTGCTCAGGCCGATACCGGTGGACGGGCCGGCGGTGCCGCGCAGGATCGCGCGCAGGCGTTCCGGTTCCATGCCGATGCCGTTGTCCTCGATGACGACCCGGGCCTCGGTGCCCTCGTCCTCGGCGACGATGGTGACGCTGCTGCGGTCGACGGATTCCTCCAGGCCGTGCTTGAGGGCGTTCTCGACGAGGGGTTGCAGGCAGAGGAACGGGAGCGTCACGGGCAGCACCTCGGGGGCGACGCGCAGGGTGACCCGGAGGCGGCGGCCGAAGCGGGCGCGAGCGAGTTCCAGGTACTGCTCGATGGACCGCAACTCCTCGGCGAGGGTGGTGAAGTCGCCGTCACGGCGGAAGGAGTACCGGGTGAAGTCGGCGAATTCCTGGAGGAGTTCGCGGGCCCGCTCAGGATCCGTGCGGACGAAGGAGGCGATGCTCGCCAGGGAGTTGTATATGAAGTGCGGGGAGATCTGGGCGCGCAGGGCCCGGACCTCGGCCTCGTGCGCGCTGGAGCGGGCCCGGTCGAGGTCGGCGAGGTCGAGTTCCGCGGAGAGCCGGCGGGCGGCTTCCTCGGCGGCCCGGACCAGCGTGGTGGACTCCGCGCCGCCGAGCACGGCGAGGGTGCCGAGAGTCCGGCCGTCGGCCGTGAGGGGGACCAGTACGCCCCAGCGCACGGGGCAGTCCTCCTCGTCGCACGGCAGCGGGAGGATCCGGGTGCGGGGGCTGGGGGCGAGCTGTGCCGCGAGCTGGTCGCGGTGGTGTTCGGCGGCTCCGTCCCAGGCGAGGACGGTGTCGTCGGCGACGGCGACGGCGAGCGCGGACGTGCCGAGCAGGGGACGCAGCCGGCGGACCGCCTTCCGGGCCGCCTCCGGGGTCAGTCCGGCGCGCAGGGGCGCGGCGGCGAGCGAGGCGGTGTGCAGGACGTGGAAGGTGGTGCGTGCCACGTCGCTGTCGGCGGAGTGCTCCTGCTGCCGGCGGGCCGCGCCGTGCCCGAGGGCGGCACCCAGGGCGAACACGGCGAGACCGGCGAGGACGAGGGCGGCGGTGACGAGCACGGTCATGGGCGGCACGCTCGATCCTGGTACGGCTGGTACGGACGGCCGGCGTGCCCGGCGCCCGCGGCGCCCGGGGAGCCGGCTCGCGGGAGGTGACGGGCGGGTGCGGGGCCCGTGTCGGCGGGGCCCGCCGCCGTGTCCGTGGGACTCGTGTGCACGGTGGCTCCTCGTCAGGTGGCGGGTCCGGGGCGGGCGGGCGCCGGTTCGGGCAGGTGCAGCCGGGCCATCGTCGCGGCGGTGCCCGCCGGGACGCGGTCGCGGGTGGCCAGGGAGGTCAGCACCATGGCCGCGAATCCCACGGGGACGGACCAGACCGCGGGCCAGGCGAGCAGGGTGTGCAGCCAGCCCGAGCGGGCGCCGCCGGCGATGGTGACCGTCACCGCGGTGAGCGCCGAGCCGCCGCCCAGGAGGAGCCCGGCGATCGCGCCCGGCGGGGTCAGGCCGCGCCACCAGATACCGAGGACGAGCAGGGGGCAGAACGAGGAGGCGGAGACGGCGAAGGCGAGTCCGACCGCGTCGGCCACCGGCAGGTCGCCGACCACGGTGCCCGCGGCGGTGGGCACCGCGATCGCGGGCAGTGTGGCCAGCCGGAAGTGGCGGACGTGGCGGATGCCGAGTGTGGGCAGCACGTCCTGGGCGAGCACGCCCGCCACGGACATGGTGAGCCCGGAGGCCGTGGACAGGAACGCGGCACAGGCACCGCCCGCCACGAGCGCGCCGAGCAGGTCGCCGCCGATGCCGCCGACCAGGCGCTGCGGTAGGACCAGGACGGCCGCGTCGGTGTCGCCGGTGAGCAGCAGGTCGGGCGCGTAGAGCCGGCCCAGCATGCCGTACAGGGGCATCAGCAGGTAGAAGGCGCCGAGCAGGCCGAGCACGATCACGGTGGTGCGGCGGGCGGCGCGGCCGTCGGGGTTGGTGTAGAAGCGGACGACCACGTGCGGCAGGCCCATGGTGCCGAGGAAGGTGGCGAGGATCAGCCCGTAGGTGGCGTACAGGCTGTGCTGTTCGCGGCTCGACGACAGCGGTCTGGCCCAGCTGGACGGGGCGGTGCGGTCGGGCGTCCGGTCCGGCAGGGGAACCCGGGCGCCGGCCGGGAAGCGCATGGTGGTGTCCGCGCCGAGCCGGTGGCGGCCCTCGGCCAGCCGCAGCGAACCTCCCCGTACGGGACGGCCGTCGACGGTTCCGGACACGGTCACCCGGACCGGCTCGTGCACGGTGACGGTGAGCGGTGTGTCCAGGCGTACCTCGGTGGAGCGGTGGAAGACGGGCCGGTCGTCCCAGGCGGGGACCGGGCTGTGGTCGGCGCGCCAGGCGAGCAGCAGGAACGCCACGGGCACCAGCAGGGCGGTGAGTTTCAGCCAGTACTGGAAGGCCTGGACGAAGGTGATGCTCCGCATCCCGCCGGCGGCGACGGACGCGGTCACCACGGCGGCGACGAGCAGGCCGCCCAGCGGACCGGGGACGCCGGTGAGCAGCCTGAGGGTCAGGCCGGCGCCCCGCAGCTGGGGCAGCAGATAGAGCCAGCCGATGCCGACGACGAGCACGCCGGCGATCCCGCGGACCGCCCGTGACTCGAGCCGGGCCTCGGCGAAGTCGGGCAGGGTGTAGGCGCCGGAGCGGCGCAGCGGGGCGGCGACGAAGGCCAGCAGCACCAGGAATCCGGCAGTGTAGCCGATGGGGAACCACAGCATGTCGACGCCCTGGGCGAGGACGAGTCCGGCGACGCCGAGGAAGGAGGCGGCGGACAGGTACTCGCCGCTGACCGCGAAGGCGTTGATCCGCGGGGCGACGGTGCGCGAGGCCACGTAGAAGTCGGAGGTGGTACGGGAGATGCGCAGGCCCAGCGCGCCGACGAGGACCGTGGCGAGGACCACGGCCGTGACGCCCGCGATGCCGTACGTCTGGTTCACCGGGCGGTCCCGGTGTGTGCTCGGCGCATGGTCAGGCGCGTTCCCCGGGGGCGGGGGCCGGGGCGCCCGTGGCGGTCTCGTCGCGCGCCGTGCCGGTCTCGTTGCGCTCGGCACGGCGGACGTACCAGGCGCCGATGGCGAGCAGGGCCGGGTACGGTGCCACGCCCAGGAGCAGCCAGACGCCCGGCGGGACGCGGGACGCGGCGTCGGGGAACGGCAGGACGCGCAGGACCACGGGGAGCAGCCCGAGGAGGGCCGCGAGCAGGGCCGTGGCGATGAGCGCGGCCCGCAGCTGTTCCCGCATCAATCGCCGTACCGAGGCGTCCACCTGCGGCGCGGGCCGGGTCTCCGGCGAGGCTGCCGGGCGCGGTGCGGTCGTGCCGTCGCAGGGGCGTGGCCGTCCGGTGACCACCTCTCTGCGAGGGACGGACTCCGCACCCATGACGCACTCCCCGACGCCGCGGTGATCACCTGTGTGCGGCGAGTGTACGCAGCGGGCCGGTGGGGAGACAGACGGCGGACGAGAATCGCCACAGGTCCGTCACGCCGGGGGCCGGGCGGCCGGCCGTCCCGGCCGGATCAACGCGCCCGCGCCGCCGCGTGCCGGGCCAGCAGGTCCCGTAGTTCCCGTGCGTTGCGCCGGCTCACGGCGAGGACGCGGTCCCCGATCCGGACGGTCAGGTTGCCGCCGTCCAGGCGGAGTTCCTCGATCCGGCCGAGGGCGACCAGCCGGCTGCGGTGGATCCGCACGAAGCCGCGGTCCCGCCACTGCTCCTCCAGGGTGGACAGCGGGATGCGCACCAGGTGACTGCCGTGGCGTGTGTGCAGCCGCGCGTAGTCACCGTGGGCCTCGACATGGCTGATGTCAGCGACGGGCACGAACCGGGTCACCCCGCCCAACTCCACCGGGACCTGGTCGCCCAGGGCGGGGACCGGCTCGGGCGAGGTCACCGGCAGGACGGCCGGGCGGGGTCCCTGCCCGGCCCGGATCAGCTCGGCGACCCGCCGTACGGCCTCGGCGAAGCGTTCCTTGCGCAGGGGCTTGAGCAGGTAGTCGACGGCCTTGAGGTCGAAGGCGCGGACCGCGAAGTCCTCGTGGGCGGTGACGAACACGATCAGCGGCGGTGCGGCGAACCCGCCGAGCAGGCGGGCCAGTTCGAGACCGTTCAGGCCGGGCATGTCGATGTCGAGGAAGACCACGTCGAAACCCTCCGGGCCGTCCGGGCCCTCCTCGACGGACCGGCTCAGCCGGCGCAGCGCCTCGGTGGCCGACGGCGCGGGCACCACGCGGCCGACCCGTGGGTCCTCCCCCAGGAGGTAGAGCAGCTCCGCGAGCGCGGGTTCCTCGTCGTCCACCGCCAGGACGCGCAGGGCGGCGCCGGTCACGCTCATGCCCTCGAAGCCCCTTTCTCTTCCTCGGTTTCCTCTCGGGCCATCGTGGTCCCCGCGGCCGCCGCCGTCGAGTTCGCGGGCGGCGGTGTGTCACGGCGGTCACCCGGTCATGATCCCTTTGTCCGCGGATCGACCAGCCCAAAGGAGGCCCGGTGGCACATCTGACGCCCGAGGAATGGGACGCGCACTACGCGAGCGGCGGCCGGTTCCGGTCGCTGGGCGGCGCCGAGCGGCGGCTGCTCGCCGCGCACGCCCCGGCGCCCGCGGACGGCCGCGCCCTGGACGTGGGCTGCGGTCTCGGTGAACTCGCCCGGCATCTGGCAGGGTGCGGATACCGGGTGGACGCCGTCGACCGGTCCGCCGTGGCGCTCGCCGAGGCCAGGCGCGCCGACGGCCCCGGGGTGACGTACCGGCGGCTCGACATCGAGCGGGACGACCTCGGCGGACTCCCCCGCTCCTGCTACGACTTGATCACCGTCCGGCTCGTCTGGGCGTTCGTCCGCGACCGCACCCGCGTGCTGCACCGGCTGCGGGAGCGGCTGCGTCCCGGTGGCGCGCTGTGCGTGATCACACCGGTCGCGGACGCCGTACCGGCCAGCCGGCGGGACATCGCCCTGGACGAGGAGGAGATCGGGCTGTTGTGCGCGGGCTGGGAGTCCGCCGAGCGGTACGACGCCGACGGGCTGGCCGTGCTCGTGCTGCGCGGCCCGTCCCCCGCCCCGCCCGGCAGCGCCGGCAAGGGCCGTCCCTCCCCGCACGCCCTCACCGGCGCCGGTGTCGTCGTCACGGACCGGGCGGGCCGGGTGCTGTTGGGCTGGTCGGTGCGGGGCGTGTGGGAGTTGCCCGGCGGCAAGAACGATCCGGGCGAGGACTTCGGCGCGGCGGCCGTGCGGGAGCTGGAGGAGGAGACGTCCCTGAAGGCCGACCCCGCCGGTGCGCGGGTGCTGGCGATCCTGATGGACTCCGTGGACGGCATGCCGAGGCTGACGGCCGCCGTCCGGGTCACCGACTTCACCGGCGAACCCGTCGTCACCGAACCGCGGTTGGTCCGCCGCTGGGAGTGGCACGAGGTCAGCGACCTCCCCGTGCTCGGCCGGCCCCTCTTCACGCCGAGCGCCCATGTCCTCGACACGGTGTGGCCGGGGCTGTTGCCGGGCCTGCCGCCCGTGCACCGGTACCCGGTGGCGGACGGCTGAACGGCCTCACTCGGGCAGCACCAGCCGTGCCGTCACCCCCGGCCGCACGGGTACCACCCGGTCCCGCAGACGGACGTCGATGGGTGAGCGGTCCGAGGACGGTACGTCGATCTCCAGCAGGCCGCTGCGCAGGCGCAGGTGGACGCCCCAGTGGCCGTGGTAGCGGAGGGAGAAGCCGTAGGAGGAGAGTTCGGGCAGCGGCACCGGGTCGAGGCACAGGGCGCCGCCCCGGGTCTCCAGGCCGGTCAGTCCGCGCTGGACGAGGTCGAGGGTGCCGGCCATCGCGCCGAGGTGGATGCCCTCGCCGGTGGTGCCGCCCTGCAGGTCGGCGATGTCGCCGCGCAGGGCCTCCTGGACGAAGGCCCAGGCGTCGGCGCGGCGGGCCCGGGCCAGGATCCAGCCGTGGACCAGGCCGCTGAGGGTGGAGCCGTGGCTGGTGCGGTGCAGATAGTGGTCCACGGTCGCCGTCCAGGTCCGCTCGTCGAGCCGGTAGCCCAACCGGTCGAACAGTCCGCGGAGTTCGGGGGGCGCGAAGAGATAGCCGAGCATGAGGACGTCGGCCTGCTTGGACGCCTTGTAGCGGTTGACCGTGTCGCCCTCGGCCTCCAGGATCCGGTCCAGGCGGCGGATGTCGGCGTACCGCCCGCGGTAGCCGTCCCAGTCCAGCTCGGCGAGGTCGCCGTAGCCCGCGAACTGGCTGATCACCCCGTCGTGGAAGGGGATGTGGAGGGTGCGCGAGATCTCCTCCCAGCGGTCGGGTTCGTCGCTCTCCAGCCCGGCGCCCTCGGTGAGTTCGCGGCGGCGCGGCTCGGGCAGGGCGTGCAGCAGCTCCAGGGTGCGGGTGAGCACCCAGGCGGCGGTGACGTTGGTGTAGGCGTTGTCGTCCAGGCCCGGCCGGGTCGCGCCGGGGTAGGCGTCGTGGTACTCGTCGGGGCCGACCACGCCCTGGATGCGGTACCGGCCGAGGTGGTCGTCGTAACCGGCCGAGTCCGCCCAGAAGCGGGCGATGTGCAGCATCATCTCGGCGCCCTCGCCGTGCAGGAAGTCGATGTCGCCGGTGGCCTCCCAGTACTGCCAGACGTTGTACGCCACCGCCGAGCCGACGTGGTGCTGGAGCCGGGAGTGGTCGGGCAGCCAGCGGCCGGAGCGCGGGTTGAGGTGGAGCTGCTGGGTCTCCTCGCGGCCGTCGCTGCCGCTCTGCCAGGGGTACAGCGCGCCGCGCCGGCCGCGTTCGCGTGCCGCGTGGCAGGCGGCGTCCAGGCGGCGGTGGCGGTAGTGGAGCAGGGCGCGGGAGACCTCGGGGAGGTGGAGGTTGAGGTAGGGCAGGACGAAGAGCTCGTCCCAGAAGACGTGGCCGCGGTAGGACTCGCCGTGCAGCCCGCGGGCGGGGACGCCGACGTCGAGGTCGGCGGTGTGCGGGGAGAGGGTCTGCAGCAGGTGGAACAGGTGCAGGCGCAGGATGCTGCCCGCCTCGCCGGGTACCTCCAGCGCGGTGCGCCGCCACAGCTGCTCCCAGGCGGAGGCGTGCGCGTCCAGCAGTTCGTCGAAGCCGGGCGCGGCGCGGACCCGGTCGACGGCCGCACGCAGCGGGTCGCTGATGGCGGGGTCGTGGGAGGTGTGCAGGGCGACGGTCTTGTCGACGGTGACGGTACGCCCGGGCGGCAGGCGCAGGCGCAGGTGCTGTACGGCGCGGTGGGCTTCGTTCGCGTGCGTGACCGGCGCCGCCCCGGCGGTCAGCCGGCCGGCCAGTCCGAAGCCGATGTCGGAGGTGCGGGTACGGCAGCGCAGCCAGACCGTGCCGGGTGCGGTGGTGCCGACGTGGATCTGGGTGAGGTGCCGGCCGTCCAGGTCGCGGTAGCGGGCGACACCGGAGTTGGTGACGCTCCCGTCGAGCGCGGCCTCGACGTCCAGGTCGACGGTGCGGCCTTCGGTGGTGAACTCGGTGCGCAGGGCGGCGAGATGGGGGTCGGCCAGATGGACGAGGCGCTGTTGCCGCACGAGGAGGGTGCGGTTGGCGCCGAGGGTGTAGCGGGTGCGGCGTTCCAGCAGGCCGGGATCGAGGTGGAGCATCTGGTGGTGTTCGGTGACGGGGGCGGTGTCCGGGGTGAGCCAGTCCTCGCCGACGGGACGGAAGCGCAGTGGCAGCCAGTTGGGCAGGTTGACCATGTCCTCGTTCTCGACCCGGCGTCCGGCGACCTCGGAGGTGAGCCGGTTGTAGCAGCCGGCCCCGTAGGTGCCGGGGTAGTGGACGTCGTCCGCGGTGCACTCGGGCAGCGCCCCGCGGGTGGCGAAGTACCCGTTGCCGAGGGTGCACAGGGACTCCCGCAGGCGTTCCTCCTCGGGCCGGTAGCCGTCGTACTCCCAGGTCGGTCCCGTCACCGTCACCCCTCGGACAGCAGGGCGGTGAGGATCCGGTCGGGGGTGAGGGGAAGTTCGCGGAAGCGGATTCCGGTGGCGTGGTGGACGGCGTTGCCGAGGGCGGCGGCGGTGCCGACGATGCCGATCTCACCGATGCCCTTGCTGCCCATGGGGTTGAGGTGGGGGTCGTCCTCGTCGATCCAGTCGGCCTCGATGTCGGGGACGTCGGCGTGGACCGGCACATGGTAGGAGGCGAGGTCGGCCTCGGTGAAGTCGCCGAACGCGCGGTCCAGGGTGCTGTGTTCGGTGAGGGCCATACCGAGGCCCATGGTCATGGCGCCGACGAACTGGGAGCGTGCGGTGCGGGCGTTGAGGATCCGTCCGGCGGCGAAGACGCCGAGCAGCCTGCGCACGCGGGTCTCGCCGGTGACGGTGTCGACGGCGACCTCGGCGAAGTGGGCGCCGAACGCGTGCCGCGCATAGGGGCTGTCGGCGTCGGCCTTCCCTGTGGTGTCGGCGCGGACCTCGATGCCCTCGGTGGGCAGTGGTCCGGTGTGCGCGGCCAGCCGGGACGCCACCTCGGCACAGGCCTCGTGGACGGCCCAGCCCCAGGAGGCGGTGCCCATGGAGCCGCCGGCCAGCGGGGCCGGGGGCAGATCGCTGCGCCCGACCTCGGTGCGCACCCGGTCCAACGGCACGCCGAGGGCGTCGGCGGCGACCTGGGCGAGGACGGTACGGGACCCGGTGCCGATGTCGGTCGCGTTGGTCCGGACGACGAAGGTGCCGTCGGGCAGGGCCCGGGCGGTGGCCGTGGACGGGGCGATCTGGACGGGGTAGGTCGCGGCGGCCACGCCGGTGCCGACGAGGAAGGCGCCCTCGCGGCGGGCGCCGGGGCGTGGGTCGCGGTCGGCCCAGCCGAAGCGGCGGGCGCCCTCGCGCAGGCACTCCACGACGTGTCGGCTGCTGAAGGGGTCGCCGCTGCCGGGCTCGCGGTCCGGTTCGTTGCGGATGCGCAGGTCCACCGGGTCCATGCCGAGCGCGTCGGCGAGTTCGTCCACGGCGGACTCCAGGGCGTACATGCCGGGCGCCTCGCCGGGGGCCCGCATCCAGGACGGGCTGGGTACGTCCAGCGGGACCACCCGGTGGCTGCTGCGCAGGGCGGGGGTGGCGTACATGACGCGGGAGACCACCGCGGCCTGCTCCACGAACTCCTTGACGTGCGAGGTGTACGTGGTCACCTCGTGCAGCAGGGCGGTGAGCCGGCCGTCCGCGCTCGCGCCGAGCCGCATCCGCTGCACCGTTGGGGCGCGGTGGCCGACGACGGTGGGCAGCTGCCGGCGGGGGTAGGCCAGGGTGACGGGGCGGCCGGTGTGCCGTGCGGCCATCGCGGCGAGGACGACGTCGGGGCGCGGGGTGCCCTTGGAGCCGAAGCCGCCGCCGACGTGCTCGGCGACGACGGTGATCCGCTCCTCAGGCAGCGCGAACAGCTGGGCGAGTACGGAGCGGACGGTCGTGCCCCCCTGGCTTGAGGTGTACACGGTGAGCCGGTCCCCGTCCCAGTGGGCGGTGCTCGCGTGCGGCTCCATGGGGTGGTTGTGCAGCGGCGGCACCCGGTAGACGGTGTCGACGCGGACGTCGGCGGCGGCGAACGCGGCCTCCGGGTCGCCGTGCTCGACGCGCCCGGGCCCGCTGCTGACCTCCTCCGGCTCGTAGGCGCCCGGGTGGCCCTCGACGAGGTCGACGTCGTGGGGCGCGGTGTCGTACGTGACGCGGACGGCACGGGCGGCGGCGCGGGCCGTCTCCGGGGTCTCGGCGACGACGAGGGCCACGCACCAGCCGCGATGGGGCACGTCCGGGCCCTGGAGCACGGCGAGGGTGGCGTCCTCGGGTTCGGCGAGGCGGGGCGCGTCACCGGGGGTGAGGACGGCGAGGACGCCGGGCAGGGAGAGGGCGGCAAAGGTGTCGACGCCGGTGACCCGGCCGCGGGCGATCGCGGCGGGCACGGGCCAGGCGTGGGCGCGGCCGGGCAGGGCGTACTCGGCGGCGTAGCGGGCGGCGCCGGCGACCTTCTGCCGTCCTTCCCGGCGCTCGGCGGGCGCGCCCAGGGCGGTGCCGGTCATGGGATCCTCCAATGGCGTGCCGGTCGACTCAGACCCCCGCGGGCGCCGGGGCGAGACGGCCCAGGACGTCCAGGGCGAGGTTGCGGGCGAGGGGCACTTTGTAGGCGTTGTCCCGCAGCGGTTCGGCGTGGGCGAGTTCGAGGGCCACGGCGCCTTCGAAGGCCGCGGGCGTGGCGGGGGCGCCGAGCAGGGCCAGCTCGGTGTGCCGGGCCCGCCAGGGCCGGTGGGCGAGCCCGCCGTAGGCGACGGCCACCTGGTCGACGACGCCGTCCGCGACCCGCAGCACGACGGCCACGGAGGCGAGGGCGAAGGCGTACGACGCCCGGTCCCGGGCCTTGCGGTAGGCGGACGGGACACCGGCGGTGGCGGCCGGCAGCAGCACGCCGGTGATCAGTTCGCCGGGTCGGATCCAGGTGTCCCGCTCGGGGTGCTCGCCCGGCAGCCGGTAGAAGTCGGCCACCGGAACGCGCCGGGGGCCGTCGGTGCCGTGCAGCTCGACCTGGGCGTCGAGGGCGGCGAGCGCGACGGCCATGTCGGAGGGGTGGGTGGCGATGCAGTGCGGGGAGTGCCCGAGGACCGCGTGGTCGCGGTGGACGCCGTCCCGGGCGCCGCAGCCGCTGCCCGGTTCCCGTTTGTTGCAGGGTTTGCCCAGGTCCTGGAAGTAGGGGCAGCGGGTGCGCTGGAGCAGGTTGCCGCCGGTGGTGGCGGCGTTGCGCAGCTGCCCGGAGGCACCGGCCAGGAGCGCCTGGGACAGTGCCGGGTAGCGGTCGCGGACGCGCGGGTCGGCGGCCAGGTCGCTGTTGCGGACGGTGGCGCCGACTCGCAGGGAGCCGTCGGGCAGGTCCTCGATCGTGTCCAGCGGCAGCCGGCCGACGTCGATGAGGACCGTGGGACGCTCCACGCCGAGTTTGAGCAGGTCGACCAGGTTGGTGCCGCCGGCGAGGTAGGACGCTCCGGGGTGGGCGGCGAGGGCGTCGACGGCCTCCTGGACGGTGCCGGGCCTGAGGTATCCGAAGCCGTTCACCGGATCACGTCCTCCACCGCCTCGACGATGCGGGGATAGGCGCCGCAGCGGCACAGGTTGCCGCTCATGCGCTCACGGATCTCGGGCCGGTCCAGCGGGACGGGCCGGCCGGAGGGGGCCGTGGGGTCGGTGACGTGGGAGGGGTGGCCGGCCGCGGCTTCGGCGAGCATGCCCAGCGCGGAGCAGATCTGCCCCGGCGTGCAGTACCCGCACTGGAACGCGTCCCGGTCGAGGAACGCCTGCTGGAGCGGGTGCGGCTCCTCGCCGTCGCCGCCGAGGCCCTCGACGGTGGTGACCTCGCTGCCGTCGAGGGTGACGGCGAGCAGCAGACAGCTGTTGACGCGGCGCCCGTCGACCAGGACGGTGCAGGCGCCGCACTGGCCGTGGTCGCAGCCCTTCTTGGACCCGGTGAGATCCAGGTCCTCGCGCAGCAGGTCCAGCAGGACGCGCCGGTGGTCGACGTGCAGGGTGTGGGGCTTGCCGTTCACCCGGAGGGTGACCTCGGAGTGGTGGCCGGGCTCGGGTGCACTGGTCATGGCACGAAAGTGACCTTCCGGACGGGCGGTGGTGCCGTGCAGACCGCGTATCCACACCGGGGCGGCTCACACGTATCAGCCGGCGCCCGTGCCGGTCCTGGTCATCTTGCCCGTGACGTCCGCGGTGTCCCCGGCGGGCGGCGCGCCGACCCGCACCTCGGTGCCGTAGTCCGAGAAGCGCAGCACGGTCGTGCTCGTCACGGCGGCGTTCCCCTGGCCCGGTGTCTTCTGGTCGAGCGGGTGCAGGGTGAGCCGGACGCGCTCCTGCCGAAGCCGGCCCTGCCCGTCCAGCCACAGCTCCAGGGGCAGCGTGGAGGTCCCGAGCTGCCGTCGCAGTTCCCGCTCCTGCCCCGCGGTGCCCTGGGAGAGCGCGGAGACGGGGACGGACACGCGGTAGTGGGTGGTGGGGGTGCCGTCGAGGGTCTGGGTGCCGAGCCGGGTGACGTCCTCGGAGCCGATGTCCTTGAGGTAGCGCACCGGCTCGGCCGGGTCGCTGACCTGGGACCGCCCGGCCGAGCCGTTCTTCGCCGACCGGGTCAGGTCGATCTTCGTCCAGGTCTTGCCGTCAGGGACGGTCCCGCGCTGCGTGCCCGACGGCTTCTGGTACACCACGCCGTCGACGACGCGCTGCTCGACGGTGGTGCCCTGCGAGGTCAGGGTGACGCGGCTGGTGCCGTCCTTCAGGTCGGCCACCCCGCTGCCGTGTGCGGTGAGGGCCTGACCCTCGGCGACGACCTTGCTGGTGACGGTCATCTTCGCGGTGCCGGCGGCCACCGTCTTGCGGTAGGCGTCCTGGACGGCCCGGACGGGCGGGGTGGCGCTCGGCCGGGCCTCGGCGTCCCCGCCCTTGCCGTTGCCGTCCTCGCTGCCGCAGCCGGTCGGCCCGGCGGCGAGGACGAGGACGGCGAGGGCACTTGTGATGCGGGCTTTCGACACGGTGGGGGTCTCCTTCAAGTCGGGCCACTTCGCACGTACTTGACCCGACCCCGGTTTCCCCGTCCGGTGCCGCTCACGCCCGTCCGGTCACGGGTAGCGGACCAGGTTCGCCACGTTCGTGCCGGAGTTGGAGGGTCCTCCCGTGTTGTTGACGACATGGCTGATGGTGCCGGTGCCGCCGAGGGAGACGGTCACCATGCTGGTGAAGCGCACATTGGGGTTGTTCGGCGCCTCGATGGCGCGGGCGGCGACGACACCGGGGTTGACGTTGAAGTAGCAGTAGCTGCCGAGGCCGTACGCCTGGTGGCTGGTGACGGAGTCGGCGACCTTGTAGGCGGCGTAGCCCTGGGTGGAGCCGTTCATCCAGGCGGACTGGTTCGGCGGGTCGTAGGGCATCTCGTTCTGGAAGAAGTAGGTGCGGCCGCCGTTGCCGTTCCAGATGGTCTGGTACTTCTGGAAGTGCTCGACGAACAGCCCGTACATCGTCACGTCGTCGCCGTTGACCACGAGCCCGGTGTCCGCGGTGTTGCTGGTCCAGCCGACGCCGCTGCCGTGGTCGGCGCGCCAGATCCACATGTGGTCGCCGATGACGTTGTCGCTGTTGACGACGAGGCTGGTGGCCGCCTTGCCGACGCCCGCGCCGCCGACGCGGAAGTACACGTCGTGCAGGGAGGTCGGGTCGGTCGCGTGGGAGGCGCTGGAGCCGGCCGGCCCGACCTCGACCAGGGTCTTCGAGCTGGTGGTGCCGGCGTCGAAGAGCAGACCCGCGATCTTGACACCGTCGACGTCGGCGACGGTCATCGCGGTGATGCCGTTGTCCGGGACGAAGGTGGCGAGCCCGAGGCCGAGGACGACCGTGTCGGGGCGGGTCACCTTCAGGGTCTGGTCGAGGTGGTAGACGCCGGGCGTGACGAGCAGGTTCTGTCCGGCGGCGAGCGCTGCGTTGATCTGCGCGGCGGTGGCGCCGGGCTTGACGACGTAGAACTGGCTCAGCGGCAGCGAGGAGCCGGACGGGCTGCCGCTCGCCCAGCTGGTCGCCGTGGAGTCGGTGCGCAGCGACGGCACGAACACCTGGTAGTTCCCGGAGCCGTCGACGTACAGGAACGGCTTCTCGCGGCTGACCGGGCTCTGGGCGACCGTGGTGTACGGCGGGTTGGGGAAGCTGGTGCCCGGGACGCCCTGGCTGCCGACGAACACCATGTTCCAGTTGGACCCGGTCCAGCTGCCCAGCTGGGAGTTGCGGGTCAGCCACTGCTGCTGGCTGCCGGAGTTGACCTGCCCGTCGACCTTGCTGTCGGCGAGGTAGCCGCCCGACGACCAGCCGCCGTCGTCGAGGGCGAGGTTGCCGCGCAGATGCATCCGGCGGTACGACGCGGCCTGCGAGACCGCCCAGCGGTCGCCGCCGCCCGTGGGGCTGACGGAGAGGTTCTCGGCG
Organism: Streptomyces sp. NPDC048521; assembly: GCF_043199855.1. Taxonomy (NCBI): domain Bacteria; kingdom Bacillati; phylum Actinomycetota; class Actinomycetes; order Kitasatosporales; family Streptomycetaceae; genus Streptomyces; species Streptomyces sp. NPDC048521. The sequence goes on from NZ_JBICWR010000022.1 coordinate 14,630, forward strand.
CCGCGCCAGAAGTTCTGGGTGGCGTTGCCCTGGAACCAGTCGGCCTCGGCGTGCACCGCACCGTTGACGGAGACCGCGTCCGGGGTGAGGCCGAGGCCCAGCACCTGGGTGTAGAAGCCTACGTTGACGTTCGCGTTGTACGTGCCGGGCTTGAAGAGGACGGCGTAGCGCTGGGAGCCGAACTGGTTGGTCTCCTGCTGCTTGAAGATCGAGTCCAGCCTGCTCTGGATGGTGGAGGACGGCATCGACGGGTCGAAGACGACGACGTTGGGGCCGAGGTCGGGGTTGCTCGACTGGTTCACCGGGACCACCTGGAAGCGCTGGGCGGCGGTGCCGTTGCAGGTGTACTGCACGAACTGCACGCTGTCGGCGGTCGAGGCGCCGGGGTCGTCCAGGCACTTGCCACTGCCCCGGTTCACGAAGTGGAAGGCTCCCCCGCCGTCGTCCACGGGCAGCCACTGCTGGTTGGCGCCGCCGCCGTAGGTCCACAGGTGGACCGGCGCGTTGTCGGCCGTGGACACGTCGGCGACGTCGACGACCTGGTTGGTGTCGTTGCGGTTGTTGATGCGGACGTAGCCGTTGCCGGCGTCGGTGAAGCTCCACTGCTGGGCCGTGGTGCCGTTGCACGTGTACTGCTGTACGGCGGTGCCGTTGGCGGTGGCGGCGGCCTTGGCGTCGAGGCACTTGCCGCTCGCGGCGTTGACGACGGTGGCGAAGCCGGTGGGCAGGGTCGCGGCCTGAGCGGGTGCGGGCGCGGCGGTGAGCAGGGACGCGGCCGCCACGGTGAGCAGCGCGGCCGCGGTCGGTCCGCGGCGGCGGGAGAGGCGAGGCACGGGATCTCCTGGGGGACGAGGGTCAGCCGGTGTAGGCGGCGAAGACGCGGGTGTAGTCCCAGGCGGACTGGGAGACGCCGGAGCAGCTGTCGGCGGGGCCGCCGGTGCAGGGGCGGTCGCGGTTCGCGGACCAGAAGGTGAGCCGGGCCAGGTGGTGCTGCTGGGCGTAGGCCAGGATGGTCCGGAAGTCGTTCACCGTGACCGTCTCGTTCTGGTCGGTGATGCCGTTCATGGACGAGATGCCCATGTCCCGGTAGGCCTGGTCGTCGCTGTAGTGGTAGGCGTTCTTCAGCGCGTTCTTCAGGCCCTCGGCGGCCTGCGTGGTGAGGTTGCCCATGTTCTGTCCGGCGCCGCCGAAGTCGAACGGCATGATGGCCCAGGCGTCCACGGTCAGCCCGGAGGAGGCGGCCCGGTTGATGAGGCTGGTGTCGGGGCCGCTCTGCCCGGTGCCGATGGTGATGTACACCTTCAGGCCGGGGTTGTTGGCCTTCACCGTCTTCAGCGCGTCCACGGTCCGCTGCTGCACGGTGCCACTGCTGTAGGCGTCGGCCTCGAGGTCGATGTCGATCGCCTTCAGGCCGTAGGTGTTGATCACCTTCTGGTAGGCGGCGGCGAGTTCGCCGGCGCTGGAGCAGGAACTCTCCAGCTTGTTGCCGCTGTAGCCGCCGAAGGACGGAATGACGTCACCGCCGTTCGCCCGCACCGTGTTGACCGTCTGCTGGTCGACCCCGCCGGTCAGCGGGCGGCTGCCGTCCCACTGCGGGTTGCAGTAGCCGTTGCTGAGGACGAAGGCGAGCGTGAAGTACTTGACGCCCGTGGCCTGGGTGATGGTGGTGGGGCTGGGCGGGCTGCCCCAGCCGTTGTAGAGGTACGGCGCCACGGCCATCGGTGCGGCGGGGGTGCTGCCTCCGGACGAGGGCGCGGTCCACTTCTGGTTGGCGGCGCCGGTGCAGCTCCAGATCTGTGCCCGGGTGCCGTTGGCGGAGGTGTTGCCGGTGGCGTCCAGGCACTTGTCCGCCTGCGGGTTGACGATGTCGTGGGCGGCGGTGACGGTCCACTTCTGGTTCGCGCCGCCGGTACAGGTCCACAGCTGCGCCTTGGCGCCGTCGGCGGTCGAATTGCCCGTCACGTCCAGGCACTTGCCGAGTGCCCGGATGGTGCCGTCACTGCCGACCGTCCACTGCTGGGCGGCGGTGCCGTTGCAGTCGTAGAGCTGGACGGCCGTGCCGTCGGCGGAGCTGGCCCCGGCGACGTCGAGGCACTTGCCGCCGAGTCCGGTGATCGTACCGGTGGCGGCGTGGGCGGGAGCGGCGGTGAGCACGCCGGTGGCGAGGGAGAGCGCGGCGAGCGACAGGGCTGCGGTAAGCGGTCTGGCCATGCGGGGGCGGCCTTTCGGTGGGGGTACCGGAACGCGCCCAACTCGGGGGGACAGTTGGGGCGTTGGGCGCGCCCGGTGTCTTTGTTTAAGGCGTGAAGTTAAAGGTCCGGACCACTGGAGTCAAGAGGTTGGACAGCGGTCATGGACTTGGACGCCCCGTGAACTGCCGCTCCTTCAGACGACCGGCACCTCGTCGTCCCGCCGCGTGAACTGCGTCCGGTACAGCTCGGCGTACCGCCCGTCCGCCGCCAGCAGCTCCTCGTGCGTGCCCCGTTCCACGATCCGCCCGGACTCCACGACCAGGATCTGGTCGGCGGCCCGCACGGTGGACAGGCGGTGGGCGATCACGACGGCGGTGCGGCCCTCCAGGGCCTCGGTGAGCGCCTCCTGCACGGCCGCCTCGGAGGTGTTGTCCAGGTGGGCGGTGGCCTCGTCGAGGATGACCACGCGCTGGCGGGCCAGCAGCAGCCGGGCGATGGTCATGCGCTGGCGTTCGCCGCCGGAGAGCCGGTAGCCGCGCTCGCCGACGACCGTGTCCAGGCCGTCGGGCAGGGACCGTACGACGTCGGCGAGGCGGGCGCGGTCGAGGGCGTCCCACAGTTCGTCCTCGGTGGCGGCCGGGCAGGCCAGCAGCAGGTTGGCGCGCACGGAGTCGTGGAAGAGGTGGCCGTCCTGGGTGACCATGCCGAGGGTGGCCCGCAGGGACGCGGCGGTCAGGTCGCGCACATCCACCCCACCGATGCGGACGGCGCCCGCGTCGACGTCGTACAGGCGCGGCAGGAGCTGTGCGATGGTCGACTTCCCCGCGCCGGAGGAGCCGACCAGGGCGACGGTCTGCCCGGGTTCCGCGCGGAAGGAGATGCCGTGCAGGACCTCGGAGCCGCCGCGGGCGTCGAGGGCGGCGACCTCCTCCAGGGAGGCGAGGGAGACCTGGTCGGCGGACGGGTAGGAGAAGCGGACGTCGTCGAACTCGACGGTGACCGGACCCTCGGGGACCTCGCGGGCGTCCGGCTTCTCCTCGATGAGCGGCTTCAGGTCCAGTACCTCGAAGACCCGCTCGAAGCTGACGAGGGCGCTCATCACCTCCACCCGGGCCCCGGCCAGCGCGGTCAGCGGGGCGTAGAGACGGGTCAGCAGCAGGGCGAGGGAGACGACCGCGCCCGCCTCCAGGGTGCCGCGCAGCGCGAACCAGCCGCCGAGGCCGTAGACGAGGGCCAGCGCGAGGGCGGAGACCAAGGTGAGGGAGGTGATGAAGACCGACTGGGCCGTCGCCGTGCGGACCCCGATGTCCCGGACCCGGGCGGCCCGCGCCGCGAACTCCGCCGACTCCTCCTCCGGGCGGCCGAACAGCTTGACCAAGGTGGCGCCGGGCGCGGAGAAACGCTCGGTCATACGGGTGCCCATGGCCGCGTTCAGCGCCGCCGCCTCGCGCTGCATCCGGGCCATCCGGCTGCCCATGCGGCGGGCGGGCAGCACGAACACCGGCAGCAGGACGAGCGCGAGCAGCGTGATCTGCCACGACAGGGTGAGCATCACCGCGAGGGTGAGCAGCAGCGTGACCAGGTTGCTGACGACACCGGAGAGGGTGTTGGCGAAGGCCCGCTGTGCGCCGATCACGTCGTTGTTGAGACGACTGACCAGCGCTCCCGTACGCGTACGTGTGAAGAACGCGACGGGCATGCGCTGCACATGATCGAACACAGCCGTTCTGAGGTCGAGGATGAGTCCCTCCCCGAGCGTCGCCGACAGGCGCCGGCCGAGTATGCCGAGCCCCGCCTCCGCGAGGGCCACGACCGCGATGAGCAGGGAGAGCCGGACCACCGTGCCGGAGTCGTGCCCCACCACGATCGCGTCGACGACGTGGCCGGCGAGCACGGGGGTCGCCACGGCGAGCAGTGCCGTCACCACCCCGAGGAGCAGGAACCGGACGATGCCGGCGCGGTGCGGGCGGGCGAAGACGGCGATGCGGCGCAGCGTGGCGCGGGCGAAGGGGCGGCGCTCGGACTGCGCGTTCATCACGCTGTGCAGCTGCGTCCATGCGGTGGTCTCCATGCTCATGGAAGAGAACATAGAACCTCAAGGTTCGTTGAGGTCAATGTCCGCGCTTTCTCACCCCCACCGGCGTCCCCCCGACCGAAGGCCCCGATGACCACAGTCCGCACACCGCCGTCCCCGGTTCCGCCACCCTGTGCCGGGGCGGCGCGGACAGCCGCTGCCAAGGGGACGGCCGTCCCGCTCGCCCCGCTCCCCCGGGGACGGCTCCCCCGTCGCGTCCCCGTCCGCCAGGTGCTGTGCCTCGTCCCGCTCCTGCTCGTCGCCGTGGCCGCCGTACGGCACCGCTCGGTGCTCGCCGAGGGCTTCGGCCAACTGCGCACCGCCTCCTGGCCGTGGCTGCTCGCGGCGGCCGGGGCGACCTGCCTGACCTGGGTGGCGGCCGCGTTCACCCGGCAGGGCGCGGTGGTGCAGCCGCTGCCCAAGGGGCGGCTGCTGGCCACCCAGTTCGCGGCGGGGGCGGCCAACCACCTGCTGCCGACGGGCTCGGCGCGGGCGCGGTGAACCTGCGCTTCATGACCGTGTGCGGCGTGCCGCTCGCCCGTTCCTCGGCCGCGCTCGCCCTGTACCTGCTGGCCGAGTGCGTGGGCCGGCTCGGCCTGCCGGCCGCGCTGCTGCTCGCCTTCCCGGACGCGCTGCGGCTCGGCACCCTGCTGCCGGACGGCTCGGCGCTCCCGGTGCTGCTGGGCGCGGCCGGCCTGCCGCTCGCGGCGGCGGTCGTCCTGGCGCTCGTACGGCGGTTGCGCACGCGGGTGTGCGCCTTCGCGCGGGACGTCCTGGGCGAGGCGCGGTCGGTGCACACCCGGCCGGCCCGCGCCCTGACCCTGTGGGGCGGCTCGCTGGCGTTCACGGCGCTCCAGACGGCCGGTCTCGCCGCGGTCGGCCGGGCGCTGCGGCTGCCGGTGCCGCCCACGCACATGGCGCTGGCCTATCTCGCGGCGACGGCCGCGGTCGCCCTGGTGCCCACACCGGGCGGGCTGGGCTCCGTCGAGGCGGCGCTGATCGTGGCGCTGGTCGCGGTGGGCGGCCCGGCCGCGGTGGCCACGGCGGTGGTGCCGGCCTACCGGGTCATCACCGTGTGGGTGCCGCTGGTGCCGGGGGCGCTGACGCTGGGGGCGCTGGTGCGGCTGAAGTTCATCTGAGGCACAGTGGCCCTCCGAGCCGCCCCCCGAGAAGGAGCACCCGCCGTGCCGGTCCGCGTGGAACGCAAGGAGTACGTCACCACGGTCGTCCTCTCCCGTCCGGAGGCCCGCAACGCGGTGGACGGTCCGACGGCCGCCGGACTCGCCGCCGCCTTCCGGGCGTTCGAGGAGGACGACAGCGCCCGCGTGGCGGTGCTGTGGGGTGAGGGCGGCACCTTCTGCGCGGGCGCAGACCTGAAGGCGATCGGCACCGAGCGCGGCAACCGGGTCGCCGAGGACGGCGACGGCCCGATGGGGCCGACTCGCATGCGGCTGTCGAAGCCGGTGATCGCCGCGGTGGCCGGGCACGCGGTCGCGGGCGGCCTGGAACTCGCCCTGTGGTGCGATCTACGGGTCGCGGAGGAGGACGCCGTCTTCGGGGTCTTCTGCCGCCGCTGGGGCGTGCCGCTGATCGACGGCGGCACGGTACGGCTGCCCCGTCTGATCGGTGCCGGCCGGGCCATGGACATGATCCTCACCGGCCGCCCGGTACCGGCCCGCGAGGCGTACGGGATCGGCCTCGCCGACCGGCTGGTGCCGACCGGGACCGCCCGCGCGGAGGCCGAGGCGCTCGCGGCGGGCATCGCCCGCTTCCCCCAGGCCTGCCTGCGCAGCGACCGCGCGTCGGTCCTCGACCAGGAGGGGCAGGACGAGGCGACGGCCCTGCGGGGCGAACTCCGGCACGGGGTCGGCGTACTGGCGGAGAGCAGGGAGGGCGCCGCACGGTTCGCCGCGGGCGCAGGACGGCACGGGTCCCCAGCGGAGCTGTGAGGGCCCGAGAGGGCTCCGCCACCGAGCTGCGAGGGCCCCGGGGCTGTGCTCAGCGCCCGCGGCACCAGCGGCACCCACACGGAGATGACCCGGTGGGCCGGCATCACCGGCGTGGCCCCCGCGGCCCACCCGCGGCTCCGACCGCTGCCGCCCTGGTGCCCGCGCCGGGCGGGCTGGGTTCTGCCGACGCGGCGCTGATCACCGGTGTGCCGCTGCGCGGGCTTCGACTCGGTGCTCGACACGTTGCACCCCGCTGTCATGGCGCTGGTCGCGGTGGGCGGCCGTTCGGCCCATGGCCGGTACCTCAGCGGTTGGGGCCCGGTGCGACCGCACCGCCCGATCAGGCCCCGGCCTCCTGCGGCCACTCCGCTCCCGCCAACCATTCCAGCACCGCGCCGGCCGCCAGCGTCCCGTTCCGGGTCGCCGCCTCGGCCCGCTGCCCAGGGGCGAGGACACCGCCCGCGGCGAAGACACCGGGCCGCGAGGTGTGCGGACGCGCGTCCAGGGTGAGGCCGCCCCGGCGGGCGAGTTCCTTCTCGGGGACGAAATCGCCGGTCCCGAAGATCACCGCGTCAGCCTGCCGTCCACCCCGACCCCGCGTCAAGGCGTGCCGGATGACGGTCAACTCACCTGAAGGAATAGTTCAGTCGGCAATAATGGTGAGGGGGGAACCGCCGCCTCTATAGTGACCGCCGACCACCACGCGACACCTCGATCACCGCCCAGGGGAGGGCTGTTCTGCCTGCCGCAGGCCTCACCGGTGACGGTCGACACGATGAACTACGCCTCGATCGCCCTCCCCGTGGTCCTGGTCCTCGCCAGCGTCTGGTGGTACGTCGCACGCCGGTCGTACAGCACGCCCACCACCGCGGCGTACGGCAGCGACCGTGACCAGGCGGAACTCGCCGAGGGCATCGTCTGAGCCGTCTGCCGGGGCGCCGGTCCGGGTGCGAACTGGCGTGCCGGATACGGCAGGATGAGCGAGCGCGCGGTCGCCGGGGGACGGCCGGCCCGCGCGATCGCACATCCCGGACATCGAGCAGGTGACAACGTGACGAGACTTCACAACAGGCTCCGCGCAGCCTCTTCGCGCCCCGGAGGTGACCGGTGAACCGCGCGCTGACCGTGGACGACCTCGTCCTCGCCGGAATCGCCCTGGGGGCGGGCCTGCTGCTCGCCTTCATGTCGCGCACGCTGCTGCGCTGGCTCGCCAAGCATGCCAAGCGGACCCGGTGGAGCGGCGACGACGTCATCGTGGACGCGCTGCGCTCGGTCGTCCCCTGGGCGGCCATCGCGGGCGGCGCGGCGGCGGCAGCGGCGGTGCTGCCGCTGACCCGGACCGTCCAGCACCACGTCGACCAGATCCTCCAGGTGTGGCTGATCTTCGTGGTGACCCTGTCCGCGGCCCGGGTGATCGCCGGCCTGGTCCGCACGGTCACCCAGTCCCGCTCGGGCGTGGCGGGTTCGGCGAGCATCTTCGTCAACATCACGCGCGTCCTGGTGCTGGCGATCGGCTTCCTGGTCGTGCTCCAGACGCTCGGCATCTCCATAGCGCCCCTGCTGACCGCCCTGGGCGTCGGCGGTCTGGCCGTGGCCCTGGCCCTGCAGGACACCCTCGCGAACCTCTTCGCGGGCATCCACATCCTCGCGTCCAAGACCGTCCAGCCGGGCGACTACATCCGGCTCAGCAGTGGCGAGGAGGGATACGTCGTCGACATCAACTGGCGCCAGACGACGGTCCGCCAGCTCTCCAACAACCTCGTGGTCATCCCCAACGGCCAGCTCGCCAAGGCCAACATGACCAACTACACGCGGCCGGAGCAGGAGTTGACCGTGCTGGTGCAGGTCGGCGTCAGCTACGACTCCGACCTCGAGCAGGTCGAGCGGGTGACGGCCGAGGTCGTCACGGAGGTCATGACGGACGTCACGGGCGCCGTCCAGGACCACGAACCCGCCATCCGCTTCCACACCTTCGGCGACTCCCGCATCGGCTTCACGGTGATCCTCGGCGTCGGCGAGTTCAGCGACCAGTACCGGATCAAGCACGAGTTCATCAAGCGCCTGCACCGCCGCTACCGCGAGGAGGGCATCCGCATCCCGGCCCCCACCCGCACGGTGGCCCTGCAGCAGGGCACGGTGGTGATACCGCAGCAGCGCAGCGGGGACGAACGAGCACCGGACTCCTCCCTGGCCGACTAGAGCCGACCGCGCGGGCGGGTGGGCCGGGGGGCGCGCCGGCACCTCGGGTCCGGGGCCGGTGCGGCGAGGGTGTGCAGGGCGTCGCGCGGCAGACGGGAACGGTCAGACAGGCACTAGGCTCGAGGCAGCATGACGTCCTCTCCCGGGCCGCACTCCCCCGGCCCCTCCTCCCCCGGCCCCCGCTCGCTCGACCAGCGGCTGGACGCCCTCGCGCGGCAGCCGTTCCGGGCACGGTTCCGGCTGCGCGGGCGGGACAGGGCGACCGCCGAGCTGAAGGGGCCGGCGACGATCCGCCGGCACGCGTACGACCTGATCGCCAAGCGGCTGGCGCCGGCCGAGCCGTACAAGGACGGAAAGCAGACGCCGTACCGGGGGCATCCGGTGTTCGTGGCCCAGCACGCCACGGCGACCTGCTGCCGCGGCTGTCTTCAGCGCTGGCACGGGATTCCCCCGGGGCGGGAGCTGACCCGCGCGGAGCACGCGTACGTGGTGGACGTGATCTGCCGGTGGATCGAGCGCGAGATGACGGGCGGGGGCGGTGCGGACCCCGCCCGCCGCGCTTGATCAGAGCGTGGCCGAGTTCTCGTGCCAGTGACCGCCTCGCCTGCTGTGCGGGGCGGCGAAGGACGAGCTGACCGGGGTCACCGTCCAGTCGGGGTGACCGGGCATGCGCGGGGTCTTGGTGCCGTACAGCCAGTCGCGCAGGAACCCGGACCGGTCCTGGCCGGAGACCTCCGAGGCCACCGCGATGTAGTCCTCCGTGGACGCCGAGGAGTCCCGGAAGCGCTCCAGGAAGGCGCGCTCGACGGCGCTGAAGACGTCCTCGCCGACCAGTTGCCGGAAGGCGTACAGGACGAGGACGCCGCCCAGGTAGCGCTGGCTGTCGAAGAGGTTGGTCGCGTTGGGCGCGGCCACCGGGCCGGAGTCGTGGCGCCACTGGTCGCCGCGGGCGTAGGTGTCCTTCATCCGGGCCTCCATGGTGGTGAGGCCGAGGGAGTCGGTCCAGCCGCGCTCGTAGCGGTAGAGCAGCCCGTAGAAGTCGGCGTGGCCCTCGTTCAGCCACAGGTCGGCCCAGGTGGCGGGGCTGACCAGGTTGCCGAACCAGGAGTGGACCAGCTCGTGCATCATGTGCGAGCCGATCTTCTTCTCCTCCTGGAGCAGGAAGTTCGGCTTGTACAGGGTGAGGGTCTGGGTCTCCAGACCGGTGAAGTCGAAGGCGTTCGGGTCGTCGGAGTTGCACGGCAGCAGGCCGTACGTCTCGAACGGGAAGGCGCCGAGGCGCTCCTCCAGCCAGCCCACGAGGCCGGGGGTGAGGGAGAGGGCCGGTTCGAGGGCGGCGGCGCGGGCGGCCGGGACGACATCGCGCAGAGGCAGTCCGTGCGGGCCCTGCCGGTCCTTGATCACATAGTCGCCGACGGTGATCTGGACGAGTTCCGTGGCGATCGGTGATGCCGAGCGGTACGTGTACGCCGTGCGGTCGTCCGCGAGGGCCTCGGTGCCGGTGAGCAGGCCGTTCGCGACCGCGCGCAGCCCGTTCGGGACGGTCAGCCGGAAGGAGAGGTCGGCCTTGTCCGAGGGGTGGTCGTTGCACGGGAAGACGGTGTGCGCGGAGTTCGGCTGCGGGCAGATCGCGAAGCCGTCCGGGGTGGGCACCCAGGCGGTGTGCGGGAGGGTGCGGCGCGGGTCGGCGGAGTAGGTCACGCAGACGGTCGCCGTCTTGTGCGCCGGGAGCGGCGCGGCGGGGGTGATGCGCAGCTTCTCGTCCGCCTGCTCCCAGCCGGCGCCGCGCCCGGTCACGCGTATCGCGCGTATGTCCAGGCCGAGGGAGTCGAGGGAGAAGCGGCTCAGCGTCCGCGTGGTGCGGATCCGCAGGGTGGCGGTGGCCTCCACCAGGCGGGTCGTGGCGTCGTAGGCCAGGTCGAGGTGGTACGACGACACCCGGTAGCCGTCGTTGCCGAGGGCCGGGAAGACCGGGTCGCCGAGGGTCTCCGGGCCCGGCTCCCCGGTGCGCCTGGCCGGGGCGGCCTGGGCCGGGGAGTCCAGGGTCAGTGCCGTCGCCGTACCGATCATCAGTGCGGCCGCCGGGGCCGTCAGTCTGGTGCGATATCTCATGGTCCGCTTTCGCTCGGGCGGCCGGGAGGTCAGGACCGGCCACCGATGAGTGGAGGATCGCCCGTGGTCGGCGGGCGATCGCTTGTCATGACCACATGGGGCGGGATTCGGTTGCACGGCGCGGCGGGGTTTCCGGCCGGGACCCCTGTCGAGCCGACCCCGATCACGAGATATCTTGATGTCGAGCAATGTTGCAGACGTGGAGCGGAGCACCCGGTGACTGACTCGACCATCATCTACACCTACACAGACGAGGCCCCGGCCCTGGCGACGCACTCGTTCCTGCCGGTGATCCAGGCGTACGCCTCGCAGGCCGGTGTGCCCGTGGAGACCCGCGACATCTCGCTGGCCGGGCGCATCATCGCCGTCTTCCCGGAGTACCTGAACGAGGACCAGCGCATCCCGGACGCGCTGACCGAGCTGGGCGAGCTGGCCAAGACCCCCGCGGCCAACATCATCAAGCTGCCGAACATCTCGGCGTCCATCCCGCAGCTGAAGGCCGCCGTCGCCGAGCTGCAGGGCAAGGGCTACGCGCTGCCGGACTACCCGGACGACCCCAAGACCGACGAGGAGCGCGAGATCCGCGCCCGCTACGACAAGGTCAAGGGCTCCGCCGTCAACCCGGTGCTGCGCGAGGGCAACTCCGACCGCCGTGCCCCGGCCTCGGTGAAGAACTACGCCAAGACCCACCCGCACCGCATGGGCGCCTGGACCTCCGAGTCCAAGACGAACGTGGCGACCATGGGCGAGAACGACTTCCGCTCCACCGAGAAGTCCGTCGTCGTCGCCGAGGACGGCGCGCTGCGGATCGAGCTGGTGGGCGAGGACGGCACCACCACCGTCCTCAAGGAGTCCGTACCGGTCCTCAAGGACGAGGTCGTCGACGCCTCCGTGCTGCGCGTCGCCGAGCTGAACTCCTTCCTCGCCGCGCAGGTCGCCCGCGCCAAGGAGGAGGGCGTCCTGTTCTCCGTGCACCTGAAGGCCACGATGATGAAGGTCTCCGACCCGATCATCTTCGGTCACGTGGTGCGCGCCTTCTTCCCGAAGACGTTCGCGAAGTACGGCGAGACCCTCAAGGCGGCCGGCCTCACCCCGAACGACGGCCTCGGCGGCATCCTCAAGGGCCTGGAGAACCTGCCCGAGGGTGCCGAGATCAAGGCCTCCTTCGACGCCGAGATCGCCGAGGGCCCGGCCCTCGCCATGGTCGACTCCGACAAGGGCATCACCAACCTGCACGTGCCGTCGGACGTCATCATCGACGCCTCCATGCCGGCGATGATCCGCACCTCCGGCCACATGTGGGGCCCGGACGGCCAGGAACACGACGCCCTCGCCGTCATCCCGGACTCCTCCTACGCCGGTGTCTACCAGGCCGTCATCGACGACTGCCGCGCCAACGGCGCCTACGACCCGTCGACCATGGGCTCCGTCCCGAACGTCGGCCTGATGGCGCAGAAGGCCGAGGAGTACGGCTCCCACGACAAGACCTTCGAGATCCCGGCCGCAGGCACCGTCCGCCTGGTCGACCAGGCCGGCAACGTCGTGATCGAGCAGCCGGTCGCCAAGGGCGACATCTTCCGCGCCTGCCAGACCAAGGACGCCCCGATCCGCGACTGGGTCAAGCTGGCCGTCACCCGCGCCCGCGCCACCGGCGACCCGGCCGTGTTCTGGCTGGACGAGGGCCGCGCCCACGACGCCAACCTGATCGCCAAGGTCAAGCAGTACCTGCCGGAGCAGGACACCGAGGGCCTGGACATCCGGATCCTGTCCCCGGTCGAGGCCACCAAGCTGTCGGTGGAGCGCATCCGCCGCGGCGAGAACACCATCTCGGTCACCGGCAACGTGCTGCGTGACTACCTGACCGACCTGTTCCCGATCCTGGAGCTGGGCACCAGCGCCAAGATGCTGTCGGTCGTCCCGCTGATGGCGGGCGGCGGCCTGTTCGAGACGGGTGCCGGCGGCTCCGCGCCGAAGCACGTCCAGCAGCTGGTCAAGGAGAACTACCTGCGCTGGGACTCGCTCGGCGAGTTCTTCGCGCTCGTCCCCTCCTTCGAGCAGTACGCGGCGGCCACCGGCAACACCCGCGCCAAGGTCCTCGCCGACACCCTCGACCGGGCCACGGCCACCTTCCTCAACGAGGACAAGTCCCCGACCCGTCGCGTCGGCGGCATCGACAACCGCGGCAGCCACTTCTACCTGTCCCTGTACTGGGCGCAGGAGCTGGCCAGGCAGACCGACGACGCCGACCTGGCCAAGGCCTTCGCGCCGCTCGCCGAGTCGCTCGCGGCGGCCGAGCAGCGGATCGTGGACGAGCTGAACGCCGTCCAGGGCTCCCCGGCCGACATCGGCGGCTACTACCAGGTCGACAAGGCCAAGGCGGACGCGATCATGCGGCCGTCCGCCACCTGGAACGAGGCGCTGGCGTCGCTGAGCTGACGTCCCAGCCCGAGGATTCCTGAAGCCCCCGCCCCGGCCGGCACCGCCCGACCGGGGCGGAGGCGTGTCCGGGGCGGAGGCGTGTCCGGGGCGGAGGCGGTGACCTGCCGCCTGTGGTGCGCAACGACAGGTATCGATGTGTGACAGACCGCCATGGCATGCTGCACACACGGCTCTTTCACTCGTCCAAGACGCCAGGAGCCTGCCGAACCGTGGTTCGGCCCCCTCGGCTCGGTGGACCGTGCGGGACAGGGGCCCCGAGCGTCCACCAGCCCATCCGTCCACCCGTTGGAACGCCCCCGGAGCAGCCCGTGACCGCACCCGCCACCTCGTTCGAACTCCTGCCCGGTGCCGCCGAGTCGCCCGTGCTGCTGCACGTGCCGCACTCCGCGCGGGCGATACCGGACGACGTGCGCCAGGGAGTCCTGCTGGACGACGCGGCGCTCGAGCGGGAGCTGGACCACATCACCGACGCGCACACGGCGCAGATCGCCGAGCAGGCTGCCGCGTCGGCCGGGGTCAGGCCATGGCGGTTCGTCAACCGGCTGTCGCGGCTGGTGGTGGATCCGGAGCGGTTTCCGGACGAGCGGGAGGAGATGCTCGCCGTGGGGATGGGGGCCGTGTACACACGGACCACGCACCGGGGCGAGCTGCGGGCCGCGGACACCGATCCGGAGCCGCTCGTGGAGCGGTACTTCCGGCCGTACGCCCGGGCCATGACGGAGGCGGTGGCGGGGCGGCTGGCCGCGACCGGGCGGGCCGTGGTCATCGACGTGCACTCGTATCCGACCGAGCCGCTGCCCTACGAGCTGCACGCCGCCGGACCGCGACCGCCGGTGTGCCTGGGCACGGACGCCTTCCACACGCCGCCGGAGCTGACCGAGGCGGCCCGCAAGGCCTTCGCCGGGTGCGGGGAGACGGGCCTGGACAGCCCGTTCGCCGGTACGTACGTGCCGCTGGGGTTCTACGGCCGCGACGCCCGGGTCAGCGCGCTCATGGTCGAGATCCGGCGGGACACGTACATGACGGAGCCGGGCGGCCCGGCAGGTCCGGGACTCGACCGGCTGGCCTCCGCGCTGGCCGCGCTCGTCGACGCCCTGTAGTCCGACGGGGACGATCCGCGGGCCGCGGTCGCTCCCGGTCACCCGGTGAGCGTGGTCAGGCCCGCAGCCACTCGGTGACGATCACCTCCGCGCCGGTCCGCAGCCGCAGGGCGAAGGGGCCGGCCGGCGGGCTGTCGCTGGTGAAGCGGCCCAGGGTGTCGACCGTGACCGGGTGGGCCGTCTGCGGGCCGCCGAGCACCTCGACGCGCGCCGACCGCGGCGGCAGCACCTGGCCGATCAGCCCGTCGTCGGTGACCTCGACGTCGACCGTCACCTCCCCCGCGCGGAACGTCAGCATCCGCGGCGCGTCCGTGACGCCCCTGACCGGCAGGGCGTCCACGAGCGAGTCGAAGGTCAGCTCGGCGATCCGGGCGTCGAGGTCGTGCAGGGCGTAGGCGTCCAGGGCGAGTTGGCGCAGCCCGTCCGGGACCGGGTCCAGCACGGCGGCCGCCTGACGCAGCTCCTCCTCCAGCAGCGCGTCCGCGAACTCCTCCCCGTCCACGCCCCGCGTCGCCGCGAACTCCTCGCCGTCCGCATCGCGCGCCACCGCGAACCGCTCACCATCCGCACCCTGCGCGCCCGCGAACTCCTCACCCTGCATGTCCTGCGCCGCCGCGAACTCCTCACCGCCCGCGTCCCGCGCGACCCTGAACTCCTCGCCGTCCACGCCCCGCGTCGCCGCGAACTCCTCGCCGTCCGCATCGCGCGCGACCGCGAACCGCTCACCATCCGCGTCCCGCGGAGCGAAGCCGTTCTCGTCGTGTCCGTTCACGCCGCACCCCGTGCGTTCATCCGGGCCCGCAGCCGGCGCAGACAGCGCTGGCGCAGCGGCCCGATGCTGCCGACCGCGATGCCGAGCGCGGCCGAGATCTCCACATAGCTGGGTGGCGGGGAGGCCATCAGCACCCGCAGCAACTGCCGGCACCGGTCGCCCAGTCCGTCCAGTTCCTGCCACAGGCGGCGGACCCGCTCGGCGCGGTCCGCCGCCTCTTCCGAATCGATCAGCGACTCCTCCGGCGTCCGGTCGTCGCTCGCCCGGTCCAGGATCTGCGGATCGTCGGTCAGGGTCAGCCGGGTCAGGCCCTTGAGCACCTTCAGGCACTCGTGGCGGGCCGTACTGGCCAGCCAGGAGCCGGCCTTGTCGGGCTCGCGGATCCGGCCCAGGTGCTGGGCGAAGCGGAACCACACGGTCTGGAAGACCTCGTGTCCGTCGGCGTCGGAGAGCCGGTGCGCTCGCACGACCGACCACACCAGTGGACTCATCCCTTCCACCAGCGCCTTCCAGGCCGCGGCGTCCCCGTCGACGGCGGACCGGACCAGCGCGCCGACCTCTGTTCGGTCCACGGCTCCACCCCTCGTGTACGGGACGTCATCGTACGCCGTGGAGCGGAGGGTTCCGGCCCTCATGCGGGCAGCGCGGGGGTCGCGAGCGGGACCGGGCGCCAGGTGGGCGGGCGGAGCGCCGGGACGTGCGCCCCGCGCACCTCGGCCCGGTCGGTGGTGTCCGCGAGGAGCCGGGCGCCGGCCGTGCGCGGGTCCGGCTGCTGGTGCGCCGTCATATGGGCGGCCACGAGGCCGGCGGCGACCGGGGTCGCGAAGGAGGTGCCGCTCCACTGCGCGAGCCCCTCGAACATCACCTGGTCCGCCTTGGACCCGGTGCTCTCCCGTCCTTCGCTCAACACTCCGGTGTGGGGCGGGAACTGGCAGGTGCAGGCGTAGCCGGAGCCGTACCGGCAGCTGTCGTAGGTGGAGTGCTGGTAGAGGTACGGCACGGGCGTGTCGAAGCCGGTGAGGGCGCTGGTCAGGCGCTCGCCGGGGGCGTAGACCCGGACCCAGGGGCCGTGGTTGCTGAAGCAGGCCTCGCCGTCGCCGTCGGCGCGCAGCGCGCCGACCGACAGGACGCTGTCCGCGTATTCGGGCAGGGCGGCGTAGGCGGCGGGCCAGAACGGCGTGTCGCCGCCGTTGTTGCCGGCGGCGGCGACCAGCAGGGTGCGCTGGGCGCGCAGTTCCCGCATGAAGGCGTCCAGGCCGATGAGACCGTCGGCGCTCTCGGTGGGCGTGCCCGCGGACAGGCTGATGACGTCGGGCCAGCCGTCCCGGTCCACGGCCTCGAAGAGCTTGGCGCCGAACTCGGACTCCAGGACGGCGCCGGCGTCGTTCAGGGTGCCGCGGACGGTGATGGCGGTGTTGGGTGCGACGGCCGCGAGGATGCCGGCGATGAACGTGCCGTGGCCGACGTACTGGTGGAGCACTCCGTCGCCGCCGGTCTCGTTCAGCTGGGGGTCGCCCGTGGTGTGGGCGAGGAGCGGGTAGGAGCGGTGGTCGTGCACGAGACCGGTGTCGACGACCAGGACCCGGACGGCGGAGTCCGGGTGGTGACCGCCTTCCGCGGCGCCTGGGTTGGCGGCTGCGGTGCGCGGGACGGGCACCGGTTCGTCGCCGGGGCAGGCGTTGACCGCGATGTGCACCACGTGGTTCCGGCTGACCAGCCGGCGACCCCGGCGGTCCTCGGCCTGCCGCAGGGCGCGCAGGGCGTGCGGCACGGTGTCGTCGCCCACGTCCGGATCGGCGACCCGGATGCGGGTGACGCCGGTGCGGTTGGTCTGCGGGCCCGTGCGGCGTACGTGGTCGGGGAGCAGGCCCTGGGTCTCGGTGAAGTGGGCGCGCACGGTGTCCTCGACGACCCGTGCCTCCTCGCCGTCCCGGGCGAGGACGACGCCCTTCTCGTACAGGAAGTGGGCGTCGTCGTCCGGGCCCATGGCCAGTGGGACGTCGGGCATCGAGCGCTGGATGTGGTCGAACTGCTCGTGGAATCGCTGTGGTGCCATGTCGTGTCCTCCCCCTCAAGACGGCGTTCGACAGTGAGAGTCGCGGGGCCACCGTCTGATACAGCAGGCCACTACGATGCGAGACGTGACGGCGGGAAGCGAGTCGGTTCTCGAACTGCTGCCCCTGGTGTTCGCCGACCCGGGCGAGGCCCGGGCGCGCGCGGAACAGGTGCTGTGTGCCGCTGCGCCGCCGTTGCACGCCAGCGTCGCCCACCAGGTGCTCGGCATCTGGCAGCGGGACTTCGGCGATCTGCGGATCGCGTTGCGGCATCTGCGGCGGGCCCGGGCCCTGGCCGCGCGCGCCGAGTCGGCCGACCGGGAGGCCGATGTGCTCGCGACGCTGGGGGTCGCACTGGTGCACGCGGGGCGCACGCGGCAGGGGCTCGCGTCGTTCGAGCGGGGGGTCGCACGGGGCACCGGACACACCCGAGCACGGGTGCTGTTCCGGCGGGCGTACGTGTGGTGGGTGCTGGGGCATCACCGGGAGGCACTGGAGGACGTGCGGCGGGCACTGCCGGTGCTGCGGCAGGTCGCCGACGACATCTGGACCGCGCGGGCGCTGACCCTGAGGGCGACCGTGCATCTGGCGCTCGGCGCGGTGGACCGGGCGGTCGCGGACTTCTCGGCGGCGGAGCGGCTGTGGGACACCACCGGTCAGGAGCACGACAAGGCGGACGCGGTGGAGAGCCGGGGGCTCGCCGCGTTCCGGACCGGGGACATCCCGGCGGCGCTGCGGCTGCTGGACGAGGCCGAGGAGCGGTACGCGAAACTCGGCACGCCGACCTACATGCTGTCCGTCCGGCGCTGCGAGGTGCTGATGGCGGCCGGGCTCGCCCCGGAGGCGCTGGCCGAGGCGGACGCGGCGATCGCGCTGCTGGACCGGATCGGCGGGCAGTCCACCCGCAAGGCCGAGCTGCTGCTCGCCGCCGCGCGGGCGGCCCGCTCGGCCGGGGACCCGCACACCGCGATCGCCCGCGCCGCCGTCGCCGTACGGCTGTTCGCGGCGCAGCGGCGGATGTGGTGGGAGACCCACGCCCGGCTCGTGCTGATCGAGGCGCGGGTGGCGGCCGGTCGCCGGTCGGGGCGGCTGGTCGCGGACGCGGCGGCGGTCGCCGAGCGGCTGGCCGGCTTCGGCTCGCCCGCCGCGCCCGAGGCGTCGCTGCTCGCGGGCCGGATCGCGCTGGCCCTGGGCTGGACGGCCGACGCGGAACGGCACTTGGCGGTGGCCGCGCGCAGCCGGCACGCCGGACCGCCGACGGCCCGGATGACCGGCTGGGCGGCGCAGGCGCTCAGGGCGCGCGCGGCCGGGTCCCGGCGGGGTGTGCTGGAGGCGTGCCGGCGCGGTCTGGACGTGCTGGACGACCACCGGATGACCCTCGGCGCCTCCGAGCTGCGGGCCCACGCGACCGCGCAGGGCGCCGAACTGGCCGCGCTCGCTCAGGAGGTGAGCCTCGCCCAGGGTGATCGACGACGGCTGCTGGTGTGGAGCGAGCGCTGGCGGGCGACCGTGCTGTCCGCGCCGCCGACCCGGCCGCCCGACGACCCGGCGCTGCTGAGCACCCTCACCGCCTACCGGGAGATCGCCGCGCGCGCGGAGGGTGCCCGGATGGAGGGGCGTCCGGTGCCCGCGCTGGAACGCGAACAGCGGCGCCTGGAGCGGGAGATCCGCTCCCGCACCCACCACATGCGCGGGGCCGCGCCCGGCTCCGGGGACCGCTTCGACGCGGCCCGGCTGCTGGACCGGCTCGGTGACGGCCGGCTGGTCGAACTGGCCGTGGTGGACGGGCGGGTGCACGTCCTGCTGTGCGGACAGGGGAAGGTGCGGAGGTTCGACGGCGGGGCGCTGGCGGAGGCGGTGGCCGAGGCGGAGTACGTGCAGGCCGGGCTACGGCGGCTCGCGCATCCCGGGGCGGAGGCGCGGCTGCCGCTCGTGGAGGCGACGGGCCGGCGGCTGCAGGAGCTGCTGCTGGGCGGGGCGGCGGCCCACCTCGGTTCGGGTCCGGTGGTGATCGTGCCGCCGGGGGCACTGCACCGGGTGCCGTGGGCGCTGCTGCCCGCGCTGCGGGACCGGGTGCTCAGCGTGTCCCCGTCGGCGGGCAGCTGGCTGCGCGCCCGGGAGACGGAGCCGCCGCCGGACGGCCGGGCCGTGCTGGTGCGCGGCCCCGGCCTGGCGACGGGCGGTGCGGAGGTACTGGAACTGGCGGACCGGTACGGCACGGCGACGGTCCTGGAGGGTGACGAGGCACAGGTGCCGAGGGTGCTGGCGGAACTCGACGGCGCGGGCCTCGCGCACCTCGCGGCGCACGGCACGTTCCGCGCGGACAGCCCCTTGTTCTCCGCGCTGCGGATGGCCGACGGCCCGCTGATCGTGCACGACTTCGAACGGCTCGCCCGCAGCCCCTACCGGATCATCCTCTCCAGCTGCGACACCGCCCGCCTCGCCTCGGTCGGCGCCGACGAACTCCTCGGCCTGGTCACCGCGTTGCTGCCGCTGGGCACGGCCGGGGTGGTGGCGAGCAGCGCGCCGGTCAACGACGCGGCGGTGGTGCCGCTGATGCTCGCCCTGCACAAGGGCCTCGGCGCCGGCCTCTCCCTGGCCGAGGCCCTCCGCGACGCCCGCGCGGCCCTGCCCGGCGACGCGGTGCACCAGGCAACAGGCTGGGCCTTCGCGGCGTTCGGGGCGGCGTAAGGGTGCGTTCGAGGCCGACGGCACGCCACCGGCCCACCACGCGTCGACAAGGGGCGCCGGGAACTGCGCGATCAGCCACGACGCACCCGCAGCCGACCGCCGACCCGCAGCCCCCTACCCCCGGCCCCCTCCCCCTCGCACATACGACTACGCCGACTCCGCGACCGGCGGCTCCACCAGCCACGGCAGCGCCCCCCGATCCCCCGTACCGAGCCGCGTATACGCGCTGTACAGGTGATTCCCCACCGTCCGGACCGACAGAGTCAACCGCTCCGCGATCTCCCGGTTGCTGAGCCCCGCCGCCGCCAGACCCACGATCTGCCGTTGCCGAGCGGTGAGTTCACTCAGGACGAGCCCTGCCAGCGCCGGCGTACGGGCCCCCTGGCACCGCCCGGCCAGGGCAAGCGCACGGGTACGGGAGCGTCGCGCGGCACGCGGATCACGATGCGCCCGCACGGCCTGCGCATGCGCCTCCGCCGCGTACAGCAGAAAGCCACGCTCCTCGAGGGCCGCCGCGGCCTGGTCCAGCGCGGCGCCGTGATCGCGGGCCAAGGCCTCGGCGTGCCGGGCGAACACGCTGCCGGCCGGCAACCGTCCCGCCATCCGCTCGGGGTGGCCGAGACGGACGGCTTCGTACCGCGCGTGGACGTCGTCCCCGTCGACCCCCGCGGCCCGCGGCCGCGCCTCGGCCGTCTTCGCCGACTCGGCCTCCGCGAGCCGCAGTTCGCTCCGGCATCCGGGGTCTCCCGGCGCATGGCGCAGCCCTTCCCGGGCCCACGCCGCCGCGTCCCGTACCTCGCCGCGCAGCCGCGCGTACCGGGCGCGTACGGCTGCGTAACCGGCCGGGAGCGGGATGCCCTCCGCCACCAGCCAGTCCCCCACGGGCGTGGGCACCGGCCGGACGTCCAGCTGCTCGATCCGCCGGGCCAGGGTGCGCTGTTCGGCGTCGAGAGCGGGGCCGCGGCCGTCCGGGGTGCGGGCCAGCCGGCGGGCCCGCAGCCGGCCGGTCGTGGCCCGCAGGGCCGAGCCGTGCAGGGGGTGGGCGAGGGTGACGGCGCCCTGCTCGTCGACCTCGATCAGGCCGTCCGCCTCCAGGCGTTCCAGGACGTCGAGGTCGAGGTCGTCCAGGGGCACCGGCAGGGGCTCGGCGAAGGCGAGGCGTTCGAGGGCGTCGCGTTCACCGGGGCCGGAGCGCTCCAGGACCGGGGCGAGCCGCTCGCGCAGGGCCGGGGTGACCGGCAGCGCGCCCCGCCAGGCCCGCTCGCCGGTGCCCGAGGCGGGGGCCGGCCGCCCGGAGTCGCCGAGTGCGGTCACCAGGTCGCGCAGCAGTCGCAGATCGCCCCGGCACACGCGGTGCAGGCGGCCGACCGTGAGGGGTTCCAGGCCTGCCGCGGCGAGCAGTCGCGCGGTGTGCTCGCGGGGCAGCGGGGCGAGGGCCAGCCGGGGCAGCAGCTCGCCGGTCCACAGCCGGGACACCGCGCCGGGCGCGGGCACCTCGTCCACCGCGGCCACGAGCAGGCGGGTGCGTCCGTGTGCGGCGAGCTGGTGGACCAGCGCCGCGGAGGCCTCGTCCAGCAGATGCGCGTCGTCCACGACCAGCAGCCGTACGCCGGACAGGAGCTGGACCGCGCGGTGCAGTGAGACGGTGTCGGGGAGCAGGTGTGCGAACGCCGCGAAGGGCAGGTTCTGGGCCTCGGGGGTGCCGGTGACCCGGGTGTGGTCCGTGCCCCGGACCGCCTCCGTGAGCAGCCGGGTCTTGCCGTGGCCCGCCGGACCGGTCACCACCATGCCGTGCCCACCGGTGGCCAGCGACCCGCGCACCAGCTCCAGTTCGTCCTGCCGGCCGGTGAACGGCCAGGGCATCTGCAGTGTCTTCGCGTCCTGTTCGAAAGTCCTCACATCATCCGGAGCGCGCGTACTCAGCTTTGATACAGGTGGACTTGAGTAGCCCCCGACTCAGGCGCCCGGCACCGCGGGCGGGCACGCTGGCCGCATGACCCGACGCCTCTGCTCGCTTCCGCGGCAGCCGGCTCCGTCCTTCGCGGCGGGGCTGACGGCCGAGCGGCAGGGTGCGCTGCTCGCCGGGCGGCGGATGTGGGTCAACGGCACGGTCCTGCACTACTGCTTCCTCGACGCCGACTCCGACGCCTCGGTGATCCCGGTCCCCGGGAGCGGGGAACTGCGCCGGGTGCCGTGGGCCGGGGGCGAGGAGCAGCGGGACGTGGTGCGCGAGTGCTTCCGCGAGTGGCAGGGTCTCGGCATCGGCGTCACCTTCGCCGAGGTCGGCGACCGGGGGGAGGCGGAGCTGCGGATCGGCTTCCAGGCCGGAGCCGGTTCCTGGTCGGCGGTGGGCCGGGAGGCGCTGTCGGTGGGCCGGGGCGAGCGCACCATGAACCTCGGCTGGGATGTGACCGCGCCCGGGGAGCGCGGGACCGTCCTGCACCAGATCGGGCACGCGCTCGGCATGGTGCACGAGCACCAGAGCCCGTTCGCCGGGCTCCACTGGGACGACGAGGCCGTGTACGCCGAGCTGGCGGGTCCGCCGAACTTCTGGAGCCGGGAGACGACGGACACGAACGTGCTGCGCGCGCTGGACGCCGGCGAGGCGAGCGGCTCGGTGTGGGATCCGCAGTCGGTCATGGCGCTGCCGTTCGGGCCGGGGCTGGTGCTGGAGCCGGAGCAGTACCGCGGGGGGCTGCGTCCGTCCGGCACACCGTCCCCGGCCGACAAGGAGTTCGTGCTCCGCTGGTACCCGCCCGCCGACCCTGCCGGGCCGGCCGCGCTGGTGCCGTTCCGGTCGGTGCCGCTGGGTCTGGGCCCGGCGGAACAGGCCGACTTCACCGTCGAGCCGCCGGAGACCCGCGCGTACACCGTGGGTACCTTCGGCGACGCCGACACCGTGCTCGTGGTCTTCGAGGAGCGCGACGGGGAAGCGCGCTTCCTCGCGGGCCACGACGACGGCGGCGGCCCGGACAACGCCGTTGTCGGGGTGCGGCTCGTCAAGGGCCGCCGCTACTTCGTCCGCGTCCGCCTCCACTCCACGTGGGGTGCGGGAGAGACGGCCGTCATGTGCTGGTGACGGCACACGGACGACGAGGACCACGGTCCGGCACCGGGGGAACGGTCGCGGACGTCACCTACGGGGGAGGTGACGTCCGCGGCCACACCGGTGCTTCCGGGGTGGGTGAGGAAGCCCGGGGGGACGCCCGTGACCGGGTCGGTCCGGTACGTGATCAGGTGATCGTGAGGGACCTCAGGACGCGGCACGCTCGGCCGAGGCGCGGGCGTCCGCGTCGGGGTGGGCCAGACCCAGGTGGTCGCGCAGGGTCGTGCCCTCGTAGTCGGCGCGGAAGACGCCCTGTTCCTGCAGGATCGGGACCACCTTGTCGGCGAACGGGTCGAGGCCGCCCGGGGTGATGTGCGGGACGAGGATGAAGCCGTCGGAGGCGTCCGCCTGGACGAAGTCGTTGATGGTGCGGGCGACGGTGGCCGGGGAGCCGATGAAGGTCTGCCGGTTGCCGGTGTTGATGACCAGGTCACGGATGGACCACTTGTTGGCCTCGGCGAGCTGCCGCCACTCGCGGGCGATGGCGATCGGGTCGCGGTACATGCGCACCTGGGCGCGACCCCGGGAGATGTGCTCCTCGCTCACCACCGGGTCGACGTCGGGCAGCGGCCCCTCCGGGTCGTAGGCCGACAGGTCCCGGTTCCAGACGAACTCCAGGTGCTTGATGGCGGTGGCACCGCTGACCTGCTGCCGGCGCACCTCGCGCGCCAGCTCGGCTGCCTCCTGGTCGGTGTCGCCGAGGACGAAGGTCGCGGCCGGCAGGATGAGCAGCTGGTCGGGGCGGCGGCCGTACGCGGCGAGGCGGGACTTGACGTCCTTGTAGAAGGCCTGGCCCTCCTTCAGCGTGGCGTACCGGCTGAAGATCGCGTCCGCGCCGGCCGCGGCGAACTCGCGGCCCTCGTCGGAGTCGCCCGCCTGGAAGATCACCGGGCGGCCCTGCGGGGAGCGCGGGACGTTGAAGCGGCCGTGGATGTCGAAGTGCTGCCCCTGGTGGACGAAGGATCCGGCCTTGGCGTCCCGCAGGAAGGTGCCGGTGGCCTGGTCGGCGAGGATCTCGTCGCCGCGCCAGGAGTCGAACAGCTCGTTCGCGGTGGCCAGGAACTCCTTGGCGCGGGAGTAGCGCTCCTCCTGCGGCAGGAAGCCGCCGCGGCGGAAGTTCTCGCCGGTGAAGGCGTCCCAGGAGGTGACCACGTTCCACGCGGAGCGGCCGCCGGAGAGGTGGTCGAGGCTCGCGAACTGGCGGGCCACCTCGTAGGGCTCGTTGAACGTGGAGTTGATGGTGCCGGTCAGGCCGAGCCGGTCGGTGACGGCGGCCAGCGCGGCCAGCACGGTGAAGGTGTCGGGGCGGCCGACGACGTCGAGATCGTAGATCCGGCCGTTCTGTTCGCGCAGGCGCAGGCCCTCGGCGAGGAACAGGAAGTCGAACTTGGCGCGTTCGGCGGTGCGGGCGAAGTGCACGAAGGAGCTGAACTCGATGTGGCTGCCGGCGGCCGGGTCGCTCCACACGGTGGTGTTGTTGACGCCGGGGAAGTGGGCGGCCAGATGGATCTGCTTCAGCGGCTTGCTCATGGCGTTGCGTTCCTCCGGCTCAGGCGATGGCTGCGGCATAGCGGTTGGTGGGGCGGCCGAGGCCGAGGAGACCACGCAGGGTGTCGGCCTCGTAGGCGTCGCGGAAGCGGTGGCGGCGCCGCAGTTCGGGCACCAGGTCCCGGCTGATGCGGGGCAGGTCGTGGCCGGCGACGGCGGGCCGCAGTCGGAAACCGGTCAGTCCGCCTTCCGCCAGCTCCTCCAGCAGGTCGGCCAGTTGGTGGGCGGTACCGGTGAAGATCCGGGCGTCGCTGGTGTACGGCTCGCCCGCGAGCGTGTCGAGGCGGTCCCGGCGGGCCTCCGCCTCGGCCGGGGTGTCGTCGAGGAGGACGACGAGGTCGCCGAAGACGTGCACGGTCTGGTCGGCGCGGCCCGCGGCCTGCTGTTCGGCGCGGATCTCGGCGACGATCGCGCGGGCCTGCTCCAGGTCGTGCGGGGTGACGTAGCCGATGTCGGCCTGGCGGGCCACGAGCCGGTACGGGATCGTCTGGTGGGCGAGGGCGGTGACCAGCGGCTGGCCCTGCGGCGGCCGGGGCGTGATGGAGGGGCCCTTGACGCTGAAGAAGCGGCCCTCGAAGTCGATGTAGTGCAGCTTGTCCCGGTCGACGAAGCGGCCGGTCGCCGCGTCCCGGATCTCGGCGTCGTCCTCCCAGCTGTCCCAGAGCCGGCGCACGACCTCCACGTAGTCGGCGGCCTCGTCGAACAGCTCGGTGACGAGTTCCAGCGCGGCCGGGCTGTCGTAGGCGTCGATCGGGTCGATGGTCCGGCGGCCGAAGTGCGCGGCCTCGTTCGGGCGGGCGGTGATCTGCACGCGCAGACCGGCGCGTCCGCTGCTGACATAGTCGAGGGTGGCGATCGCCTTGGAGATGTGGAACGGCTCGGTGTGTGTGGCCACCACGGTCGGGACGACACCTATGTGCCGGGTGAGCGGGGCGACGCGGGAGGCGACGAGGACCGCGTCGAGCCGGCCGCGGACCTGATCGGTGCGCTCGTCCGGCTCCAGGAACCGCGCGGACTGCGGGCCGAGGCCGTCCTCGATGGTGACGAAGTCGAGCAGGCCGCGTTCGGCCTCGGCGACCAGGTCGGCCCAGTAGCCGGCGGTGAACAGTTCCCGGGGGCGGGCGACCGGCTCGCGCCAGGACGCGGGATGCCAGCCGGTGCCGTCCAGTGCGACGGCAAGGTGTAGAGGGGAAGGAGGAGTTGAGGACATGTCGGTGCCTTCCTTGATGTCCGTACGAGAACACCGGCTCGCGCGGCAGGGAGGTGGCGAGGGGCGAGCGCGGCAGGAGGAGACGGCCGGGGGCCGGGGGGAGAGTCAGTGGCGACAGAGCGCGGTGGACACGCGCTGGAGATCTATGTGCGGCCGGGAGTGCAGGCGGACCGAGCGGTACGGGTGCGCAAGGCGCACCGGGAGTACCCGTGTCACGGCCGTCACCTCCGTCCGTCGGGCGCGGCGGGCCGGGTCGGCGACCGCCGTGCGGATCTCGTCGCGACGGACAACGCCCGGCCCGCGCCGGATGTTCCCGGCGCGCGGACCTGGACGATGCGTGAGCGGCGGCGCAGGGTGAACCCGATCGACTCGTAGAGCCGGATCGCCCGCGCGTTGTCCGCGGCGGCATGCAGGAACGGAGTGTCCCCGCGGTCCCGGATGCCCGCGGCGACCGCCCGCACCAACCGCGTGGCCAGCCCTCGGCCGCGGTGCTCGGGGTCGGTGCAGACGGCGCTGATCTCCGTCCAGCCGGGCAGCCGCAGCCGCTCCCCGGCGAGCGCGATCAGCCGGCCCTCGTGCCGGATGCCGAGATAGGTGCCCATCTCGACGGTCCGCCTCAGGAACGGGCCGGGGCGGGTCCGGGCGACCAGGTCGAGGATCTCGGGGACGTCGGCGGGCCCCAGCCGTACCGCCTCCGGGGCGGGCTCGGCCCGCAGCGCGGTGCCGACGAGCTGGACGCCCTCCCCGCCGCCGACGACCTGCCATCCGTCGGGGACCCGCTCGACGGGCTTGATCCGAACGGTGTTTCCGGGACCGACGAGCGTGTGCAGGTCGGCCCAGGCGGCCGGGTCCGACGGGTCGGCGAGGGCGGCGAAAGCGTAGGTCTCGGGCCGGTAGCGGGCGGCGCGGCCGACCCGTTCGGCGAGGTGGGCGTGCGGGCCGTCGAGGGCGGCCCAGACGGCGTTGTCGAGGAGGGTGGCTCGGGGCAGGGCCTGGGGGGCTCCGCCTGCGCGGACGCCGGTGGGGCGGGCCACGGAGGCGGAGTCCCTGCTTGGCTCACGTCGCATATCGGCTGTGGCGGCCCGTCAGGAGTTGTCCAGCGGCAGTCCGGGCGGGTTGACCTCGGACTTGGCCACGGCCTCGTTGGAGAGGTTGTAGGCGGCCAGCCACTTGGCGTACTGCCCGTTCTTGATCAGATGGTTGATGGCGTCCGCGAGCGGCTTGGCCAGTCCGCTGTCCTTCTTGGCGGTGGCGGCGATCAGACCCTGGAGCGTCTCGCCGGCGCCGGAGAAGGTGCCCGCGTTGCGGGTCGGGTTGGGCGTGTTCGCGGTCTGCCGGGCGCGGTAGGCGACACTGGGGTTGGGTCCGAGGAAGGCGTCGATCTTGCCGCTGCTGAGCGCCAGGTTGATGGAGTTCTGGTCCGGGAAGTACTTGACGGTGAGCTTCTTGCCCTCCTTGGCCAGCTTGGCCTTCCACTCCAGGAGGATCTTCTCCTGGTTGGTGCCGGAGCCCACGGAGACCGTCTTGCCGGCGAGGTTCTCGTAGTCGCCGTCGAAGTTCCAGGGGTTCTTCTTCAGTACCTCGAAGGCGAGGTTGTCCTGCCGGTAGGAGGCGAACTCGTACTTCTTCTTGCGCTCCTCGGTGTCGGTGACGTTGGAGAAGGCCACGTCGACCTTGCCGCTGTCGATGCCGACGAAGAGGTTCTCCCAGGTGAAGTTCTTGATCTCGGGCTCGAGGCCGAGGACGGCGGCCACCAGGCGGCCGAAGTCGGGCTCGGAGCCGGTCAGGGTCTTCTGGTCGCTGCCCACGTAGTTCAGCGGCGCGGATCCCGCGGGCAGGGCTCCGATGCCGATGACGAGCTTGCCGCTCTTGCGGACGGATGCGGGCAGTTCGGCGCTGATGGACTTCACCTCGGAGACCTTCAGCTCGGTCTCCTTGGCGGCCCCGTTGGACAGCTGTCCCACGGTGACCGTACCGGCGGCGTCGGTCCTGGCGGCGGCCTCGCTGTCGCCCCCGCAGGCGGCGAGCCCGGTGGCGAGGGTGGCGACGGCGGTCGCCGCGGTGATGCCGCGTATCAGGCTGCGTCGGGTGATGTGGGTAGGCATGGCTCGGCTGTCCTTGTCTCGCTGATGAGGGTGGTGGCGGTGATGTGGTGGGGGAGGTCGTGGGGGCGTCGCCGGGGAGGGGGTCAGAGCACCTTGGCGAGGAAGTCCCGGGTCCGTTCGTGCCGGGGCTTGTCCAGCACCTGACCGGGCGGGCCCTGTTCGACGATCCGGCCGCCGTCGATGAAGACGACCCGGTCGGCGACCTCGCGGGCGAAACCGATCTCGTGGGTGACGATGACGAGGGTGGTGCCGCTGGTCGCGAGGTCCTTGATGACGGCCAGCACCTCGCCGACGAGTTCGGGGTCGAGCGCGGAGGTCGGCTCGTCGAAGAGGATGACCCCGGGACGCAGGGCGAGGGCGCGGGCGATGGCGACGCGCTGCTGCTGCCCACCGGACAACTGCCGGGGGTAGGCGCCTGCCTTGCCGCCCAGGCCCACGCGTTCGAGCAGTTCGCGGGCCAGTTCCTGGGCCGCCGGCTTGGTCAGCCTGCCGGTGGCGGCGGGCGCGGCGGCGACGTTGTCGAGGACGGTCAGGTGCGGGAAGAGGTTGAAGTTCTGGAAGACGAAGCCGATCCGGCTGCGCTGGGCCAGGATGGCGCGCTCGCTGAGTTCCTTGAGCCTCCCTGGGCCCGCGCCCGTGGGGACCCCCGCTCCGTGCCGCTTCACGCCGATCAGTTCGCCGCCCACGCTGACGTGGCCGATCTCGGGCTTCTCCAGGTGGTTGACGACCCGGAGCAGGGTCGACTTGCCTGAGCCGGACGGCCCGAGGATCACGGTGACCTCGCCGGGGCGGATGGTCAGGTCGATGCCGTCGAGGACGCGGTGGGCGCCGTACCACTTGTGCACGTTGTGCACCTCGATCGCGGCGGGAGCGGCCTTCTCGAGGATGTGGGCGCTGGTCATACGGCGGCCTCCCTGCGCAGCCGGGCCCGCAGGTCGGCCAGGCCGGCCCGGGCTTTCTGCAGTGGTGTCGGCGGCAGGGTGCGCGTGGCGCCCCGGGCGTAGTACCGCTCGACGTAGAACTGGACGACGGAGACGGCGCTGGTCAGGATCAGGTACCAGACGGTGGCGACCAGCAGCAGCGGCACGATGTCACCGGGGTAGGTGTTGCCCATCGCCTGCACCGAGCCGAACAGGTCGAGCAGGGAGACGTAGAACACCAGGGACGTGCTCTTGATGAGGCCGATCAGCTGGTTGACGTAGTTCGGGGTGATGGACCTGAGGGCCTGCGGGAAGACGATCCTGCGGAACTGGTAGCCGTTGGGCAGGCCGAGCGCGGACGCCGCCTCGTGCTGTCCCTGGTCGACGGAGAGGAGACCGCCGCGGACCACCTCGGCCGCGTACGCCGCCTCATTGAGGCTGAGGCCGACGACGGCGATCGCCATGTCGGTGGCCAGCTTCGACTCGTCGAAGCTGACGAAGGCCGGGCCGAACGGCACACCCAGGCTCAACGTCTTGTACAGGGCGCTGAAGTTGTAGAGGAAGATCAGCACCACGATCAGCGGTACGGAACGGAACAGCCAGGTGTAGGTCCAGCTGACCGCGCGCAGCACCGGGCTTCCGGAGAGCCGGCCGAGCGCCAGCACGATCCCGCCGGCCAGACCCAGCACGGCGCTCAGGGCGGCGACTTCGAGGGTGACGAGGAGGCCGTCGAGAACGGTCGGGCGCAGGAACCAGTAGCGGAAGCGGTCCCACTGGTAGAAGGGGTTCGTGACCAGTCCGTGCAGGATCTGCGCGACGAGCACGAGGACGACGGCGGTGACGATCCACCGTCCTGGCCGACGCAGTGGCTGAACACGCTGTG
This sequence comes from Streptomyces sp. NPDC048521, assembly GCF_043199855.1. Taxonomy (NCBI): domain Bacteria; kingdom Bacillati; phylum Actinomycetota; class Actinomycetes; order Kitasatosporales; family Streptomycetaceae; genus Streptomyces; species Streptomyces sp. NPDC048521. Next base: position 43,984 of record NZ_JBICWR010000022.1, read on the forward strand.
CCGACAAGTTTCTTGACGGTGTGTCGGTGGGTGGCGCCTCGGCGAGGGAGAGGGCGGCGCCTGGGGGTTCACTCATGGCGGGCTCCGGCGGAATCGGACACCCCGGGACGGCGGCGAGCGAGCGTGGGTCACGACGGCGCATGACGGCACTACGGCACGAGGTGGCACACGGGAACGCGCGGAACCGGGAGCTGGGCGGGCAACGGCACACCACACGGAGGGTGTGCGTGACGAACGCGGGGGCTGGGAAGCGGGTGTCAGCCCCGACAGCGGGCAGAGCCCGGTGCGGTACACAGTGCGCTGTTGACGCGGAGCAGATCGACGGCGCGGTTCGCGACGAGGAGCTGGGCGTACGGCGGTACGCAGCCCTGGGGGCGGCTCGCGGCCGTCCTGGGAGCTGCGTACATGGCGTCACCTGTCACTGTTCCGGCCCCGTGGGGCCTCGCGCTTACCGAAAACGTCATCCGGTCCGGTCGTCACCTGGGGCACCCCACCGCGATGCGAGGGTTGCCGGTCAGCGAGCCAGGGCTTGGCGCTGACGCTCATGACCGTTCTGAGCCGTAAGTAAGGCAGTTGTCCGTTCGAATGTCAACGGCCGTCCGCGTAGTGGACTTACGACATTCGCTCTCACCTGCGGCAAGCGCCCGGAGCATCGCCCGCGTGGCCGACCCAGTCCAGGATCTGGACAGCCGCTCCGGCGGCCTCCAGGCCCTGGCAACGGCCGTGGTGGCGGCGGGAGATGCCGTCCAGGTCGAGGTGGCGGCCGAAGGCGGGGTGGGCGGCCAGGCGGCGGGCGTAGGCCCACAGGGCGCGGTGGTCGGCGATCCGGTGCACGGCGGAGGCGTCGAGGTGGCAGCGGTGGACGGTGTCGAGCTGCACGAGGGTCACCCACAGCTCGATGTCGGCGGCGGTGAGCAGGTCGCCGACCAGGTACTCCTCACCGGTCAGCCGTCGCTCCAGCCGGCCCAGGGTGTCGAGCAGCACGTCGAGGGCGGCGGCCTGCTCGGCGGGGTCGGCACCGGCGCGTCCGGCGCGCTGGGCGGCCTCCTCGATGCCCTCGGCGCACATCCGCTCGACCGCCTCGATCACCGACTCCGTGCCGCAGGGGTACAGGGAGGCCTGGTCGTCGCCCGGGAAGCGGTCCAGGTCGCGCAGGATGTCGGGGGCGTGGGTGCTCACGATGCGTCCGGACCAGTCGTCGCTGAGGACGGGCGCGAGGGCCGGGCCGGTGTAGTGGTGGGCGCTCGCCTCGTACAGCGGGCGCAGTGCCGTGTGGCCGCCGCCGGGACAGTCCGGGACGGCGGGCAGAACGGTGACCGGACAACTGCCGTCCAGGCCGAGGAGGCTGTGTCCGACGGCGAGGCGGAGTCCGTCGGGACAGGCGGTCGAGAGATGGAGCCGGTAGCGGTGGGGCACGGCGTAGTGGCCGCTGCGCGCGTCCCGGCCGATCCGGCCCCGGAAGCCGGGGGTGGATCGGCGGACGTGGGCAGCGGCGGTGAGCGGACTGACGGACATGCGTCTCCCCGGGTCATGGGTGTGCGGACGGGCGCGCCGACAGGCGCCGTCCTTCGATGAGGGCGAGGGGCCGGGCTCAGCGCCGGCCGCTGATGGCGCTGCAGACGCGCAGCAGGTCGATGTGGAGCCGGGAGGTGAGCAGGGGTGTGCGCAGCGGCGACCGGCCCGCTCGGCCGGTGACCGTATCGAGGCGCGCCATGATTCCCTACCTGTTCACTAGGATTCCCTACCTGGAGTGTCGATCCGGCTCCGTACGACGTCAAGGGGGCGTCCACACCTGGGACTCCGCGCGGACGACCAGGGGCCGGCCGGGCGAGCGGCGCCGGGCGCACGGGGTCTCCTCAGGGACTGCGACATGTGACATAGTACTGGCGTGGTGAAGCGACTGACCTGCGATGTCGTGGTCGTCGGAGCCGGGACGGTGGGCGCGGCGTGCGCGTGGTACGCCGCGCGGGCCGGCCTCGACGTGAGGGTGGTGGACCGGGGCCCGGTGGCCGGCGGCACCACCGGCGCGGGCGAGGGCAACCTGCTCGTCTCCGACAAGGAACCGGGTCCCGAACTGGACCTGGCCCTGCTGTCGGCTCGGTTGTGGGCGGACCTGGCGGGGGAACTGGGCAGGGCGATCGAGTACGAGCCCAAGGGCGGCCTCGTGGTCGCCTCGACGCCCGCCGCCCTGGCCGCGCTGGCGGACTTCGCCGCGGGGCAGCGGGCCGCCGGAGTCACGGCTGATCCGATCGACGGTCACGAACTCCACGGCCTGGAACCGCATGTGGCACCCGGCATGGCAGGCGGCGTGCACTACCCGCAGGACGCCCAGGTCATGCCCGCGCTGGCCGCCGCCCACCTGCTGCGCGCCTCCGGCGCCCGCCTGCACACCGGCCGGACGGTGACGGGAGTGCTGCGGGCGGCGGACGGCAGGGTGCGTGGCGTCCGCACCGACCGGGGCGACCTCCACGCGCCGGCGGTGGTGAACGCGGCCGGCACCTGGGGCGGCGATCTCGCGGCGCTCGCGGGCGTCCGGCTGCCGGTGCTCCCCCGGCGCGGCTTCGTGCTGGTCACCGAGCCGCTGCCCCGGATGGTCCGGCACAAGGTGTACGCCGCGGACTATGTGGCCGACGTCGCGAGCGACTCCGCCGCCCTGCGCACCTCGCCGGTCGTGGAGGGCACGGCCGCCGGACCGGTCCTGATCGGCGCCACCCGCGAACGGGTGGGGTTCGACCGCTCGTTGTCGCTCCAGGCGGTACGGGCGCTCGCGGCCGGGGCGATCGGGCTGTTCCCGTTCCTGGAGCGGGTCAGCGCGCTGCGGACGTACGCGGGCTTCCGGCCGTACCTGCCCGACCACCTGCCGGCGATCGGCCCCGACCCCCGGGCGCCCGGACTGTTCCACGCCTGCGGGCACGAGGGCGCCGGCATCGGACTCGCCACCGGCACCGGGCAGTTGATCGCGCAGACGCTCACCGGGAAGGCGGCGGAGCTGGATCTCGCCCCGTTCCGGCCGGAGCGGTTCGACACCGACGGGAGCGGGACGCCGTGAATCCGAGAGAGTTGGTCCGGGCCCGTCCGGGCGAGACCTTCACCGTCACCTTCGACGGCAGGCCTCTGCAGGCGCTGCCCGGCCAGACGGTGGCGGCGGCACTGTGGGCCGCGGGCGTCACGGCCTGGCGCAGCACCCGTGGCTCGGGCCGACCCCGCGGGGTCTTCTGCGGGATCGGGGTGTGCTTCGACTGCCTCGTGACGGTCGATGACCGCCCGAACCAACGGGCTTGCCTGGTGCCGGTGCGGCCGGGAGATGTGATCCGCACACAGGAGGGGACGGGCCACGACGATGACTGAACGACCTCACCTCGCCGTCATCGGCGCGGGCCCGGCCGGCCTCGCCGGGGCGCTGGCGGCCGCCGCACGGGGCGTCCACGTCACCCTCCTCGACGCGGCCGACCAGGCGGGCGGGCAGTTCTACCGGCAGCCCGCCCCGGCCCTCGGCGCACGCCGGCCACAGGCCCTGCACCACCAGTGGCGCACCTGGGAGCGGCTGCGGGACGGACTGGACCGGCACCTCGCCACGGGACGGATCCGTCACCTGACGGACCATCACGTCTGGTGTGCGCAGCGGGACCCGGCCTCCGCCTCCTTCTCCGTGCACGCGCTGCGCGGCCCCGCGCAGGAGGAGGGCGTCACCGTCCGCGCCGACGCGGTTCTGATCGCCACCGGCGGCTACGAACGCGCCCTGCCCTTCCCGGGCTGGACGCTCCCCGGGGTGGTCACGGCCGGTGGCGCGCAGGCCATGCTCAAGGGCCGCCTGGTGCTGCCCGGCCGGACGGCCGTCGTCGCCGGCACCGGCCCGCTGCTGCTTCCCGTGGCCACCGGGCTCGCCGCGGCCGGCGCCCGGGTGGCCGCGCTGGTCGAGTCCGCCGACCCCGGTGCGGTGCTGCGCCGCGCGCCGGTCCTGGCCGCACATCCGGACAAGCTCGCCGAGGGCGCCTGGTACGCGGCCCGGCTGCTGCGCCACGGCGTACCCCTCGTGCCCCGGCACGCCGTGGTGGAGGCGCACGGCACCGACCGGCTGGCGGCGGTCACGGTGGCCGCGCTCGACCGGGACGGGCGGACCACACCCGGCAGCGCCCGCCGCATCCCCTGCGACACCCTCGCCGTCGGCCACGGCATGCTGCCGCACACCGACCTCGCCGAGACCCTGGGCTGCACCCTGTCCGGCACCGCCGTACGGGTCGACGACGAGCAGCGCACGGACGTGCCCGGCGTCTGGGCCGCCGGGGAGACCACCGGCATCGGCGGCGCGGCCCTCGCGCTCGCCGAGGGTCACATCGCCGGACGCTCGATCGCCGCCCGCCTGCACGGCACTACCCCCGATCCGCGCCGCTGGTCCGCCGCCGCCCGGGCCAGGACCCGGCTGCGGCACTTCGTCGCGGCGCTCGACGCGGTCTGCGTACCGCCGGCGGGCTGGGCCGACACGGTCCCGGACGACACGGTGGTGTGCCGCTGCGAGGAGGTCACCGCCGGGGAGATCCGGACGGCCGCGGGCACGCTCGGCGCCTCGGACCTGCGCACGGTGAAGCTGCTCACCCGGGCCGGAATGGGCTGGTGCCAGGGCCGGATGTGCGCACCCGCGGTGGCCGGCCTGACCGGCTGCCCGCTCGCCCCGGGACGCCGGCCGTTCGCACGGCCGGTACCCCTCGGCGTCCTGGCCGCACTGCCCGACCCCGACTGATCGGCCCCTGAGCACCATGCACGGCACCGCACGACACCACCCCCAAGTGCTATGTCACACCCTAGTGAGTGAGGAATCGCATGCCCCATCCGCAGCACCGCCCCTGGCGCGGCATCCTCGTCGCCACCGCGCTCCCCCTCCGCGACGACCTCTCGATCGACTTCGACCGCTACGCCGAGCACTGCGCCTGGCTGGTCGAGAACGGCTGCGACGGCGTGGTACCCAACGGCTCGCTCGGCGAGTACCAGGTGCTCACCGCCGAGGAGCGCGCCCGGGTGGTGGAGACCGCCGTGGCCGCGACCGGGGGCGAGCGGGTGATGCCGGGCGTCGCCGCGTACGGTTCCGCCGAGGCACGCCGCTGGGCCGAGCAGGCGGGCGAGGCCGGCTGCGCGTCGGTGATGCTGCTGCCGCCCAACGCGTACCGCGCCGACGAGCGGTCCGTCCTCGCCCACTACGCGGAGGTCGCGAGGACGGGCCTGCCAGTGGTGGCGTACAACAACCCGATCGACACCAAGGTCGACCTGGTGCCCGAACTCCTCGCCCGGCTGCACGGCGAGGGTCACATCCACGGCGTCAAGGAGTTCTCCGGTGATGTCCGCCGCGCCTACCGGATCGCCGAACTCGCCCCGGAACTGGACCTGTTGATCGGCGCCGACGACGTCCTGCTGGAGCTGGCCGTAGCCGGTGCCAAGGGCTGGGTGGCCGGCTACCCCAACGCGCTCCCCCGGGCCTCGGCCGAGCTGTACCGTGCCGCCGTGGCCGGGGACCTCACCACCGCGCTCCCCCTCTACCGGCAGCTGCATCCGCTGCTGCGCTGGGACTCGCGGGTGGAGTTCGTGCAGGCGATCAAGCTGTCCATGGACGTCGTCGGGCGGTACGGCGGCCCGGTGCGCCCACCGCGCGTCCCGCTGCCGCCCGAGCAGGAGGCCGCGGTCCGCGCGGCCACCGAGAAGGCCGTCGCCGCGGGGCTCGTCTGACAGGGAGGCCGGAGCATGCGCAGCAAACTGGTCCTGCACGCCGTCGACTCGCACACCGAGGGCATGCCGACCCGCGTGATCACCGGCGGGATCGGCACCGTGCCCGGTGCGACGATGAACGAGCGGCGGCTGTACTTCCGTGAACACCGCGACCACATCAAGCGGTTGCTGATGAACGAGCCGCGCGGCCACTCCGCGATGAGCGGTGCGATCCTGCAGCCGCCGAGCCGCCCCGACTGCGACTGGGGGGTCGTCTACATCGAGGTCTCCGGCTATCTGCCGATGTGCGGGCACGGCACGATCGGGGTCGCCACCGTGCTCGTCGAGACCGGCATGGTGGAGGTGGTGGAGCCGGTGACCACCCTCCGGCTCGACACACCGGCGGGCGTCGTGGTCGCCGAGGTGGCGGTGGAGAACGGCGCCGCGCGGAACGTGACACTGAGGAACGTCCCGTCGTTCGCCGTCGCCCTGGACCGTAAGATCACCCTCCCCGGCGGCCGCACGGTCACCTACGACCTCGCCTACGGCGGCAACTTCTACGCCATCCTCCCGCTGGACGCCTTCCGTCTGCCCTTCGAGCGCTCCCGCAAGGACGACATCCTCGCGGCCGGCCTGTCCCTGATGAGCGCGATCAACGCGGAGTCGGAGCCGGTGCATCCCGAGGACCCGTCCATCCGCGGCTGCCATCACGTCCACCTCTACGCGCCCGGCGCCACCGCCCGGCACTCCCGCCACGCGATGGTCATCCACCCGGGCTGGTTCGACCGCTCCCCGTGCGGTACGGGTACGAGCGCGCGCATGGCGCAACTGCACGCACGCGGCGAACTCCCCCTGCACACCGAGTTCGTGAACGAGTCCTTCATCGGCACGCACTTCACCGGGCGGCTGCTGGGCACGACGGAGGTCGGCGGCATCCCGGCGGTGCTGCCCAGCTTCACCGGCCGCGCCTGGATCACCGGGACCGCGCAGTATCTGCTGGACCCCACCGACCCGTTCCCGGAAGGGTTCGTCCTCTAGACTCACCCCGGTGATACGTGACATGGCACAGAACACGCCGGGCACGGACATGCCCGCGCTCCCCCGGCTGGGCGGCCGGCGGAGCAGCTACCGCGAGCGGGTGGCCGACGCGCTGCGCGCCGCGCTGATCGCGGGCGAGCTGCGACCCGGCGAGGTCTACTCGGCGCCGTCGCTCGCCGCCCGCTTCGGCGTCTCGGCGACGCCGGTGCGGGAGGCGATGCTGGACCTGGCCAAGGAGGGGCTGGTCGACACGGTGCCCAACAAGGGCTTCCGGGTCACCGCCGTCTCCGACCGGCAGCTGGACGAGTACACACACATCCGCGCACTCATCGAGATCCCCACCGTGGTGGAGCTGGCCCGCACGGCCGACCGCGTCTCGCTGGAGGCGCTGCGCCCGGCGGCCCGCGAGATCGTCACCGCCGCGGTGGCGGGCGACCTCATCGCCTACGTCGAGGCCGACACCCGCTTCCACCTCGGCCTGCTGGCCCTGGCGGGCAACGCCCACCTCGTCGAGGTCGTCGCCGACCTGCGCAAGCGCTCCCGCCTCTACGGGCTCACCGCACTGGTGGAGGCGGGCCGGCTGCTGTCCTCCGCGCAGGAGCACCTGGAACTCCTCGACGCCCTGCTGGAGCGCGACGAGCAGGCCGTGCACGAGATCATGACCCGGCATCTGGGGCACGTCCGCAGCCTGTGGGCGTCCGCCGACTGACCGCGTACGCCTGTGCGGCCCCACGCTTGCCGAGGCGGCCGGACATCTGACGGCGCCAGAGTCCCCGCACCACGCTTTTTACGTGCTCCGGCAGGTCTGACGGGACAAGAACCGGCGATTTTGAGCCAGATCGGAGCATCCCCGACCATGGGGCCGTCCCGGCGATCCCGGGAACGTCAGTTCCATGAGAGGCGCACCACCCATGCACAGCACCGGAACCGTCCCGCAGTCGGCTCCGGCCTCCTCGGAGACCCGCGCGGTTCCCGTCGAGGACCCCCACGGCGACACCGGCAGGCACGCCCGCCGGTTCGGCCTGCCCGTCGCCACCGCTCTGGTGATGGGCAACATCATCGGCGGCGGCATCTTCCTGCTCCCCGCCTCCATCGCCCCCTACGGCACCGTCAGCCTGGTCGCCTTCGGCGTCCTGACCGTCGGCGCCATCGCCCTGGCCCTGGTCTTCGGCCGGCTCGCCGCGCGTGACCCACGCACCGGTGGTCCGTACGTCTACGCCCGCGAGGCCTTCGGCGACTTCGCCGGCTTCCTCGCGGCCTGGGCGTACTGGATCACCACCTGGGTGTCCAACGCGGCGCTCGCCGTCGCCGCCGTCGGCTATCTCGACGTGCTGATCCCGGTGGGCGGCCACGCCTGGACGGCCTGCCTGGCCGCCCTCGCCCTGCAGTGGCTGCCCGCGCTCGCCAACTTCGCCGGCACCCGGTACGTGGGCGCCGTGCAGCTGGTGTCCACCGTGCTGAAGTTCGTCCCACTGCTGCTCGTCGCGGTGGGCGGCCTGTTCTTCTTCGATCCCTCCCGGCTCGGGCCCTTCAACGCCAGTGGCCACGGCGCGGTCGGCGCGGTGTCCGCCTCCGCGGCCCTGCTGCTCTTCTCCTACCTCGGTGTGGAGTCCGCCGCCGTCAGCGCGGGCGAGGTCAGGGACGCCCGCCGCAACGTGGGGCGCGCCACCGTCATCGGCACCGCGGGCGCCGCGCTGGTCTACCTGCTGGGCACGCTGTCGGTCTTCGGCACCGTCGCGCACGACCGGCTGGTCACCTCCACGGCGCCGTTCTCGGACGCCGTGAACACGATGTTCGGCGGCAGCTGGGGCGGTACGGCGGTGGCGCTCGCGGCACTGGTGTCGATGACCGGCTGCCTCAACGGCTGGACGCTGCTGAGCGCCCAGACCCCGTACGCCGCGGCGAAGGACGGCCTGTTCCCGGCCGCGTTCGCGCGTCGCCGCCGGGGCGTGCCGACGGTCGGCGTCGGTGTGACCGTCGCCTTGTCCTCCCTGCTCACCGCGTACAACTACCTGTCGGGCTCGGGGAAGGTCTTCGAGGTCCTGGTCCTCGTCACCACGTTCACCGCGACCGTGCCGTACCTGCTGGCCACCACCGCGCAGATCTTCCACCTCGTCTCCGGTCGCGGCCCGGTCGACCGGGCGCGGCTGGTGCGGGACTCGGTGATCACCTCGGTCGCGGCCGCCTTCTCCATCTGGTTGATGGCGGGCGCCGGTTACGCGGCGGTGTACCAGGGCGTGCTGTTCCTGTTCGTCGGGATCATCGTCTACGCGGTGCTGGCGGCACGACGTCATCGACGCGAGGCGGCGACGGACGGCCGGGTCTGACCGCAGGGGCGGCACGGCGCATGAGATCCGGGGCCGTATGACGAGGAGATCCGTCGGGGCGGCATGACGAAGGGGTGGTGCAGAATACTCTGACACCACCCCTGACCTGCGCTTCGGCAAGTCGGGACGACAGGATTTGAACCTGCGACCCCTTGACCCCCAGTCAAGTGCGCTACCAAGCTGCGCCACGTCCCGCTGCGGTCTCACCCGGGATGCCCCGTGTGATCACGCAGGTCAACCCTACCGCACCCGCGCGGGTGCCCGTGTCGGCTCCGCCGGTACGGCGTCCACGACGCGGCCGGGGCGGCGGACCGGGACGAGGAGGGCGGCGCCGGCCGCGGCGAGGCACAGGAGGGCGAGCAGGGCCCAGCCGTGGGTGTAGCCGGAGGCGTAGGGAAGGCCTGAGGGCTGGAGCCGGCCGGTGACCAGAACGCTGGTGAGCGCGGCGCCGATGGAGCCGCCGATCGTGCGGATGTTGGCGTTCATGCCGGTCGCGGCGCCGGTCTGCTCGGGCGGGACGCTGCCGACGATGAGGTTGGCCATCGAGGCGAAGGCCAGTCCGATGCCGAGCCCGAACAGACCGGCGACGACGGCGATCTGCCACTGTGCGTCATGCCACAGCGTGAGGAAGCCGCAGGCCAGCGCGCCCAGCGCGGCCCCCGTCGTGAGCAGGGCCTTCGCGCCGACGCGGGGCTCCAGGCGGCCCGTCAGGACGCCGGAGAGGAACATCGCGACGAGCATCGGCAGCATGAGCAGTCCGGACGCGGTGACGCCGGCGCCGAAGCCGTAGCCGGCCGCGGAGGGTGTCTGGACGAAGCCGGGCAGGAAGGACCAGATCGCGTACATGCCCGCGCCGAAGAGCAGCGCGGCCGCGTTGGTCGTCCACACCGCGGGCAGCCGCATCACGCGCAGGTCGATCAGCGGGGTGCGGGAGCGGGCCTCGGCCGTGAGCCACAGGGCGAACAGCACGACGGCGGCGGCGAACAGGCCGAGCACCTTCGGCGAGCCCCAGCCCCACTGCCCGGCCTGGCTCAGCGGCAGCAGCAGGGCCACCAGCCATGCGGAGAGCAGCGCGGCACCGGCCCAACCGACCTTCCCCTGTGCCCGCTTGGGCGACTCGGGGACGTAGCGCAGGGCGATCAGGACGGTCGCGGCGACGATGCCGACCGGGATCCAGAACAGCCAGCGGTAGTCGAGCGCGGAGACGATCGGTCCGGCGGCCACGATCCCGACGCCGCCGCCCGCGGCGATCACCGCGGAGAGGTTGCTGATGCTGCCGCTGACCTCGGCCGCGGCGAACTCGTCCCGGATGATGCCGAAGGAGAGCGGGAACAGGGCGCCGCCGACGCCCTGGACGACCCGGGCGACGATGAGCACGCCGATGTTCGGGGCCAGCGCGGCGACGAGACAGCCGGCGAGGACGGTGACCAGGACGGCGACGAGGGTCCGTTTCTTGCCGACGAGGTCGCCGACCCGGCCGAGGATGGGGGTGAAGACCGAGGCGGACAGCAGGTACGCCGTCATCACCCAGGTCGCGGTTGCCTGGGAGGTGTGCAGGGCCTGCTGGACGGTCGGCAGGGCCGGCGCGATCAGCGACTGCAGCATGGAGAACACGCCCGCACCGGTCGCGAGGACCGCGAAGGTGAGGCGGGTGGACTTGCGGGGCATCGAGAAGCCTCTCCGAAATCCGTGACGCGGAGTGTGAGTGTTGCGGGGCCGGGCGCTACGGCCCGTGCGGCAGGGGTGCGGTGGCAGGCGCCCGGACGCGTCCGTCCCGGGTGCGGCCACCTCCGCACTGCTAAAGTGGAGGTACCCCTCCACTGTAGCGGAGGCACACCTCCGGTTCAAGGAGCGGGTGGATACCTCCGCTTCTCCGATCACCTCCCAGGAGGCAGCAGTGACGGCCACGCCGTTCCCCGTCGGTGAGATCGTGGCGGCCCGCCGGCCGCACCGTAAGGACGCCGCCCGCAACTACGACGCCCTGATCGCCGCCGCCCGCGAGGCGTTCGCGGAGCACGGCTCGGACGCCTCCCTGGAGGACATCGCCCGCCGCGCGGGCGTGGGCATCGGCACGCTGTACCGCAACTTCCCCACCCGCCGCGACCTCTTCGAGAGCGTCTACGCGGACGAGGTGAACGCGCTGTGCCGGGCCGCCGTGGAGCTGGCCGACCGGGAGCCGTGGGAGGCTCTCACCGCCTGGCTGGACCGGTTCGCCGGCTACATGGTCACCAAGCGGGCGGTGCGCGAGGCCCTGGACGACGAGTCGGACATCTTCGCGGCCTGCCGGGACTCCATGTACGGCGCCGGCGGCCCGCTGCTGGAGCGCGCCCAGCGGGCGGGTGTGGCGCGGGCGGACATGGACTTCGGGGACCTGCTGCGGATGGTCGCCGGGATCACGGCGACGGCGTTCGAGGACGACACCCAGCGCGACCGGGTCCTCGCCATCGCGCTGGACGGGGTCCGCACCGGCCGCTGAGCCTCGCGCGACGGTCGGCGGTTCGTGCGGGTGCGGTCCGCCATGCCGAAGCAATCCGGCGGCCGCTGCGTCAGCCACGCCGATCCCCTTGCTCATGCGGACCGGCCACCTCCTCCCCGCGGCCCGCCGCCCGGCTACTCGATGAACGCGTTCGCCACGACCACGACCACGCCGAGCAGGGCGTCCCCCGCGCCGGTGGCCACGGCGACGGCCCAGGTGCGTCCCGCCCACCGGGCGGTGGCCAGGCCCAGCGCGAACAGCAGGGCGATGTTGAAGGAGAACACCGGGACCTCGATGTCGCGGGCGGGCCACCAGCCCCAGCCGGCTCCCGCGAGGATCAGCGCGGTGGGCAGCACGGCCACGACGAGCGGCCACTCGCGGACGAGGACTCGCAGCGCCTCCGTGCGGGGGCGGGGGCCGCGCTCGGCGATGTAGTGGGCGTAGCCGTGTGCCAGCGCGGAGGCGAACCCGGTCACCAGCAGCCAGGCGGCGTCGTAGAGTCGGCTCTGCCGTGTGGTGTGCCCGTACTGGATGAGCGCCGCGACCATCGCGCTGGCCAGGACCGAGCCGTAGACGCCTCCGAACAGCATCTGGGACCGGGTGTCGTGCGCGGACCACGTGCGGACGGTCTCCGTTGTGTCCGCCATGGCTGCTCCCTTCGCGGCGTACGGAGACGGTTGCTCCCACGATCACCTGAGCAGTGCGCCGCCGCCACCCCGTCCTCCGGCCGCGACGAAGTGTCCGCGCGCCCACGCCGATCCCGCACACACTGTCGACGCCCCAGGGGCCGACGACCGGGCTAGGGTTCGTCCGCCTCCGTGTCCGTGACCACTCCCGGGGTGATCTGCCAGATCCCGCGGAGCTGCCGGCCGTCCGGTGACTCCCAGACCAAGCTGTTCGTGGTGATCAGCGGCTCGGCGACGATCGAGGTGGCGGACGGGCCCACGCTGACGGTGGGCCCCGGCGACATGGCGGTGCTGCGCGCCGGCGACCGTACGACATGGACCGTGCACAAGACGCTGCGCAAGGCGTACGCGATCAATCGGTGAGGCCGCCCCCGGGCGGTCCTGTGGTCCCCCGGACCTCCAGCGTCGGTACGGCCAGGTGCACGCGCCCCTCGCCCGCCGGCCGCTCGAAGCGGTCCAGCAGGCAGCGAGCGGCGCGCCGGCCCACCTCGTGCGGGGCGGTGTCGACGGTGGTCAGCCACACATGCCGCAGCCGGGAGATGCTGGTGTTGTCGTACCCGGCCACCGACAGGTCGCGCGGCACCCGCAGGCCCAGCTCCTCGGCGGCCGAGAGCGCGCCGACCGAGGCCATGTCGTTGACGGCGAAGAGTGCGGTGGGCCGGTCGGCGCGGCCGAGCAGGCGTACGGTCCCCCGGTAGCCGCCCTCCTCGGTCAGGTCGCCGGGCTCGACGAGCGGTTCGGCGCCGTGGGCGCGCATGGCCGCTTCGAAGCCGCTGCGGCGCAGCGCTCCGACGGCGCCGTGGCCCGCGAGGTGGGCGATCCGGCGGTGGCCGAGGCCGAGCAGGTGCTCGGTGGCGAGCCGGGCCCCCTGCTCGTCGTCCCCGGCGACGACGTCCACGCCCGCGGGCCGGGGCTCGCGGGCGCCCGCCACGACGACGGGCATCCGCCGCGCGAGGGCGTCGAGCCCGCCGGCGTCCGGGACCGTGCCGACGACGACCAGCCCGTCGACGCCGAGGTCGAGGAAGGGTTCGGCGAGGTCCTGGCCCATGCGCCGGTTCAGCCGGGCGTCGGCGAGGAGCATGTGCAGGCCGGCCGCGTGGAGCAGGGAGTTCAGGCCGTCGAGCAGCTCGACGAACCAGGGGTTGCGCAGATCGTCGAGGAGGACGCCGACCGTTCGGGTGCGCTGTTCGCTCAGGCTGCGGGCGGCGGCGTTGGGCCGGTAGCCCAGCTCGCGCACGGCCTTCAGGACGGCGTCCCGCTTCTCCGCGCGCACCGGGCCCGAGCCGCGCAGCACCAGCGAGACCAGCGACTTCGACACTCCGGCCCGCTCGGCCACGTCGCGGATCGTCGGAGATCTCATGGGATGGACCGTTCCATGTGCACGGTGGGCTGTCAAAGGCCGGGCTCGAGCGGGGACGTCCCTGCTTGACAGCCGCTCCATGTCCGGACATGGTGACCGGGACAGGAGATGGACCGGTCCAAAAAGGGGCTGTCATGGTGGATGCGCTCGGTGTCGCCGTCGTCGGGTTCGGCTGGATGGGCCGGGTGCACACCCAGGCGTACGCCCGCCTCCCGCACCACTATCCGCGGCTTGCGCTGCGCCCACGGCTCGTCACGGTCGCCGACGAGGTGCCGGGACGGGCCGAGGAGGCCGCCGAGCGGTTCGGGTTCGCCTCCGCCACCCGGGACTGGCGGGAGGTGGCCGCCGACCCGCGCGTGCGGGCCGTCAGCATCACCGCGCCGAACTTCCTGCACCGGGAGATCGGCGTGGCGATGGCCGAGGCCGGCAAGCACATCTGGATCGAGAAGCCGGTGGGACTGACCGCCGGGGACGCCCGCGCGGTCGCGGACGCGGTCGCCGAGGCCGGCGTGCAGGGCACCGTGGGCTTCAACTACCGCAACGCGCCCGCCGTCGAGGCCGCACGCGACCTGATCGCGTCCGGCGGGATCGGCACGGTCACGCATGCCCGCCTCCGCCTGTTCAGCGACTACGCGGCACATCCGGACTCCGCCCTGACCTGGCGGTACGAACGGGAGCGCGGTGGCAGCGGGGTACTCGGCGACCTGGCCTCGCACGGCGCCGACCTGGCCCGCTTCCTCCTCGGCGACATCGTCTCCCTGACTTCCGACACCGCGATCTTCGTACCGGAACGGGCCCGCCCGGCCGGCGCCACCGCCGGCCACGCCCTGGCCTCGGGCGGCGAGCCGGGTCCGGTGGAGAACGAGGACTACGTCAGCTGCCTGCTGCGCTTCGCCTCGGGGGCCCGCGGGGTCCTGGAGGCCTGCCGGGTCTCGGTCGGTGAGCAGAACAACTACGGCTTCGAGGTGCACGGCACCAAGGGCGCGGTGTTCTGGGACTTCCGCCGGATGAACGAGCTCGGGATCAGCCGCGGCACGACGTACCAGGACCAGCCGGTGAGCACGGTGTACGTCGGCCCCGGCGCCGGGGAGTTCGCCGCGTTCCAGCCGGGCGCGGCCAACGCGATGGGCTACGACGACCTGAAGGTCATCGAGGCGTACCGCTTCCTACGGTCCGTCGCCGAGGGCACGCCGTACGGGGCGACCCTGGCGGACGCCGTCCACAGTGCGGCCGTGCTGGACGCGATGGCGCGGTCCGCTCAGCGTGGCTCCTGGGTGGGCGTCGGCCACCGCTGAGCCAGCCGTGCCACACCGGCGGCGAGGGCGTCGGCCACCGGCCGCGGGGGTGTGTCGGCCGCACCGGTGGTCCGGGCCAGGAGCGGCAGTTCCACCTGTACGCCGCCCAGACGGGTCAGGTTGACCGGGTTCCTGGGGTGCAGGCCGCGCAGGGCGGGCGGGATCGCCGTCAGGTCCGTGACGGTCCGGAACCTGGGCGTGAGGGCGCGCAGTTCCTCGGCGAGGACGAGCGCCGCCTCGCGGTTGCCGCCGCCCAGGAAAAGGGTGTGCGTGGCCCAGGGCCGCATGTGGCCGTGCAGGGACACGGTGAGGCAGACCCGGTCCAGGAACGCGCGCAGGAGGGCGCAGTGGTCCGCCGCCATGCGCGGGGACGGGATGTGCACGGGCCGCCGCACCCCCGGCTGGGTGAAGACCAGGCTGGTGGCGCCGCAGCGGCGCGCCACCAGCTCCGCCAGCTCGGCCGTGCCTCCCTCGTTGCTGCCGTGCAGCGACAGCAGCCCGATGCCGCTGCCCGGGAGGAGGGTGGCGACCAGCGGCACGCCCTCGATCTCCACATGCTCGGTGCGGGCCACGGCGTCCCCTCTCACTCGGCCGTCTGCGCGGGCAGGTTGTAGGGCGTGACGACCTGGATCGCGGACGGCAGCGCCGGCCCGGCCGGAGGCAGCGCGCCGTGCGCGCGCATCACGAGGTGGCAGGCCTCGCGCATGTCCTGGCGCAGGTCGTGGTGGAGGACCGCCGACAGCCGGTGCCCGCGCAGCAGGCGGGTGTTGTCGTGGTCGAGGTCGTGGGCGATGAACACCGCGCACGCGCGGCCGGCGTCGGCGAACGCCCGCAGGGTGGCGTTGTTGCCGCCGCCGATGGAGTACACGGCCCGGATCTCCGCATCGCGCGCCAGGGCGGCGCGGACGAGGTCGTACTGCGTGGCGTCCAGGCCCTGGCCCTCGGTGATCTCGACCAGGGTCCGCTCCGGATGCCGGGCCCGCATGACGCCGCGGAAGCCCATCTCCCGTTCCTCCTCGTTGCGGAAGAAGCCGCTGCTGAGGCTGGTGAGGACGTTGCCGGGCCGGTCGCCGAGCCACTGGCCCATCAGATAGGCGGCGGTCGCACCGGCCGCCCGGTTGTCGATGCCGACGTAGGCGAGGCGCCCGCTGCCGGGCAGGTCGGTGACGAGGGTGACGACCGGAATGCCGGCGGCGGTGAGCCGGCCGACGGCCGCGGTGACCTCGGGGACGTCCGGCGCCTTGAGGATCACGCCCTGCGAGCCGCGCCGGGCGATCCGGTCCAGCGTCCTGACCTGCTCCTGCACCGGGCCCGTCTCGCGGAAGTGGAAGCGGGAGCGGACCACCGCGGGGTGCAGGGCGGGCAGTTCGGCCTCCAGGGCGGCGCGCACGGCGGTGGTGAAGCGCTCGGGCGCCTGGACCACGATGTCGACCATGAAGGTCCGGCCGACCAGCCGGACCTGGGTGCGCTGCCGGTCGAGGTCGGCGATGGCCCGGTGCACCTCCTGCGCGGTGCTCTCCCGCACCCCTCCCCTGCCGTTCAGCACACGGTCCACGGTGGCCTCGCTGAGGCCCGCCTGACGTGCGATCTCCCGGATCGGGAACGGGTGGCCCATGGACCGCCTCCTTGAGGGGTTTTTGATGGCTTCCTGCTGGTTGTTCGAGGGGTTTGTACTGACAAGAATGACAGGGCCGCGCCGCTCCCGTGCCCGAAAGAAGGACACCGATGTCCCTCACCTCCGCTTCCGGACGCACCCGGCTGACCGAGCAGGACTGCGATCTCGACGCCTTCCGCGCGCTGGTCGGCCGGACGACCGATCTCGCGGACTATCCGCACGCCGCCTCGGTGACGGAGAACGTCCTGGTGTACGAGGGTGAGCGGCTGCGCACGGCCGATGACCGGGACGTTCTGCGGGGCGAGCTGGTGCGGGCGCTCACCGACGGCCCCGGGATCGCCGTCGTCCGGGGTGCCTTCCCCGACCCGTCGGTGGTCGACCGGGTCACGGCGGTGTTCGAGGCGCTGATCGCCGAACAGCGGGCCTCCGGCGCGAGGGCCGGCGACCACTTCGCCGAGCCGGGCGCCAACGACCGGGTGTGGAACGCCCTGGAGAAGACGGCCCTGTACGACCCGGAGGCGTTCGCCGACTACTACGCGAACGAGGTCCTGGCCCTGGTCTCCACGGCCTGGCTGGGCCCCGGCTACCAGGTCACCTCGCAGGTCAACGTGGTCAACCCGGGCGGCGCCGGGCAGACCGCGCACCGGGACTACCACCTCGGCTTCCTGAGCAACGCGGCGGCGGCCGCCTACCCCGCCCATGTGCACCGTCTCTCCCCCGTACTCACGCTGCAGGGCGCGGTTGCCCACTGCGACATGCCCGTGGAGTCGGGTCCGACGCTCTACCTGCCGTACTCCCAGCTCTACGAGCCCGGCTATCTGGCCTGGCGACTGCCCGCGTTCCAGTCGTACTTCGAGGCACACCACGTCCAGCTCCCGCTGGCCAAGGGCGACGCGGCCTTCTTCAGCCCCGCCCTCTTCCACGCCGCCGGCACCAACCGGACGGCGCACGTGCGGCGCACGGCCAACCTCCTGCAGATCTCGTCCGCGTTCGGGCGCGCGATGGAGACGGTGGACCGGGAAGCGGTGGCGAACGCGGTCTTCCCGGTGCTGCTGCGGCGCAAGGCCGCGGGCGCGGCGCCGGAGTGGCTGGACAACGTCGTCGCGGCGAGCGCCGAGGGCTACCCCTTCCCCACCGACCTCGACAGCGATCCGCCGGTCGACGGTCTGGCCCCGCCCGCGCAGGCGGACCTGGTACGGCGGGCGGTGCGCGAGGAGTGGACGCCGGAGCGGCTGCGCGCGGAACTCCGGGCCGGCGGCGAACGACGAGAGAGCTGAGGAACGACATGGGACGTGCCGACGGACTGCTCCGGGACAAGGTCGTGCTGGTCAACGGCGGCAGCCAGGGGGTGGGCGCCGCGATCGCGCGGGCCGCCGTCCGCGAGGGTGCGGTGGTGGCGGTGACCGGGCGCCGGCCAGAGCCGGGCGAGGCACTGGTGGCGGAGCTGACGGCCGCCGGCGGCACGGCGCTGTTCGTGCGGGCCGATCTGGCGGACGCCGGGCAGGCCAAGGCGTCGGTGGCCGAGGCCGTGGACGCGTACGGGCGGATCGACTGCCTGGTGAACTCGGCCGGGCTGACCTCCCGGGGGACGCTGCTGGACACCACCCCGGAGCTGTTCGACGCGCACATCGCCATCAACCTCAAGGCGCCGTTCTTCGCGATGCAGGCGGCGGTCGCCGACATGCTGGCCCGCAAGGCGCCCGGCACGATCGTCAACATCATCACCTCGTCGGCGCACGGCGGGCAGCCGTTCCTCGCGCCGTACGTCGCCGCCAAGGCGGGCCTGGCGGGCCTGACCCGGAACGCGGCGCACGCCCACCGCTGGGACCGGATCCGGATCAACGGCCTGAACATCGGCTGGACCGCGACGGAGGGCGAGGACGCCACCCAGCGCGCCTTCCACGGGGCCGGCGACGACTGGCGGGAGCGCGCCGCGGCCCGGCTGCCGATGGGCAAGCTCGGCCGGCCGGACGAAATCGCGGACTTCGTGGTCTTCCTGCTGTCCGACCGGTCAGGGGTGGTCACGGGGTCGGTGATCGACTGGGACCAGAACGTGCTCGGCGGACTGGACTGAGACAGGCCGGCCCGTCTCGGGGTGCCCCCTTGGGCAGCTGGAGGTCGGGCCCGAAGGGTGACCGGGGTCCGGGGCGGAGCCCCGGCAGCGGACCGCAACCACATACAAGGAAGCAGCGAAGCAATGCGTATCGGAATCCTCGGCCTCGGCCGCATCGGCGCCTTCCACGCCGAGACCCT
The DNA here is from genome assembly GCF_043199855.1 of Streptomyces sp. NPDC048521. Taxonomy (NCBI): domain Bacteria; kingdom Bacillati; phylum Actinomycetota; class Actinomycetes; order Kitasatosporales; family Streptomycetaceae; genus Streptomyces; species Streptomyces sp. NPDC048521. The sequence goes on from NZ_JBICWR010000022.1 coordinate 62,728, forward strand.
CTCCGGACTGGACGCCGTCGAGTCGCTCGTCGTCGCCGACCCGTTCGCGGACGCGGCCAAGGCCGCCGCCGAGCGGTTCGGTGCCGAGGTCGCGGACTCGCCGGAGGCGCTGCTGGCCGCCGGCGTGGACGGCCTCGTCGTCGCGGCGGCCACCGACGCCCATCCGGCGCTGATCCGGGCCGGTGTCGAGGCCGGTGTGCCGGTCTTCTGCGAGAAGCCGGTGGCCCGCACCATGGCGGAGGGCGTCGAGGTGGGGAAGGCCGTGCGCGGCAGCGACGTCCCGATCCAGATCGGCTACAACCGCCGCTTCGACGCGGGCTTCACCGCCGCGCGGGCCGCGGTGCGCGCCGGTGCGCTGGGCACGCTGCACACGGTCCGCTGCACCACCCTGGACCCGGCGCCGCCACCGGCCGCGTACATCGCCGCGTCCGGCGGGATCTTCCGGGACTGTTCCGTGCACGACTTCGACATCATCCGCTGGGTGACGGGCCGCGAGGTCACCGAGGTGTACGCGGTGGGCGGCAACCGGGGCGCCGACTACATCGCGGCGGCGGGCGACGCCGACACCACCGGTGCGCTTCTCACCCTGGACGACGGCACCATCGCGACGGTGTCCAACTCCCGCCACAACGGACGGGGTTACGACGTGCGCATGGACCTGCACGGCTTCACGGACTCGATCGCCGTCGGCCTGGACGACAAGCTGCCGCTGCGCTCGGTGGAGCCGGGGGTGACCTTCCCGGCCGGGACCCCGCACGACTTCTTCATGGACCGTTTCACCGACGCCTACCGCGCCGAACTCACCGCGTTCACCGAGGTGGTGGCCGGCTCCCGCCCCTCCCCCTGCACGATCGAGGACGCCCTGGAGGCGGGCTGGATCGCCGAGGCCTGCACCCTGTCGATGCACGAGCACCGGCCGGTGACGCTCGCGGAGGTGCGGGAGCGCTGAGAACGCCGTGCGGCGCCGGTGCGTGACCGGCGCCGCACACTCGTCTCAGCCGCAGTACCGGATCAGCCACTCGTCCGGGTTGTAGGTGTCGCGTGCCGGGTCCGGCACGGTCGCCGGCTTCGTCTCCACCGTGTCCTGAGGGCGTATCCGCTCGGGCAGCGTGCCGAAGCGATTGCGGCGCAGGACGGCCGCGTCGGTGGTGTCCGTGTCCGGGGCGCTCCCCCGGGGTTCGGTGCGCTGCGTCATCTCGTCCTCCCGTCTGTGCGGGCATCCCCCGTCATCGTGCACAACGCCCGCGTGGGCCCGGTTGGTTCCCGGCCGCCCCCTGGCCGAATCCCCTGAGGTTCCGCAGGGACCGGCGGGCGCGGACGCAGAAGGCTCCGGGCCCGCCGACCTCGGGAACCGGCGGGCCCGGACGGGTAACGCTCAGGCCCCGCAGGACCGCAGGAAGCGGCGGGTGCGCACGGCGATCGGCAGTGGCTTGTCCGGCTCGCACGGGTACATGTCCTGTTCGACGATGGCGAACAGCTCCACGCCGAGCTTCTGCGCCGCCTCCAGCACCGGTCCCAACGCGGGTACGCCGGAGGGTGGTTCGCACATCACGCCGCGCTGTACCGCCGGCCCGAACGGCACCTCGTGCGCGATCACCTCGGCGAGGATGTCCGGGTCGACCTGCTTGAGGTGCAGATAGCCGATCCGCTCGCCGTAGGTCTCGATCAGCTTGACGCTGTCGCCGCCGCAGTATGCGTAGTGCCCGGTGTCCAGGCACAGGTTGACCAGCTCGCTGTCGGTGGAGTCGAGGAAGCGCTCGACGTGCTCCTCGGTGTCGACGTGGGTGTCGGCGTGCGGGTGCACGACGAGGTCCAGGCCGTACGTCTCCTTGACCTCGTGGCCGAGCCGTTCCATGCCCTTGGTCAGATGCGCCCACTGCTCGGCGGTCAGCTCCGGCGGCTCCAGGATCTCGGCGGTCCTGTCGTCCCGCCAGAAGGAGGGGATCACGACCAGATGCCGGGCGCCCATCGCCTGGGTGAGCGCGGCCACCTGGCCGACGTGCGCCCAGGTCTCCTCCCAGACGGACGGGCCGCGGTGCATGCCGGTGAAGACCGTGCCCGCCGACACCCTGAGGTTCCGCTTGGCCACCTCCTCGGTCAGCCGGGCCGGATCGGTGGGGAGGTAGCCGTAGGGGCCGAGTTCGATCCAGTCGTAGCCGGCCTCGGACACCTCGTCGAGGAAGCGTTCCCAGGGGACCTGCCGCGGGTCGTCGGGGAACCAGACACCCCAGGAGTCGGGGGCCGAGCCGATCCGGATGCGGTCCAGCGAAGACGGGTGCGCCATGTCAGGTGGTCCCTTCCGGGGAGGTCGCCACGGGTGCGGTGAGGTCGTCCGCCTCGGGCAGCTCCTCCACGTCGACGCCGCGCACCTGCGCCAGCTCGTGCTTGAGCGCGGCCAGTTCGGCGCCGCCGGCCATGTGGTTGGTCAGTTCCTCGAGGCTCACCGCGCTGCGGTCGGCGGAGAGTTCGAGGGTGCCCAGGCGCAGCACGCTGAAGTGGTCCCCGACCATGTAGGCGTGGTGGGGGTTGTGGGTGATGAAGATGACGCCGAGGCCGCGGTCGCGGGCGGCGGCGATGTACTTGAGGACCACCCCGGACTGCTTGACGCCGAGGGCGGCGGTCGGCTCGTCGAGGATGAGGACGCGGGCGCCGAAGTAGACGGCGCGGGCGATCGCCACGCTCTGGCGCTGACCGCCGGACAGGGTGCCGATGGGCTGCTCCAGGTCGTCCAGGACGATGCCCATGTTGCGCAGCTCCTGGTCGGCCGTCCGCTTCATGCGGGCGATGTCGAGACGGCGGACGGGCCAGGGGCCCTTGGTCATCTCGGAGCCGAGGAAGAAGTTCCGCCACACCGGCATGAGCGGGACGGTGGCCAGGTCCTGGTAGACGGTGGCGATGCCCTTGTCGAGGGCTTCGCGCGGGGTGCTGAAGCGCACCGGCCGCCCGTCCACGAGGAAGTCGCCCTCGGTGTGCTGGTGCAGCCCCGAGATGATCTTGATGAGGGTGGACTTGCCGGCGCCGTTGTCGCCGAGGACGCAGGTCACCTGGCCGGCGTGGACCCGCAGGTCGACACCGTGCAGGGCACGGATGTTGCCGTAGGACTTGCCGGCGCCGCGCAGTTCGACCAGGGGGCCGTCCTGGGCGGGCGGGGCGTCCTTGAGGACGGCACCGTGGGTTCCGGTCGCGTTGTCAGTCATCGGTCACCTCCGGGTCGCCGCGCGCTGGACCCATAGATTGATCAGGACGGCGCCGAGCAGCATCACGCCGAGGAACGCCTTGAACCAGTCGGGGTTCCAGCCCGCGTAGACGATGCCCTGCTGCACCATGCCGAACATGAAGGCGCCGAAGACCGGGCCGATCGCGGAGCCGTAGCCACCGGTGAGCAGACAGCCGCCGATGACGGCAGCGGCGATGTAGATCAGCTCCTGGCCGACGCCCTCGCCGGACTGCACGGTGTTGAACGAGAACAGGTTGTGCATGCCGACGAACCAGGCGCCGAAGCCGACCAGCATGAACAGTGAGATCTTGGTGAACCTCACGGGGACGCCGACGGCGCGGGCGCTGTCCTTGTTGCCGCCGACCGCGAAGATCCAGTTGCCGTACTTGGTGCGCCACAGCACCCAGGTGGCGAGGGCGGCGAAGACCAGCCACCACACCACGGTGATCTTCACCTGGACGCCGCCGACGTCGAAGGACGAGGCGAAGATGTGCCTGGCCTGGTCGAAGCCGTCCATGTCGCTGATGTCGTCGGTGGCGACGGTGTCGGTGACCAGCTTGGTCACGGCGAGGTTCACGCCTTGCAGGATCAGGAAGGTCCCGAGGGTGACCAGGAAGCTGGGCAGTCCGGTCTTCACCACCATCCAGCCGTTGAAGGCGCCGATCGCGAGGGAGACGATCAGGGCGACGATCACGCCGGTCCACACGTTCACGGTCAGCTGGTAGCTGAGCATGCTCGCGGTGAGCGCCGAGGTGATCACGGCGACGCCCGAGGACAGGTCGAACTCGCCGCCGATCATCAGCAGGGCCACCGGCAGGGCCATGATCCCGATGGTCGAGGACTGGTAGAGGATCGTGGCCATCGAGCTGCCCTGGCGGACCGAGGGCGCGACGATCAGGAAGAAGACCAGGACGGCGGCGGCGCCGAGGAAGACACCCACTTCGGGCCGGGCCAGCAACCGCAGCGCCAGCGGGCGTCGGGCGGTGCGGCCGTCGGTCTCCTCGGGGCCGGAGGCCGGTGGTTTGCCCACCGCCGGCCCTGCCTGCTGGGCCATGCTCATCACCGGGTGCCCTTCGCGGCGAACTCGGCGACCTTGTCGACGTTGGACTTGTCGACGAAGGCCGGGCCGGTCAGCACCGGCTGCTCACCACCGCCGCTGTAGTTGCCGTTGTTCTTGTAGAGCCACAGGGAGTCGACCGCCAGGTAGCCCTGCAGGTAGGGCTGCTGGTCGACGGCGAACTGGATGCTGCCGTTCTGGACGGCCTTGACCAGCTCCTTGTTGAGGTCGAAGGTGGCCACCTTCGCCTTGCTGCCCGCGTCGCCCACGGACTGGACCGCGGTGAGGGCGAACGGGGCGCCGAGGGTGACGACGGTGTCGATGGAGTTGTCCTGCTTCAGCTTCGCCGTGATGGTCGACTTCACGGACGGCATGTCGGTGCCGTTCACATACAGGGTCTCAGTGGTGCCCCCGAACGTCTTCTTCACTCCGTCGCAGCGCTGGGTGAGGCCAACGTTGCCCTGCTCCTGGATCACACAGACGATCTTCTTGGCGCCGGTGGTGTTGAGCTTCTTGCCGAACGCCTCGCCCGCCACGCTCTCGTCCTGCCCGAAGAACTCCAGCAGCCCGAGCTTCTTCCAGTCGCTCAGTCCCGAGTTCAGGCCGACGACCGGGATGCCGGCCTGCTGCGCCTTGCCGATCACGTTCTTCATGGCGTCCGGCTTGGCCAGGGTGACCGCGATGCCGTCGACCTTCTGGTCGATCGCGTTCTGCACCAGGCTGGCCTGGTTGCCGGCGTTCGGGTCGGCGGAGTAGACCAGTTTGATGTTGTCCTTGGCCGCCGCGGCCTCCGCGCCCTTGCGGACGGTGTCCCAGAAGGTGTCGCCGGCTGCCTGGTGGGTGACCAGCGCGACGGTCATCCGTGGGGTATCGGCCTTGCCCGCGGAGGCGTTCGCCGCTCCCTCCTCGGCCTTCTTGCCGCCGGAGCTGCTGGAGCAGCCGGCGAGGGTGAGGGCTGCCGCAGCGGCCACGGCCACGAAGGGGGCCAGTCTGCGGGAGCGGGGGCGAGAAGAGCGGTCCATCTTTCCTGCACCTCACTGTGCGACGGGGGAGGGACGCTGTTGCGTGGGCACGCTGTCGCGTTGGGACGCGATCAAAGCCCTTGACGGGCCCGCTGTCAATACTTTGTTAAGACATCATTTCACAAGCAGGTCCGAATGTAAGTACAAACTATTGACATCGCTGCCTCTCCGCGCCTACACCTGGCGGGTGCGGTTCCTGCGCCCAGTACACCGCACCCGACGGCGAACGGCACCGGCCGATCGCCGCGAAGTCCCGCTCCGCCTCTCGGAAGGAGGTGCCCCCGTGGCGAGGACCGGCAACCCTTCCCGCCCCGTGCCCGGCTCCGCGCTCGACTCCCTGACCTTCGCCCTGGACCGCACGAGCCCGGTACCGCTGTACCACCAGCTCGCCCAGCAACTCGAAGCGGCCGTCGAGCAGGGGGCGCTGGCACCGGGGAACCTCCTCGGCAACGAGGTCGACCTGTCCGTGCGGCTCGGACTGTCCCGGCCCACCGTCCGCCAGGCGATCCAGTCCCTGGTCGACAAGGGGCTGCTGGTGCGCCGCCGCGGGGTCGGCACGCAGGTCGTGCACAGCCAGGTCAGACGGCCGCTGGAGCTGAGCAGCCTCTACGACGACCTGGAGTCGGCCGGACAGGCCCCGACCACCCGGATCCTGCGCGAGGAACGGATCCCTGCGACCGCGGATGTGGCCGCGGCCCTCGCCATCACGGAGGGCGCCGAGGTCACCGTGCTGGAACGGCTGCGCTGCGCCCACGGCCGGCCGGTGGCCTTCCTGCGCAACCACCTGCCCGCGTCCCTGCTCGAACTCGGCACCGAGCGACTGGAGGCGACGGGCCTGTACCGGATCATGCGCTCCGCCGGGATCACCCTGCACAGCGCCCGGCAGTCGATCGGCGCCCGCGGCGCCACCGCGCAGGAGGCCGCGCTGCTGGAGGAGACGGCGGGCGCGGCCCTGCTCACCATGCGGCGCACCGCCTACGACCACACCGGGCGGCCGGTGGAGTACGGCAGCCACGTCTACCGGGCGTCCCGCTACGCTTTCGACTTCCAGCTGCTGGTCAGACCCTGAAACGGAACCACCCGTGTTCGCACAGCCCCCACGGCCGCCGGCGCCGTGGGGGCCGTTCCGCCCGGCTTCCACCAACGGTGCAGGTAACGATGACGATTACGTTTCGGGCAAGAGACCCCCCAGTGCGACCGCACCTATTGACGCATGAGCGGACATGGGGCTGTTATTACGCCCACGATGTTCGGTCGAGTTGGTTTCTGAGCGGTTTCGAGAACCTTCCGGTGATCAACTCATCCCCTTGGCCGAACCCTGCATTCCTCAGGAGCCGCCATGCGCCTCTCCCCCTCCGGTCTGTCCGTCCCGGGGCCCAGTCGTCGTTCGCTGCTGCGCGGAGCGGGCGGTGCCGCCCTGCTCGCCGGTGCCGGCATACCCCTGCTGTCCGCCTGCGGAGGCAGCGGTTCCTCGTCCGACCCGAAGACCGTCACCCTCGGCTCCAACGCCTCCGACGCGGTGCCGAAGAAGGCCTTCGCCGAGATCTACGCGGCCTTCAAGAAGCAGTCGGGCATCACGGTCGACGTGAACACGAAGGACCACAACACCTTCCAGGAGCAGATCAACTCCTACCTGCAGGGCACGCCGGACGACGTGTTCAACTGGTTCGCCGGTTACCGCATGCAGTTCTTCGCGTCGAAGAAGCTGGCCACGCCGATCGACGACGTGTGGGCGAAGATCGGGGACAACTTCCCCGAGGCGATGAAGAAGCTGAGCAAGGGCGCGGACGGCAAGTACTACTTCGTACCGCTGTACACGTACCCCTGGGCGATCTTCTACCGCAAGAGCGTCTTCCAGCAGCACGGCTACGAGGTCCCCACCACCTGGGACCAGTTGGTCGCCCTGTGCAAGCAGATGAAGAAGGACGGGCTGGTCCCGATCGCCTTCGGCGACAAGGACGCCTGGCCGGCGATGGGCACCTTCGACCAGATCAACTTCCGTCTCAACGGCTACGACTTCCATGTCGAACTGATGGCGGGCAAGGCCTCCTGGACCGACTCCAAGGTGAAGGCCGTCTTCGACCACTGGAGCGAGCTGCTCCCCTACCACCAGGACGGCGCGATGGGCCGTACCTGGCAGGACGCCGCGCAGACGCTGGTGGCGAAGAAGGCCGGCATGTACCTCCTGGGCTCCTTCGTGGCCCAGCAGTTCACCGACAAGGCCGATGTCGAGGACCTGGACTTCTTCGCCTTCCCGGAGATCAACTCCGCGTACGGCCAGGACACCGTCGAGGCGCCCACCGACGGATTCATGGTCAGCAAGGCCCCGAAGAACCACGCCGGCGTGGTGAAGCTGCTCGAGTACCTCGGCACCCCCGAGGCCGAGGCGATCTACCTGAAGTCGGACCCCAGCGTGGTGGCCGCCTCCAGCAAGGCCGACACCTCCTCGTACACCGCGCTGCAGAAGAAGGCGTACACGATGATCAGCGGTGCCAAGAGCCTCACCCAGTTCATGGACCGCGACAGCCGCCCGGACTTCACCTCCACGGTGATGCAGCCCGCGCTGCAGAAGTTCATCCAGAACCCCAAGGGCGTGGACGGGCTGCTGTCGTCCATCGAGCGCCAGAAGAAGACCATCTTCGCGTCCTCGTGAGCAGCCCGATGACGACGGATACGACGACGAAGAGCCCGGAGGCGGCCGCCGTGCCGCCTCCGGGCACCGTGCCTGAGCAGAAGCGGGTCACGCAGGGCCACCGGCGCCTGCTGACCCGCCGTGACCGGTTCACGCTCGCCCTGATGGCGGGCGTGCCCACCATCCTGCACGTGGCCCTGGTCTGGGTCACCGCCATCGCCTCGATCTTCCTCGCCTTCACCACCTGGGACGGCATCGGGTTCGACTCGATCAAGTGGGTGGGCCTGGACAACTTCAAGCAGCTCTTCAGCGACAACCCGCAGTTCTGGCCTGCCGTCCAGCACAACATCGTCTGGTTCGTGGTGCTGATCCTCGTCCCGACGCCGTTCGGCCTGTTCCTAGCCGTGCAGCTGGACAAGAAGATCCGGTTCAGCCGGGTCTACCAGACCGCGTTCTTCCTGCCGGTCGTCATCTCGATGGCCTGCATCGGCTTCGTCTGGCAGTTGGTGTACAACCCGGACACGGGCCTGATCAACAGCATCATCGGCGCGAACAAGCCCGGCCACTACATCGACTGGATCGGCGACCCCGACCTCAATCTGTGGGCCGTCCTCATCGCCGCTTCCTGGCGGCACGCGGGCTACATGATGATCCTGTACCTGGCCGGCCTGAAGAGCGTCGACCCGTCGCTGCGGGAGGCCGCCGCACTGGACGGCGCGGGCGAGTGGCAGACGTTCAAGAACGTCATCTTCCCCACCCTGCGCCCGACCAACACGGTCGTCCTGGTCGTCACCATCATCGAGGCGCTGCGCGCCTTCGACCTGGTCTTCGTCTTCAACAAGGGTGCCCAGGGCACCGAGTTGCTGTCGATCCTGGTCACCAACAACATCATCGGCGAGTCCAGCCGCATCGGTTACGGCTCCGCCATCGCCGTCGTCCTGCTGGTGATCTCGCTCGCGGTGATCATCCCGTATCTGATCGCCACCTTCCGGAAGGAGCGGCGCGCATGAGCGGCACCCCTCTCCCGCTGAAGCGGCGCGCCCCGATCCGCCCGGCCCGCGTCCTGCTGCACGTCTTCCTCGCCGGCACGGCCCTGGCCTGGCTCGCCCCGCTGCTGTGGGCGGTCTTCTCGGCGCTGCGCCCGTACAGCGAGACCAGCACCAAGGGGTACGTGTCCTGGCCGGACAAGCTGAGCCTGGACAACTTCACGAACGCGTTCCAGCAGTCGGACATGCTGCACTACTTCGGCAACACGCTGCTCATCGCGGTGCCGGCCGTGCTGCTGACGCTGTTCCTGTCCTCCTGCGTGGCCTTCTACGTCAGCCGGTTCGACTTCCGCCTCAACCTCGCGCTGCTGCTGGTCTTCACGGCGGGCAACCTGCTGCCCCAGCAGGTCATCATCACCCCGCTGTACCGGCTCTACCTGCTCACCGACCTGCCCGGCATCACGATGAGCGGCAAGCTGTACGACTCCGCGCTCGGCCTGGTCCTCATCCACGTGGCGTTCCAGTCCGGTTTCTGCGCGTTCGTGCTGAGCAACTACATGCGCTCGCTGCCGCACGAGCTGACCGAGGCCGCGCTGGTCGACGGCGCCTCGGTGTGGCGGCTGTACTGGCAGATCACGCTGCCGCTATGCAAGCCGGCGATGGCGGCCCTCGCGACCCTGTTGTCGATCTGGATCTACAACGACTTCTTCTGGGCGCTGGTGCTGATCTCGACCGGTGAGAACATGCCGATCACCTCGGCCCTGAACAACCTCTCCGGCCAGTACTTCACCGACCCCAACCTGGTCGCCGCCGGCGCCCTGCTGACGGCGATCCCGACCCTGATCGTGTACTTCGTGCTCCAGCGCCAGTTCGTCAGCGGCCTGACCCTCGGGTCCAACAAGGGCTGAGCGGCGCGCACGTGAAAGAGAACCCCGTGAATCGCACCCTGTCCGTCCCCGGCCTCGCCTACGGCGGCGACTACAACCCCGAGCAGTGGCCCGAGGAGGTGTGGGCCGAGGACATGCGCCTGATGCGCGAGGCCGGCGTGAACCTGGTCAGCGTCGGCATCTTCTCCTGGGCGCTGCTGGAACCGTCCGAGGGCGTGTACGACTTCTCGCGCCTGGACAAGGTCCTCGGCCTGCTGCACGAGAACGGCATCGCGGCCGACCTCGCCACGCCCACGGCGGCGCCTCCGGCCTGGTTCTTCCGGGCCCATCCGGAGGCGCTGCCGGTCGACCGGGACGGCCGTACCCTCTCCTACGGCAGCCGCCAGACGTTCTGCCCGTCCAGCCCCGCCTACCGTCAGGCCGCCCTGCGCATCGCGGGCGCGCTCGCCGAACGGTACGCGGACCACCCGGCCGTGGCCATGTGGCACGTGCACAACGAGTACGGCTGCCACAACGCGGCCTGCTACTGCGACACCAGCGCGGCCGCGTTCCGCCGCTGGCTGCGGGCCCGCTACGGCGACGACCTCGCGGCCCTCAACCGCGCCTGGGGCACGGCGTTCTGGAGCCAGTGGTACTACGACTGGGAGGAGATCCTGCCGCCGCGCGCCACCGGCGCCGTACCCAACCCGACGCACCAGCTGGACTGGCGCCGCTTCTGCTCCGACGAGTTGCTGTCGCTGTGCACGGCGGAACGGGACGTGCTCCGGGCGGCGGCCCCCTCGGTCCCCGCCACCACCAACTTCATGGTGATGGCCACCTTCGACGCCCTCGACTACCGGCGCTGGGCGCCGGAGCTGGACATCGTCTCCAACGACCACTACCTGATCTCCACCGACCCCGAGTCGCAGATCGACATCGCGCTGAGCGGCGACCTGACCCGCTCGCTGGCGGGCGGCCCGTGGCTGCTGATGGAGCACTCCACCGGCGCGGTGAACTGGCAGCCCGTCAACCGGGCGAAGCGGCCGGGCGAGCTGCGGCGCAACGCGCTCGCGCACGTGGCGCGCGGCGCGGACGGCATCGCCTACTTCCAGTGGCGGCAGTCGAAGGCGGGTGCCGAGCAGTGGCACTCGGCGATGTTGCCGCACGCCGGGACGGACAGCCGGATCTGGCAGGACGTGGTGCGTCTCGGCGCCGACCTGAAGGCGCTGGCCGAGGTGCGCGGCAGCACGTCCCCCGCCGAGGTGGCGATCGTCTGGGACTGGAACGCCCGTTGGGCGCTGGAGCTGCCCTCCCAGCCGAGCGGCGAGCTGCGCTACCTGGATCTGGTCCGGGCCTGGTACGAGCCGCTGTGGCGGGCCGGGGTGGCCGTGGACTTCGTGGCGCCGGACGCGGACGTGTCGGCGTACCGGCTGGTGCTGGCCCCGAGCCTGTACCTGGTGGACGACGCGGGCGCGGCCAACCTCTCGGCGTACGCCGAGCGCGGCGGCACCCTCGCGGTCGGCTTCCACAGCGGGGCGGTGGACGAGAACTGCCACGTGCGGCTGGGTGGTTACCCGGGTGCCTTCCGGGAGGTGCTGGGCGTCCGCTCGGACGAGCCGTTCCCGCTGCTGCCCGGTGAACCGGTCGCGCTGAGCGGTGCGGTGCCGGACCGGGCGACGGGCTCGCTGTGGTCGGAGCGGCTACGGCTGGCGGGCGCCGAAGCGGTCGCGACGTACGCCGACGGTCCCCTGACCGGCGTCCCGGCGGTGACGCGTCGTGCCCACGGCTCCGGCGCCGCCTGGTACCTGGCGACGCTGCCCGACCCGGCCGCGCTGACCGCGCTGCTGGACCGGATGCGCGGCGAGGCGGGCGTGGAGCCGGTGCGGACCGCCCCGCCCGGAGTGGAGGTGGTCCGCCGGCGCGGCACCGAGGCGGACTACCTCTTCGTCATCGACCACTCCGGGCAAGGCGCCGAACTCCCCGTGGCGCCGGGCTCCTCGGAACTCCTCAGCGGCAAGCAGGCGTCCGGCTCGGTCACGGTCGCGCCGGGCGACGTCGCCGTGGTGCGGGAGCCGCGCGGTCAGTGAGCCGCGTCCAGCCGGGTGCGCTGCTCCTCGGTGAGTTCCAGGTCCACGGCGGCGAGGTTCTCCTCGAGCTGGGCCACCGAGGAGGCCCCGGCGAGCGGTATGACGGGCAGCTCTCCACTCAACTGCCAGGCGAGCACGACCTGGTTGACGGTGGCCCCGGTCTCCCGCGCCACCTCGCGCAGCACCGCGAGGCGGGCCGGGGTGCCGGGGTGGTCGTAGTCGGGCGGGAGCGGCTTGTCGGCTCGGGTGTAGGCACCGGCCAGCAACGGTGAGTAGGCGACCAGGGTCAGCTGCGGCTCCGCCCGCAGGTAGTCCCGGAGCTGGGCGTCGGCGCCGCCGAGGCTGCCGTCCGGGAACAGCTCGCTCGGCACGTCCGTACGAGGCCGCAGGTAACTGTGCTGGTACTGGAGGACTTCGTAGCCGGGCAGCCCCGCCGTCGCCGCGAGGGCGCGGGCCCGCTCCACCCGCCACACGGCGTGGTTGCTGACGCCGAGCAGGCCGACGGTGCCCTCGGCGACCAGTGCGGCGAACCCCTCGACGGTCTCCCGCAGCGGCACGGTGGGGTCCTCGATGTGCGCGTACAGCAGGTCCAGGCGGTCCACGCCGAGCCGTTCCCGGCTGCGTTCGGCCGACTCACGGACGACCTTCGCGGACAGGCCCTCGGGGTTGTCGGTGTAGCTGGTGCCGGGGGCGAGCGGGCGGGCGCCGAGCTTGGTGGCGATGACGATCTCGTCCCCGATGCCCCGGCTGCGCCGCCACCGCCCGAGCAGCTCCTCGCTCTGGCCGCCCTGGCTCCCGTCCTCCCAGAAGGCGTAGTTGTCGGACGTGTCGATGAAGTTCCCGCCGGCCTCGACATAGCGGTCGAGGACGGCGAAGGAGGTCTTGTCGTCGGTACGCGACCCGAACAGCATCGCCCCGAGCGCCAGCACACTCACCTCGCGGCGGGTGGCCGGATCCGAGCCGATCGTGCGGTACTTCATGCTGGTCCCTCCCGTGGACGGCTGACAGCACGGGAGTGTTCAGCTTGAAGTGCACGCGAAGTCAAGGGACATGATCGCGGGCGCCGACGCCGCCCCGGACAGCCCGGTGACCGTCACCGCGGGAGGGGCGGCCGACCGCGCCCGCCGCCGGGAGACCCGGCCCGGTCATGGGCGCCCCGCACCCCGGGCCGGACGTCCGCGCCGCTATCCGGAGCCGACCGCGCGCCGTGGCCCGTTCCCCCGTCGGCACGGGGGAGGAGCCGCGGCGCGGCGGGGGTCAGGCGGCGGTGCGCGTCCGCGGTTCCGTCGGCCGCACCGTCTCCTGCTCGAAGCGCGCGTGGAACCGGCGGTTGTGGTCCACAGGGCGTTCGGGGCCGGTCAGGGTGACCGTCGCCGTCAGGCGGGCGTCGGTGCTGGACGCCGCCAGGCGCAGCTGCAGCTCGCCCGGTTCGACCACCCGTCGCCCGTCGCGGCCGGTGAAGGAGGCCAGGTCGGCGGGCACGGTCACGCGCAGGCGGCGGGCCTCCCCCGGGGCGAGCGGGACCCGGGCGTAGCCGATGAGACGCTGCACCGGCTGAACGACGGAGGCGACCGGGTCGTGCAGGTAGAGCTGGACGACTTCGGTGCCGTGCCGCCGGCCTGTGTTGCGCACCGTGAAGGCGAGGGCGAACTCGCCGCCGGTGTCCGCCTCCGGCCGGTCGACCGTCAGGTCGCTCCAGTCGAAGGACGCGTAGGACAGGCCGTGCCCGAAGCCGAAGGCCGGCGTCGGATCGATGTTGGACACGTCGCCTGCCTGGGCGAGCCGGGCGCCGAGATAGGTGGCGGGTTGCCCGCCGGTACCGCGGGGCACGCTGACGGGCAGCCGTCCGCAGGGGTTGGTCCGGCCGCTCAGCACGCCGGCGATGGCGGTGGTGCCCTCCACGCCCGGGAAGAAGGACTGCACGATCGCGGCGGCCTCGTCCGTGGCGCGGCCGAGGGCATAGGGCCGGCCGGCGAGCAGGACCGTCACCACGGGCGTGCCGGTGTCGAGCAGCGCGTCGAGCAGGTTCTGCTGGGCGCCGGGCAGGGCCAGGGACTCGGCATCGCAGCCCTCGCCGCTGGTACCCCGGCCGAAGAGGCCCGCGCGGTCGCCGAGGGCGGCGACGACGATGTCGGCCCGGCGGGCGGCGCTGACGGCCTCGGCGATGCCCGCGAGGTCACCGTCGTCGACGCCGGTGCCGCGTACGACGGTGAACTCCGCGTCGGGGAACTCGCGCCTGAGGGCGTCGTCCAGTGTGGGCAGGTCGATGCCGGGCGGTGTCTGCGGGTGGTGCACGCCGACGTGCTGGGGGAAGGAGTAGCAGCCCAGGACGGCCGTGGCTTCGGTGGCGTTGGGGCCGATCAGGGCGATGCGGCGCGGCCGGGTCAGGGGCAGGGTGCCGTCGTTGGTCAGCAGGACGACGGCCTCCTCCGCGACGGTACGGGCCAGTTCCCGGTTCTCGGCGGTGTCCAGGTCGACGGTGCCGCGCAGCGCGTCGGGGTCGTTCAGGTCCGCTCCCCCGAGTGCGGCCGGGACCGGGTCCCAGTCCGCGTCGAGCAGTCCGAGCCGGGCCTTCTGGACGAGCACCCGGCGCAGGGCGCGGTCGATGAGCGCCTCCGGTACCCGGCCCGTGGCGACGGCTTCGGCGAGGGGCGCGCCGAACGTCTTGACGGTGGGCAGTTCCACGTCGACGCCCGCGCGCAGGGCAGCTCCGGCGGCTTCCGCCCAGTCGCCGGCGACACCGTGCAGGGTCTTGAGGAAGGCGATGCCGAAGTAGTCGGCGACGACCGTGCCGTCGAACCCCCAGGTGTCGCGCAGCAGCCCGGTGAGGAGCTCCTCGTCGGCCGCCGAGGGCATGCCGTCGGTGTCGGTGTAGGCGTGCATGACGGAGTCCGCCCCGCCCTCGCGCACGGCCATCTCGAAGGGCGGCAGGAGGACGTCCGCCCGCTCGCGCGGGCCCATGCCGACGGGCGCGAGATTGCGGCCGGCGCGGGAGGCGGAGTAACCGGCGAAGTGCTTCAGGGTGGCGACGACACCGGCGGACCGCAGACCCTGCACATAGGCGGTGCCGATGCTGCCGACGAGGTAGGGGTCCTCTCCGATGGTCTCCTCGACGCGGCCCCAGCGCGCGTCCCGCACCACGTCCAGGACGGGCGCGAGGCCCTGGTGGACGCCGACGGACCGCAGGTCGCGGCCGATGGCGGCGGCCATCCGGCGGATCAGGCCGGGGTCGAAGGTGGCGCCCCAGGACAGGGGAACGGGGTAGGCGGTGGCGCCCCAGGTGGCGAACCCGGCCAGGCACTCCTCGTGCGCCAGGGCGGGGATGCCGAAGCGGTTCGCCGCGGCGATCCGGGTCTGGGTGCGCAGCAGGGAGAGCGCGCCGAGCGCGGGGTCGACGGGCGCCGTGCCGAAGGGCCGGGTCAGCTGTCCCAGGCCGGCCGGCAGCAGGGCGTCGAGGTCGACGGCCTCCTCCATGTCGTGCTGGTGCGGGGCGACTTCGCCGCCCTCCGCGGAGGCGCCGACCCACACGCCGTACAGCTGGGCGGTCTTCTCCTCCAGGGTCATCGCGTCGATCAGCGCGGACACGCGGGTGCCGATGTCCTGGGTCGGGTCGTTCCAGAGGGGGACTTCGGGGGTGGTCTCTACGGCCACGTTGGCGGTCACTTTCCTCCCATGCCCATCAGGCCCTGGACGAGGGCCCGGCGGGCGAACAGGTAGACGAGCAGAACGGGCACCATGGACAGCGTCACCGCGCCCAGCAGGCCGGGGATGTCGATGCCGTGCTCGGTCTGGAAGTTGTACAGGCCCAAGGTGATCACCTTGGTGGAGTCGGACTGGGTCAGGACGAGCGGGAACAGGAAGCCGTTCCAGGCCTGGAGCGCGGAGAACACCACGATCGTGGACAGTCCGCCGCGGGAGAGCGGGACGACGAGCTGGAAGAACATCCGTCTCGGGCTCGCGCCGTCCATCGTCATCGCCTCGAACAGCTCCGGGGAGATGTCGCGCATGGCCCCGCTGAGGATGAGCGCCGACATCGGCAGGCAGAACGCGGCGGTGGGCAGGATGATCCCGAGGAGGTTGTCGTACAGGCCCGCCTCGCTGATCAGGTAGAACATCGGGACGATGACGGCCTGGGCGGGGATGGCGAGGCCCAGCAGGAACAACCGGAAGATCTGCGAGGTGACGCGGCTGCGGCTGCGCACGATCGCGTAGGCCAGCGGCGGTACGAGCAGCAGCACCACGCCGACGACGCAGACGGTGACGACGATGGTGTTGAGGAAGTACTGCCCGAAGCCCGAGTCGAACGCCCCGGTGTAGTTGTCGAGGGTGAAGTCGCCGGGGAAGGACAGCGGGCCCTTCTTCGCGTAGTCCTGCCGTGAGCGCAGGGTCGCGGCGAGCATCACGTACAGCGGCAGACCCACCAGGACGAGCCAGACGATCGAACCCGCTCCGGCCAGGTAGTTGGGGCGGTTCCTCATGACACCCCCTCCATGTCGCTGCGCATCTTGTCGTAGCCGGAGACGCGGACGACGATCAGCGAGACGACCGTGGCCGCCACGACCAGGCAGAGGGCGATGGCCGAGCCGGCGCCGAAGTCGAAGCCCTTGAACGCCTTTTGGTACATGTAGTAGGCGCTGATCGTGGTGTCGGTGCCCGGTCCGCCCTGGGTGAGGATGAGCACGGTCTCGAAGGTGGTGAGGCCGCCGACGATCATCAGGATCATCGAGGTGACGACCGAGTTGCGCAGCTGCGGCAGGGTGATGTGGAAGAACTGGCGGTAGCGTCCCGCACCGTCGATCTCCGCCGCCTGGTACAGCACCCGCGGGATCGCCCGGGCGGCGCCCTGGTAGATGAGCGTGTGGAACGGGGTGAACTGCCAGGTGCTGACGAAGGCCAGCACGCCGATGGCCGAGGCCTGCTCACCGAAGAGGTTGCCGTCGCCGAACAGCCAGGTCATGCGCGCGGGGATGCCGAAGTTCGGGTCGAGCAGCGCCCGCCAGAGCACCGACACGGCGGTCGAGGACAGCAGCAGCGGGATGAAGTAGATCGCCGAGAGGACGGCGCGGTTGCGCTGGTGTCCGGCGGCCCAGACGCCGAGCACGATGCTCAGCGGGGTCTGGAGGGCCACGCCCAGGGCGGTGAGCAGCAGGGTGAGCCAGATGCTCTTGATCATCACGGGGTCGTCGAGGATGCGCTGCCAGTTGTCCATCCCGACGAACTGGGGGGACCCGAGGCCGTTCCAGCTCATGAAGGACAGCACCGCCACCATGATCAGCGGTGCGATGGCGAAGAGAGAGAAGAACAGGGTGGCGGGCAGCGCCCAGAGGAAGCCGGGGCGCGTGCCGTGGGCGGCGTAGGAGCCTTCCGGCCGCCGCCGGGCCTTTCCGGGGGCCGCGGCGGTGGGCGGAGCGCTCGTGATCTGGGTGGTCATGAGCGGTTCATTCGGCCGGGAGGGCCTGCATGGCCTTGATGAAGCCGTCCGCGTCGAGCTGTCCGTTGAAGAACTGCTGGACGGCCTGGTGGATGGGCGTCATGGCGGACGGCGGGTAGGCCTGGTCCCAGGACAGCTGGAAGGACTTGGCCTTGGCGACGAGGTCGTACTGGAAGCGCGAGTAGGCGGGGCTGGCCGACGTGTCGAGGAACTGCGGGGTGTTCGTGGTGGTCGGCAGGTTGCCGATGGCCAGCTGGGCCTTGACGAACTCGTCGGAGTACATCAGCTTCAGGAACTCGGCGACGGCCTCGGGGTGCTTGGTCTTCTTCAGCACCGAGTAGAAGTTGTTGGTGTTGCCGACGACGTCGGACGGGTCGCCCTTGCCGCCGGGGACGGTCGGGAACGTGCTGTAACCGAGGCCCTTGGCGGCGAAGTCCTTGGCGTCCTGCTGCTGTTGCGCGTAGTACCAGGACCCCATCAGCTCGAAGCCGGCCTTGCCCTGGGCCACCAGCGCGGGCGAGGCACCGTTGGTGTACTTCACCGAGTCGTAGTTCTTGCCGAAGGCGCCGGCGTCGACCAGTTCCTTGAGCATGCCGAGCGCCTTCTTGCTGTCCGCGCTCGCCCAGGCGTCCTTGTCTCCGCTCAGGGCCTTCTCGAACAGCTCGGGGCCGGCGACGCGGTCGTAGACGTACTCGAACCACATCAGCGTCGGCCACTGGTCGCCGCCGCCGAGGGCGATCGGGGTGACACCTTCGGACTTGAGCTTCTTGACGGCGTCGAGCAACTGGTCCCAGGTCTGGGGTTGCTTCACGCCCGCCTTGTCGAGCACGTTCTTGTTCTGGAACAGCAGCACCGGCTGCGTGCCGCGCATCGGGATGCCGTAGGGCTTGCCGTCGACGACAGCGCTGTTGTAGACGCTGGGCAGGAACTTGTCGTCGAGGTTCGGGTCCTTCTTGACGAAGTCGTCCAGCGGCATCAGCAGCCCGGCCTTGACGAACGGCTGGATGCTGCCGCCGCCCCAGTTGAAGAAGATGTCCGGCGCCTGCGGCGTGTTGATGATCGTCTGCAGCTTCTGCTGGTAATCGGCGCCGGGGATGGTGTCCAGGACGGCCTTGACGTCCGACGTCTTGTTGAAGGTGTCGACGATCTGCTTCTCCACCTTGTTGCTGGCGTCCCCGTAGACCAGCACATGGATCTTGCCGTCGTTCGAGGAACCTCCGCTTCCGTTCCCGCAAGCGGCGAGACTCGCCGCCAGCGCGAGCGTCGCGCCACAGGCGAGCACCCGGGGCATCCGTGTACGCATGATCATCCGCCTTCCGAAAGTTTCGGTAGTTATGCCGAAAGTCCTGCGGCTGGACAGTAGGAGCGTGGAGAAGAATTGGTCAACGGTCGTGCACCTACGCATCCAAACCGTTACCGGACCTCGTGGCCTATGCTGCGGTTATGCGTGAAGAAGCCCAGGTCGGTCGCAGAGTCACCTTGGCAGCCGTGGCCCAAGAGGCCGGGGTCTCGCTTCCGACAGTTTCGAAGGTCCTCAACGGTCGTTCGGATGTCTCTCCGGCGACCCGCGTCAAGGTCGAGCGCCTTCTGGAGGTCCACGGCTACCGCCGGCGCGCCCCGGGACGGCCACCGGCCCCGCTGATCGAGATCGTCTTCCACGAACTCGAGAGCGTCTGGGCGATGGAACTCATCCGCGGCGTGGAGAACGTCGCCAAGCGGAACAACGCGACCGTCGCGCTCACCGAGAGCGGGACCCGGCAGGCTCCCGGGCCCGAGTGGATCGAGGGGGTCCTGCGCCGTCGGCCGCTCGGCGTGCTCCTGGTCTTCTCCACGGTGCCGGAGGACGTGAAGAGGCAACTGCGGTCCCGGGCCATTCCGTTCGTCATCGTGGACCCGGCGGGCGATCCCGACCCCGACGTCCCGTCCGTGGGTTCGGCCAACTGGGCCGGAGGTGTGGCCGCCACACGCCACCTCACCGACCAGGGGCACGAGCGCGTCGCCATCATCACCGGCCCGGAGGACCTGATGTGCTCGCTGGCTCGGCTGGACGGATACCGCTCGGCCATGGCGATGGCGGGTTACGAACCGGACCCGCGGCTGGTGCGTTTCGGCGACTTCCACGTCCAGGGCGGCTTCGAGCACGCCATGGACCTGCTGCGGCGGCCGGACCGCCCGACGGCGATCTTCGCCGGGAGCGACCTGCAGGCGCTCGGCGTCCTGGAGGCGGCACGGGTACTGGGCCTGAGCGTGCCCGGGGAGTTGTCGGTGGTCGGCTACGACGACGTGCCGCCGGCCCGGTGGTCGAGCCCGCCGCTGACCACCGTGCAGCAGCCGCTCCAGCGCATGGCCGAGGAGGCGGCCCGGATGCTGCTGCGGCCCCCGGATCCCAAGAAGTCCGCGCTGCGCATCGAACTGGCCACGCATCTGGTGGTACGGCAGAGCACCGCGCCGCCGGCGGGCGGCTGAACACAGGCCGCGGGTGAAGCGCGCCGCCGGCACACAGCCGCACGCGGCCGGACGAGCCGGACCGGGCGGGAGATCCGCACCCGCCGGGCAGCGGCCGGCGTGGCCCGGGCACCGCCGGAGAGGCGAGTCGACATGTCGATGGCGAAAGAACGGTCACCGGCGGCGACTTCGACCGGTGCGGCCCGGTGGCAGGCCCTCACCGCTCCCCCGCCGCACGGCACGCCACGCGCGCCTCGGCGATGCCGGCCGCGGCATGCTGTTCGCCGCGGTGACGGGCGCGTTCCGGGTCAGCCGTCCTCGCGAGCAGGCGGCCGGAAACAGGCGATGACGGTCTTGCCGTGCGGGCAGGGCCGGGCCTCCCAGCGGTCCGCCAGGGCGTCCATCAGGAGCATGCCGCGCCCCCCGGGCTGCAGCGCGCCGGGATGCCGGGGCTCCGGCAGCACCGGGGACGTGTCGTGCACCGCGATGTGCAGGCACTGGTTGTCCCAGGACATCACCAGTTGTGCGGTGCTGTGCGCGTGGACGTGTGCGTTGGTGACCAGTTCGGACACGACCAGCAGCACGTCGTCCGCCGTATCGGGGGCGGAGCGGGTCCAGCCCAGCTCGTCCAGATGGGCCCGCGCCCAGTCGCGCGCCGTCTTGATCTGACTGTTGAGCGGCAGTGAGCGTGCCCAGCCCACCGCACGAAGCGAACGTCCGTCCACGAAATTTCCCTGTCTGTGCGACTGGACCGTCTCCGTCCACCCGGCTACCCCGCACCCGGGTCCGGTACGGCTGCGACTTGGCACCGATTCCCTGGAGCGGGTACGCCCCCACGTCGAAACTTTCGAATCACCTGTTCTGAGCGCCCCGCCCGCCGGAGAGCCGCCACGTCTTGTCAACCCGTGCGACAGGACCCATTTCGGACAGCCGTGCTCGGGCGATCCGAAACTTTCGCTCCTACACCAGGCCAATCCCCCTTCAGTTTCGAGGAAGTTTCGGAAACGGACGCATTGACCGCCGTTTCAGCCCGGGCCCATACTCTCCAGCAATCGAGCCCTCCCCCTCACGGGGACGGCCCCGCCATGGGTACTGGCGCGAACATGACAAAGCCGCACACCTTCAGCCAGGAGGAAGCATGGACATGGACAACGCCCTTTCCCGCCCGATGAGCCGCAGGGGCTTCATCAGCCGTGCCGGCGCCCTGGCGCTGGCCACGTCCGCGTCCGGGCTGCTGCTGCCCGGCACCGCCCACGCCGCCACGACCATCACCACCAACCAGACCGGCACCGACAACGGCTTCTACTACTCCTTCTGGACCGACGGCGGCGGGTCGGTCTCGATGACCCTGAACTCCGGCGGCAACTACAGCACTTCGTGGACGAACTGCGGGAACTTCGTCGCGGGCAAGGGCTGGAGCAACGGCGGACGCAGGAACGTGCAGTACTCGGGCAGCTTCAGCCCGTCCGGCAACGGCTACCTGGCTGTGTACGGATGGACGTCGAACCCGCTCGTGGAGTACTACATCGTCGACAACTGGGGCACCTACCGGCCCACCGGAACGTACAAGGGCACCGTCACCAGCGACGGCGGCACGTACGACGTCTACCGGACGACGCGGTACAACGCCCCTTCCGTGGAAGGCACCAAGACCTTCGACCAGTACTGGAGCGTCCGGCAGTCCAAGAGGACCGGCGGCACCATCACCACCGGCAACCACTTCGACGCCTGGGCCCGCTACGGCATGCGGCTGGGCAGCTTCAGCTACTACATGATCCTCGCCACCGAGGGCTACCAGAGCAGCGGCTACTCCAACATCACGGTGAGCGGATGACCGTCCCGTTCCGCCCGACCGACCCCCCACCGCGGTCACGCCGCCCCCACGAGGAGGACCCACCCGCATGCGCGCCACCCCCCGCCCCCTGCTGACCGGACTGGCCGTCGCCGCGACGGCCGTGGCGACCACCGTCACCGCCGCCGTCGACGCCGCCCCGGCGCACGCCGCCACCTGCACCGGGTACGTCGGGCTCACCTTCGACGACGGCCCGTCCGACAGCCACACCCCGGCTCTGCTCAACGCCCTGAGGCAGAACGGCCTGCGGGCCACGATGTTCAACGAGGGTCAGTACGCCGCCGCCTACCCGGCCCAGGTCCGCGCCGAGGTCGACGCCGGGATGTGGATCGGCAACCACAGCTACACCCACCCGCATCTGACCCAGCAGAGCCAGGCGCAGATCGACTCCGAGATCTCCCGCACCCAGCAGGCGATCGCCGCCGCCGGCGGCGGTACGCCCCAGCTGTTCCGCCCGCCGTACGGCGAGACCAACGCCACCGTCCAGGCGGTGGAGGCCAAGTACGGCCTGACGCAGATCATCTGGGACGTCGACTCCCAGGACTGGAACGGGGCGAGCACCGACGCGATCGTGCAGGCCGTGTCCCGGCTGACCAACGGCCAGATCATCCTCATGCACGAATGGCCGGCCAACACCCTCGCCGCCGTTCCGCGCATCGCCCGGACGCTGGCGGGCAAGGGCCTGTGCGCCGGCCGGATCTCCCCGCAGACCGGCCGCGCCGTCGCCCCCTGACCGTGGGCGCACGCTGACGCGGCCGGAACCGCCGGTTCCGACCGGTCTCGAAGAACGCGTCAGGGGCAGCTCCGGATACCTCCGGAGCTGCCCCTGACCTGCGTTTTCCCGGGTCGGGAACACGTTCCTCAGCCCAGTGACAGGTCGCCCTGATCGTCCTCGATCTTCACCTTGACCCAGGCATGGCCGCTGCTGTTGCCGTCGCCGACGCCGTCGACGTTGCACTTGAACTCCCGGCCCGCCTCGACGGGTATGGAAGCGGGGCAGCTGACATCGTCGATGGTCGGGGGCTTGGCGAAGTCGGCGGAGTTGACGTGGTTGAGCACGGCCCGCGCCAGCGCGTCCTGATCCAGGACACGCTGCGGCTGCACGGCGGGACTCCCGGCCAGCAGCATGATGGTGAAAGTGAGCGCGCAACAGGCGATCACGGCCAGGGAGAGCGCGATGACGGTACGGGCGAAGCTGCGTTGGTCAGTCACGCGGACAGTCCTATCCGGCTGTCCGTGCTCATACAACCCGTGTGGCGCCGTGAAGTCGCCTCCTCCCTGATCGGCGGCGCCGCACACGCGATGCGACCAGATGTGACACAAGACCGTGCACAAAGATCGAGAGCCCTGTCTCGCTGATGCGAAACAGGGCTCTGACATGCGACTACGGAGAGAACTCCCAGTCGGGACGACAGGATTTGAACCTGCGACCCCTTGACCCCCAGTCAAGTGCGCTACCAAGCTGCGCCACGTCCCGATGCGCTCACTCGCGGTGACCCGCGTGATCGCGCGAACAGAACTTTACCCCACGTCCGGGGGTGCGCCGAAGAGGGCACGGGGCGGTGCGGGGACAATCGGCCGTATGACGAACGCGGGCGCATCGGACGGCAGGGACCGGGACGTGGAGGGGCGGGCGCGCAGCGCGCGGCCCCGGGACGGGCTCGGCCGGCCGCTGCCCCACGGCGCGGAGGGCGTGCCGCGGCAGCCGGAGGGCGTCGTACGGGCGCCGCGGGAGACGGTCGCCGAAGCGCAGGCGCTGCTGGACGCGGGGAAGCCGTTCCACGCGCACGAGGTGTTCGAGGACGCCTGGAAGTCGGGCCCGCGGCACGAGCGCACGCTGTGGCGGGGACTGGCCCAGCTGGCGGTGGGGCTCACCCACGCGGCACGCGGGAACAGCGTCGGCGGGGCGCGTCTGCTGCGGCGGGGCGCGGGCGCGGTCGAGGAGTGGGCGGAACTACGCGGCGAGGACCGGCCGTACGCAATGGACCTGCCCGGACTCGCCCGGTGGGCGCGGGAGCTGGCCGGACGCGTGGACGACGGGTCCGGTCCGGTGGACGCGCGCGCCGAGGCGCCCCGGCTCGGCCCCTGAGGAGTGCCGTCGGCGGCCGCGCGGAGCCGGTGCGGGCGCTGCCGGGGGCATGCGGCAGACTCGGGGCGTGCGAAAGATTCATGTCATCGGTATCGGCGCGGGCGACCCCGACCAGCTGACCCTGCAGGCGGTCAAGGCGCTGCGGAGCACGGACGTGTTCTTCCTGCTCGACAAGGGCGAGGTGAAGAACGACCTGACCCAGCTCCGCCGGGACATCCTGGACGCACATCTGGCCGAGGGCTCGTACCGGGTGGTGGAGGCGCGGGACCCGGAGCGGGACCGCAAGGCGGGCGGGGCGGCGTACTCGCCGGCGGTCGAGGACTGGCGCAGCGCGCGCGCCGGGATCTACGAGCGGCTGATCGTCGAGGAGCTGGCCGAGGACGGCACCGGTGCCTTCCTGGTGTGGGGGGATCCGGCACTGTACGACAGCACGCTGGGCATTCTCCAGGAGGTGCTGGAGCGTGGCACGGTGGCGTTCGAGTACGACGTCGTGCCCGGCATCAGCAGTGTCTCCGCGCTGGTCGCCCGGCACCGCACGGGCCTGAACCGGGTGGCCCGCCCGGTGCAGATCACCACCGGGCGGCGGCTGACCGAGGGCTTCCCGGCAGGGGTGGACGACGTGGTGGTGATGCTGGACGCCCACCAGGCCTTCACCCGGTACGCCGACCAGGACATCGACATCTACTGGGGGGCGTACATAGGGACGCCGGACGAGATCCTCGTCTCCGGCCCGATCGCTGAGGCCGGCCCGCGCATCGAGCGGCTGCGGGCCGAGGCACGCGAGCGCAAGGGCTGGATCATGGACACGTATCTGCTGCGCAGGAACACCGCCGAGGACTGAGGTCCGCCGCGACCGCACACCGGCGAGGGCCCCGGTCCGCCGTGCGGGAACACCGGCGAGGACGTCACCCGGGGCCGAACCCCAGCTTCTCCAGTACGCCCGCCGCGTCGGGCACCACCGTCACCCCGGCCGGCAGCCCGGGTCGTCGTACGACGACGACGGGCAGCCCCAGGTCGCGTGCGGCCGTCAGTTTGGCGGCCGTCGCCTCGCCTCCGCTGTCCTTCGTCACCAGGACGTCGATCCGGTGGGCGCGCAGCAGCTCGGTCTCGTCGGCGAGGGCGAACGGGCCGCGTGCGAGGACCACTTCGGTGTCCGGCGGCAGCGGCGGCTCGGGCGGGTCCACCGAGCGTACGAGAAAGTGCAGGTCCGTCAGGTGGGCGAAGGCGGCGAGGCCCAGGCGGCCGGTGGTGAGGAACACCCGGCGGCCGAGGCCGGGCAGGACCTCGGCGGCCTCGGCCAGGGACGGGACCGGGTGCCAGTCGTCGTCGGGGCCCGCGCGCCAGCCGGGGCGGCGCAGGACGACCGCGAGGACGCCGGTGGCCGCCGCCGCACGGGCCGCGTGGGCGGTGATCGACTCGGCGAAGGGGTGGGTGGCGTCGACCAGGGCGTCCACCTGGTGCCTGCGCAGCCAGTCGGCCAGGCCCTCCGCACCGCCGAAGCCACCGATCCGGACCCCGCCCGCCACCGCCCCCGGCCGGGCGACCCGGCCGGCCAGGGAGGTGGTGACCCGGACACCGGGGCGGGCGGCGAGGTCGGCGGCGAGGCGGCGGGCCTCGGCGGTGCCGCCGAGGATGAGGACGTGCGCGGGCATAGGGGTGAGCGTATCCAGGTCGTGCGGGACGATCCGCGACCCGGTCGCTACGGTCGGACCATGGAATCCGCGCGTGCCGTGCTGATCGACATCGACGGTGTCCTCACCGTCTCCTGGAAGCCGCTGCCCGGTGCGGTGGAGGCACTGCGGAGGATCCGCGCGGCCGGTCTCGGCGTGGCCCTGGTGACCAACACGACCTCCCGTACCCGCACCTCGATCGCCGAGACCCTGTCGGGGGCCGGTTTCGAGGTGGCCCCGCAGGACGTCCTCACCGCGCCCTCCGTGACGGCCGCCCATCTCGCCGAGCACTTTCCGGGCGCCCGCTGCGCCCTCCTGAACAGCGGCGACATCGGGGCGGACCTCGAGGGCATCACCCTGGTCGAGGACCGTCCCGACGTGGTCGTCCTCGGCGGGGCCGGGCCGGAGTTCGACTACGCGGCGCTGAACCGGGCCTTCGGGCATCTGCAGCGGGGTGCGCGGCTGATCGCCATGCACCGCGGTCTGTACTGGCGGACCGACGCCGGGCTGCAGCTGGACGCGGGGGCCTTCCTGCTCGGTCTGGAGAAGGCAGCGCGGGTGGAGGCGGAGGTCACGGGCAAGCCGTCGCCGGCGTTCTTCGGGGCGGCGCTGGCCCGCCTGGGTGTGGCGGCGCACGAGGCGCTGATGGTGGGCGACGACATCGAGTCGGACGTGCTCGCGGCGCAGCGGGCCGGGCTCACCGGGGTGCTGGTGAAGACGGGCAAGTACCGGCCCGAGACGCACGAGCACGCGAGCGGCACACCGGACCACGTCGTGGACTCCTTCGCCGACCTGCCCGGTCTGCTCGGGCTAGCGCAGTAGCAGCTGCACCCCGCCCACGATCGTCGCCGCGATCACGAGCCGTTCGAAGAGCTTCTGGTCGATCCTGTTCACCGCCCATGTGCCGAAGAACGCGCCGGGTACGACGAACACCACGAGCGCGGCGTCGAGGAACAGCGAGCGGCCGTCGATCAGGCCGAGTCCCGCGCTGAACGGCACCTTCGAGACGTTGACGATCAGGAAGAAGAACGCCGACGTGCCCAGGAAGCCCAGCTTCCGGAAGCCGGCGGACAGCAGGTACATCGACATCACCGGCCCGCCCGCGTTGGCGACCATCGTCGTGAATCCACCGAGCACGCCGTACGAGCGTGCCTTCATCCGGCCCGCCCGGGTCGTGACCGCGTCCGGCGCGTCCTCCGTCGCCTCCTCCCGGCGCCGACGCCACAGGGTGACGCCGGCCATCAGCAGCAGGATCACCCCGATCGAGATCCGTACGATCCCGTCGTCGGCCCAGACCAGGAACAGCGTGCCGACCACCACGCCCGCCGCGACGGCCGGGAACAGCCGCCACAGCGTGGGCCAGTGCGCGTGCCGCCGGTAGGTGAGGACGGCGAGCACGTCGCCGGCGATCAGGACGGGCAGCAGGACGCCGGTGGAGGCCCGGGCGGGCAGGACCGCCGCGAAGATCGCGAGGCTGACCGTGTTGGCCCCGCTCACGGCGGTCTTGGAGAAGCCGACGAGCAGGGCGGCGAAGGCGAGCGCCGCGAACTCCCAGCCGGACAGGTGCCAGAGAGTCATCGTGTTCATGCGGGGACCGATGCTATGCGCACGCAAGGGGCCCGCGTAAGGACCGTCTCGCTGGTCGGTCCCTAACGCCCTGTGTACCGCGCCCGCAGCTCCCGCTTGAGGACCTTCATGCTCGGCCCGAGCGGCAGCGCCTCCGTGAACTCCACGCGCCGCGGGTACTTGTGCCGGCCCAGGTGCTCCTTGGACCACTCGGTGAGGGCGGTGGCGTCGGGGGCGGCGCCCTGCGCGGGGACGACGACGGCGCACACCTCCTCGCCGTGCAGTTCGTCGGGCAGGCCGATGACGGCGACCTGGGCGACGTCGCAGTGGCGCATCAGCACCTCCTCGACCTCCCTCGGGTACACGTTGTAGCCGCCGCGGATGATGACGTCCTTCTTGCGGTCCACGATCCGCAGGAAGCCGTCGTCGTCCTTGGTGCCGAGATCGCCGGTGCGGAACCAGCCGTCGACCAGGGCCTCGGCCGTGGCCTCGGGGCGGCCGAGGTAGCCGGAGAAGACGTTGTGGCCGCGGATGACGACCTCGCCCAGCTCGCCGGCCGGCAGCAGTTCGATGCGTCCTTCGACCTCGGCGCGGGCGATCTCCACGTCGATGCCCCACAGCGGATGCCCGATGGTGCCCGCTCGGGTGCCGAAGACGGGCTGGTTGACGGTGGCCGTCGGCGAGGTCTCCGACAGCCCGTACCCCTCGTAGACCGTCGTCCCGAACGCGGTCTCGAACCGTTCCAGTACGGCGACGGGCAGCGAGGCCCCGCCCGAGACGCACACGCGCAGCGTGGGCAGCGCGGCGGCGTCCGGGGCTGCCGCCGCGAGGGCGACGAACATGGTCGGCACGCCGTGGAAGGTGTTCACGCCCTCGTTCACCATCAGCTCGATGGCGCGGGCCGCGTCGAAGCGGGGCAGCAGGACGAGGGTGGCGCCGGCCCGCCAGGTGGAGTTGAGGGAGACGGTCTGGCCGAAGGCGTGGAACAGGGGCAGGGCGCCGAGGGCGATGTCGTCGGGGCGGATGTCGTTGGCGTCGAAGGCGTTGACGGTCGCGTTCATCACCAGGTTGAAGTGGCTGAGCACGGCGCCCTTGGGCACGCCGGTCGTACCGCTGGTGTAGAAGATCACCGCGGGGTCGTCGGCGGCCCGGGTGAGGTACGACGGGAGCGGCTCGGCGTCGGCGGCGAGTTTGCCGAACTCCTCGCCCAGGGTGACCGCCCGGACGCCGGTGGCGGCGGCCGCGGCCCGGCCGGTCTCCGCCTGGGCGGGGTGGACGAGCAGCAGCGTCGCACCGCTGTCGCGCAGGACGTGCTCCACCTCCCCGGCGGACAGCAGCAGGTGCACGGGGACCACGACGGCGCCGGCCGCGGCGATCGCGTAGTACGCGACCGGGAACTCGGCGGTGTTGGGGGCCATCAGCGCCACCCGGTCGCCCGGTCGTACGCCGAGGCCGGTGAGGGCGCCGGCCCGGGCCAGCGCCTGCCGCCACACCTCGGCGAAGGTGAGCCGCAGATCGCCTTCGACGAGAGCCGTCTTCCCGGGGCGGCGCCTTGCGTTCTCGGCGAGGATGGACGCGACGGACAGGGTTGCCATGGAGTGGTGCTCCGTTTCCTTGCTGCGGCTCGTGTACCGGTTCCCCTTGCGGGGCGCCCCCGTTGCGGTGCGGTCAGTGCCTCTCGACCAGCACCGCGCTGCCCTGTCCCACCCCCACGCACATCGTCGCCAGTCCCCGCTCCGCGCCCGTGCGGCGCATCCGGTGCAGCAGGGTGGTCAGGATGCGGGCGCCGGAGCAGCCGAGCGGATGGCCGAGGGCGATGGCGCCGCCGGTGGGGTTCACCAGGTCGGGGTCGATGCCCAACTGGTCGACGCACGCGAGTGCCTGCGCGGCGAACGCCTCGTTGAACTCCGCCTCCTGGAGGTCGCCGATCTCCCAGCCGGCCCGGGCCAGCGCCTTGCGGGTGGCGGGGACCGGGCCGATGCCCATCACGTCGGGATGGACCCCGGCGGAGGCACCCGCGACATAACGCCCCAGGGACTCCAGCCCCAGCTCGTTCAGGGCCTCTTCGCTGACCAGCAGCAGACCGGCCGCCCCGTCGTTCATCGGCGAGGCGTTGCCCGCCGTGACCGTGCCGCCCTGGCGGAAGACCGGCTTGAGACGGGACAGCTTCTCCAGCGAGGTGTCCTCGCGGACGCACTCGTCCTGCTCGACCACGATGCCGTCCGGGCGCTCGACGGGCAGGAGTTCGTCGTCGAAGTGGCCGTTCTTGCGTGCGGCGGCGGCGAGCCGGTGGCTGCGCAGGGCGAACGCGTCCTGGCGCTCACGGGAGACACCGTGGCGCTCGGCGACCTCCTCGGCGGTCTCGCCCATGGACAGCAGGCCGTGCAGGTCCTTCATCGCGGGGTTGACCAGGCGCCAGCCCAGCCGGGTGTCGTGGGTCTCGATGCGCTGCGGCAGCGCCTCGTCGGGCCGGGGCAGCACGAAGGGGGCGCGGCTCATGGACTCGGAGCCGCCCGCGATCACGATGTCGGCCTCGCCCGCGGCGATCGTCCGGGCGGCGGTGGTGACCGCTTCCAGGCCGGAGGCGCACAGCCGGTTGACGGTGGCGCCGGGTACGGACTCGGGGAGTCCGGCCAGCAGGGCGGCCATCCGGGCGACGTTGCGGTTGTCCTCACCTGCCTGGTTGGCCGCGCCCCAGTAGACGTCGTCGATCCGGGCGGGGTCGAGGGCGGGCACGTCGGCCACCAGGTGGCGGATCACGGTCGCCGCGAGATCGTCGGGCCGGACGGAGGACAGGGCTCCGCGCAGCTTGCCGATGGGGGTGCGGCGGGCGGCCGCGAAGTGGACGGGACGCACGGCTGGACTCCTGACCTACGACGCTGTGGATCAGCCGGGGCCGCGTTGTACCGCAGCCCCTCATTAATTAGCACTGCTAGTTTTGGACTATAGACCCCCGACCCGCTCGCTGGGAAGATCCCCCCGGACCTTCACCGAGGCAGCTGGAGGAGACATGCCCCACGTCCGCGAGCACGTGCTCGACGGCACCCGCGGCGCCGTGACCGTACGCGAGTGGCCGCACCCGGCACCCCGCTACCTGGCGCTCCTGGCGCACGGGTACGGCGAGCACGCGGGCCGGTACGAGGAGCCGGCCGCCGTGCTCACCGTGCACGGGGCGGCGGTGTACGCACCCGACCACATGGGGCACGGGAAGTCGGCGGGTGAGCGCGTGCTGATCGAGGACTTCGAGGACGTGGTCACCGATGTCCACGCGGTGGCGGAGCTGGCCCGGACCGCACACCCGGGCCTGCCGCTCGTGCTGGTGGGCCACTCCATGGGCGGCCTGATCGCGGCCCGCTACGCCCAGCGGTACGGGCAGGAGCTGAGCGCGCTGATCCTGTCCGGACCGGTCATCGGCGCCTGGGAGCTGCCGGGGCGGCTGCTGGCCCTGGACGAGATCCCGGACACCCCGGTCAGCCCGTCCGCGCTCTCCCGCGATCCGGCCGTGGGCGCCGCGTACGCCGCCGATCCGCTGGTGTGGCACGGGCCGATGAAGCGGCCGACGCTGCAGGCGTTCGTGCGGACCCTGGAGACCGTCGCCGAGGGCGGCGACGTCGGACCGCTGCCGCTGCTGTGGCTGCACGGGGACGACGACCGGCTGGTGCCCCTGCCGGGCAGCCGGGCCGGAGTGGAGCGGCTCAGCGGCGGCCGGCTGACCGAGCGGATCTTCCCGGGGGCCCGGCACGAGGTGTTCCACGAGACGGACAGGGAGCAGGTCCTCGCGGAGGTGATCCGCTTCCTGGACGCCGCACTGCCCCGCTGATCAGGCCTGTTTGCGTCTGCTGACGTGGGGCACCCGCCCTGTCGGACGTGACCGCAGACCACTGACGAAAGGGGACCGACGCACCATGACCGTGGTCAGGAGCACGCTGCCCGAGGAGGCGCTCGGCGTCACCGGGACCGCCCTGCAGGAGACGCTGGTCGACCTGCTCGGACTGTCGCTGGTCGGCAAGCAGGCGCACTGGAACATCGTGGGCCCGCGGTTCCGGTCGATCCACCTCCAGCTGGACGAGGTGGTCGCGACGGCCCGTACCCACTCGGACACGGTCGCCGAACGCGCCGCCGCGCTGGGCGTGCCGCCGGACGGCCGCCCGGAGACCATCTCCGCGACCTTCGCGCTGCCCGGCACCAAGGACGGCTGGCTGCGTGACACGGAGGTCGTGGAGCTGATGGTGTCGGCGCTGGAGACGGCCGTCCGCCGGCTGCGCCAGCGGATCGAGGCGACGGAGAAGGCCGATCCGGTCACCCAGGACCTGCTGATCTCCATCACGGCGGACCTGGAGAAGCAGCGCTGGATGTTCGAGGCCGAGAACCAGCCGCGCGACAACGCCGCCGGTTAGCAGAGCCGCTCCCGCAAGGAAGGGGAAACCCATGGCCGACGCCCTCGAACTCGACGCGCTGTGGGAGGACTTCCACCGCGTGGTGAACATGACCTCGGTGGAACTCGCGGCCTGGCTCAGGGTCCGGGACGCCGACGAGGAGGCGGAGCCCCTGCCCGAGGAGGCGGGGACGCCGACCGGGCAGCATGTCCTCGCGATCCTCCAGAAGCGGCGCACCGACCTCACCGACGACGACATCCGCGTGATGCACGAGGTCGTCGACACCGTCGGTGACCTCGTGGACATGGAGAACGAGCCCGAGCCGGAGCGGACGGCCGAGGACACCCGTCGCCGGCACCGGCTGATGACGCTCGGCCACGACCCGCTCAAGCCGTGAGCCACGCACCGGAGCCGTAGGCCCATGAAGCGCGGGAACAAGGACGAACGGGTCGTCCACGAGCTGGTGTCCGAGTACGGGCGGACGTACGCCGAGGAGGCGGGCATCCGCCTGACGGACACCCCCCAGTCGCTGTACCGGCTGCTCGTGCTGTCCCTGCTGCTCAGTGCCCGCATCCGGGCCTCGGTCGCGGTGGCCGCCGCGCGGGCCCTGCACGAGGACCGCCTCGACAGCCCGCGCCGGATGGCCGACGCCGACTGGCAGCAGCGGGTGGACGCGCTCGGCCGGGGCGGCTACCGGCGCTACGACGAGCGCACGGCGACCCAGCTCGGCGACGGGGCCGAGCTGCTGCTCGACCGCTGGCACGGCGACCTGCGCCGGCTGCACGAGGAGGCGCACGGTGACACCGGCGAGCTCAGGCGGCTGCTCCAGGAGGAGCCCGGCGTGGGCCCGGCCGGCGCCGACATCTTCCTGCGCGAGGCGCAGCGCGTCTGGCCGGAACTGGCGCCCTACCTCGACGGCAAGGCGCTGTCCGGGGCGCAGCGGCTCGGCCTGCCGAAGGACCCGGACAAGCTGACCGAGCTGGCCGGGGAGACCGAACCGGCCGTCCTGGCCGCCGCGTTGGTGCGGGCCGCACTCGACAAGCAGGTGGCCGAAGACTGTCTCCGCCGCGCCGCGTGATCGTGTCAGACTGCTGCCCGCACTGGTTCCTCGGCGGCACGGACAACCACCCCGTCGACGAGGAACTCGGCCGCCGGATCACCGCGATCGACGCGGGCGCCGCCCGGGCCGCGCGCGCCAACCGGGCGTTCATGCACCGGGCCACGCGCACGCTGGCCCAGGACGGCGTCCGCCAGTTCCTGGACATCGGCACCCGCATACCGGCCGAGCCAACCTGCACCAGATCGCCCAGCCTGCGGTGCCGGACCCCCGCGTGGTCTACGTCGACAACGACCCGACCGTGCCGACCCACGCGAGCGCGCTGCTGCGGGGCACCCCCGAGGGCGCGACCGCGTACGTGCAGGCCGACGCCCGCGACCCGCAGGGCATCCTCCGACGCGCCGCACGCGTCCTGGACCTGGACCGCCCGGTGGCCCTCTCCCTCATCGCCCTGCTCCACTTCGTGGCCGACGAGGACGGCGCCCACGACGTGGTGCCGGCCCTGGTCGACGCGCTGGCACCGGGCAGTTGCCTGGTGCTGTCGATGATGACGGCCGACTTCGAACCGGAGAACGTGCAGAAGGGCATCGCCGCCTACGCGGCGGACGGGGTGACGCCGGTGGCGCGTTCCCGGGACGAAGTGGGCGCCTTCTTCCGGGGCTCGACCTGCTCGAACCGGGCATCGTGCCGGTCGACGACTGGCGGCGCGAGCAGGCCCCGGACGGCATGGGGCCGTTCTCCCTGTACGGCGGAGTGGGCCGGAAGTCCTGACCTCCGCCGCACGGTCCCACGCGTGGCCCGGTGGCCGGCCCTACACGCCGAGCACCCGGGCGATGGTCCTCAGCACCCCGTTGTCGTTGTTGGACGGGGCCAGGTGACGGGCCCGGCGCACGACCTCCGGGTGGGCGCCCGCCATGGCGAAGGACCACTCGGCGGCGTCGAGCATCTCCAGGTCGTTGAGGTAGTCGCCGAAGACCATGGTCTGGGCGGGCGTGATGCCGAGCGCGCGCTGGAGGCCGCGCAGGGCGGTGCCCTTGTTCGCGGAGCGGTTCATCACGTCCACCCAGTGCTCCCCGGAGACGACGACCTGGTGGGTGCCGGCGAACTCCGCGAGGGCCGGGGCGGTGGAGTGCTCGGCCGGCCCGAAGTCGAACAGCGCGACCTTGATCACCTCGTCGTCGACGGCGGTGACGTCCGGCACGATCCGGTGCTCGACGTAGTACTTGCGCACCTCGGCCAGGAACGCCTCGTCGGTCCGCTCGACGTACGCCGACCGCTTGCCGCACACGACGGCGCCGACGTCCACACCGTCCGCGACCAGCCGCCGCACCGTCCGGGCCACCCCGGCGGCGACCGACCGCGCCAGCGGGTCGGAACTCAGCTCCACGCCGTCCCGGACCACGTACGTGCCGTTCTCCGCGATGAACACCATGCCCTCGGCGACGTCCGCGAACTGCCGGGCCAGCGTGGCGTACTGGCGGCCGCTCGCCGGGCTGAACAGCACGCCTCGCCGGCGCAGTTCGGCGAGCATCGGCCACAGCCCGTCGGGGATCCGCTTGGCGTCGTCCAGCAGCGTGCCGTCCATGTCGGTGACGACGAGCCGGATGTCGGCGGGGCCGGCGGGCAGGCCGGGGGCGTCCAGGAAAGGCGTGGGCGTGGCGGGCATGTCCTGCTTCCGGTCGGGGACGGCGTAGGGGTCCAGTGTTCCCCATGGGCCGGAACGTCCCGGAGGCGCCCCGAACCGCCCACGGTGCGCGGTTCCCGGGACAGCGCGTTCGACCGGCGGCACAATGACGGCAGCACCGCGCGCGAGAAGGGCGGCGACGTGACCGAAGGGCAGCCTCCGACGACCGGACCGGCGAAGCTGAACACCTCCGTGGCGCACAACGCCCGGGTGTGGAACTACTGGATCGGCGGCAAGGACAACTACGAGGTCGACCAGCGGGTCGCGGAGCACGTGGCGGGGATGTTCCCGGTGATCCGGGCGGTGGCCCGCGCGGACCGGGAGTTCCTCGCGCGGGCGGTGCGGTTCCTGACCGCCGAGCGCGGCATCCGGCAGTTCCTCGACATCGGCACGGGCCTGCCGACCGTGGACAACACCCACGAGGTCGCCCAGCGGATCGCCCCCGAGTCACGGATCGTGTACGTCGACAACGACCCGATCGTGCTCGTGCACGCCCGCTCGCTGCTCACCGGCTCCCCCGAGGGCGTCACCGACTACATCGACGCAGACGTCCACGACCCGGAGGGCATCGTGCAGTGCGCCGGCGAGACCCTGGACCTGGGCCGGCCGGTCGCGGTGATGATGCTGGGCATCCTGAACTTCGTGCTCGACACCGGCGAGGCCCGGGACATCGTGCGTCGGCTGATGGCGGCGGTGCCCTCCGGCAGCTACCTGGTGCTCACCCACCCGACCTGCGACGGTGACGTGGGCGGCGAGGGGAACGTCGCCGCGATGGAGTTCTGGAACGCCAACGCCACCCCGCCGATCACCGCCCGCGGCCGGGCGGAGATCGCCGGGTTCCTCGACGGTCTCGAACTGGTCGAGCCGGGTCTGGTGCCGTGCTCGCAGTGGCGCGCCGAGCCGGTGTCCGCCGCCCCGGTGCCGCAGTTCGGCGCGGTGGCCGTGAAACGCTGACCCCGGCCGTCCGCGCCGCCGAGCCCGCCGAGGAGGACGTATGACCACCCTTGACGACCCCGTGCCCGGCGGGCGTCCCGGCGATCTGCGCCGGGTCGCCGGGCTCACCGCCGACCTGGCCGCGAAGGACGTACGCGGCGTCGTGCTGGCGTACGTCGACACCGCGGGCGTCGGCCGGGTGAAGACGGTCCCGACGGCACGGCTGGAGGCGGCCGTGTCCTGGGGCGTGGGCATGTCCCCGGTGTTCGACACCTTCCTCGCCGACGACTCGATCGTCACCACCGACGTCCTCGGCTCCCCGGACGGTGATCTCCGGCTCTACCCGGACCTCGATCAGCTGGTCGTGCTGGCCGGGCAGCCCGGCTGGGCGTGGGCGCCGGTGGACCGGATCACCCAGGAGGGCGCCCGGCATCCCGGCTGTGCCCGAACCTTTCTGCGCCGGATCGTCACCGAGGCCGCCGAGCGGCACGGGCTCGTCTTCAAGGCGGCCGTCGAGGTCGAGTGGGCGGTCGGGCTCGGTTCGGCGCCCGCCGGGGAGTTCGTGCCGGCGGTCTCCGGACCGGCGTACGGCGCGACCCGGCAGGTCGAGCTGAGCGACTACACCGCCGACCTGCTGGCCGCGTTCGCCGCGCAGGACGTGGACGTCGACCAGCTCCACCCCGAGTACGCGGCCGGGCAGTTCGAGGTCTCGGTGGGCGCGCTGGACCCGGTGGCGGCGGCCGACCGCAGTGTCCTGGTGCGGCAGACGATCCGGGCGGTGGCGCAGCGGCACGGCCTGCGGGTGTCGTTCGCGCCCGCGGTGTCCGCCGAGGGCGTCGGCAACGGCGGCCATCTGCACCTGTCCTGCTGGCGCGACGGGGTGAATCTGCACGCGGGCGGCGGGCGCCGGTACGGCATGACGGCCGAGGCGGAGTCCTTCGCGGCCGGGGTGCTCGCACGGCTGCCCGGGCTGACGGCGGTCACCGCCCCCAGCCCGGCCAGTTACCTGCGGCTCAAACCGTCCCAGTGGGCGGGGGTGTTCACCGCCTGGGGCCGCGAGACCCGGGAGGCGGCCCTGCGGGTGATCACGGGCACGGTGGGCCGCCACGACCAGGACGCCAACCTCGAGGTCAAACCGGTCGACCTGGCCGCCAACCCGTACCTGGCCCTCGGCTGCGTGATCGCCGCGGGCCTCGACGGCCTGACCAGGGCCCTGTCCCTCCCCGAGGAGATCACCGGCGACCCGGCCCGTTACGGCGGGGACGAGGCGGCGGCCCCCGGCGTACGGCGGCTGCCGCGGTCGCTGCCGCGGGCCGTGGAGGAGTTCCGCGCGGACCAGGTGCTGCGGGACGCGCTGGGCCCGGTCCTCGCGGACGCCGTGATCGCCGTACGGCTCGGGGAGGCGGCGGCCGTGGCCGGCCTGGACGACGCCCAGGTGGCGGCGGCCTACCGCTGGGCGTACTGACGATGGCCGCCGTATCCGGGCCGGTCCACGAGGCACTCGCCGAGCTGCCCCTGGTGGACCACCACTGCCACGGCGCCGTGACGGCCGACCTCACCGCCGACGCGTTCGAGTCCCTCATCACCGAGGGCGAGGCCTGGCCGGGCATCTCGCCCTTCGACAGCCCCGTCGGCGTGGCCGTCCGCCGTCACTGCGCGCCCCTGCTGGACCTCCCCCGCCACGCGCCGGCCGTCGACTACCTGGCCCGGCGCTCGGCCCTCGGCTGGCAGGAGGTCAACCGGCGCTTCCTGACGGCGTCCGGAGCGGAGGTGTTCTGCGTGGACACCGGCTACGCCCCGCACCCGGTGACCACCCCCGCCGAACTGGGCCGCTCGGCAGGGGCCGCCGCCTACGAGGTCGTACGGCTGGAGCAGCTCGCCGAGGCGGTGGCCGCGCGGGGCGTGGAGCCGGACGCGTACGCGGCGGCCTTCCGCGGGGCCGCCGAGGAGGCCGTGCGCCGGCCGGGGGTGGTGGCGGTGAAGTCGGTGGCCGCCTACCGCACCGGTTTCGCGCTGGACCCGGCACGCCCCACGGACACCGAGGTGACCGGGGCCGCCGCCCGCTGGCTCCCACACGGCGGACGCCTCACCGACCCCGTCCTGGTACGGCACCTGCTGTGGACCGCCGTCGACCTGGGCCTGCCGCTCCAGCTGCACACCGGCTTCGGCGACGCCGACGTACGACTGCACCGCGCGGATCCCGCCCTGCTCACCGACTGGCTGCACCTGACGTCCGGCGCCCTGCCGGTCCTCCTGCTGCACTGCTGGCCCTACCACCGCCAGGCCGCCTACCTGTCCGCGGTGTTCCGGCACGTGTATCTGGACGTCGGGCTCGCCCTGCACTACACCGGCCCGGCCCGCTGCCGGGCGGTGCTGGAGGAGGCCCTGGAGATCACTCCGTTCCGCAAACTGCTGTACAGCTCCGACGCCTACGGTGTGGCCGAATTCCACCACCTGGGCGCGCTGTCCTTCCGCCAGGGGCTGGCCGGAATGCTCCAGGCCCGCGTGGACTCCGACGAGTTGAGCCTGTCCGACGCTCTGCGGATCGCGACCTGGACGGGACGCGACAACGCCCGCCGACTGTACGGACTGCCCGCAAACGAACCGGCCCGCGACCTCGGCGGGCGCCCCACCCGGAAAGTATGATCAAGCAATGTCTGACATGACCGAGACCACGCCCGGCTGGCTGACCACGGACGAGCTGGAAATGGCCAGGGCCCGGATGCCGATCCTGTACGTCGAGGCCGTGCCCGTCCGCGTGGACGACAGCGGCGAAGTCACCAGCATCGGACTGCTGCTGCGCATCGGCCCGGACGGAACGGTCAGCCGGACCCTGGTCTCCGGCCGCGTCCTGCACCACGAGCGGGTCCGCGACGCGCTGCTGCGCCACCTGGAGAAGGACCTCGGCCCGGTCGCCCTGCCCCGCGTCCCGGCCTCCCTGCAGCCGTTCACGGTCGCGGAGTACTT
Source organism: Streptomyces sp. NPDC048521 (assembly GCF_043199855.1). Classification (NCBI taxonomy): domain Bacteria; kingdom Bacillati; phylum Actinomycetota; class Actinomycetes; order Kitasatosporales; family Streptomycetaceae; genus Streptomyces; species Streptomyces sp. NPDC048521. The sequence continues at coordinate 100,665 of NZ_JBICWR010000022.1, forward strand.
CCCCACGGCGGGCATCACGCCGTACCACGACCCGCGCCAGCACGCGGTGTCCCTGGCCTACATCGTGCCGGTGACCGGCGACTGCCGCCCCCGGCAGGACGCGCTGGACCTGGTCTGGTTCAGCCCGCAGGAGGCCGCCTCCCCGGCCGTGCAGAGCGAGATGCCGGGCGGACACGGAGTACTGCTGAAGCAGGCCCTCGCGCACGTGGGCCTGGCCTTCTGATGCGGTGACACGACGCAGCGCGCACGAGCCGCCCGACGTCGTGCGCGCTTGGTCCCCAGGAAGGGAGAAGGGCCGCTTCGGATTTCTCCGAAACGGCCCCGGACCTGCGACTCTCGCGAGTCGGGACGACAGGATTTGAACCTGCGACCCCTTGACCCCCAGTCAAGTGCGCTACCAAGCTGCGCCACGTCCCGCTACCCGTTTGACCTGGGGTTTCCCCGGCCGAAACGCGCAGGGAAACCATACCGCACTCGGGTCGGTGGTCGCGCATCCGTTTCGGCTTGACCTCAAGTTTGCTTGAGGTTGCATGATCGACGGCATGACGATCACAGCGGACGAGCGCCCCGCGTACGGCCATGACGACCTGCCGGGGCTGATGAGCCTGATGACCGGAGACGAGAAGCACGGCCCGGCGGCCACCTCCACGCTCGACGTGCTGTGGGTGCTGTACGACCGGGTGCTCCGGGTCACGCCGGAGCGGCGGGACGATCCGGGCCGGGACCGGTTCCTGCTGAGCAAGGGGCACGGGCCCATGGCGTACTACGCCGTGCTGGCCGCGAAGGGCTTCATGCCCGTCGACTGGCTGCCCGGGTTCGCCTCGTACGACTCCCCGCTCGGGCACCACCCGGACCGCGTGCTGGTGCCGGGGGCGGAGATCAGCAGCGGGTCGCTCGGGCACGGGCTGCCGATCGCAGTGGGCACCGCACTGGGGCTGCGGGCGCAGGGGCTGCACGACCCGGCGGTGTGGGTACTGATCGGGGACGCCGAACTGGACGAGGGCAGCAATCACGAGGCGATCGCCTTCGCCGGGCCCTCCGGTCTGGAGCGGCTGCACACCGTGGTGGTCGACAACTCCTCCGCCAGCCATGCGCTGCCCGGTGGGATCGCCGCCCGCTTCGAGGCCGCGTGCTGGTCCGCGGTCACCGTGGACGGACGCGACCACGAGGCCCTGTACGCCGCCTTCACGGCCCCGCACCCGGGTCGGCCGCACGTGGTCGTGGCCCGTGTCGAAGCGAAGAACGCCTGAACCACTCTTGCTCTCCGGAAAGGCCCAACCCCCATGGACACCATGCGTGACCGTTTCGCCCCCGTCGCCTCCCGGCTGCTGGACGAGGACCCGCGGGTCGCGGTCGTCCTCGCCGAGATCGGCAAGGACGCCTTCCGCGAGGCCATGCGCCGGCATCCCGACCGGGTGATCAACGTCGGCATCCGCGAGCAGCTCCTGGTCGGGGCGGCGGCGGGGCTGGCGCTCACCGGGCTGCGTCCGGTCGTGCACACCTTCGCCAGCTTCCTCGTGGAGCGGCCGTTCGAGCAGATCAAGCTGGATCTGGGACATCAGAACGCCGGAGCTGTGCTGGTGAGCGCGGCCGCCTCCTTCGACTTCTCCACCGGGGGCTACACGCACATGGCCCCGGGCGACGTGGCCCTGCTCGACACCCTGGACGGCTGGACCGTGCACGTGCCCGGGCACCCCGACGAGGCCGAGACACTGCTGCACCACGCGGTCGCCGCGGGCGACGACAAGGTGTACGTGCGGCTCTCCGTGCAGTCCAACCGGCAGGGCCGGGTGATCGACGGCAAGCACTTCGTCACGGTCCGCGAGGGCCGGACCGGCGTCGTGGTAGCGGTCGGCCCGGTACTGGACGCGGTCCTCGCGGCCACGGAGGGTCTGGACGTGACCGTCCTGTACGCGACGACCGTCCGGCCCTTCGACGCGGCGGGGCTGCGCCGGGCCACGGAGGCCGCGGGCGGCGACGTCGTGCTGGTCGAGCCATATCTCGCGGGGACGTCGACGGGCGCGGTGAGCGAGGCGCTGGCCGAGGTTCCGCACCGGGTGCTCGGACTGGGCGTCGGCCGCCGTGAGCTGCGCCGTTACGGGACCGTGGAGGAACACGCGGCCGCGCACGGGCTCGACGCCCCCAGCCTGCGGGAGCGGATCGGGCGGTTCGTGGGCGCGGGGCGGCGCGTCGCGGCGCGGGCGTGAGCTACGGCGCCTCCGGGACGGCGGCGGTCGCGTCGGCGCGGACGAGGTCGCGTATCGCCGGGACCGCGAGCAGGGCCGCGGCCACCGCCAGGCTCGTCACGGCGGAGACCAGCAGGACTCGGTCGGCACCGAGTGCGCCGGCCGCGGGGCCCGCGAGGGCCTGGCCGACCGGCATCATCGCCAGGGAACCCGCCACGTCGTAGGCGTGGATGCGGTTGAGGACGTCGGCCGGGACCTGGGTCTGCACGCTGGTCGCCCACATCACGCCCCAGAACGCCATCCCGGCCCCGGCCACCGCCGCTCCGGCCGCCATGGCCGGTAGGCCGAGGCCCGCGCCGACGGCTCCGGGGAAGCCGAAGAAGGCGAACAGGGCGAGCGCGCCGGCCCGCAGCATGCGGCGGGGGCGCAGTTTGAGGGCGAGCAGGCCGCCGACGACGGTGCCGGCGCCGAGGGCGGAGTTGACCAGGCCGTAGGCGCGGGGGCCGTGGTGCTGGACGACCTCGGTGGCCACCAGCGGGACCGTCGGCCCCCACACGGCGATCATGTACAGGCACCAGACGGCGATCACGCCCCACAGCCAGGTCCGCGACCGGAACTCCCGCCACCCCTCGACCAGATCGGCGCGGAAGGCGCGCATGCCGCGGCCGGTGGCGGCGCGGGCGCCGGCGGGGAGCGGGGGCAGCCGGAGCAGCACCAGGCACAGCGCGCTGATCGCGTAGGTCGCGGCGTGCGCGGCGAACACGCCGCCGGCCGAGGCGAAGCCCACCAGGAGGCCGGCGACGGCCGGACCCGCCAGTTGTGCGGCCGACTCGGCGATGCGGATCGCGCCGTTGGCGCCCTGGATGTCGGTGGCGAGCCGGGGCACCGTGCTGGCCACGCCCGGCTGGAAGACGGCTCCGGCCACGCCGCCCACGACGCCGATGGCGCAGACCTGCCACAGGACCACGTGCCCGGCGAAGAAGAGGCCGGCCGCGAGGGACTGGGTGACGAGCCGGACCAGGTCGGAGCCGATCATCAGTCTGCGGGTGCTGAACCGGTCGGCGATGACCCCGCCGAAGACGACGAGACCCGCGAACGCGGCGGCCGTGGAGGCCATGGCGAGGCCGACCGCGCCCGCGCCGTACCCGTGTTCCAGGAGGCCGGCGGCGAGCGCCACGGGCAGCATGGTGTCGCCGAGGCGGGCGACGGCCCGGGCCACGAAGAACAGGGCGAAGTCCCGCGACCAGACGGCCGGGGCGCCCGCTTCGCTCCTGGGCACGGTCGGGGCAGCGCTGTCGTGCCGTGCGTCCGTTCCGGTCATCCCGGGTGCTCCCCTCCCTGCCGACCCGCGGTGCCCCCTCACCGCTCCCGCCGCGCGGGATCATGCCACGCGCCGCGCGCGAGCACCCGGTATTTTCAGCCCCCGGGCGGCAGCCCCAACTCGGGGTGGGCGTCGAGGAGTCGGGGCGGGGCCGCCTGGCGCCAGGAGTCGGCCAGGATGTCCCGCAACTCCTCCTCGTCCTCCAGCGCCCCGAGTCTGGCTCTCACCCAGGCGAACTGGGCCTCGTGGTCGGCGATCCAGAACTTGCCGGGCTCGGCCAGCACCAGTTCGTCGCGCTCCTCCTTCGGGCAGCGCACGGCGATGGACGTCTCGTCCTCCGGGAGCGTGGCGAACATCTTCCCGGCCACCCGGAACGTGGGCATGCTCCAGGCGACCTTCTCCGTGGTGTCCGGCAGGGACAGGGCGATACGGCGTACGTCTTCTGCGTCCGGCATGCCCCGCACGCTAGCCCGTGCCACTGACAGTCACCCCTGCCGAGCGGCCGGCCGCTTGAAGTACAGGGTCGTGGGGCGCAACTCGCCCGCGGGGTCGAGGGCGTAGTCGGGGATGGTGCCGGCCCGGGTCCAGCCGGCCGAGCGGTACAGGTGCTCGGCGGGGCTGCCGGTCTCGGTGTCGAGGTGGAGGAGGGTGATGCCGGCGGACACGGCCGCGTGCTCGGCGGTGGTCAGGAGCCGGCGGCCGAGGCCCCGCCCGCGCGCGCAGCGGTGCACCATCAGCTTCACGAGTTCGGCGCGGTGGCGGCTGTTGGGCTTGTCGGGCAGCGCCAGACTCACCGTGCCCGCCACCCGGCCGGTGTCGTCCACGGCCACCCACACCGTCAGCCGCCCGGCCGCCACGGCGTCCGCCCGCTCGTGCCACCAGGCGGCGGCCTCCGCCCGCCCGAGCGGTGCCAGGAAGCCGACCGAGGCGCCCCCGGCCACCGTGTCGGTCAGCAGGTCGGCCAACTCCTCCACGTGGTGGCGTACTTCGGTGTCGTTCCAGCGCAGCACCCTCATGGCCGTACCACCGCCAGCGCATAGCGCGCCTCGCCCGGTCCGGTGCAGCGGAACCGCGTGGGGCCGAAGACGCGCATCCGCAGGCAGTCGCCCGCGTCGAGGGCGTGGCCCAGGTCCGCGACGGTCACCTCGAGCGTGCCGTCGAGGACCCACAGATGCTGTTCCAGGCCGGGCACGGGCGGGCGGTCGTAGGCGATGTCGGCGCCCGGGGCGAGCCGGCCCTCGACCAGTTCGCCGCGCAGCCCGGCGTGTGGCGGGGACACGGACCGGCGCACGAAACCGGAGGCGCGGTCCTCCCAGACCTGCTGCTCCGCCGCCCGGACCAGTGGGGCCGGCTCGGCCTCGACCTCGCTGAGCAGCTGGGACATGGTGCGTCCGTAGACGTGGCAGAGGCGGTTGAGGAGTGCGGCGGTGGCGCTGATCTCGGCCCGCTCGGCCCGGGACAGGGTCGATCTGCTCACCCCGCTGCGTTCCGCCAACGCGTCCAGGGACCAGCCGTGTCGGGACCGGAGTTCGGCGAGGCGGGCGCCGAGCCGGGTGTCGATGGGGTCCTCGTCTCTCATATCCGGGACGCTATCCCGGACATGAGACGAGGGGGTTACGGAAGGCTCACGCCTGCGCCGCGTCCTGCAGCGCCTCCAGCACCGGCCGGATCAGCGGGTGTCCCTCGGCTCCCCGGCGCACGGCGGCGAAGACCCGGCGGGTCGGGGCCACGCCGTCGACGGGGCGTACGACCACGCCGGTGAGGTCCATGCCGCGCAGCGCGGAGCGCGGTACGAGGGCCACGCCGGCGTCGGCCGAGGCGAGGGCGACAACGGCCCGGAAGTCGTCGGAGGAGTGCTCCAGGCGGGGCTGGAAGCCGGCGCTCTCACAGGCCAGGACGACCACGTCGTGGCAGGGGTTGCCCGGGTACGGGCCGATCCACGTGTCCTTGGCCAGTTCGGCGAGGGGCACCTCGGCGGAGTCCGCGAGGCGGTGCCCGACCGGCACGACGGCGTCGAACGGCTCGGCGTACAGCGGCACGTGGGTGAGCCGGGGGTCGTCGGCCGACGGGGCGCCCCGGTACTCGACCGCGACGGCCACGTCCACCTGCCGGTCCAGCACCATCGGCAGGCTCGCGTCGCCCTCCGCGTCCTGGACGCGGATGCGTATGCCGGGTGCGCGGTCCGAGAGGCGGCCCACGGCCGGGGCCACGACCTGGGCGATGCCGGTCGCGAAGGCGGCCACGGTGACCGTGCCCGCCTCGCCCGAGCCGTAGGCGGCCAGCTCCGCCTCGGCCCGCTCCAGCTGGGCGAGGACCGCGTTGGTGTGGCTGAGCAGGATCTCACCGGCCGGGGTCAGCCGTACGCCCTTGGCGCCGCGCTCGACCAGGCGGTGGCCGGTCTCCTGCTCCAGGGCCGTCAGCTGCTGGGAGACGGCCGAGGGGGTGAGGTACAGCGCGGCGGCTGCCGCGGTGACCGTGCGGTGGTCGGCCACCGCACGGAGGATGTGGAGCCGCCGTGCCTCGATCATGTTTCGATTATCCCAGGGCGTCAGCCCTGATCAGGCCTCCAGCTCGGCGCGCGCCGCGATGAACGCGTCGACCGCGCGGTCGACGTCCTGCGTGGAGTGCGCGGCGGACAGCTGGACGCGGATCCGGGCCTGGTCCTGCGGGACGACCGGGTAGGAGAAGCCGATCACGTACACCCCGCGCTCCAGGAGCAGTTCGGCCATCCGGGCCGCCTTCGCCGCGTCGCCGATCATGACGGGCGCGATGGCGTGGTCACCGGGGAGGACGTCGAAGCCCTCCTCGGTCATCCGGCGGCGGAAGAGCGCGGTGTTCTCGGCGAGCCGGACGCGCAGGTCGTCGGCGGACTCCAGCAGGTCGAGGACCTTGAGGGAGGCGGCGGCGATCACCGGGGCGAGGGTGTTGGAGAACAGGTACGGGCGGGAGCGCTGGCGCAGCAGGGCGACGATCTCGGCGCGGGCGGCGACATAGCCGCCGGAGGCGCCGCCGAGGGCCTTGCCGAGGGTGCCGGTGATGATGTCGACGCGGTCCATGACGCCGTGCAGTTCGGGCGTGCCGCGGCCGGTGGGGCCGACGAAGCCGACGGCGTGCGAGTCGTCGACCATCACCATGGCGTCGTAGCGGTCGGCGAGGTCGCAGATCTCGCGCAGCGGGGCCACGTAGCCGTCCATGGAGAAGACGCCGTCGGTGACGACGAGCTTGCGCCGCGCGCCGGACCCGGTCGCCTCCTTGAGCTTGGCCTCCAGGTCCGCGAGGTCGCGGTTGGCGTAGCGGAAGCGGCGGGCCTTGGACAGGCGGATGCCGTCGATGATGGAGGCGTGGTTGAGGGCGTCGGAGATCACCGCGTCCTCCTCGCCGAGCAGGGTCTCGAAGACACCGCCGTTGGCGTCGAAGCAGGAGGAGTACAGGATCGTGTCCTCCTGGCCGAGGAACGCCGACAGCCGGGCCTCCAGCTCCTTGTGCACCTCCTGGGTGCCGCAGATGAAGCGCACCGAGGCCATGCCGTAGCCCCAGCGGTCCAGGGCCTGGTGGGCGGCGGCGATCACCTCGGGGTGGTCGGCGAGGCCGAGGTAGTTGTTGGCGCAGAAGTTGAGGACCTCGCCGGGGCGGCCGCCGGCGGTGACGTGGACGGTCGCGGACTGCGGGGTGTCGATGACCCGCTCGGGCTTGTGCAGGCCGGCGGCGCGGATCTCGTCGAGGGTGGCGCGCAGGTCGTCGCGGACGGTGTCGAACATGGGAGTGCTCTCCTGAAGGTGCTCGCGGGTGAGGGGGTTACGCGGTCCAGTCGAGGATGACCTTGCCGCCCTTGCCGCTGGCGGCGTCGGCGAAGGCCGCTTCGAAGTCCCGGTAGCCGTACCGGCCGGTGATCACCGGGGCGAGGTCCAGGCCGCCCTCCAGCAGCACCGACATCGCGTACCACGTCTCGAACATCTCGCGGCCGTAGATGCCCTTGATGGTGATCATGGAGGTGACGATCCGGGACCAGTCGACCGCGAACTCCTGCGCGGGCAGGCCGAGCATCGCGATCCGGCCGCCGTGCGTCATGTTGGCGATCATGTCCCGGACGGCCTCGGGGCGGCCGGACATCTCCAGGCCGATGTCGAAGCCCTCGCGCAGCTCCAGTTCCCGCTGGCCGTCGGCGATCGTGGACTCGGCGACGTTCAGGGCGAGGCTCACTCCGATCTTGCGGGCCAGCTCCAGGCGCTCCTCGCTGACGTCGGTGATGACGACGTGGCGGGCGCCCGCGTGCCGGGCCACCGCGGCGGCCATCAGGCCGATCGGCCCGGCGCCGGTGATCAGGACGTCCTCGCCGACCAGCGGGAAGGACAGCGCGGTGTGCACGGCGTTGCCGAACGGATCGAAGATCGCCGCGATGTCGAGGTCGACGGGGACGCGGTGCACCCACACGTTGGACGCGGGCAGGGCCACGTACTCGGCGAAGGCTCCGTCGCGGCCGACACCGAGGCCGACGGTGGCCCGGCACAGATGGCGGCGGCCGGCCAGGCAGTTGCGGCACTTTCCGCACACCAGGTGCCCCTCGCCGCTGACCCGGTCGCCGATGCGGATGTCGCTCACGTCGCGCCCGATCTCGACGACCTGCCCGACGAACTCATGCCCGACCACGAGCGGGGTGCGGATCGCCTGCTGCGCCCAGCCGTCCCAGGCCCGGATGTGCAGGTCGGTGCCGCAGATACCGGTCCGCATGACCTTGATCAGCACGTCACCGGGACCGATGGCGGGCTCCGGGACGTCCGTCAGCCAGAGCCCTGGCTCCGCCTTCTCCTTGACCAGCGCCTTCAACGCTACGGCTCCTGTGGGTGAGGTCCCGGACGAGGGCATGCCGAAGGAGCCCGCACCGGGTCAGAGGGGTGGAATCACCCTGCAATCTGCCGTATGCGCGGGCCGGGGTCCATCGAGCTTTTCTTAACCGCCGCCTCAGCTTTCCTTCATACCCCTCGTGACGCCCCCCGGGATGCCCGTCGCGTCACAGGGGCAGGCCGTCGTCCGTGCTCCGTTCGAGGCGTACGACGAGATCGGCGGCGAGCGCCTTGATGGTCTCCAGGCCCGCCTTCCCCCAGGCGCGGGGCTCTGTGTCGGCGGCGCACACGGTGCCGAGCGCCATACCGGAGCTGTCGATGAGCGGGGCGCCGAGATAGGACCGGATGCCGTACTCGTCGACGACCGGATTGCCGGCGAACCGGGGGTAGTCGCGGACGTCCTCCAGGACCAGCGCCTTGCGGCGGACCACCACATGGGGGCAGAACCCGTGGTCGCGCGCCAGAACCCGGCCCAGCTCGGCTCGGCTGCCGTCCTCGCGGACGAACGGGGCGAGGGCGGGGGCGCTCAGGCCCGCGAAGAACTGGTGGTCCTCGCCGATGAAGTTGACCATGGCGTACGGCGCCCCGGTGAGCTGGGCGAGGTGCCCGGCGAAGGCGTCGAGCCCGGGGTCGGGCCGGTCCGCCAGGCCGAGTCGGCGCAGCCGGTGGACGCGGGCGGGGGCCTCTTTGTCCTCGGGGGTGAGCAGCAGACCCCGGACCGGTCGGGGCGGCTCGTAGCTCATGACCGGGCTCCGTCGCTGTGGGCGTACCTCATAGATGGGCTCCGTGGGCGGTAGGGCGGAATCACATGTGGGCGCCACGGGTGGGCGCGGGCTCCGGGGTGTGGGCCAGGAGATGGCGAACGAGGGTGAGCAGGGTCTGGACGCCGGAGCTGGAGATCCGGGCGTCGCAGCGGACGACCGGGACCTCCGGGTCGAGGTCGATGGCGGCCCGGATCTCCTCGGGGTCGTAGCGGTGGGCGCCGTCGAACTCGTTGACGGCGATGATGAAGGCGAGCCCGCGTTCCTCGAAGAAGTCCACGGCGGCGAAGCAGTCCTCCAGCCGGCGGGTGTCGGCGAGGATCACCGCGCCGAGCGCGCCCTCGGACAGCTCGTCCCACATGAACCAGAACCGCTCCTGCCCCGGTGTGCCGAAGAGGTACAGCACATGCTCCGGATCGAGGGTGATCCGGCCGAAGTCCATGGCGACCGTCGTCTCCATCTTGTTCTCGATGCCTTCGAGGCTGTCCGTGGCGACGCTGACCGTGGTGAGCAGCTCCTCCGTGCTGAGCGGCGCGATCTCGCTGACCGCGCCCACGAAGGTCGTCTTGCCGACCCCGAAACCGCCCGCCACCAGGATCTTGAGGGCGGTGGGGAACGGGTCAGAGCTGTCGTCGTAGTCCATCGAGCACTGCCTCCAGCAGAGACCGGTCAGTAGGAGTGTGGTGGAAGGCGGGCGGCTTGGTGGTCAGCGCACCGCAGTCGACCAGGTCCGAGAGGAGCACCTTGGTGACCACTGCGGGCAGTGTCAGCTGAGCGGCGACCTCGGCGACCGAGACGGGGGCGCGGCACAGGTCGAGTGCCTGGGCGTGCTCGGGTCCGAGGTAGCCGAGCGGGGTCACCCCGGTGGCCATCACCTGCGACATCAGGTCGAGGGCGACGCTCGGCTCGGTACGGCCGTTGCTGACCGTGAACGGGCGCACCAGGCGTCCGGCCGCGTCGTCCAGCCAGGGCCCGTCGCCGGCTGCGGCCACGCTCAAGGCCTCGTCGCCGTGGGTTCGACGGCGTGCTGCCGGGGCGCGGTCACCAGGTAGGGGCGGACACTCTTGACCAGCATCGCCATCTCGTAGCCGAGCACGGCCGCGTCGGCCTCGCGGCCGGCCAGCACCGCCAGGCAGGTGCCGGAACCGGCGGTGGTGACGAACAGCAGGGTCGAGTCGAGTTCGACGACGACCTGGCGGACGTCGCCGCCGTCGCCGAACCGGACGCCCGCGCTGCGGCCGAGCGAGTACAGCCCCGAGGCCAGGGCCGCCATGTGGTCGGCGCTGTCGGGGTCGAGACCGTGGACGGACTTCACCAGTCCGTCGCAGGACAGGAGCACCGCGCTGCTGGTGTGCGGTACGCGCTGCACGAGGCCGCTCAGCAGCCAGTCGAGGTCGGATGCGTGGGCGGTCGGCGCATCGCTCGCCATGGTGGATCGACTCCTTGGGGTACGAAGGTCTGCGGGAGCGCTGGATGGGGGTGTGCGGGTGTGGGGTGCGTACGGGAGGTGCGGTCAGCCGGCCGGTGCGCTCCCGTCGGTCCGGCCGGTGCCACGGGTGCCGTCGGTCAGGGGCGCGTGGGGGCGCGCCTGGTGTATGGGGGTTGGGGCTGTGTGGTCCGGGACTGTGTGGTCCGGGGCCGGGTGGTTCGCGCCCATGCGGTCCGGGGGCGTGTGGTCGGACGGGTGGTCCCCGTGTACGCGGTCCCCGTGCATGCGGTCCGGGACCTTGTGGTCATGGCCTGCGTGTGCGGGCCGGGCACGCGTGGGTTCGATGGACTCGGGTAGCGCCGGGTGAAGATGGACACCCGTCATGTGAGCGGCATCCGTGTGGGCGACGTTCATGTGGGCGGCATCCGTGTGGGCGATGTCCATGTGAGCGGCATCCGTGTGGGCGGGGGCCGTGGGTGTCGCGGTCGTGTGGGCGGACGGCATAGGGGCGGGGTTCATGTAAGCGGAGTCCATGTGGTGCGGCTCCAGATACGCCGACTCCCCGCTCGGCGCTTCGACGGCCGCCGACTCCATGTGCTGCTGTGCCTCGGCGAGTCCGATCCCGCGTTGGAATGCTGCCATCAGCCCCGGGTCGTGCTCCGCGACGGTGTCGCTGTCCTGGCGGGGTGCCGGGCCGCCGCGCAACTGGGGCACGATGTGCTCCTGGGCGCGGCGGCGGGGCAGTCGGGGCTTGTCCATGGTCCCGCGCACGGTGCCGCCGCGCGGGGTGGGCGGCATACCGGCGTGCGCCTCCACGACCGGCCGGTCCTCGGCGCTGATGCCGGGCACGGCCTCGGCCGGGGTCGGCCGCGCGCCCTGGGCACCCCGCACCGGGAGGGGGGCGGGACCAGTTCCGTTGCGCCCGTTCTCGCCGCTCTCGGCAGGGCGCCGGGCAGCCCTGGTCTCGGCATTGCGCTGCCCGGATCCGCTCTCGGCACCCCGCCGCCCGGACCCGCGCTGGGCGTGCCGCCGCCGGCCGGTACCCGGGGCCGGTCCGGCCCCGGACCCGCCCCCCGCGTCGGGCCCGACCGTGGGCGCGGCCGCATACCCGGCACCGGGCCCGGCGGTGGATCCGGTCCCGCGCCCGGCGTGGGCAGGGGCATCGGTCGCCCTCCGTGCCGCCGGGATCTGTGCGGGCGGCGGTACGGGCACCGGTACCTGCCGCACCTGCGGCGCCGATCCGGTGTCCGCCGGATCCCGCGGCGCGACGATGGTCCCGGCTACCCCGGGCGCCGTTCCCAACAACGCCTGGGGGACGACGATCACGGCCTGCACGCCGCCGTAGATGTTGGTCTGCAGCCGCACGGTGATGCCGTGCCGGCGACCGAGCTGGGAGACGACGTAGAGGCCGATGCGGCCGTCGGCCAGCAGGCTGGCGACGTTGACCTGGTCGGGGTCGGCGAGCAGGGCGTTCATCCGGTGCTGCTCGGCGACGGGCATGCCGAGTCCGCGGTCCTCGACCTCCACGGCGAGCCCGGAGGTGACGAGGTTGGCGCGGAGCAGCACCTGGGTCTGCGGGGCGGAGAACACCGTGGCGTTCTCGACGAGTTCGGCGAGCAGATGGATGACGTCGGCGACGGCGTGGCCGCGCAGTTCGCCGTCGATCGGCGGCACCAGCTTCACCCGGGAGTACTGCTCGACCTCGGCGATGGCGGAGCGCAGCACCTCGGTCATGTTCACCGGGTTGCTCCACTGGCGCCGGGAGACGGCGCCGCCGAGCACGGCGAGGTTCTCGGCGTGCCGCCGGATGCGGGTGGCCAGGTGGTCGACGTGGAACAGGCCCTTGAGCAGGTCGGGGTCCTCGATCTCGTTCTCGAGGTCGTCGAGGATGGAGATCTCCCGGTGCACGAGGGACTGCAGCCGGCGTGCGAGGTTGACGAAGACCTCGAGTTTCTGCTCGCTGCCCGCGTGGCTGGAGAGCTGGGCGGCCCGCACGACGGCGCTGACGGCGCCGTCGTGCGCGCGGGCCAGATCGGCGGCGAGCAGTTCTAAGTCGTCGGCGTCCTCGGACGGCCGGCGGTGCGCATGGCGCTGCGGCGGGGTCTCCCCTTGGCGCAGCGCGTCGACCAGGGCGTGCAGGTCGGCCTCGCCGCGCGCGGCGGTGCGGCGCAGCGCGTCGACCCGGTCGGCGACGGAGCGGGCGGCGCGGTCGGCGGCCACGGCGGCGATCAGGATGCCCGCGACGGCCACGGTGGCCGCTCCGGCGAGCACGGCCCACAGGATGGGTCCGGTGCGCGCTCCGGTGGAGCGGATGCTGAACAGCACGGCGGCGGTGGCGCTGAGTGCGACCGCGAGCGGTGGCAGTACCGCGAGCCGCATGAGCTGGGGCCGTATGTGCGGTTCGGGCAGTGCGGGAGCGGGTCGGGCGACCGGTCGCCCGTGCCGGCCGCCCTCGCGGCGGTCGGCACGGGTGGCCGGTGCTCGGAGGTGAGACATCTGCGTCCTCGTACTGGTCCGTCGGGCCTGTTCCCTCACGCGTGCGCGTTACGGGCATGCGTCATCGCGGTGCCGGTCGGCGGGACCGGGGCACCCGGCCGCGCGTCGCCCGACGGACACTCACAGTAGTTGCCTCAGCATCATGTGCGGTGGGCAGTTGACAAACTCCCCCGGGGAGCGTCCCGCTCTGGTATGAAGCCTCGTACGAAAGACCGATGACCCGGCCGAAGACTCTCAGTCGACCCGAAAGAGACCGATAAGACCTGGTCAAAACCGATCACAAAAAGAAGACGGCGGGCGGTGGACCGGCATGCGCCCGACCCTCACCGCCCGCCCGTTTTCCGACGGTTGTCCGTCCGCACAGCGCGCCGGACCGCCCACGTCGGTATCCCCGCCCCGCACCCTGACGTCACGCAGAGTGCGGGTTTTGGCCCCGGCTCGGTGGCCGGAGCCGACACGTCAGCCGCGCTTGGGGGGCTCCGCGACGAACGCCCCGACGGAACGCCAGGTCCGCCGGACCTCCCCCGACACACCTCGCCACCACGCCTCGGCCGGGAGCTTGCCCGCCGGCTCGAAGGGCTCCCCGGGCCGGGGCAGGGCCACGGCCTGGCCGACCTCCTCCGCCTCCTCCTTCGTCCACTCCCCCGGCTCGGCCCAGGCGTGCGGGGCGAGGTTGAAGGTGCCCCAGTGGATCGGCAGCAGCGCGCCGTGCGGTGCTCCGCCCTGCAGGTCGAGGTGGGCGCGCAGGCCTTCCTCCGGAGTCATGTGGATGTCGGGCCAGAACTCGCTGTACGCCCCGATCTGGATCATCGTGGCGTCGAACGGGCCGTGCTCGGCGCCGATCTCCGCGAAGCCCCCGAAGTAGCCGGTGTCGCCGCTGTGGTAGATCCGGTGCTCCTCGCCGGCGACGGCCCAGGACGCCCAGAGGGTGTGCTGGGTGTTGCGCAGTCCGCGGCCGCAGAAGTGGCGGGCGGGGGTGGCCGTGAGGGTGAGTCCGCCGACCTTGGTGGACTCGTGCCAGTCCAGTTCGCGCAGCCGGTCCGGGGAGACGCCCCAGTGCTCGAGATGGGCGCCCACACCGAGCGGCACGGCGAACACGGTGTCCGTGCCGGCCAGCGCCTTGATGCTGGGCAGGTCCAGGTGGTCGTAGTGGTCGTGCGAGATCACGACCACGTCGACCTCGCCGAGCGCGGACAGCGGCAGCGGCACCGGGTGCAGCCGCTTCGGTCCGGCGAAGGGGAACGGGGAGCAGCGCTCACCCCAGACGGGGTCGAACAGGACCCGGTGGCCGTCGATCTCCGCGAGCACACTGGAGTGGCCCATCCAGGTCAGCCGCAGCCCTGTGGCGGGCGGCTTGGCCAGGTCGGCGAAGGTCGTGGGGTGCACCGGGACGGTGCCCTTCGGGGCGCGCAACGGCCGGGTGTCCTTGTCGAAGAACACCTTCGCGAAGTCCAGCGCCGAGCCGGAGGGCCGGGTGCGCGCGACTCCGCCGGGGTTCTGGAAGACACCGTCCTTGAAGTGCGGAGAGCGTCGGATTCGCGCCAGGCGCTCACCGCCCGGGTCCGCGCCGAAGGCCGCGGGCCGCACGCCGCGGAGCCCGGAGCTCAAGGAACGCAAACCTGTCACGGTACCTCCAGGGAAAGGGGCTGAGGGTCTCCATTATGGTCGGCGCCTCCGACAGCACGGGGCCGCCCACCGGTCCCGGCGGGCGCTACTGAATGTCCGTTCAGCACGTTGACAGGCCGGGAAGCGACTCCGAATACTGACTCGCGGTTCAGTAGTGCCGCATTCCGGCCCGCTCCGCCGATCACCCCCGGCCACCCCTTGGAGGCCCCATGACCGCCCCCGCTCCCCTGATGTCGCTCGTCTGGACGGACCATGTCACCGGCCGCCAGGGTTTCCTGGTCGTGGACCGGCTGGTGCGGGGCGTGGCCAGCGGCGGGCTGCGGATGCGTCCCGGCTGCACGCTGGAGGAGGTGGCGGGGCTCGCCCGCGGCATGACGATGAAGGAGGCCCTGCACTACAACCCCGAGGGCCGCTACGTCCCGCTCGGCGGCGCCAAGGGCGGCCTCGACTGCGATCCGCGGGCACCGGAGGCGTACGGGCTGCTGGTGCGCTACCTGCGTGCCATGCGGCCGTACATCGAGAGCTTCTGGGCCACCGGCGAGGACCTGGGCCTGACCCAGGACCTGGTGGACCGCGCCGCCGCCGAGGCGGGGCTGGTCTCCTCCGTCCAGGCGGTGTACCCACTGCTGGACGACGAGACGGCGGCCCGCAAGCGGCTCGCCGACGCCTTCGCGGTCGAGGTGGACGGCGTCGGCCTGGACGAGCTGGCCGGCGGCTGCGGCGTCGCGGAGTCGGTGCTCGCGGCCCTGGACCGGGCGTCGGTGCCGTACACGGGCACCCGGGTCGCCGTGCAGGGCCTCGGCACGATGGGCGGCGCCACCGCACGCTTCCTCGTCCGCGCGGGGCTGACCGTGGTGGCGGTCGCCGACATCAAGGGCACGATCGCCAACCCGGCGGGCCTCGACGTCGAGGCGCTGCTGGCCGCGCGGGACGCCTACGGCACCGTCGACCGGCGCGTGCTGCGCCGCGGCGACCGCGAACTGCCCGGCGAGGCCTGGCTGTCCGCCGAGGCGGAGGTGCTGGTGCCGGCGGCCGTGTCGTACGCGATCGACACCACCGATCAGGAGGCGATCGGCGCCCGCTGGATCGTCGAGGCCGCGAACATGCCCGTGCTGCCCGAGGCGGAGGCGCTGCTGGCCGCGCGCGGGGTGACGGTGCTGCCGGACGTGGTGGTCAACTCCGGGACCAACGCCTGGTGGTGGTGGACCCTGTTCGGCGACATCGGGGCGGACGCCGAGGAGGCGTTCGCGTACATCCGGCGCTCGATGCGCGCCCTGGTCGACCTGATGCTCGACCGCGCGGAGGCCGACGGTACGACCCCGCGCGCGGCCGCCCACGCTCTGGTGACCGACCGGCTGCCGGTGATCGCGGAACGCTTCGGGTGGTACCGGTGACGGGCCCGGGGCAAGCCTCCCCCTGACGCGCTCCGGGACCCCGCTTCCGTCGCCGACGTCGATGCTTGCGCGCATCCCGGCACGGGGATTGTCGGCCGGTGAAGGGGGCGCCGGCCGGACGGAAGAGGCCGTCGGCGCGTGTCCGGGCGGCTGTGTAGGGTGACCGCGTGGCGAGAGTGCGGTTGAGCGTGGCCGAGCGGCGCGAGGAGCTACTGCGGGCCGCCATCGAGCAGATCGAGGCGCGGGGCGTGGCGGCGGTCAGGATCGCCGACGTGGCCGCGGCGCTCGGTGTGAGCAACGCGCTGGTGCTGTACCACTTCTCGACCAAGGAGAAGCTGGTCGCCGCCGCGTTCACGTACGCGGCCGAGGACGATCTCGCCCGTCTGCGCAAGCTGCTGGGGCGCCGGACGTCCGCGCTGCGCCGGCTACGGGCGGCGGTGCGCTGGTACGCGCCCACCGGCCAGGCCAAGGGCTGGCGGCTGTGGATCGAGGGCTGGGCCGTGGCCCTGCGCGAGCCCGCCCTGCGGAAGGTCACCCGGGACCTGGACAAGCAGTGGAAGGCCGCGATCGCCGAGGTCATCGCCGAAGGCGTGGCCGGGGGCGAGTTCGCGTGCGCCGACCCGGCCGGTACCGCGCTGCGACTGACCGCGCTGCTGGACGGGCTCGCCGTACAGCTGACGTCCTATTCGGGCGCCGTGCCGCGGTCCCGGGCACAGGAGTGGGTCGACGAGGCCCTCGCACGCGAACTGGGCCTGGACCGGAAGGCGTTGACCGGGCGAGAGGGGTGAGTGCCCCGCACGGGTGGGCGTGATCGCACCCGGTACCACGCGGCCGCCCCGCCGACCGACTGAGCCGTGGCTCGGGGCACCGACCGGACACGGCCGTGGCAGGGAGCGGGACGTGGCCTCGAACGCCGCCGGACACGGCCCCGGCTCCGAGTGACGGAACGCCGGTCGGACACGGCCTGTGGCTCGGAGGGGGGCCGGACACGGCCGTGGCAGGGAGCGGGACGTGACCTCGAACGCCACCGGACACGGCCCCGGCTCCGAGTGACGGAACGCCGGTCGGACACGGCCTGTGGCTCGGGGGGGCGGATGTGGCCGTGCCCCGGGCCGCGGTTTGGGCGGTCCGGGGCAGGGGCGGGGCGTCAGGCCACGGAGGCGATGCGCATCTTGATGTCGTCCGGCGACAGGGTGCCCTTCGCCGTCACATGGTCACCGGACGACTCGCCACGCAGCCGTCGGCCGATCCACGGGACGAGGTACTCGCGGGCCCACTGGACGTCGTCGCGGCGGACCTCAAGGGTGCCCCGGGGCGGCAGCGGCGGCCACGGCTGCTCCGGGTCGGCCGGGATCTCGAGCCCGAGGACCTGTCCGGCGCGCAGCGCCACGCGCGTGTGCCCCTCGGGCGAGAGGTGGAGCCGGTCGTTGTCCCAGGCCCGGCGGTCCTGCACGGACTTGAGGGACCACAGGTCCAGCACGGGGCAGCCGTACCGGTCGGCGATGGCGCGGACGTGCCCGTTGTACGTGGCGATCTTGCCGCGCAGGTGCTTGAGCACGGGCACGCCCCGGGTGTCGAAGCCGGTCGTCACCATCACCGTGCCCGCGACCTCGGTCAACCTGGCCACGGCACGCTCGAACCGCTCGGCCACCTCGTCCGGATCGGTGCCGGGGCGGATGATGTCGTTGCCGCCCGCACAGAAGGAGACGAGGTCCGGGGCCAGTTCGACGGCCTTCGGGAGTTGGTCCGCCACGATCTGGTCCAGCAGCTTCCCGCGCACGGCGAGGTTGGTGTACTGGAAGTCGCCCTCGGGACGCCGGTCGGCGAGGAGTACCGCGAACCGGTCCGCCCAGCCCACGAACGCCCCGTCGGGACCGGGGTCGCCGACGCCCTCGGTGAAGCTGTCCCCCACCGCCACGTACGACCCGATCACTGATCTGTTGTCATTCTTCGAATCGTCTGCCACGTCGGACCATGATTCACCTTCGGATGTGACTTACGCGACCGTAGGCGGGGGTTGACGAACGGTGAGATGAGACACCCTTAAATAGTTTGCCAAGCCAGGAATAGGCATGCGGTCGGGCACGTTGAGGTGTGATCGTCATGCGGACACACCGAAGGCCGGACCCGGGGATCGTGGGTCCGGCCTTCGGAGGCGTGTCAGGCAGGGGGCTTCGGGCGAGGCGGTTGCTCAGCCGACGGGGACGCCGTGCTGGCGGAGGTAGCCGAGCGGGTCGATGTCGGAGCCGTAGTTGGGCGTGGTGCGGATCTCGAAGTGCAGGTGCGGGCCGGTCACGTTGCCGGTGGCGCCGGACAGGCCGATCTGCCGGCCCGCGGTCACGGTCTGGCCGGCCGAGACGGAGAGCTGCGAGAGGTGGGCGTACTGGGCGTAGTAGCCGTCGTCGAGCTTGATGACGACCTGGTTGCCGTAGGCACCGCCCCAGCCCGCCGAGACGACCGTGCCCGCGCCGACGGCCTTGAGGGAGGTGCCGGTCGGGACGACGAAGTCGACGCCGGTGTGGTAGCCGCTGGACCACATGCTGCCGGCCACGTGGTAGCCGGTGCCGACGGTCGCGCCGGCCACCGGGAGGGTGAAGCCGGTGGCGGTGGTGGTCGACGCGGTGGAGCCGGACCACTCGGCCGGGGCCGCCTGCGCCTGGGTGGGCTTCGAGGCGGCCGAGGACTGCGTCGTGACCGCGGAGCGCTGCGGGGCGGCAGGCTCGGTGCCGGTCTGCGCGGCCTTCTTGCCGAGCGTGAGCTCGAGGCCCGGGTGGATCAGCGCCGGGTCGGCACCGATGGCCTGCCGGTTGTCCTCGTAGAGCTGGTGCCAGCCGCCGCTGACGTGCTGCTGGTCCGCGATCGCCGCGAGGCAGTCGCCGGACTTCACCGTGTAGGTGCGCACCGTCGACTCCGGCTGCGTGGCGGCCTTCTTCACCGTGGCCGGCAGGGCCTGCACGGCCTTTCCGGCCACGGATGGCGCCGGGGTGGCGGCGTGCGCTCCGGTGGCCCCGATGAGCGGGAGGGCCAGCGCGGCGCCACCGGTTCCGGCGACGGCGATGGAGCGGGAAAAACGCGGGGTCTTGGGACGTCGGTGCTTACCCTTCGCGGGCATGGCGCATTCCTCTCCGACGCCTGCGAGGTCAGCTGTCGGGTTCGGGCTGGAGCTGCCCGGCCGCGCGGTGCGCGACTTCACCCCTAGCCTGTCGCGGAGACCGGACAGGCAGTCGTACCTGGTGGGTCCCCCGCTCCTGCCGTATGCGGGTCAAGTGTGTGGGGACTCCGGGCGGCGGCAGGATTCGGCGTTCCGTCCGGATGGGTGGTGAACGTAAGCGAGCGAGCCGCACCGAAACAAGCGGCGGGTTCCCGCGGTTCGCATTTCCGAAGATCGAAGACGGAAATACGCGGTCACCCACCGTGAATTCCTGCCGCGCGCACTCCGCAATTCCCCTTTTCCGCAGGAGAATTACGTGGACATGACGGACGACGCTCGGTCACCGATATGACGCTCCTCACGCGCCGTCCCGCCATAGGTCCTTGTTCCGCGGCCAGTTGGAACGAAGACGCCAATTCGGATAGAAGGCTCAGATGCGGCGCAAACGGCAAACCATTGCATCCAGGTCGCCCTTCAGTCCGGTGCGCAACCCGTGGTGCAGCAGGACGGCCCCTCGATACGTTTCGCCCGTTTCGCGGCATTCATACGATGCTGTCGGGTCGAGTCCGCGCAGCCGTACCGCGGGCACCGGCTCGCCGTAGCTCTGCGCCTGCAGCCAGGCGAGGACCACCGCCTCGTCGCCGAGGACGTACTGGACGGCGCTCAGACCGCCCGCGGGGGGCCGCAGCCGGTACAGCTCGCCGCGCTGGACGACCGGGCGGATCTCCTTGTACAGCTCCACCCATCGCCGCGCCTCCGCCAACTCCTCCGCGCTCCACCGCGTGAGGTCGCCGCCGACCCCCAGGACACCGGCCATGGCGCTGACGAAGCGGAAACGCAGCGAACTGACCCGGCCGTTGAGCTGGGTGTTCGGGCTGTCGGTGACCCAGGCGGCCATGACCCGCGCGGGGTGGATCTGGGTGAAGCCGTGCTGGATGGCGAGCCGGTCCAGCGGGTCGGTGTTGTCGGAGGTCCACACCTGGTCGGTGCGGCTCATCACCCCGAGGTCGATCCGGCCGCCACCGCCCGAGCAGGATTCGAAGGCGACCTGGGGGTGCGCCGCGCGCAGCCGGTCCAGCAGGGCGTACAGGGCCCGGACGTGGTCGACCCACAGGCGCTGCGGGTACGGCTCACCGGGCCAGCCGGCGTCGGTGAAGCAGCGGTTGAAGTCCCACTTGACGTAGTCGATCGGGGCGCTGGAGAGCAGGGCGTCCAGCTGCTCCCACAGGTACTCCTGGACGTCCTCGCGGGCGAGGTTGAGAACGAGCTGATTGCGCAGTTCCGTCCGCTTTCGCCCCGATTGGTACTGGACCCAGTCGGGGTGGGCGCGGTAGAGGTCGCTGTCCGGGTTGACCATCTCGGGTTCGACCCAGATGCCGAACCGCATGCCGAGGCCGTGCACCCGGTCGGCGAGGGGCTTGAGGCCGTGCGGGAAGCGGTCGGGGTTGGGGGTCCAGTCGCCGAGCCCGGCGCGGTCGCTGGTGCGGGCGCCGAACCAGCCGTCGTCCACCACGAACAGCTCGACGCCGATCTCGGCGGCGCGGCGGGCGAGGGCGGTCTGCTGCTCCTCGGAGATGTCGAAGGTGGTCGCCTCCCAGGAGTTGAAGAGGACGGGCCGGTCCTGCTCCGCGTCCGGGATGACGTACGCATGCTGGTAGGCGTGCCAGGTGCGGCTCGCGCCCCCGAAGCCGCCGTCGCTCCACAGCCCCGCGAAGACGGGGGTGGTGTACGACTCCCCCGGCTGCAGGAGCAGCAGGCCCGAGTCGTCGTATCCGGCCCCGCCGGTGATCTGCACGCGCGCGTCCGGGAGCTGGGCGACGGCGATGCGCCAGGAGCCGGACCAGCCGAGCGCGCAGCCGTAGACCTCGCCGCGCTCCTCTGTGGCGTCGGTGTCGAGTGCCACCCAGGGCAGATGCTGGTGGCCGGTGTGGCCGCGGCGGCTGCCGATGACCTTCTCACCGTAGGTGAGGGGGGCGGTGGTGAGCCGGGACTCGGCGGCCCAGCGGCCGTGCAGCTGGGACAGCCGCCAGCCGTCGCGGTCGGGCAGGGTCCAGGTGGCGGCGTCGGCCCGTAGCAGTTCCACGCGCGCGTGCCCGCCGTTCTCCACGGTCACCCAGCGCTCCACGACGTCCCCGCGCATCCGGTAGTGCAGGGTGATCACCAGTCCGCCGTCGGCGAAGCGCAGCCGCAGCTCGTCGCCCTCGGTGTCGTACGCCTCGAAAGTCCACTCCGTGCCGCGGCGGTCGTCCGTGCGCACGGACAGGGCGGGGCGGACGAAGCGGGGGCCGCCCTCGACGGGGTACTCCTCGCGGCCGTCGAGCGGGGACTCGAAGGGCCAGTAGCCGGGCAGGGGGCTCATCGCCAGCGCCTCGGCGTCCGCGAGCGCGATCCGCGGGCCCCAGTGCAGGTGGAGCAGTTCGTCGGCCTCGGTGAGATGCAGGGCATAACTGCTGGTGGGCCCAGACAGGAGCCAGGTACGACCGTTTTCGGCGATGTCCACCATCGAGACCTCACAGGTGTCAACAGATCCGCTCAAGTGCGAACATCATTAGGCCGCGAAGCCCCTGGTGACAATGCCTGTGGACAACTCATTGCCCTAGGTAAGCAATGTCGTATGGTCGACGGAGCGCCCGTCGACGAGCCGCGCCGGCGGGGCCGACCGGGAGGAGCCCCCGTGACGCAGCAGGTCCCGTCGACCGAGCCGGAGCTGGCCGGTGTGCGCAATTTCCGTGACGTGGGCGGACTGCCCACCGTGGACGGACGGCGGGTGCGGCAGGGTGTGCTGTTCCGCAGCGGGCACCTGGCGCACGCGACCGAGGAGGACGCGGCCTTCCTCTCCTCCCTGGGCCTGCACACGATCTTCGACTTCCGCAACGCCGCCGACCAGAAGCTGGAGGGCCCGGACGTCGAGCTGCCCGGCGTGCGGAACGTGAACCTGCCGCTGAGCGACCCGGCGGACGGCGCCGAGTTCTGGAAGATGGTCCGCGAGGGCGACCTCGAGCAGTTGCGCGCGATCCTGGACGACGGCAAGGCGGCGGCCAGGATGGTCGCCTCGTACCGGACGATCGTCAAGGAACGCACCGCCGAGCACTCCCGGGTGCTGCACGCGCTCGCCGATGACAACGTGCCCGCCCTGATGCACTGCGCGGCCGGCAAGGACCGCGCGGGCATCTCCATAGCCGTCACCCTCCTCGCCGTGGGCGTGGAACGCGAGGCGATCGTCGCGGACTACCTGGAGTCCAACGCCAAGCACCGCCGGTACAAGGTCCGGCGCAGCGGCAGCCCGGACACCGCGTACACGCCCGAGGTGATGGAGCTGCTCAGCCCGCTCTTCGACGCCCGCGCCGAGTACCTGGAGGCGGCCTTCCGGAGCATCGAGGAGACCTGGGGCGGGACCGACACCTACCTGGAGCAGGGCCTCGCCCTCAGCCCCGGGACCCGCGAGCGGCTCCGCGAGCGCCTGCTGGACTGAGCGCTCCCCCACCCTCACCGGCCGGCCCTTGGGTGCGGGTTGTCGAAGTCGAGGTCTGCCCCGGTCGGCCGAGCGGGGCCGGTGGTAGTCGTCGTACGTCGTGCCGGACGGACCCTGCCCGTGCTCGTACAGGACGTTGAGCACCCGGGCCGCGTCCGGCGTCCTCGCCCGGTCAGCCCTTGGCGCCGACCGCGAACAGCAGGTAGAGGAACCCGGCCAGGACATGGCCGAGGGCGATGTAGATGATCAGCCGGATCCACAGGGAACGGGGGAACTTCTCCTCGAAGTCGCTCATGGCAGCTCTCCGGTCAGCGGGCCCAGGCACAGTGTGGCCGTGGGGCTTTGCAGCAGGGTGTGGACGAACAGCAGTTCCACGCCGCCGTGGTCCTCAGCGGCGAGGCGGTGCGGGGTGAGCGAATCGAAGTGCGCGCTGTCGCCGGGCGCGAGCAGGTGTGCGGTGTCGCCGAGGCGCAGCCGCAGGCGTCCCTTGAGGAGGTAGAGCCATTCCTCGCCCGGGTGGACACGCACGATGTCGCCCTGCGAGCCGTACGGGACGCGCACACGCAGGGCCTGCATGGCACGGCCGTGCGCCCCGGCCTGGACGTACGTCCAGCCGCCCGCCCGGGTCGCCTCCATGTCGGCGGCCCGTACGATCGCGTCCCGGTCGGCGACCGTCTCGCCGAGCAGTTCGGAGACGGTCGTACCGTAGACGCGGGCGAGTGCGAGGAGCATCGGCAGCGAGGGCTGGCGGTGTCCGGTCTCCAGGCGGGAGAGGTGGGCCGGCGAGAGCCCGGCGGTGCGGGCCGCGGCCTCCAGGGTGAGGCCGGCACGCCGGCGCAGTGCGCGCAGTTGCGGCGCGACGGCGGGCAGGTCGTCGCCGTGACCCGCCGCCGGTGACGCGGCGTCTGAGGCGTTCATGCCTCCATTGAGCCCCAGTCTTGCCTGAGCGACAAATTTATTGCCCGAGAGGCAAGAGGCCCTGGGTCCGCCGTGCCGTGCTCATCGCCGGCGGGCTCGCCGTCGTCCTCGGCCTCATGGGCGTCGGCGCGCTCGGACTGGCGTATCCCTTCGTCCTCGTCCTGCCGTTCGCCCTCTGAACACCCCCGCCCCGCACCGAGCCCGTGCCGGTGCGGGGCGGGGAACGAAAGCCCGATTCGCGATCAGCGGTGGGCCACCGCCTGCTTGATCAGGGTCTTGCCGAAGTCCCACATCAGGCCGCCGCCGCTGTGCGCGTCGTCCATCACGGCGGCGAAGGCGTCCACGAACCGGTCCACATCGGCCTCGTCGATGACCAGCGGCGGAATGAGCTTGATCACCTCCAGGTGGTCCCCGGAGACCTGCGTGAGGATCCGGTGCCGCTGCAGCAGCGGTACGACGACCATCTGCGCGAACAGTCCCTTGCGTGCCGCCTGGAGCATGGTCCAGCGGCCGCGCAGCTTCAGCGAGGACGGCCTGCCGAACTCGATGCCGATCATCAGGCCCCGGCCGCGCACCTCGGCCAGCAGCTCGTACTTGTCGACCAGCGCGGTCAGCCGGGACTTCAGCAGCTCGCCGGTCGTGCGCACGCCGGCGACGATCTGCTCGTTCTCCATGACCGACAGTACGGCGAGGCCGCACGCCATCGCCGGGGCGTTGGAACCGAAGCTCGCCGAGTGGACCAGGACGCGGTCCATGGACGAGTAGACCTTCTTGAAGATCCACTCCTTGCCGAGGGTGGCGCCGACCGGGACATAGCCGCCGGAGAGGGCCTTGGCCACGCACACCAGGTCCGGTTCGACCCCGTCCTCGTGCTGGTAGGCGTAGAAGTCGCCGGTGCGGCCGAGGCCGGTCTGCACCTCGTCGGCGATGAGCAGCGCCTTGTGCCGGTGCAGCAGGTCCTGGGCGGCACGCAGATAGCCGGGCGGGGCCTCGTGCACGCCCTTGCCCTGGATGGGCTCCACGATGAGGGCGGCGACGTCGCCCTTCTTCACCTCCCGGGCCAGCGCGTCGAGATCGCCCAGGGGGACGGCGGTGTCGGGCAGCAGCGGGGCGAAGCCGTCGCGGAAGCCCTTCTCGCCGTTGACCGAGAGCGCGCCGGTGGTCAGTCCGTGGAAGGCGTGGTCGCAGTAGAGGATGCGCGGCTTGCCGGTGGCGTACCGGGCGAACTTCAGGGCCGTCTCCACCGCTTCGGTGCCGCTGTTGCCGAAGAACACCCGGTCCAGGTGCGGGCTGTGCGCGAGGAGCCGCTCCGCGAGCAGACCCGGCAGCGGCTGGCAGTCGAACCGGGTGAGGTCGGCGAGGTTCAGGTCGAGCACGTCGTGCAGGGCCTTGCGGACGACCGGGTGGTGGCGGCCCAGGCCCATCACCCCGAACCCGGCGAGCATGTCCAGGTAGTCGTTGCCGTCCGCGTCGAAGAAGTGGGCGCCTTCGGCACGCTCGTAGACCTTGTCGAAGCCGATGGTGTGGAGCATGCGCGGGAGCTGCGGGTTGAGGTACTTCGCGTGCAGCTCGTAGCGTTCGGCTCCGCGCTCGGCCAGCAGGGCACCGAGGTCGAACTCCGTGGTCATTCACTCTCCTTGGCTGTGCCGTCGACGTCCCTGACGGCCAGGCTCGCGCTGATCCGCCCGGCGATCTCGACGGGCGTGAGGCCGATGTCGGCCAGCACCTCGCCGCGCTTGGCGTGCGCGAGGAACTGCTCCGGGATGCCGAACCGCCGCACCGGCACGTCCACGTCGGCATCGCCGAGGGCCAGGGCGACGGCCGACCCGACGCCTGCCGCACGGCTGTTGTCCTCGACCACGGCCACCAGCCGGTGTCCGGCCGCCAGTGCGGGCAGGGCGGGGTCGACGGGCTTGACCCAACGGGGGTCGACCACCGTGCAGTCGACACCGCGTGCCCGCAGCAGCTCGGCGGCCTGCAGGCACACCGGTGCCATCACGCCGACGGCCACCAGCAGCACCTCGGGGCGCTCGGCGCGGTGCAGGACGTCCATGCCGCCCACGCGGTCGATCGCCGGGATCTCCGGGCCGACGGACTCCTTCGGGAACCGGACCAGGGTCGGCGCGTCGTCCACGGCGACCGCCTCGCGCAGCTGCGCCCGGAGCTGGTCGGCGTCGCGCGGGGCGGCGATCCGCAGGCCCGGTACGACCTGCAGGACCGACATGTCCCACATCCCGTTGTGGGACGCGCCGTCCACTCCGGTGACCCCGGCCCGGTCCAGCACGAAGGTCACCCCGCAGCGGTGCAGGGCCACGTCCATCAGCAGCTGGTCGAAGGCACGGTTGAGGAAGGTGGCGTAGACGGCGACGACCGGGTGCAGGCCGCCGGTCGCGAGCCCGGCCGCGGAGACGGCGGCGTGCTGCTCGGCGATGCCCACGTCCCACACCCGGTCGGGGAAGCGCTCGGCGAACTTCCCGAGACCCACCGGATGCAGCATGGCCGCCGTGATGGCGACGACGTCCTCCCGCTCCTGACCGATCCGCACGATCTCGTCGCCGAACACCGAGGTCCAGGAAGGCCCCTTGGCAGGCACGAGCGGTGCACAGGTGAGCGGGTCCATCACACCGACGGTGTGGAAGTGGTCCTCCTCGTGGGCGAGGGCGGGCTCGTAGCCGCGGCCCTTCTCCGTGAGGCAGTGGACCAAAACCGGGCCGTGGAAGCGTTTGGCCCGGCGCAGCGCGGACTCGACGGCGCCGATGTCATGGCCGTCGATCGGGCCGACGTACTTCAGGCCCAGGTCCTCGAACATGCCCTGCGGGGCGAAGGCGTCCTTGAAGCCCTTCTTCGCGCCGTGCAGGGACTCGTAGATCGTGTTGCCGACGACCGGGGTCCGCAGCAGCACGTCCTTGCCCCAGGCGAGGACCTTCTCGTAGCCGTCGGTGGTGCGCAGGGTGGCCAGGTGGTTGGCGAGGCCGCCGATGGTCGGCGCGTACGAGCGCTCGTTGTCGTTGACGACGATGATCAGCGGCCGGTCCTTGGCGGCCGCGATGTTGTTCAGCGCCTCCCAGGCCATGCCGCCGGTCAGCGCGCCGTCACCGATGACCGCGACGACGTGGCTGTTCTCCCCCCGCACCTGGTTGGCCTTGGCGAGGCCGTCGGCCCAGCCGAGCGCGGTGGAGGCGTGGCTGTTCTCGATGACGTCGTGCTCGGACTCCTCGCGCGAGGGGTAGCCGGACAGGCCGCCCTTGCCGCGCAGCTTGGAGAAGTCCTGACGTCCCGTCAAAAGCTTGTGTACGTAGCTCTGGTGCCCGGTGTCCCACAGGATGCGGTCGACCGGCGACTCGAAGACCCGGTGGAGTGCGATGGAGAGTTCCACCACCCCCAGATTGGGTCCGAGATGACCGCCGGTTCTGGATACCGCCTGCACCAGGAACTCACGTATCTCGTCGGACAGTTCGCCGAGTTCCGCCTCGGACAGCGCCTTCAGGTCGCGTGGTCCCCGGATCGTCTCCAGAATGGTCACGCTCAGGCCCCCTCTCGGTCCGTGCCTTGCCTCAACTCATGTGTCTGCGGGGCTCGTCCGCTCGGCGAGCTTCATGGCCTCCTCGATGAGGGTCTCCACGATCTTCGACTCGGGGACGGTCTTGACGACCTCGCCCTTCACGAAGATCTGCCCCTTCCCGTTGCCCGAGGCAACTCCGAGGTCGGCCTCGCGGGCCTCACCCGGGCCATTGACCACACACCCCATCACCGCGACCCGCAACGGCACCTCCATGCCGTCCAGACCCGCGGTGACCTCCTCGGCCAGCTTGTACACGTCCACCTGGGCGCGTCCGCACGACGGGCAGGAGACGATCTCCAGGCGCCGCTGCCTGAGGCCGAGCGACTGAAGGATCTGGATGCCGACCTTGACCTCCTCGGCCGGCGGAGCCGACAGGGAGACGCGGATGGTGTCGCCGATGCCCCGGGACAGCAACGCCCCGAAGGCGACGGCCGACTTGATCGTGCCCTGGAAGGCCGGACCGGCCTCCGTGACCCCCAGGTGCAGCGGGTAGTCGCAGCTCTCGGCGAGCTGCCGGTACGCCTCGATCATCACGACCGGGTCGTTGTGCTTGACCGAGATCTTGATGTCCCGGAAGTCGTGCTCCTCGAAGAGCGACGCCTCCCACAACGCGCTCTCGACCAGCGCCTCCGGCGTCGCCCTGCCGTACTTGCGCAGCAGCCGCCGGTCCAGCGAGCCGGCGTTGACGCCGATGCGGATCGGGGTGCCGTGGTCCTTCGCGGCGCGCGCGATCTCCTTGACCTGGTCGTCGAACTTCTTGATGTTGCCCGGGTTGACGCGGACCGCGGCGCAGCCCGCCTCGATGGCAGCGAAGACGTACTTCGGCTGGAAGTGGATGTCCGCGATCACCGGGATCTGCGACTTCCCGGCGATGGTCGCGAGGGCGTCCGCGTCGTCCTGCGTGGGGCAGGCGACGCGGACGATCTGGCACCCGGACGCGGTGAGTTCCGCGATCTGCTGCAGGGTGGCGCCGATGTCGGACGTACGGGTCGTCGTCATCGACTGCACCGACACCGGCGCGCCGCCCCCGACCGCCACCGGCCCGACCTGGATCTGCCGCGAGGGGCGACGCGGCGCGACCGGACGGGCCGGTACCTCGGGAACGCCCAAGGACACGGCGGTCATCGCGTCACTCCCGGTTTCCTGCGACGGCCTCGCGCATGGCCCGCAGCGACTCCTTGAGGGAGCCCATGGTGGCGAGGACCGCGGTGGGCTCGTAGCCGCAGTGCGCCATGCAGTTGGCGCAACGCGGGTCCTTGCCGCGGCCGTACTTGTCCCAGTCCGTCTTCTCGATGAGTTCACGGTACGTCGGCACGTAACCGTCGCTCATCAGGTAGCAGGGGCGCTGCCAGCCGAAGAGCGAGTAGTTCGGGATCGCCCACGCGGTGCACGGGAAGTCGACCTTGCCCTCCAGGAAGTCCAGGAAGAGCGGGGAGTGGTTGAGCCGCCACTTGCTTCGGTTGCCGCCCGCGAAGGCCTTCTTGAACAGCTCGCGGGTCTGCTCGACACCGAGGAAGTGCTCCTGGTCGGGTGCCTTCTCGTAGGCGTAGGCGGGCGAGATCATCATCTCGTCGACCTCGAGGTCGTCGTTGAGGAAGTTGAGCACCTCGATGACGGTCTGCGGGGTGTCGGTGTTGAAGAAGGTGGAGTTGGTGGTCACCCGGAAGCCACGCCGCTTGGCCTCCTTGATGGCCTCCACCGCCTCGTCGAACACGCCCTCCTTCGCAACGGACTCGTCGTGCCGCTCGCGCAGCCCGTCGATGTGCACCGCGAAGGCGAAATAGGGCGAGGGCTTGAACTTGTCGATCTTCTTGCGCAGCAGCAGGGCGTTGGTGCACAGGAAGACGAACTTCCTCCTCGCCACCAACTGCCGCACGATCTCGTCGATCTGCGGGTGCATCAAAGGCTCGCCACCGGCGATGGAGACCATCGGCGCACCGGACTCCAGCACCGCGCCGACGGCCTGGGCGACCGGCATGCGCTGCTTGAGCACACCGGCCGGGTGCTGGATCTTGCCGCAGCCCTCGCACTTGAGGTTGCAGGCGAACAACGGTTCCAGCTCCACGATGAGCGGGAACTTGTCCCGCCTGCGCAGCTTCTGTTCAGCCAGGTAAGTAGCGACCTTGATGGACTGACGCAACGGCATGGCCATCTGGCTCACCTCCGGGGGAGCAACAAAGAACGGTGCCATTCATAAAATGCGGGAAGAACGGAACGAAGAACGCGGAAAGCCGATATTCCACCGCGTACCGTGCCGATCCGGACGAGTTCATGTTCGGGAGCGTCCACGACCACCCGTACGGCCGCGACCGGGCGGGCGCCCGTACGGCCGGCGGCGAGGAGCGTGGCGGCGGACTCCATGTCGACCGCGATCGCTCCGGTCGCGAGCAGATCGGACCGCTCAGGACCCCGGACCACGTGGTCGGAGCCGGTGAGCGGGCCGGTGTGGACCGTGCGCTCGGGCAGGATGCGCACGAGTTCCTTGACCAGCAGGTCGGTGCCCACGCACGGGACGGTCCCGTGCGGATCCCGGGTCTCCTCGGCGACGACCAGATCGCCGGGGTGCATTCCGGGAGCGAGCCCGGCGCAGAAGCCGGTGGCCAGGACGGCCGCGTCGGCGAGCGCAGGCTCGGACAGATGCCGGGTGACGGACCGTTCCGCCGCCCGGGGTCCCATGCCCGTACGGACAAAGGTGACCGGCCCGCCGGCCCCGCCGCGGTCGCCGGTGCGCAGGGCGAGGTGCTCGATGCCGAGCGCGCAGGCGATCAGCAGCGGAGCCGGAGCGGGCCGGGTGCTCAATTCAGCTCACCCTCGCCTGCGCGGAGGCCTTCACGGCCGGGGCGAGCAGGTGGCGCTCGAAGGGGTCGCCGTGCAGGTACCGGCCGAGGGCGGTGAGCGGGAACACCTGCCGGTAGAGGTGGTAGTTGATGGAGAAGTCCCAGGGGAAGCCGGTCCCGGTGAAGTACGGCTCGTCCCAGGTGCCGTCCTCCCGCTGGGTCTCGGCCAGCCACTGGATGCCGCGCTCGACGGCCTTGGAGCCCTTCTCCCCCGCCGCGAGCAGCGCCATGAGCGCCCACGCGGTCTGCGAGGCGGTGGAGGCGCCGCGGCCGCTCCACTCCTTGACGTGCTTGTACGAGCGCAGGTCCTCGCCCCAGCCGCCGTCGTCGTTCTGGACGCTCTCCAACCAGGTCACCGCCCGCCGGATCGCCGGGTGGGAGCCGGGCAGGCCGGCCGCGGTCAGCGCGGGCACCACCGAGCCGGTGCCGTAGATGTAGTTGACGCCCCAGCGGCCGAACCACGAGCCGTTCGGCTCCTGTTCGGCGAGCAGCCACTCGATGCCCCGCCGGGTGCGCGGGTCGTGGGCGAGGCCCTCGGCGGCGAGCATCTCCACCACGTGCGCGGTGACGTCCGCGGACGGCGGGTCGATGACCTCGCCGAAGTCGCAGAACGGCAGCCGGTTCGGGAACGGGCTGGTGTTGTCGGCGTCGAAGGCACCCCACGCGCCGTTCTTCGACTGCATCCCCAGGTTCCAGCGCACGGCCCGCCCGATCGCCCGGTCCACGCGCTCGGGGTCGTGGTGCCTGACCCGGCGCAGCGCGAGGGCGACCTCGGCGGTGTCGTCGATGTCCGGGTAGTTGTCGTTGTGGAACTCGAACGCCCAGCCGCCCGGGGGAAGGTGGGGCCGCTTGACGGCCCAGTCACCGGGTCGGACGATCTCCTCGCCGAGCATCCAGTCGGCCGCCTTGACCAGTTGCGGATGGTCGGTGGGCAGGCCCGCGTCGACGAGCGCGATGGTGGCGAGGCAGGTGTCCCAGACCGGGGACTGGCAGGCCTCGATCATCCGGGCGCCGTCCTCGCGCCAGACGGCGAAACGGTCCAGCGAGGCGAGGCCCTCGCGCATCACGGGGTGCTCGAGGTCGTAGCCGAGCAGGTACAGGGCGATGATCGAGTACACGGCCGGAGGCTGGATGCCGCCCCAGCAGCCGTCGTTCTCCTGGCGCTCGATGATCCAGCGGGCGGCCGAGTTCATCGCGGCCTTGCGCAGTCTGCGCGGGGCGACCTTGCGCAGCCGGTGCAGCGCCTTGTCCAGGCGCTGGAAGGCACCGTCCCAACTGGCCACGGGAGCGAGGGGCTTCGGCGGGTTGGGCTGGGCGGGGTCGGTGTGCAGCTCGTCCAGCGCGAAGGGCGCCGGGCGGACCGGGCGCTTGGCCGAGACGATGGTGAGCGGCACGATGGTCTGCCGGGCCCAGCACCCGAAGTCGTAGATGTTGAGCGGCATCCAGCTGGGGAAGTAGATCAGCTCCGGTGGGAGTTCGGGCAGGTCGTCCCACTTCCACCAGCCGAACAGGGCGAGCCAGATCCGGGTGAAGACGCGGGCGGCGGCGATGCCTCCGCGCTCCCGGACCCAGGCCGACGCCCGCGCCATGTGCGGGGCGTCGGGCGCGTCACCCGCCAGGCGCAGCGCGACGTACGCCTCGATGGTGGTGGACAGTTCGCCGGGGCCACCGTAGAAGGTGGCCCAGGTGCCGTCCTGGCGCTGCTCACCGCGGATGAACTTGGCGGCGGCCTCGGTCGTCGCCGCGTCCTGGATACCGAGGAACTGACGGAGGAGCAGATCCTCGGCGTCCATGGTGACGTTCGTCTCCAGGTCGCCCTTCCACCAGCCCTGGGCGTCCTGCCGGGCGAGCAGGTGGTCGGTGGCGCGCCTCGCGGCGCGTGCGGCGGCTTCTTGTACCCCGGCCGCTGCGGGGGTGGTGAGGGTGGTGTCGCTGGCCGCGGCAGCGCGGGACGGCAAGGTCGCCCCGGTACTTCCGTCGGTCGTCGCTGTCATGGCTTCCCCTTCGTGCAGTCGTGCGAGTCGTGCTGCTGTGGGTCCGCCGTCGGCCGGTGTCCTGTGTCCTGGGCCCTTTCCGCTCGACAGGAGCGGGAGCCCGGGAGGGACACCGGCCGGCGACTACGCGAGGTGTGTCGAACCGATAGTGATCATCTCTTCCGTACGACGACGAAGTCGGCGAGCGCCGTGAAGGAGGCCCGTACCCGGTCGGGCATGTCGACGGCGTCGAGGGCTTCGAGGGCGATGGTGTGCTGACGGCGCGCTTCCTGGGCCGTCCACTCGCGGCCGCCGGCCTCCTCGATGAGGGCGGCGCGGGCCGCGAACTCCTCCTCGGAGAAGCTCTCGAAGTCGCTGCTCTTGGCGTCGGCGGCGAGGATCTCGGCGAGTTGCTCCGACGCGGGGCCGCCGGCCGCGAGGGCGGCCACCACCGGAAGCGACTTCTTGCGCTGGCGCAGATCGCTCCAGGTCTGCTTGCCGGTGGCCTCCGGGTCGCCCCAGACCCCGAGAAGGTCGTCGACGGCCTGGAAGGCGAGCCCGAGGTGGTGGCCGTACCGTTCCAGCGCGTCGGCGGTGGCGTCGTCCGCACCGCCGAGGACCGCGCCGATGGAGGAGGCGCAGGCGAGCAGCGCGCCGGTCTTGTTGCCCTCCATCTCCAGGCACTCCTCGACGCTGACGCGGTCGCGGTGCTCGTAGGAGATGTCCTGCGCCTGGCCGTCGATCAGGGCGCGGCTGGCGGCGGTCAGCCGGCGGGTGGCGCGGCCCGCCTCGACGGTGCCCAGTTCCAGCAGGACCTCGTTGGCGAGGGCGAACAGGGCGTCGCCGACCAGGATGGCCTGGGCGGGGCCGTGCACCTTCCAGACGGTGTCGCGGTGCCGGCGCTGCTCGTCGCCGTCCATCAGGTCGTCGTGCAGCAGCGAGAAGTTGTGCACGAGTTCGACGGCGACGGCGCCGGGGACGCCGGCCTCGGGCGCGGCGCCGGTGACCTCGGCGGAGAGCACGGCGAGCGCGGGACGCACGGCCTTGCCGCCGTCACCGTCGGCCGGGTTGCCGGCGGCGTCGATCCAGCCGAAGTGGTAGGCGGCGACGGTGTCCATGGGAGGCGCCAGGCGGTCGACTGCCGCACGCAGGACCGGTGTGGCCAGGGTCCGGCCGCGCTCCAGCAGCGCGGTCACGTCCACCGCGGCCCGGGGAGCGGGCGTCGAGGCCGGGGGCACAGTGGGCACAGTCTCTCCTCTTGTTGCGGTACCGGGAGTGCGGGGGCCGGCCGCGGGCTCCTGAGTGAGCATCAGGCCGCCTCCTCGAACTCGAAGAGGTGGCGGGGGCGGGGCCGGCCCAGGGCGCTCAGCGCGGCGTCCGCCGCGCTCACTCCACTGCGGACCGCACTTTCCATGGTCGCG
Source organism: Streptomyces sp. NPDC048521 (assembly GCF_043199855.1). NCBI lineage: Bacteria > Bacillati > Actinomycetota > Actinomycetes > Kitasatosporales > Streptomycetaceae > Streptomyces > Streptomyces sp. NPDC048521. The sequence continues at coordinate 134,053 of NZ_JBICWR010000022.1, forward strand.
GGCCAGCCAGTGGCGGTCCACGCTCCGGCCAGGTACAGGCCGGGGGTCTTGGTGCGGGCGCCGGGCCGCAGCCGCCCGACGCCGGGGGTGGGGGCGAACGTGGCCGTGCGCTCCCGGGTCACGAAGAAGTCCTTCACCACCGCCGCGCGCGCGGCGGGAATCAGTCGTTCCAACTCGGGCAGATAGCGTTCGCGGAGGTCGGCGACCGGGGTGTCGATCTCCTCCTGTGCGGCCGACTGGGACAGCGCGAGGTACTGGCCCGTACGCAGCCCGGAGGCGTCGGTGCGGTCGAAGACCCACTGCACGGGGGTGCCGAGGGCCGCGAAGAAGGGTTTCGCGAGCACCTTGCGGTCGTAGACGACATGGACGTTGAGGATCGGCGCGGTGCCGATCTCCAGCAGCCGTTCCCGGGCGTCCAGGGCGCCGGGCGGCAGCAGGTCGTGGGTCTCGCGCTGGGGTACGGCGAGGACGACCGCGTCGGCATGGAGCGTCTCGCCGGGAACCTGAACGCTCCAGCTCCCGTTTTCGTTGTGGGAGACGGAGGTGACGCGTGTACGGACTTCGGTACGGACGCCCGCGGAGTCGAGCGCCTTGCGGGCCAGCCGGTCGTGCAGTTCGCCCAGCGGAACGCGGGCCCAGCCGATGTCGGCCGCGCCCGGGTCGGACAGCAGACCGGTCTTGAACACCATCGCGGCGAGCCCCAGCGAGGCGTCGCCCGCGACCGCGTTGAGGGTGGCGACCCCGACCAGGTCCCACAGGGCCTCGACGGCGCGCGCCGACTGGCCGTGCCCGGCCAGCCAGCTGCCGAAGTCCTGCGTGTCCAGCGTCGGATCGGCGAGGTCGAGCCCCTTGAGCGCGAGCGCGGCCCGCCCGACCGCGGCACGCTCGGCGAGCGAGAGGTGCGGATAGGCGGCCAGGCTGCGCCCCAGGTGGAGGGGGACGGGCAGCGGGTCCCGCCGCAGCCGGCCGAGCCGCCTGCCCTCGGGCTTGGCGACGTCGACGACGGGCACGTCCAGGCGGTCCTGCAGCGGTGCCAGCGCCGCGCCCTCGATCCGGTCGAGGAACCAGCGGTAGGCGGTGCAGCAGCGCAGGTACACGTGCTGGCCGTTGTCGACGGTCAACTCGCCGCGCTGGAAGGAGAAGGCGAGCCCGCCCAGCCTGGGCCTGCCCTCGAGCAAGGTGACGTGGACGCCCGCGTCGGCGAGCGCGAGCGCCGCGGTGATGCCGGCGAGTCCGCCACCGACCACCACGGCGCTGCGGCCTGCCGCCCGGGGGGTACCGGCGTGCGCCTGTGCGGGGCGTGACCCGTCGCTCATCGTGCGTCCTTCCGTGCGTGCCGAGCGTGCTGGTTGAACGGTGCACGCCCGGCCGTCGCAGTCAGGGACGCCACGCCGCAGCGGAGGGTTGCCTGCCGCATGCCGGCCGGATCGGACAGGTCCATCAAGCGCGCCTCCTGACGGACCGGGGAGAGACGCGGCGGGAGACATGCCGGGCGTCGAGGCCGGACAGGCCCCGCACGGCGACGTACGCCTTCTCGTGTCCGGGCAGCGAGACCCGGCCGCGCAGCACGGCCTCCGGGTCGCGCTCGATACGGTCCAGCAGCCGGCGGTAGATGCCGGCCATGGCGGCCACGCACGCGCCGCTGCGCCGGTCGAGCATGGGCAGCAGCCGGTAGCCCTCGGCGAAAAGGGCACGGGCCCGTCGTACTTCGAAGTGCACGAGGCCCGCGAAGTCGGAGCCCTCCGGCGGCGTCGGCCCGTCGAACCCGGCCGAGCAGCCGAACTTGGCGAGGTCGTCGGAGGGGAGGTAGGTACGGCCGCCCTCGGCGTCCTCGCGGACGTCTCTGAGGATGTTGGTGAGCTGCAGCGCGAGACCGAGCGTGTCGGCGTACTCGGGTGCGCGCTCGGCGCCGCGCGTCCCTGGTTCGGTGCCGAAGACGCCGAGCGAGAGGCGTCCGATGGCACCGGCGACGCACCGGCAGTAGACCTTCAGGTCGTCCCAGGTCTCGTAGGTCTCCCCGCGCACGTCCATCTGGACGCCGTCGATCAGCTCGTCCAGGCCGCCGAGCGGGATCGGGAAGGCGCGCGCGGCGTGCGTGAGGGCGACGGCCACCGGGTCGGTGTCGTCCTCCTCGACCTCGCCCTCCCGGATCCGGGCGAGCAGCGCCCGGGTGTCCGCCAGCCGGGCCAGCTTGACCTCGTCGGCCAGCTCGCCGTCGCCGATGTCGTCCACGCGCCGGGAGAACGCGTACAGCGCCGACATGGCGCGGCGCTTGGCCGTCGGCAGCAAGCGGATGCCGTAGGCGAAGTTACGGGCCTGCTGCCCGGTGACGGCCTCGCAGTAGCTGTAGGCGGCGAGTACCGGTGCGGACACGTGCGGCGGAGAATCCACGGTCCGGATCACCCCTCTCCTCGCAGGATCACGCCCGCCTCACGCAGCAACTGGACCTTGCCGGGTTTGGGCGGGCCGGGAAGTACGTCGTATTCGGCGGCGGCGATCGCCCTGATCGCCGCCCTTCCCCCCGCCACGAACCCCGCGAGCAGCAGCTTCAACCTGCCGTGGACGCTACCCACCAGGGGGGCGCCTTCATTCAGCAGATCGCGGGCGCGTTGTCCCTCGTATGCAACCAGGGCGCGCACCGATGCGCCCGCGGTTTTCGCGGCGAGATCCGTTTCCTGGACGTGGAAGCGCTTCATGTCCTCGGCGGGCAGATAGATGCGGTCCCGGGCGAGGTCCTCGGCGACGTCCTGGAGGTGTTCCACGATCTGCAGGGCGGTGCAGATCGCGTCGGACAGCCGGATCCGCTCGGGGGTCGAGGTGCCGGTGACGGCGAGGACCAGGCGGCCGACGGGGTTGGCGGACAGTTCGCAGTAGGCGAGGAGGTCGTCGTAGGTCTCGTACCGGGTGACGAGCTGGTCCTGGCGGTTGGCGGCGATCAGGCCGAGGAACGGCTCGGGGGTGAGGGAGCGGCGGCGGACGGTGGGCTGCAGGCGGCGCAGCAGGGGGTGGCGCGGGGTGCCGTCGAACACGCGGCGCAGGTCCGTCTCGAAGGCGTCGAGGAGGACCAGGCGGTCCTCGGCCTCGGCCGGCGACACGCCGAGCAGACGGGCGTCGGCCCCGCCGGGGGCGAGGTCGCCGTCGCCGATGTCGTCCACGAGGCGGGCGAAGCCGTAGACGGCCATGAGGTCGTCGCGCCAGGCCCTGGGCAGGAAGAAGGGGGCCACGGGGAAGTTCTCGCTCGCGGCCTTGTCCAGGGTGGCGCGTTCCAGGTCGGGCGCCGTTCCGGTGGCCGTCATCGGGCGCTGCCCGGAGGGGGGACGGCACATGCTGCGTTGAGCTGGGGAGTCTCCGTAGCCATTGCCGTCACATCTCCCGTTCTACACTGCCGAACCAATACACACTATTTCGGACACGCCGCCCGGCAATGCGCAGGGCTGCCCCGGCGGAGGGTGCCGCGAATTATCGCCCCACTTGCCGCTTTCCGGCACCGGTACAGCTTACGTTGTACAACGCAGCGAGGATCGTCGGGGTGTCCTGCACATCACAACAACACACCGATTGGCTCCAAGATTCCTGACCGCGGCCGGAGTTGACGCTTCCTTTGCACACGCAGGGCCCCGCCGGACGGTTTCCGGCGGGGCCCTGGCCGAAATGGGCTACTTGCCCGTGAACTTCTCGTATTCCTTCAGAACCTCTTCGGTGGGTCCGTCCATGCGCAGCTCGCCGCGTTCCAGCCACAGCACGCGGTTGCAGGTGTCGCGGATCGACTTGTTGTTGTGACTGACCAGAAAAACCGTTCCGGCCTCCTTGCGCAGTTCGCGGATGCGCTCCTCCGAGCGCTTCTGGAACTTGCGGTCACCGGTGGCCAGCGCCTCGTCGATCATGAGGACGTCGTGGTCCTTGGCGGCGGCGATGGAGAACCGCAGCCGGGCCGCCATGCCGGAGGAGTACGTGCGCATCGGCAGCGTGATGAAGTCGCCCTTCTCGTTGATGCCCGAGAAGTCGACGATGTCCTGGTAACGCTCCTTGATCTGCTCCCGGGACATGCCCATGGCGAGACCGCCCAGGATGACGTTCCGCTCACCGGTGAGGTCGTTCATCAGGGCGGCGTTCACGCCCAGCAGGGAAGGCTGGCCGTCGGTGTAGACCTTGCCCTTCTCCGCGGGCAGCAGGCCGGCGATGGCCCGCAGCAGGGTCGACTTGCCCGAGCCGTTGGAGCCGATGAGGCCGATGGCCTCGCCGCGGTAGGCCACGAAGGAGACGCCGCGCACGGCGTGCACCTTGCGCACCCCGCGCTCCTCGCCCCGCTTCAGGATCCGGCTGAGGGCGGCCGTCGCGCTGCCCTTGCCGGTCTTGGCGCCGTTGACGCGGTAGACGATGTGCAGCTCGTCCGCGATGACCGTCGGACGTCGGTCCTGGTTGTTCTGCTCAGCCACGGCCGTACCGCTCCTCAGCCTTCCAGAAGTACACGAAGCCGCCCAGGGCGAAGAGCACGGCCCAGCCGCCCGCCGCCGCCCAGACGTGGTCGGGCAGGTTCTCGGAACCGTAGCCGTCGATCAGGGCGAAGCGCATGAGGTCCATGTAGACGGCGGCCGGGTTCCACTGCAGGACCGTCGCGATCCACTGCGGCTCGTCCTCCAGCATGATCGGGATGGAGAACATCACGCCGGACGCGTACATCCACGTGCGCATCACGAAGGGCATGAGCTGGGCCAGGTCCGGGGTCTTGGCGCCCGCACGGGCCATGATCAGCGCCAGCCCGGTGTTGAACAGGAACTGCAGCACCAGCACCGGCACGATCAGCAGCCAGGACAGGCTCGGGTAGCTGCCGAAGCCCATCGCCACGGCGAACAGCACGATCATCGAGAACAGCAGCTGCTGGAGCTGCTGGAGCGAGAAGGAGATCGGCAGCGAGGCGCGCGGGAAGTGCAAGGCGCGCACCAGGCCGAGGTTGCCGGAGATCGCCCGGACGCCCGACATCACCGAACTCTGGGTGAAGGTGAACACGAAGACGCCGGTGACCAGGAACGGGATGTACACGTCCTGGGGCATGCCGCGGCTGGCGTGCAGGATCAGCCCGAAGATGCAGAAGTACACGGCCGCGTTCAGCAGCGGGGTCGCCACCTGCCAGAGCTGGCCGAGCTTGGCCTGGCTGTACTGCGCCGTCAGCTTCGCCTGGGAGAAGGCGAGGATGAAGTGGCGCCGGCCCCACAGCTGACCGATGTACTCCACGAGCGAGGGCCGGGCGCCGCTCACGGAGAGCCCGTACTTGGCGGCGAGCCGGTCCGCCGTCAGTCCCTCGTCGGGCGACGGGGCCGCGGTCACCGCGACCGTGCCGTCGTGCGTGGTCTCACTCACAGGGGGAAACTTTCGTCTTCGGGTGCGCGTTCGAGTTCGTCGTGCGGTGCGTCCGTCCGGGGGCGGACGGGTCCCTCAGGGACGAGCTTGTCAGATGACCGGGGGCCGGCCCAGCCGGGTGAGCCGCCACACCGTGCGCCAGCGCATCGGGCGGCGGGGGCCGCACGGGGTGGCCCAGCCCTCCTTGAAGCCCCCGAACCAGGCCCGCAGAGCCGGCCGGGAGGGGCGGCGGAGCAGCGTGAGCAGCATCCAGACCCCGAGATAGACCGGGACCAGGAGGGCGGGGAGGTTGCGGCGGGCCAGCCAGACGCGGTTGCGGGCGACCATGCGGTGGTAGACCGCGTGCCGCGAGGGAGCGGTCGTCGGGTGGTACAGCACCATGTCGGACCGGTAGTCGATCATCCAGCCCGCGTCGAGGGCCCGCCATGCCAGGTCGGTTTCCTCGTGGGCGTAGAAGAATGCGTCCGGAAGCCCGCCGACCTCCGCGAAGACGCGGGTGCGGACGGCGTTGGCGCCGCCCAGGAAGGTGGTGACCCGGGAGGAGCGCATCGGGTCCGAGGCGCGCAGCCGGGGCACGTGCCGGCGCTGGGTCTCGCCGGTCTCCGGATCGGCGATACGGAAGCTGATGATGCCGAGCCGGGGGTCCGCAGCGAAGGCCTCGCGGCACAGCTCGGCGGTGTCGTGGCGGGCGAGCAGGCCGTCGTCGTCGAGGAAGAGCAACACGTCGACCTCGCGGCCACCGGGGCCGAAGGCCTCGATGCCGACGTTCCGGCCGCCGGGGATGCCCAGGTTCTCGGGCAGTTCGACGGTCCGTACGCCGTCGGGCACGTCCGGGACGGGCGAGCCGTTGCCGACGACGACCACCTCGACCGGGTCGCCGTCCTGCTTGGCGACGGAGTCGAGCAGGGCCCGCAGCTCCTCGGGCCGGTTGCCCATGGTGATGATGACGGCGCCGACCTTCATGCCGCTCACCGCAGCCTGCTCGACGCCAGGATGGACACCAGGTGCAGCAGGGTCTGCAGCAGGGCGATGCCGGCGAGGACGGCCGTACCGAGCCGGGTGAAGAACAGGTCGCCGCGCACCTGGTCCGCGATCGCGAGGACCACGATCAGCAGCGAGGCCTCGATCCCGAGGATCAGCCGGTGGAACTTCAGCGCCGACGCGGCCCGGCGGGCCAGCGCCATGCCCGAGGAGCGCGGCTCCGCGACGGCCGCGGCGTCCTTCACCGGCGGCATCCCGGCCTGGTGCCGGGCGACACCGACGAGGTCGGTCTCCGCCTTGATCAGGATCGCGCCGAGCGCGGCGAGAGTGCCGAGGAAGGCCCACAGCCAGTCGATACGGCCGCTGCCCCACAGGTCGGCGGCGCGCAGTCCTAGGCCGACCAGCACGGCCGCGTCGGTCAGGTAGGCGCCGACCCGGTCCAGGTAGACCCCGCCGAGCGAGTACTGCTTCTTCCAGCGGGCGACCTCGCCGTCGACGCAGTCCAGCAGCAGGTACAGCTGGGTGGCGACCACGCCGAGCACCGCGCCCGTGATCCCCGGCACCAGCAGGGCCGGGGCCGCGAGCACACCGCAGACGGTCATCAGGTACGTGAGCTGGTTGGGCGTGACCCTGGTGTTCACCAGGTAGCGGTCGATGCGCAGCGACGCCTCACGCATGTAGAGGCGTCCCGCCCAGTGCTCACCGCTGCGCCGGTCCTTCACCCCGGCGGGGTGGACGACCGGACGGAGTTCAGCTACCGATGGCCTTGACATAGTCGGCGTAGATGTCCTTGATCTGGGTCGTCGTGAGGTCGAGGTGTTCGAGGATCGTGTAGCGGCCGGGCCTGGTCTCCGGGGCGAACTCCACGGCGCGGACGAACTCGTCCACGGTGAAGCCGATGTCCTCCGGCAGCACCGGAAGCCCGTGCCGGCGCAGCACCTCGGCCATGTACGCCGACTCCTCGTGCGCTCCGCGCAGGTACATCGCGAAAGCGGCACCGAGCCCGCACTGCTCGCCGTGGGCGGCGGCGCGCTTGGGGTAGAGCAGGTCGAAGGCGTGGTTGATCTCGTGGCAGGAACCCGAGGCGGGCCGGGAATCGCCGGAGATCGACATCGCGACGCCGGTCAGGACCAGCGCCTCGGCGAGCACCTGGAGGAAGTCGTTGTCCCCGATGCCGCCGGGGTGCCGGAGCACGGCCTCGCCGGCCTGCCGGGCCATGGCGGCGGCCAGGCCGTCGATCTGCTCGCCGTTGATCCGGTTCGCCAGCTCCCAGTCCGCGATCGCGTTGATGTTGGACACCGCGTCACCGATGCCGGCGCGCACGAAACGGGCCGGGGCCTCGCGGATCACGTCCAGGTCGATCACGGCCGCGATCGGGTTCGGTACGCCGTAGGAGCCGCGGCCGGCGTCGTTGTCCAGGGTGGCGACCGGTGAGCACAGGCCGTCGTGCGCGAGGTTCGTGGGCACGGCGACCAGGGGCAGGCCGATGCGCGCCGCGGCGAACTTGGCGCAGTCGATGATCTTCCCGCCGCCGAGGCCCACCACCGCGTCGTAGCGGCCGGAGTTCATCTCACCGGCCAGGCGGACCGCGTCGTCCAGGGTGCCGCCGCCCACCTCGTACCAGGTCGCCCCGGGCAGCGACGGCGCGAGGCGCTCGCGCAGCCGGGCCCC